>JADJUC010000001.1:0-372500 GCA_016710885.1 Candidatus Proximibacter danicus
CGACGACGCGACTATGGATTCGCGTCGGCATGGCCATGAAGCGTGAGCTT
Organism: Candidatus Proximibacter danicus; assembly: GCA_016710885.1. Lineage (GTDB taxonomy): Bacteria > Pseudomonadota > Gammaproteobacteria > Burkholderiales > Rhodocyclaceae > Proximibacter > Proximibacter danicus. Next base: position 51 of record JADJUC010000001.1, read on the forward strand.
GGGGACGATGGCTACGGGCTTTTCGAAGAATGGAGCCAGCAGGCCGAATCGTTCAATGCCAAGGATGCGCTGGCCGCATGGAAAAGTTTTCGCGCTGACGGCAAGGTAACAGTCGGAACCGTGCTATTTGAGGCTAGAAAACACGGGTTTGGCACAGGTATTCCCCGGGCAATGAGGGCCCGTCCTACCACCCCTGCAGCGCCTCGAAAAACCGTCCTCGACAAGAATCCGACCGACGCTTATGCACTGGCGCTATGGCAGGCAGCCGACCGCAATGATGCTTTTGTTGCCGCGCATCCCTATTGCCAGCGGAAGGGCATTCAGCACGCCTTCGGTGCTGCTCGTGGTCTGGCGTCTGGATCACTTCTCGGACAAAACGTGGACTGCATCCTGATTCCGATTCGCGAGCATGGCGTCGGTGAGGTTATCGCGGTTCAGGCGATCAACTCCGCCGGTCGCAAACAGACCTTCGGAACTATTGGCGATGGTTTTATGCTGCTGGGCGATGAGAGAAACACGAGCTCTATTTGGCATGCCGTTGAGGGCTGGGCAACGGGTTGCAGCGTTAGGAAAGCAAAGAAGTGTTCGGTTGCACTGATTTCCTTCGGCAAGGGCAGGCTCCAGAAAGTAGCTGACCTGGCTTGGGAGCTATACCGGCCTACTGGAATCATCCCCCACCCGGAGGTGGATCAATGATCTCCAACAATCCCGCCATCCAAAGCATGCTGACACCCGTCTGCGCACTTAGCAACGACCTGAACGATTTTCACCTAAGCGAGGGCGAAAAAAAGCCCTTGAGGATCATCTCACTCGCGAAGAAAGTCTTATGAAGAACCTTCCCATCACCGGAGGAGGAAGGCCATATTCCGAAGCCGATCAAGTCAGCGGCGCCAGCACTGCCGGGATACCGATTCGCTGATGCTGCTGTCGCTGAGGATTGGCAGACGCCGATTACATGCTGAAGGGCTGGATAGGCTGCGGTGAAACCGTTGTCCTGTTCGGCCAAAGCGGTTCAATGAAATCGTTTGTCGCTGTCGACATCGCATTCCATGTTGCCACCGGGCGCGACTGGTGCGGCCATCGTGTCAGGGAGTCGGTGGGCGTATTGGTTGTCCTGGGTGAAGGGCAGGCCGGATACCAGAAAAGGCTGAAGGCACTCGCGCTGCATCACGGTGTCACTGACGCCCCGATCTATGTCGTGCCTGAACCTGTCGCACTGGACAGGGAGGGTGACAAGCTCAAGTCATGGGTGGCGCTTGCGGAACAAGTGCTTGGTGTCAGGATTGGTCTAGTCCTACTGGACACGCTATCCCTGATGCTGGGTGACGCCGACGAAAATTCTAATGCTGATGTTGGCAGAGCGCTGAACGCTGCACGATCTGCCACCAGTGGGCGGACGCTGCTGTTCGTTCATCACAATGGACATGCCGATGGCGCCCGAGAGCGTGGTGCCTACCAGATTCGCGCAAATGCCGACACGCGCATCCTATGTAAGCCGCGATGAGAACAACACAGGCCGGGTTATTTCCGTCGAATGCCCTCAAGCGTAAGGACGATGCCTTAGCCGAGCCTGTGCGATTGGCCTACACCCCCGTGCAGGTTGGCACCGATGCTGACGATGAGCCGATCACGTCCATCGTGCTGCATCCGACAGACGCGGAACCTGTTATGCCTGGCAAGGAAAAACATAGCAAACCGCTGGACTACATCAGACAGGCTATCTCCATCACTGGCAGCAACCAACAGGAGGTTGTCCGTCAGCAGTTCTATGCGCTTTACACCGGCAGTACCGATACCAAGTCAAAAGCGTTTCGTCGTGGTTGGGAAGCCTACATGCAGCAGGTGACTACCAATGCCGAATGACTGGACACGCGGACAACCCGGACAGACGGACAAACCTAAAGGATTTGTCCTGTCCGTCCGGCCTGTCTTGTCCGTTTTGTCCGGCTATGTCCGGCCTGTCCGGGTGCTTGTCCGGGTTGTGATTTCAGAGTGAAGGAGAAGTTATGAGCATCATTGATCTATTGAAGAAGAACCAGCCGACTGTTGAGCAGTCACGGGAAACCGTCAGACGGTTGCAGGAAGAACAGACCTTTGCAGCAGCAGAACTGGCTGAAGCTGAAGCCGAGCTGTCATCTGCTTTGCTGGCAAAGGCTGAAGGCATCCTTGATGGTGCCGGGATTGCAAAGGCACGAAAGGCCGTTGCCGAAGCGCGGCAGACACTTGAGGAGACCGGGATTGCCCTTGTCGGAGCAGAGCGCCGCCTAGATGCAGCAGAAGGTGATGATGCAGTTCGGCAACGGGAGCAGCGCCGGAAACAGGTCAAGGAACTCTGTGACCACCGCCACAAGCTCGCGCTGCGATTCCAAAAGCTCGCCGTGGAACTTGCCGTGGTCGTGGATCAAACCGAAGAAACGACCAGCGAAATCTATTCCCTATTGCCGGGAAAAGTGGATTTGGTCGCAGCCATGCTGCACCAGCCAGACCTATACGCCGCAATGAAGGAGCAACTGCAAAGGGCGCAGGCAACGCCTTGGAGTTCGTCGGCACTTGGCCAATGGGAAATTGAGCGCAGGCCCGACCTTGTGGCCCGTGTTGAGGCCGCTAACGTTGTCCTAGGGGTGTGACATGGAAGAAATGAATATCGCAGGAATTGAAGCTACGGAAGCCGCTGGGGTTGTCGGTGAAACCTTCACGCCTGAGGAACTGGAAGTCATGGGCCAATGGCAGCGGGAGGAAGGTTGGAGCCCTAAACGATGACGGTGCGCTCAGTAACCCAGTGCCAGACGTATTTGGCGGAAGTATCACACCGGATAGTTATCGGTTCGAAGTGCCGCCCGGTCTGGAGCCGCTGGAGATAACGGAACTCGCCAATGTTCAGGCTGCTATGGCCGATGTCGGATACCGGCTGAAATAGGCCGGGAGATGGGCAAGCAGTGGAACCGCTACATGGCCGCTGGCCCAGTCGATCAGACCACGCTTCAGCTAGGCGCTCTGGCTGCACGGCAGGAACTTACCCGGATGCACGGTGAGCAACAGGCCGCAGAAATGATCCGTGTCGCGAATCAGGAGATAGCCAAGGCCGCGAAGAAAGCCCCTTGGATTCTTGACGGGCTGACGAGTACCGAAATGGGCAATAGCACATGGCTGGTGTCCAGCCTCTACAACATCGCGGAAGCGCGGAAGAAGTTCTAGCCACGAAGGAGAAGCAACCATGATTGAAGCAATCGAACAACTCACTACTGACCAGAAACGCCATCTTGCCCAGGAAATGGGGCTGACCACCATGGTTGCCCAGTGGCGTGCAGAGGATGTGCTGACGGAGGCCAAACGCCGCTATGAAGGCACCAACAGCCGCGTAACCAGCGAGAAAGCCAAGTTCGACCAGATCGAAGCAGCAGAGCGGGAGCGTTTCGAAAGCCGGCTGGCGAAATTCCGGCAAGGGCTTGATGCTGCCGAGGCTGAACATGCAGAGAGTACGGTAGCTTTGAGAGAGGCTGAAGTGGCGCTGAACAACCTTTCTGTCGTGACCGGCGATAGCTACGCACGCGCAACGAACTAGGAAGGAACGCGCTCATGGCACGCATTCAGAATGAGAAATGGCACCGCGCTACACAGGCGCCTGATGCACTCATGGAGGAAATCTGCAATCACGTTGCTGAAGGGCGCGGCCTGATTAGCTGGACAAAGACTTTCGGTGTTAGCTATGCCGTGGCATGGAACTGGATCAACTCCGAGCCGCACCGGGAACGTGCCTATCATGCTGCAAGGGTTGTTGCCGCTGATTATCTTGCCGAACAGGCTTTGCAGATCATTGATGCCGAGCCGGAAAGGTTAGAGTCTGGCGCAGTTGATAACGCCGCTGTAACCCTTCAGAGGGCCAGGTTCGATGCAAGGCGCTGGCAATGTGCCAAGCTCCGGCCAGATCGTTATGGTGAAGCAATCCAAGGTGGATGGCGATGCCCAGATTTCCATCCTCAGTGCCTTGACCGAAGCCAAGCGCAGGATCATTGATATGGGCGACGCACAGCAGGTTGTGGAAGCGTTAAGCCTGCCAATGGCTAACCCTATCCTGAGCGACGATTAGCGCGTTTTAGACCTGTTAGCGCAAGCCGTAATTAGCCACGATTCCTATATACGGCATCGCATTTACACCTGCAGGCCTTGTCTTTGATAGACGAGGCTTTTTTTATCCTGTCGATATACAACTAGCTATGCATTGATAGCCCCTGAGCAGGTCGTGACCATAGTCAAAAGCGTTTGATGACCGGATGATGCGCCAGCTTGCAAGGGGGGGTACGGGTGTGGGGTGGGGGCGGATTGTTGCGCGTGATTGTTTTCTTAGGGAGGACTTACCGTCAATTTTTGAGATTAAAAATCTATTCTTTTTTGACCCTCTGCCATTCTTCAGCGCTTACATTCTCCCAGCACCGATGGCAACAAGCGGATTTTTCGGAGTCGATTTTTTCCTGCTTCCAGTCAGGATGCCAATAGTGTCCGAAACTGCGACATTCTGCGCGCCCTATTTGCAGCAAAAGAATGGTTGGCAGCTTTATCTGAATCCAAGCGAGTACGCCTATTGCCGGAATGGAGCCGAAAATAATTAAATCTTCGCCAAATGATCTGTAAACATTGTAAATATATGTCGACAGGATCGTGAACCCAAACAAACCTACAAGGGATATCACGGTGACCCTGTTCTCGACGATGCGATCTATCTGCTTCGGAGTGAATGACTCGTTTCTCATGTCGTCCCAAATATCGAAGTGAACATCACGTCAATGCCGTGCAGCATCAAATGGCAATGGGTGGCTGATAGGTCATAAGGCAATCCGCTGTAGCCTCAATCACCCCGTCAATGTACCCGTAATGATGGCCGCTGTAGTACGCGATCAACAAGGCCACGGCTGCCACTGCAATTTTTTTCCAGGTTTTCATCCTCATATTCTGCGCCAGAGGATGGTGCAGGGCGGTGGCCGTTCGTCTGGAGTAGGGCACCGTTTAGGTGGTCAAAAATTTATTTTTTCGGCAGTAGTGGCGTGAGAAAATCCGCTTTTGTAATTCGTTAGCGGCGCACAAGTAGTGCTTGTATAGGCACTTGTATATCCTGGCGATATAGATTGATGAAATGCCGCTATACAAGGCTTGCAGAGCATTTTAAGAAGCCCGTTCCGGGCACCATCCGCACTTTCTTCCTCGTTCAATGATCATTTTCGACCTCTCCTGTAGCGACAATCACCGCTTTGAAGGCTGGTTCCGTTCGGCCGACGATTTTGGCGGCCAACTGGAGAGAGGGCTTGTTTCCTGTCCGCAATGCGGTTCGGCTGATATTCGCCGCCTTCCGTCTGTCCTTCATCTTGGCTCGGTTGCGCCGAGTCCTGTAGTGACCGATCGCAAGGAGGCCGCGCAGGCAACAGTTCCGACGGCGCCCCAGCTCAGCGCGTTGAGGGCTGTCGTCGAAGAGATCGCCAGCAAAGCGGAGGATGTCGGTAACCAATTCGCCGACGAGGCCCGGAAAATTCATTACCACGAAGCGCCGTCTCGCCCGATTCGTGGGTTGGCAACGGAAGACGATTGCTCGGCGTTGAAGGATGAGGGGATCGACATCCTGCATCTGCCCATCGTCAAGCCGGAAGATATGAACTGACTGTCAATGGATAATTTAACATAATACAAATTATGCGAACCATGAGGCGCGGTCGCGGAGCAGTAATCGAAGTCCTGCACGCACCTGATCCTCGACAGAAACCGAAACCGGCCAACCCGTTACGAATCCCACTCCGCCAATGATTCCCGACTACATCGAACAGCCGCTAGTGTTTCTCGATCTTGAAACCACCGGCGCCAATTTCGCGCGTGACCGCATCCTGGAGGTCGGGCTGGTCGAGGTTGATCGCGAAGGGGTCCGGGAATGGAGCACGCTGGTCAATCCCGAGGTATCGGTCACCCCCTTCATCACCCAGTTAACCGGCATCGACGATGCGATGGTCGAATCCGCTCCCTGTTTTCCAGCTTTGGCTGACGCATTGCGCGAGCGACTGCGCGGGCGGATTCTGGTAGCCCACAACGCCCGTTTCGACTACGGATTCCTCAAAGGCGAATTTGCCCGGCTGGGCGTTGATTTCCGCTCGACCGCCCTGTGCACGGTCAAATTGTCGCGCAAGCTCTATCCGCAGCATCACCGGCATAACCTCGACACGTTGATGACCCGGCATGGCATTCATGCCGATGCCCGCCACCGGGCGCTGGCCGATGCGCGGGTACTCTGGGATCTATGGCAGGCCTGGCATTCGGAACTTGGGCCGGAGGCCGTGCGCGCCGGGATCGACAGCCTGATCCGGCCGGCTGTCTTGCCGCCCAGCCTGGACCCGGCCCTGGCTGACGAGTTGCCCGACACACCGGGCGCCTATGCCTTGCTGGGGGCGGATGGCGAGACGCTGGTCGTCGGCAAGGGGAGCAATCTGCGCCAGAAGGTTCTCTCGCACTTCTCGGATGCGCGCAGCAAGCTGCCGCCGGCTTCCCTGGTGCATCAGGTCGAATGGCAGGATGCTGCCGGTGAATTCGGCGCTCGCCTGGGGGAAATTCGATTCCAGCGGCGTCTGCGGCCCATTCCGGCCGAATTGTGCAGTTGGCGTCTGACTGAAGTCAGCGCCGGGGATTTTCGCCCGATGCTGGTCATGTCCTCGGATGTGGTTTTTGGCGTTGATGCCGATCTGTTCGGTCTTTACGCCACGCAGCGCGAAGCCCGGCAAGCGCTACGTAAATTGGCTGAAGCGCATTTCCTGTGCTCGGCCCTGCTCGGCCTTGAGGCAGTTAAGGAAGGAAAAGCCTGCACCGGGGTCAAAGGACATCAATGCCGCGGCGCGTGTATCGGCAAGGAGCCAATTTCACGCCACAGCGCCCGGCTGATGACGGCGCTGGCCAAGCTGAAGCTGAAGGAGTGGCCACATGCAGGGCCGGTTGCGCTCGTCGAACGCGACGAATTCGGGATGCTGGAAGACTTCCATCTCTTTGATCGCTGGCGCTATCTGGGCCGGCGCGTAGCGAAGACGAGCTCGAGAAACACCTAAACAAAACACGAGAAAACGTATTTGATCCAGATGTTTACAGACTTTACTTAAAGTATATTCAAGGCTCTAAACTGCGCCTGATTACTTTGCCGCCGGTGCGTTCGTAGCCTCACCGTCCTTCCGAGGGGGCGTGGCTTCCTGATTATCGATTGCTGTTCCACTACGTGCGCCGGCCGCCAGAAGGCGGTCGTAAATCGTCGTATTGTTGCTCCGCAAAGCGAAGTCCATTGCCGTCTCGCCAGCGTCCGATTTGAGGTTCGGGTTCGCCCCCTTTTTCAGCAGCAACTCAACCACGGCTTCATGGCCGCCGCGTGCTGCGGCAATCAGTGCCGTAAAACCGTTGTCCGCCTGGGCATCGATCACGGCACCGTTATCCAGCAGATAGCTGACCACCGGTTCATGGCCGTTGAATGCGGCGTAGATCGTCGGCGTCCAGCCCGGGGTATTGATCAGCGCACGTGCCTTGACCAGCTTTTCCACCATCGGCAGCGATCCTCGATAGGCCGCCAGGCGCAAGGGCGTGTCGCCGTGCGCATTGCGCGCGTTCGGGTTGGCCTTGGCGGCGAGCAGGATATCGACGATTTCGGCATCACCATCGCGGACCGCTAGCATCAGCAGCGTGTAGCCCTCCCGGTCGACAAGATTCGGATCAAGCCCGCGATTAAGAATGGAGATAACGTCTGGCGCGCTGGCACGTTTGATCGCCACCAGCATGTCGTCGTAGATACCAGCATGCGCCGGCATGGCGAGGCTCATTGACAGGACAAGCGTTGTTGCAGCAACAAGGGCAGTTTTTTTCATTGGATTTCCAGTCGTTGTCGGGTGCCGGGAAAAAGCCGGACAAAATTACGGGTGGTCAGTTCCGCCACGGCCCCAACACTCAGGTCGCGCAGCCGGGCGATTTCTTCGGCGACATGCAGCACGTAGCCTGGCTCATTGGTTTTGCCACGATACGGCGCCGGTGCCAGGTAGGGGGCGTCGGTCTCGATCAGGATGCGGTCCAGCGGGACCCGCCTCGCCACCTCCTTGATCTGCAGCGCGTTCTTGAAGGTGACAATGCCAGAGAAAGAGATGTGAAAGCCGAGATTGAGGGCCGCTTCGGCGACTTCCCAGGTCTCGGTAAAACAATGCATGACGCCACCCACCTCGCCGGCGCCCTCCTCGGCCATCAGCCGCAGGGTGTCTGCGGCGGCATCGCGGGTGTGGATGACCAGCGGCAAGCACGTCCGCCGTGCAGCACGGATATGGGTGCGAAAGCGCTCGCGCTGCCATTCCGGCGCATCCTTGTGCCAGTAGTAGTCGAGTCCGGTCTCGCCAATGGCAATCACCTTGGGGTGCGCAGCCAGCACTACCAGATCGTCTTCACCGGGTTCGCGCGCATCGGAATACTCCGGATGTACGCCCACCGTGGCAAACAGGCGGTCATCGCTCTCGGCCAGCGCCAGAACCCGCGGCAGGTCTTCCAGATTGACGGCAATGCACACCGCTGCGCCAACGCCATTGGCCTGCATGCGCGCAAAGACCTCCGGCAGGCGGCCGGCAAGACCTTCGAGATCCAGATGGCAGTGCGAATCGACCAGCATCGGCAAGATAGCGGGATAAAGCGAGGGAGCGAACGGGTTGGCGCGCGGTTAAAGCGTATGTGTCGGACGGCTGGATTGCATGACGCCGCCGAGCAGGCCTTCAATCTTGCGGCGGGCCTCGACGCCGCTCTCGTCGGCGTTGAAGTGCACGCCAATTCCTGCGCCTTGCTGTTCTGGGCGCCTGCGGGGGTCACCCAGACAACGGTGCCGGCGATCGGCAGTTTGGCCGGGTCGTCCATCAACGCCAGCAGCATGAAGACTTCATCGCCAAGCGCATAGGCCCGGGCGGTCGGAATGAAGATACCGCCATGTTTGAGGTGGGGCATGTAGCCCGCGTACAGCGCCGACTTCGAATTGATATTGAGCGATAGCACGCTTGGCCGTGGTGCGACGGCTGCTGGGGCTGCTGCAGGCTTGGCAATTTCGGTCATGGTCGCTTCAGCGTTGATTGGTTTGCTTGCGTTGTTCAAAAAGCGCCGCGTAACCCATGAAGAAATCTTCGAGGAACAGGCGGCTGTTGAGCGGGTGCTCGGAATGACGCTTGTATTGTAGCGCCTTCCGCGCGAACGCCAAGACCCTTTGCGGCTCGGTACGTGCGACCAGACCCTCGATCTGTTTTCTTTCCGAAACAAAATAACGCACAGGCAACTGCGATGAAACCAGCGAGAGGTCTACGAGCCACTTTTGCGCCCACTCCATCACCCGTTTCATGGGTGTACCGCCCTTCTCCGCCTTGACGGTCTTGTCCAGCGCTGCCGCCGCGGCCAGTGGGTCCAGCGTTGCGCCGTTGCGCAACTCCGCCAGCAGGGCGTCGATCAGCAATCGCTCGCCGGAGGCGCCAAGCGCAGCCGCCAGCAAGGGTGCGCCGCCAGCCAGGGCGAGCCAGCGTTCTGCACCTTCGACCCCGGCGGCGGATAGCCAGGCGCGTGCGCGCTCAGGGGGAGGCAATGCCACGGCGGCTGACTGGCAACGACTGCGGATGGTCGGCAAGAGCCGCTCGGGTTCATTGCTCACCAGCAGAAAGAGCGTGCCGGCGGCGGGTTCTTCCAGCGTCTTGAGCAGTGCGTTGGCGGTGCTGCGGTTCATCGCCTCTGCCGGGCAAACGAGAATGACGCGCAGTCCATGGCGATGTGTGCCGACGTGGAGAAAATCATCGAGACCACGCACCTGGTCGATGGTGATCTGCTGGCTGGCTTTTTTGGCGCTTTCCTTTGTTTCGCCACCCTCCTCCGGTTCGGTACCCGCCAAAGCGTCAGGTTGCAGCAAGCGAAAATCGGGATGGTTGCCTTGCGCCAGCCAGTTGCATGCCGGGCAGGCGCCACAGGCTTGGCGGTCTGTCTGCGGGTTTTCGCAGAGTAGCGACCCAGCAAAGCGTGAAGCCAGATCGAGCTTGCCGAGGCCGCGCGGGCCGGTCAGGAGTAGCGAATGCGGCAGTTGTGCACGCCGCGCCTGCAGTCGCTCCCAAAGTTCAGAATGAAGTTCTATAACGTTCATTAACAGATGCTTAAAACTGTTTCTTCAACCGAATTCTTGATTTCATCCAGGGTCCGATCGGCATTGATGACCTTGATGCGCTGCGGTGCCGCAGCGGCGCGCTCAAGATAGGCAAGACGAACCCGCTCGTGGAAATCCGCGCGCTCCTGCTCGAAGCGGTCAAGCTCCCGCGTCTGCAGCGCGATTCGCTCGCGCGCGACCGAGAACGGCAGATCGAACAAGAGCGTCAGATCCGGCTGCAGATGGCCGTGCACCCAGCGTTCGAGATCGGCGAACTTGTGCCGGTCGAGGCCGCGACCTCCGCCCTGGTAAGCATAAGTGGCATCCGTAAAGCGGTCGCAGACGACCCAGTCGCCGCGAGCCAGCGCCGGTTCGATGACCATCGCCAGATGTTCGCTGCGGGCGGCAAACATCAGTAACGCCTCGGTTTCAAGGTGCATCGGCTCATTCAGCAGGAGGTCCCGCAGCTTCTCGCCGAGCGGCGTCCCGCCGGGCTCACGGGTGTTGACGACCTGCAGCCCTCGTGCCGCTAGAAATGCACAGACCCCGGCGATATGGCTGCTCTTGCCGGCACCATCGATGCCTTCGAAAGTAATGAACTTGCCTCGCATCAGCGTTTTCCGCCTTTCTGGTAGCGCACTACGGCCTGGTTATGTTCTTCAAGCGTGCGCGAGAACTGGCTGCTGCCATCGCCACGCGCAACAAAATAGACGGCATCGCTCTTCGCCGGATTCAGCGCCGCGCGCAGCGAAGCCAGTCCGGGCATGGCGATCGGGCCGGGCGGCAAGCCGGCTCGCGTATAGGTATTGTAGGGGGTATCGGTGAGCAGATCGCTTTTGCGCAGGTTGCCGTCAAAACGCGCCCCAAGCCCGTAGATCACGGTCGGGTCGGTTTGCAGCAACATGCCTGTTCGCAGGCGATTGACGAAAACCGAGGCCACCATCTCCCGGTCTGCGTCACGCCCGGTTTCCTTTTCGACGATGGAGGCCATGATCAAGGCTTGGTAGGGCGAGCGATAAGGCAGGCCGCTGGCTTTTTGCCCCCACTCTCGATCCAGATGGCGGTGCATCGCGCGATAGGCGCGGGCCAGCACCTCGAGATCGCTTGAGCGTTTGGAGAAAAGATAGGTATCCGGGAAAAACAGGCCTTCTGCCAGCGATTCGCTCGCACCGATACGCCGGAGGATCTCGGCATCATCGAGGGCTTCGCTATCATGGCGGATATCCGGGTGGGCATTGAGTCGCTCGCGCATCTGGCGGAATGTCCAGCCTTCGATGAAGGCGATCTCCGCCTGGGAGACATCGCCTCGCGTCAGTTTTCTCAGCAATTCGATCGGCGTGATGCCTTGGCTAACTTCGTAGCTGCCGGCCTTGATCTGGGCTTCGACACGGTTGAGTCGTCCAAGCGTAACCAGAACCAGCGGCGACAGATTGACCCCGGCGTCATGGATCTGTTGCGCGGCGCTACGTAGCGAGCTGCCAGGCGATACGGTGAAATCAAGCGGAGAAGCGTTCAGGGCAACCGGGGTCGTTGCGATCCAGTAGGCTCCGCCGGCCAAGGCGATTGCAGAAACGAATACGAACAGGAACAGGTTGCGCAGGAATCTCAGCATGGGAAAGGGGGGCCGCAAGACATCGAGAGAACGGGGATGCACCGTTTCCAACGCATTGAAGGCACGAAAAATACGATTCGCGGAGGCGCTATAATAGCCCAAAGCCCCCCACCGAACGAGATGCCCGACAAATGAACCCTCTCTGGAAAGATGCGCTGGATGCTGCCGGCGCCCGTTTCGACACTACGAATGTTCTTGATTTTGGCGATGCTGCTGGCGAATTGATCGCCGCCCGTGATGGTACCGTTCTTGCCCCCCTGACGCACCTCGGTGGTATTCGTGTTGCCGGTGAAGAGGCCAAATCCTTCCTGCACAGCCAACTGACCAGCGACATCAACCATCTTTCCGGCGGCGCCGTGCAGCATGCCGCGTGGTGCAGTGCCAAGGGCCGTATGCTGGCCAGCTTCATTGTCCGCCGCGATGGGAATGATTACATCCTGCAGCTTTCGGCCGACCTCGTGCCGGCCATCGCCAAGCGTTTGCAGATGTTTGTCCTGCGCGCCAAAGTGACAATTGCCGACATCAGCGACAACGTCGCCCTGCTCGGCATTGCCGGCCCGAAGGCTGCGGATGCGTTGCGCAACGCCGGACTGTCGGTTCCCGAAATCATGCAAAGTGTGGATTTCGCCGACGGGCAGATCGTTCGCCTCGACGAGAGTCGCTTTCACATCGCCGTTGGCGCTGCCGCTGCCGGCAAACTCTGGCAAACCCTTGCGGCGACGGCCCGCCCCGTTGGCATCTCCGCCTGGCGGTGGCTGGATATCCGCGCGGCACTGCCTCTCATCAGCGAAGCCACACGCGAACAGTTCGTGCCGCAGATGGCCAATTTCGAACGCATTGGTGGCGTCAGCTTTCACAAGGGCTGCTATCCGGGTCAGGAAATCGTTGCGCGCACCCAGTATCTGGGCAAGGTCAAACGCCACCTTTACCGCCTCGGCGCTGCCGAAGCCATGGCCGCTGGCGATGAGCTTTTTTCGGTTGCCGCGCCCGACCAGGCGTGCGGCATGGTGATTAGCGCCACGGCGTCACCCGCCGGTGGCTATGAAGCGCTGGCGGTACTCATGGAAAGTGCCGCCGATGCCGGCGTACAGCTCCGCGGCCGCGACGGTCTTACAGTTTCAGCGGCCCCCGTCGCTGCTTAGCAGCCACAATCGACCTTCAGTTTCAGGCACACGTTTTCGGCAACAAGGCCTGACATGTGCCTGATTCTTCTTGCCTGGCAGGTGCATCCGGCGTACCCCCTGGTCGTCGCTGCCAATCGTGACGAATTCCTTGCGCGCCTAACAGCGGCGGCGGCTGCCTGGCCGGATGCCCCACAGATCATTGCGGGTCGCGATCTAGAAGCCGGCGGCACCTGGCTCGGTGTAAGCACCGCCGGTCGCTTTGCCGCCGTCACCAATGTGCGCGAGCCAGGACAAGCTGCAGGCCAACATTCTCGCGGTCACCTGACGCGCGATTTCCTGCTTGGCACTACTGCTGCCGGTCACTATCTCGGCAACCTTGACGGCAAGGCCTACGCCGGATTCAACCTCTTGCTCTACGATGGTCAGGCGCTCTGGTATGGCAGCAATCGCGGCGATCCCGGTCGATCACTACCCCCTGGCATTTACGGCGTTTCCAACCATCTGCTCGACACCCCCTGGCCCAAACTGGCCTCCGCCAAGGCGCGTTTTACCCAGGCACTTCCGGGTCTGCCATTGGAAAACCCGTTCTTCGATCTGCTCGCCGACGACGAAATCGCTGCCGATGCCCAGCTTCCGGCAACCGGGGTAAGCCTTGAATGGGAGCGAAGGCTGTCGGCAATTTTTGTTCGCTCTACGGACTACGGTACGCGGGCGTCGTCGCTGCTGACGATTGCAGCAGACGGTAGCGGTACGCTGCACGAGCGCAGCTTTGGTGCCGAGGGTGCGAGGATCGGTCAGACCGCTATCAATTTCGGCGGTAGTCTTGCGAAGGCAAAAAACGCACGGTAGCCGTGGAATTCCAATGGCCAGTCATGCCGCATCCACGCCCTTTTCCTCGGCATCGATCAACACCGGCGTGCCCACCGGAACCTGATCGAACAGCGCGACAATGTCGGCGTTGCGCATGCGGATGCAGCCGTGGGAGCCGGGAATCCCCATCGTGGCCGACTCCGGGCTGCCGTGGATATAGATGTAGCGGCGCATGGTGTCGACGTTGCCGAGGCGATTGACGCCGGGTTCGCAACCTGACAGCCAGAGGATGCGTGTCAGTATCCAGTCGCGATCGGGGTATTCGGCGCCGAGTTCAGGGGAATAAACCTCGCCTGTCGGCCGGCGCCGAACGAAAACGGTATTTTCCGGCATGCCTTGGCCGATTCTGGCGCGTATGACATGAGCTCCGCGCGGGGTGCAGTAACTCCCCGTAAGCTCTCCGGCCCCACGAGTGGCGGTCGAAACGGCCCAGCACTGCAGCAGATTTCCCGTCGAATCGCAAAGCTCGAGCGTCTGGTGCGGAATGGAGATATGGATTTTCATTGCCGGACGCTTACTGCTCACGACTACGTCGCCGCGCTGCAAAAAAAGCGGAAAGCATGCTGCTGCAATCGTCAGCCAGGATTCCGCCGATGATCTCTGTGTGATGGTTGAGTTTTTCGACCGCAAAAAGATCCACCACGCTGCCATGTACTCCCGTCTTCAAGTCACGGGCACCATAGACCACCCGTGCGATACGCGCATGGAGGATGGCGCCAGCACACATCGCACATGGCTCCAGCGTCACGTAAAGGCTGCAACCGGGAAGGCGGTAATTGCCAAGGTTGCGGGCGGCATCACGCAAGGCCGCAATTTCGGCGTGGGCCGTCGGATCGCTTTCGCCGATCGGTGAATTGAAGCCGCGGCCCAGGATTTCACCTTCACGCACCACCACCGCACCTACCGGCACTTCGCCGAGGCATTCTGCCGAACGCGCGAGAGAAAGTGCTTCACGCATGAAATATTCGTCGTTCATCGGATGGGATTGTAGCAAGCGGTTTCGTCATTCCAAGGTCCATCACTTTGCTTTTGCCGATTCTGCTGGCACTTTTTCCCAGGCCGGAGACAAATCCAACATATCCTGGGCGATTGCTATTAAATCCACTTGTCCTATACTGTGGCTTCACAAAAACAGCTTTGACAGGGCTTGGCGGCGCTGCGCCAATAGCGAAGGGGGGACCATGGCTCGCGATACCGCTCTTGAGCAGGAAGTTGTGCCGGTAATGGCCGACAGCCGAGTCTGCGGCAAGATTCTCATCGTTGATGACGAAAAATCCATCGGCAACTACATCTCCGCGCTGCTGCAAAAAAACGGGCATCAAACCCGAGCAGTGACCAGCGGTTTCGATGCGATCGCCGTTGCCGCCGAAGGCTGGCCGGATCTTGTGATCCTTGATCTTGTCATGGCGGATATGGACGGCTTCGAAACCGCACGTCGACTGAAGAGCAATCCGCGAACCGCCCACGTCCCTGTCGTCATGCTGACAGTTTTGGGTGACCGGGAGTCCCGTCTGCGCGGCCTCGAAATCGGTGCCGAAGATTTTCTGACCAAGCCGATCGACCCCGCTGAGCTGGTCATTCGTGTCCGTAATCTGCTTAGGCTCAAGGAGTACGGTGATTTTCTGAGCAACATGAACCTGCTGCTCGACCGCCAGGTCCGGCAAAAAACAGCCGAATTGCGCGGCTGTCACATTGAGACAATTTTCGCGCTGGCGCGCGTGGTCGAGTTCAAGGACCATGAGACCGCCCAACATATTTCGCGCATTGCCCATCTTAGCCGTGTCATGGCGGAACTTCTTGGCATGGCACCGGGTTACACGGAATCTATTTTTTACGCCAGTGCCATGCACGACATCGGAAAGGTTGTCGTACCGCAATCCGTCCTTCTGAAACCGGGGCCGCTGACCCCGGAAGAGATGGCGCTGGTACATCGCCACCCGGAAGCTGGTGCAGAAATACTGGCCTCCCATGCCGCATCGCCATTTCTGACGATGGGGGCCGAAGTCGCTGCCAGCCACCATGAATGCTGGGATGGAACCGGCTATCCGCATAATATTTCCGGCGACCGAATTCCACTGTCTGGGCGTATCGTCCTGCTTTGCGACCGCTACGACACCCTGCGCAGCAAGCGTCCCTACAAGGAAGCGAAGTGCCACGAAGAAGCCGTACGCATCCTGACTGTGGGTGATGGGCGCTCTGACCCCGGGCATTTCGATCCGGACGTCCTGGCTGCCTTCCGTCGTTTCAACGGCCGTCTCGAAGAGATATTCGAGACCAACGCCACCTTGCAGTAGATCGCTTCCGATGAGCGGTTCCTTTCCCCAGGAACTCATGCTGCTGGCCCTGCTCACTGTATTGGTCGTGGGCGCCCTGGCTGCACTGGTCGTCCGTGGACGCCGGCAACTTGAACAAGTCGAGCAACAGGCTGCTGTACGCGAACAACGTTATCGCAGCCTTTTCGAATCGTCGCTGGCCGGAATCGCGCTGTTTGCAGCCGACGGTAAGCTGTTGGAATGGAATGTCAAGCTGACGACCCTGTTGGGGGCTGCGGAACCTGATGATGAGGCGACGGCAGGCTTGGTGCGCCCGGTCAAATGGCAGAATGAGGCTGCTGGCTTGGCCGTGCTTGCTCGCCGACAGACGCCGGGCGAACAAGTTGAGACCAGTTTCATCGCTCCCGACGGCATCCGCCGCTGGGTCAGTCTGCGCTACTGGCCGATGAACGGTAGTGACACGGGGCCGTTCTGGCTGCTGGTTCACGACGTTACCCGACGTCAGCAGACGCGCACCGTACTTAGGTTGGCTCAACAGGCTTATGCCAGTATTTCTGAAGCGATCATCATCACCGACGTCACAACGCGCATCGTTGAGGTGAATCCGGCTTTCGAGCGAATGACCGGTTATACACGCGACGAAGCGATCGGCATGCGTTCATCCCTGCTGCGTTCGCCAAGGCACGATGCTGCATTTTTCGCTGGAATGTGGCGGGATCTGGAGAAAAACGGGCATTGGGTTGGTGAAATCTGGAATCAATGCCGCGACGGAGCGGTCATTCCCTGCTGGATGCACATCGACACGGTTAAAGACCCGAAAAGCAGCAACACCAGCCACTACGTCGGCGTCTTTTCGGACATCAGCGAACGCAAGACGGTCGAAGATCGCATCAGTTTCCTGGCGCATCACGATCCGCTTACCGGTCTCGCCAACCGCTTTTCGCTCGACGCCGTATTGCCGCAGTCGATTGCGCTGGCGCGGCGAAACGGACAGCGAGTCGCCCTTTTGTTTACCGATCTCGATCACTTCAAGACGATCAACGATACGCTCGGCCATTCCGCGGGCGATCAGGTATTGATCGAAGTCGGGCGGCGCCTGATGCAAGTCGTGCGCGAATCGGATTTCCTCGCCCGTATCGGCGGCGACGAATTCGTCATCCTGCTCAATGAAGTTGACGGAAGCGACGACGCCTTGCGTGTTGCCAGCCAGATGATAGAAGCGCTGCGTCCCCCGATCCTTGCTGGCGGAATCGAAGTTTTCGTGACCCCAAGCATTGGCATCAGCCTGTTTCCTGAGGACGGGGATGAGGCCGCGACCCTCCTCGGCCATGCCGATCACGCCATGTATCGTGTCAAGACAGAAGGACGGACTGGCTATCGATTTCACTCGTAGCCGACCTTGTGCCGTCCTCATTTCGCTACCGGAGCCCGCTCAAACCACCCGGCAGCAATAAAAAAGGCTGCTGACATCGCTGTCGGCAGCCTTTTTTTGTCGGGGGACGACTAAAGCGTCTTAGCGATCCGTCCAGGTGCGACGCGGTGCGCCACCCGTGCGTGGCGCGGCGCTCTTGAATTCGCGGCGCGGGGCACCCGGATTGTGCGCCGGAGCGCCTTCTCGGCGATTACTGAACGACTTGCCACGGCTGTCACCGTTGCTGTTGGCATGTGCGCGGGTCGGGTAATCGGCACGGTTGCCGAAGTTATCCGGACGCTTGTCAGCAGTCTCGGGGCGATTGCCGAAGTTATCCGGACGCTCCGCACGTTCTGCACGCTCGGGGCGATTGCCGTAACTCTCGCTACGTGGTGCGCCCTTGAAACCTTCGCTGCGCTTGGCGTAGCCATCGGTACGCGGCGCACCAGCGGGCTTGCCGTAACGCTTTTCACCATCGCGCGATGGTGCGGAACCCTTGTTGTCCCAGCTCCTGCTCTGCCCCGGCTTCCAGCCGGCCGGCTTGGCCTTGCGCGGTGCCGCCGAACGCTTTGCCTCGTGACCCGGAACGACTTCGACCGGAATCAGCTGCTTGGTGAAACGCTCGATGCGCTTCACATGAATGCCTTCAGCATGGTTGACCAGCGACACGGCAATGCCGCTGCGACCGGCACGACCCGTGCGGCCGATGCGGTGCACATAGTCTTCCGGGAACTTCGGCAGGTCATAGTTGAAGACGTGGGTAATGCCCGGCACGTCGATGCCGCGAGCGGCAACGTCGGTGGCGACCAGAATGCGCACCTGGCCCTGGCGCATAGCGGTGAGGGTGCGGTTACGGGCTCCCTGATGCATGTCGCCATGCAGCGGTGCAGCGGCAAAACCGGCTTCGTTGAGCTGATAGGAAATGGTGTCGGCGTCGCGCTTGGTGGCGGTGAAAATCACTGCCTGGTCCATCGCGGCATCGCGCAACAAGTGGTCGAGCAGGCGATTTTTGTGCGCCAGGTCGTCGACAAAGTGCATCTTCTGTTCGATGTTTTCGTGCTTGGTTTGCGAACCGGCGATGCTGATCGTCATCGGCTCACGCGTGATGCGCTGTGCCATGCGACCAATTTCACCGTCCAGCGTCGCCGAGAAGAGCATGGTCTGGCGCGTAGCCGGCGTCGCGGCGATGATCGTTTCGATGTCTTCGATGAAGCCCATGTCGAGCATGCGGTCGGCTTCGTCGAGCACGAGAACCTGCAGTTGCGAGAAGTCGATCTTGCCCGAATTCATGTGATCGATCAGGCGCCCCGGCGTGGCAACGAGAATTTCCGGATTGCGCGACAGCAGTTGCATCTGCTTCGGGTACGGCATGCCGCCGAGAATCGAGACCGCCTTGATGCGGCGTAGGTGCACGCCGTACTTGTCGGTGGCTGTGGTGACCTGCAGCGCGAGTTCGCGTGTCGGGGTCAGCACCAGCATTTTCGGTTGAGCTGGAGCGAAGCGCGGGCGTTCGCCACGGGCACGCGTGGCCTGGCGTTCCTGGTTCGGGGTCTTGGCTGCTGGCGCCGCTTCAAGCGAGGCAAATTTGTGCAGGGCCGGCAGCACGAAGGCGGCGGTCTTGCCCGAACCGGTCTGCGAGGAAACCAGCAGGTCGCGGCCTTCGAGGGCAGCGGGAATGGCTTGCGCTTGAACGGAAGTCGGTACGGTATAGCCCGCGTCAACGAGCGCTTTCAGGACGGCCGGGTGAAGGCCAATTTCTTCAAACGTCATCAGTTTCTTTCGTAAAAACAGGTGCGCGCGTCTTTCCGGCAGGAAAAACACGGACGCAATAAATGCAGCGCCAACCTACGAAATTGCTTGAAAACTCAGGGAAATGGATATTTCTGCGAGATTTCGGCACGAAAGCTTTGTGCCGTTGCGGCGCCATGTGTTGCGGCACCAAAGGGGCAGGAAGGCTTTGTCGTTCTTATAGTTCAGGTTTGCGATGCGCGTTTGTGCAGGTATTTGCTGCAATGCACAAGGCGCGCATTGTACCGACGCGATTCTCGCTTGTCCACTCTTTCTGCCCGACAACATACCAAGGAGCCGGCTACACTGATTCATGGCAGACGAGCTCGCGGTCCGCATCGGCAGGAGGTTTGGATCATGACTGACCGTTTCAGAACCGAATACGATTCCTTCGGCCCGATATCCGTACCCACCACTGCCTTGTGGGGGGCGCAGACGCAGCGCTCACTCGAGCATTTTGCCATCTCGACGGAAACTATGCCGGAGGCACTGCTCCATGCCCTCGCCCTGATCAAGCGCGCCTGCGCCATCAGCAACCATTCACTGGGATTGCTCGATGAGTACAAAGCCGGCGCCATTGCGACAGCAGCGGAGGAAGTGTTGAGTGGAAAGCACTCAACGGCCTTCCCCCTCTCGATCTGGCAAACGGGTTCGGGTACTCAGACCAACATGAACATGAACGAGGTGCTGGCCAACCGCGCTTCCGAACTGCTTGGCGGGCGGCGCGGACCTGAGCGCCTTGTTCATCCCAATGACGAGGTCAATCTCGGGCAGTCGTCCAACGACATTTTTCCGACGGCGATGCATGTTGCGGCCGTAACGGCGATGCATGCTGAACTTTTGCCGGCATTGAGAAACCTGCGGCAGGTGCTGGTCGCCAAATCGAACGAGTTCGAAGCAATCATCAAGATCGGCCGCACCCACCTGCAGGATGCGACGCCCCTGACGCTGGGACAGGAGGTGTCCGGGTGGGCTGCACAACTGGCGCATGCCGAACAGGCGATTGCCGCCAGTCTGCCGGCCCTTTGCGAGCTGGCGGTGGGCGGTACCGCTGTTGGCACGGGCCTCAATACCGATCCCGACTTCGGCCAGCGGGTCGCCGCCGAACTGGCAAGGGCGACATCACTGCCATTCAAGACGGCCGACAACAAGTTCGCTGCACTGGCGGCACATGACGCGCTGGTTGGTGCGCATGGCGCCTTGAAGATGCTGGCAACGGCACTGATGAAAATCGCCAACGACATCCGTTGGCTGGCGTCCGGCCCGAGATGCGGGCTGGGTGAGCTGTCGATTCCGGAAAACGAGCCGGGTAGCTCGATCATGCCGGGCAAGGTTAATCCGACTCAGTGCGAGGCGCTGACGATGTTGTGCTGTCAGGTTTTCGGCAACGACGTGGCGATAACTATCGGCGGCGCTTCCGGCAATTTTGAACTCAACGTGTTCAAACCGCTGATCGCTCACAATTTTCTGCAGAGCGTCCGCTTGTTGGCGGATGGCATGCAGAGCTTCGAATTGCATTGTGCGCGCGGCATCACCGCCAACCGGGAGCGCATCTCGGAATTGCTCGAACAGTCCCTGATGCTGGTGACGACACTCACCCCCCACATCGGCTACGACCGCTCCGCCGAGATCGCCAAGCATGCGCACAAGGCCGGTTGCAGCCTGCGAGATGCGGCACTGGCGCTGGGTTATGTCGCTGCTGAGAACTTCGACCGGTGGGTCACCGCAAAAAACATGGTGCCCGGCTACGAACCCTTCGTGGATTGATTCGAAATCGGGCTAATGGGTATTCAACTGCCCGACTCGGTTATTCCCATTCGATAGTTGCCGGCGGCTTGCCAGAGATGTCATAGACCACGCGGTTGATACCCCTGACCTCGTTGATGATCCGGTTCGAGACCTTGCCCAGCAGACTGTGCGGCAGCTCGGCCCAATGCGCGGTCATGAAGTCCTGGGTTTCGACAGCACGCAGCGCGACGACATATTCGTAGGTGCGGCCATCGCCCATGACGCCAACCGACTTCACCGGCAGGAAAACGGCAAAGGCCTGGCTGGTCTTCTCGTACCAACCCGCAGCGCGCAGCTCGTCGATGAAAATGGCGTCGGCACGGCGCAGCAGGTCGGCGAACTCCTTCTTCACTTCACCGAGGATGCGAACGCCGAGGCCCGGGCCGGGGAACGGGTGGCGATAGACCATGTCATGCGGCAGACCGAGGGCAATTCCCAGTTCGCGCACTTCGTCCTTGAACAGTTCGCGAAGCGGTTCGAGCAGCTTGAGCTTCAGGGTATCCGGCAGGCCGCCGACGTTGTGATGGCTCTTGATGGCATGCGCCTTGCCGGTCTTGGCACCGGCTGATTCAATCACATCCGGGTAGATGGTGCCCTGCGCCAGCCATTTGGCGTTCGGGCTTGGCACTTTCAGCCTGGAAGACCTCGACGAATTCGCGGCCGATGATCTTGCGCTTCTGTTCCGGGTCGGAGACGTCCTTGAGGTGGCCCATGAACTGTTCAGTCGCATCGACATGGATGACCTTGACGCCAAGGCTGCGGGCAAAGGTCTGCATCACCTGCTCGCCTTCATTGAGGCGCAGCAGCCCGTTATCGACGAAGACGCAGGTCAGCTGGTCGCCGATGGCGCGGTGCAGGAGCGCTGCAACCACCGAGGAGTCGACGCCGCCGGAAAGGCCGAGGATCACCTCCTCCTTGCCGACCTGCGCGCGCACCTTCTCGATCGCTTCATTGACGTAGTCCGGCATGTTCCAGTCGTGGCCACAACCGCAGATCTCATGCACGAAGCGAGCGAACATCTCCTTGCCCTTGATCGTGTGCGTCACTTCCGGATGGAACTGGACGGCGTAGAACTTGCGCACTTCGTCAGCCATGCCGGCGATCGGGCAGGATTCGCTGCTGGCGATGACCTTGAAGCCGGCCGGCAGCTCGGTCACCTTGTCGCCGTGGCTCATCCAGACGTCGAGCAGGCCGTGGCCCTCGGCGTTGCTGCGATCCTGGATGCCCTTGAACAGTTCGGAATGGCCACGGGCGCGGATTTCGGCATAGCCGAATTCTCGCTTGCCGGAGCTTTCGACCTTGCCCCCCAACTGCTGGGCCATGGTTTGCATGCCGTAGCAGATGCCCAGTACCGGCACACCCAGCTCGAAAACCACCTGCGGCGCCTTCCAGTCCTGCGCCTCATAGACCGAATTCGGACCGCCGGAGAGGATGATGCCCTGCGGTTTGAAATCGCGGATGAACTGCTCGGAAACGTCGAACGGGTGCATCTCGCAATACACCTGCTGTTCGCGCACGCGGCGGGCGATCAGTTGCGAAACCTGGGAACCGAAGTCGAGGATGAGGATTTTCTGATGAGCCATTTGCTAAGCCTTGAATGAACAAGGGCGGCTAAATAGCCGCCCTGGTGGATACGAGGAAGATCAGTCGATATGGTAGTTCGGCGCTTCTTTGGTGATCTGCACGTCGTGGACATGCGACTCGCGCACGCCGGCCGAGGTGATCTCGACAAACTCGGCGCGGTCGTGCATCTGGTCGATGCTCGAACAGCCGAGGTAGCCCATCGAGGAACGCAGGCCACCCATCAACTGGTGAATGACAGCCAGTGCCGTGCCCTTGTAGGGAACGCGGCCTTCGATGCCTTCAGGAACGAGCTTGTCGACGTTGGCGGTGTTGTCCTGGAAATAGCGGTCGGCAGCACCGGCCGCCATGGCACCGATCGAACCCATGCCACGGTAGGACTTGTAGGAACGCCCCTGGAACAGCTCGACTTCGCCCGGCGCTTCCTCGGTACCGGCCAGCAGGCCGCCGAGCATGACGCAATTGGCACCAGCGGCGATGGCCTTGGCGATATCGCCCGAATAGCGGATACCGCCGTCGGCAATCAGCGGCACACCCGTGCCCTTGAGGGCTTCGGCCACGTTGTTGACGGCGCTGATCTGCGGCACGCCGACACCGGCAACGATGCGCGTGGTGCAGATCGAGCCGGGGCCGATGCCGACCTTGACGCCATCGGCGCCCATGTCCATCAGCGCCTTGGCAGCCGAGGCGGTGGCAATGTTGCCGCCAATGACTTCAACATTCGGGAAGGTGCGCTTGACCCAGCGGACACGGTCCAGCACACCCTGCGAATGACCGTGTGCGGTATCGACAACAATCACGTCCACGCCGGCTTCGGCCAGCAACTCAGCGCGTTCCTCGGTGCCGGCACCGACGCCGATGGCAGCACCGACCAGCAGGCGGCCGTGCTTGTCCTTGGCGGCATCCGGGTGTTCGGTGGATTTGAGGATATCCTTGACGGTCATCAGGCCGCGCAGCTCGAAGGCGTCATTGACCACCAGTACGCGCTCGAGGCGATTCTTGTGCATCAGCGCCTTGGCTTCTTCGGAGGTACAGCCCTCCTTTACCGTAATCAGGCGCTCGCGCGGTGTCATGATGTTGCCAACCGGCTGATCCAGGTTGACCTCAAAGCGCAGGTCGCGGTTGGTGACGATGCCGACAACCAGCTTCCCCTCCAGCACCGGCAGGCCGGAAATCTTGTGCATGCGCGTCAGCGCAAGCACATCGCGTACCGTCATCGTCGGCGTGATGGTGATCGGGTCCTTCAGAACACCAGACTCGAAACGCTTCACCTTCGATACCTCGGCCGCCTGGGTGCGGGGCTTGAGGTTCTTGTGCACGATACCGATGCCCCCCTCTTGCGCCAGCGCAATAGCCAGACGGGCTTCGGTCACGGTATCCATGGCAGCGGATACCAGCGGCAGATTCATTACAAGGATGCGTCGGGGAAAACGGTGATTTCCGACCGTCCGCCTCCCGGCGGCGCGAGCAAGGCACGAACCGTCTCCAGCGAGGCGGCTTCGGAGACCAAGGCTCCCACAGAAAGCGCTGCTTCAGCGCCGAAGACTGGCGCCGATCGCGAGCTTGAATTCAAGAAGCGCCAGCAGGCGCAGAAGGAAGCCGACGACAAGGCGCAGAAGGAAGCCGCTGACAAGGCCGCGCGCAAGGAAGACTGCGAAAGGGCCCGGCGGCAACTGGCCGCGCTGGAGTCCGGAGAGCGTCTGGCTACCCGTGATGACAAAGGTGAGCGAGTTTTTATTGAAGACAGCGCACGCGCTGCTGAAACCGACCGTGCCCGAAAATTTATTGCAGAAAATTGCAAGTGAGCCGGGGCTGAACGCCACACGCCGCTAGCCCTCAGCCCCTCTCTACTCCGTGCCGGCTTCCTCGCCGGCACCTTTCTTCATCACTTTCCCCTCTGCCGCACGCTGTTTGCGCACCTCCTTCGGGTCGGCGATCAAGGGCCGGTAGATCTCGACCCGGTCGCGGTCGCGCAAGACGGCATCGATTTTCGCCAGCTTGGCGTAGATGCCGAACTTGTTCTTCTTGACATCGATTTCCGGGTGTTTTTCCAGCAAACCCGAAGCCTCAAGCGCCTGCATCACGGTGCTTCCTTCCGCCAGATCCAGCGACACGATTTCGGATTTTTCGGGGAGGGCGTAGATGACTTCAACTTTCATGCAGTGGCTCCATAAACTTGTGCGGCCCGTTTGACGAAGGCATCGACGAAGCTGTTGGCGATATGGCTGAACACGGGGCCGATGACCTTCTCGAACATGCGGCTGGAAAACTCGTAGGCCAGTTCAAACTCGATCTTGCAGGCGGTGTCGGACAAAGGCTTGAAGCGCCACATCCCTTCAAGCCGACGAAACGGGCCATCGACCAGGCGGATCTTCATCCACATTGGCGACGCCTGCGATTCCTTCTCGTTTGCGGTCGTGAAGTGCGATTTGACGCTGTGGTAATTGATGAACAAGGTCGCCGCTGTCTTGTGTGCATCACGAAACTTGACCTCGGTCCGGCTGCACCATGGCAGGAACTGCGGGTAGTCCTCGACGTGGTCGACCAACGCGAACATCTGTGGCGCGGAATACGCGATCAGCACTGATTTTTCGACCAAGGCCATCGCCCGTCAAACCCCGTGAATCCTGTAGAATGGCGCATTTTAGCGCGCATTGACGGGAAATCCGAAGGGTCATGAGCATCTCCACGAACAAGAAGGCCTTCCACGACTATTTTGTCGAGGAAAAGTACGAAGCCGGCATCGTCCTCGAAGGCTGGGAGGTCAAGGCCATTCGTGCCGGCCGCGTACAGATCAAGGAAGCCTACGTCATCATCAAGGGCGGCGAACTGTGGGTGCTCGGCATGCACATCACCCCGCTGACGGAAGCTTCGACCCATGTCAGCCCCGACCCGACGCGCACGCGCAAGCTGTTGCTGCATGAACGCGAGATATCCAAGCTGATCGGCAAGGTTGAGCGGGCCGGTTATACGCTGGTGCCAGTTGACCTGCATTACACGCGCGGTCGTGTGAAGGTAGAAATCGGTCTCTCGA
Organism: Candidatus Proximibacter danicus; assembly: GCA_016710885.1. Classification (GTDB taxonomy): domain Bacteria; phylum Pseudomonadota; class Gammaproteobacteria; order Burkholderiales; family Rhodocyclaceae; genus Proximibacter; species Proximibacter danicus. Next base: position 25,679 of record JADJUC010000001.1, read on the forward strand.
AAGGCAAGAAACAGCACGACAAGCGCGATGTCGAGCAGGAGAAGGACTGGAAGCGCGAACAGGGGCGCTTGCTTAAGGACCGGGCACGATGAGTCGGCGCGGCTGATTGATATGGCCGAATTCATTTACTGGATCGGCATGGCGGCGGTAGCCGTGAGCGCGCTGACAGGCGTCATGGAGGCCGAGCGCAAGGAAGTCGACCTGATCGGCGCCACGTTCGTCGCTGTCGCTACCGCCCTCGGCGGCGGCACCTTGCGCGACCTGTTGCTCAATCGCAATATTTTCTGGATCGCCGATCAGACTTATCTGATTACGGCAGTCCTGTGCGGATTTGCCGCCTTTTTCGTACTGCGCAAACGTGAAATAGAGGCCCGCTGGTTTCTCATTCCGGACGCCATAGGTCTTGCGCTATTTACCGCAATCGGCACCCAGGCTGCCTTGCAGTGGCATGCGCCATGGCTTGCGGCCTCGCTGCTCGGCGTCATTACCGGTGTTTTTGGCGGCATCCTGCGCGACGTTCTCTGCAATGAGATCCCGCTGGTCATGCGTGGAGGAGAGCTTTACGCCTCGGCCGCCTGGGCCGGCGCCCTGCTCTTCATCAGCCTGCAGGAACTGGGTGTGCATGAGGTGTGGTCGAGTACAGCAACGATGGCGTTCATCCTTGTCATTCGCCTCGCCGCAATCCGCTATCATCTGACCTTGCCCGCCTTTCCGGTAAAGCGATAGTGATGCCGACATTTTTTCCGTTTGCCGAATGCCCATGAGCCACCCTTTCGATACCGCCACCAACATGTCTGGCGCAGCCCCTTCCGGAGATGCTTTCTTCGTACTGCGCGACGCACGGACTCTCTTCCAGCGGCAACTGACCGATATTGCCCGACAAGCGGGCGCCAATACGCCCCAGATCCTCGAAGCGTTCACCGAAGCACTGGGTACGGCCCATGATGAACTGGCAAGCAGCAAGCAGGCGGATGGTTTCGAAACGGCCAACGGCCTGACGGCCTCGCGCATGACCCTGATGTGTGATGCCGATCTCGAACTCGATATCCGTATCGGTGACATCGCCAAGCACGTCGTCGACATCGGCGGCAACACCCTGTGGCGTGTTCAGCTCCGCTACATGACACTCCTCAACCGCCCGGACATGACCCCGGAAGGCAATCCGGTCGGCCCCGAGGTCCTCGCGCGCGGCCTTCTGGCCTTGTGCCAGGCGGGAAATCTGGATCTTGAACGCAACCTGCATTTGCTTGATCGCATCGAGGAGGAGTTTTCAAAAGACCTTCCAGCGGTATACAGCGCATTGAACGACCTCCTGGCCAGCCACAACATCGAGCCAGCTCAGTCGAAAGGTTCCAGCGCCGCCAGTATCCGGGCCAGTGCCAGCACGGGTGCCGGCACGAGTGGGGCCGCAAATACGGGGGGCGAAGGCCGCTCCGACGCCTTTTCTGCACTCCAGCAAGCACTGAACGCACAGTTTGGTGGCACGCCGGGTACCCTTGGGAATAACGCCGGAACGTCTGCCTCCGCTGGACAAGGCAACGCACCTGGCAACATGGCACTCAACGCTGCGACCCTGGTCATGCTGAACCAGCTCACCGCCCGCCTGGAACAGTTGCAGCTATCCACAGGTAACACCGCGCTTGCTGGCGGAGAGTCGGGTGAGATGCCGACCCAACCGCCTCACGCGCTCAAGGCGGCGGATCTCGATCTACCACTGGGCAACCCGGAAGCTGTCGCACTGGAAACCCTCGGCCATATTTTCGAGGCTATTTTCAACACCTGGGATCTGCCTGACACCGTCAAGACCGCCATCAGTCGTCTGCAGATTCCATTGCTCAAGCTTTCCGTTTTCGACCCTTCGCTGTTCTCCGACATCGGTCATCCCGCACGACGCCTGATCAATGCCATGGGACGTGCGGCAGCCGGGCTGCCGCGCAACATAGATCGTTCTCACCCGATCTCGGCGCATCTCTGGAATATTGCCGGCGCGGTTTCCGAGACCCTGCAGGGCGACGCCGCAGTACTTGCCGCCCCCATCGCCGAGCTTGATGCACTGATTGCCGCGCGCGACAGCGAGATACGCGAAGCGGCGCAGGTTTTTGTACCATTTCTGGCTGCCTCAGAGGCTCAGGAGCGCGCAGAGCAATTGGCCAGACGCTGGCTGGACGATGTTGCGCAGCAGCCGTCGGCGCAGGAAATCCACGATTTCATCCGGCAATACTGGGTCAAGGTCATGGCTGCCGCCGCCCTCGACGGCGGTGAGGAAGGCAAGGTTTGGCAGGAATGCAAGGCAGCCATTACCGACCTGATGTGGAGTGTGGAGCCGAAACCCGGCGCCGATGAGCGCAAGCGCCTGTCGCTGCTGGTTGCCACCCTCCTTAAACGTATCAACGGCGGCCTGGATCGCATCAACGCCACCCAGGAACAACGGGCGCCATTCCTCGACGCCTGCTTCAACCTGCAATTTGCCACCATGCGCGGAACAGCCCCACCGCTGGTTGTTCCAAAGCCACTCGAGGCGCCAGCACTGGAAACACCGGCCACCACCGACGCTGTGATCGTCAGTGAAACCATCGATGGGAAAACCCTGAAAACACTCGCCCGCCCGGGCAGCGCCGCAACCAGCTACCGGACTTCGGCTGGCGGTGTGCAGGTTGGTCAATGGCTGCAGTTCAGCATGGAAGGCAACGTACCGCTTTGCGGGCTGGTTGCATGGATCGCCCCCCGCTCGGGAAAAGTGCTTGTCGCCAATCCGGACTGGCCCTACGCAGTCGCACTGGCTGTTGATGTCATCGAAAAGCAGCTGCAGTCCGGCCAAGCCGCGCTCGTCTCGTCACGCGCGCTATTCGATATTGCTGCCGAACAAGCGCTCAGCCAGATCGCCAAGGGGACGGCAGCGTCGGGGAGCACCAAGCTTCAGTAGGCATGCCCACCCTACCCCCGGACAGGCGTGCCGCTTCGATTCTTCAAGCTCGCACCGCTCCCCGGAGAGGCATCTGGACACGGCGGCATCCCGCGCGTAGCATCGCGCGCCCAACTCAAGTCTCATTTTTCTGTTGCCCGTGATCCACGCCTCCTCTGCCCGCGCTTGCGGCATCGACTTCGGCACCTCCAACTCCACGGTCGGCTGGCTGCGTCCGCAAGCCCCGACGCTCCTGCTGCTGGAAGAAGACAAACCAACGCTGCCCTCCATTGTCTTCTTCAATGCCGAAGACGATACGATCACCTTTGGCCGTGCCGGCCTGCGTGAATATCTTGAGGGCTGCGAAGGGCGGCTGATGCGTTCGCTGAAAAGCCTGCTCGGCAGCAGCCTGATCGACGGCCGCACCGAAGTTCAGGGTCGTACGGTCGTTTTCCGCGACCTGCTCACGCACTTCATCGGCTCGCTCAAGGCGCGCGCCGAAAACCAGAGCGGCCGCTCCTTCGACCAGGCTGTTTTTGGCCGCCCGGTTTATTTCGTGGATGACGACGAAGCCGCCGACCAGCTCGCCGAGCAGACCTTGGCCGGGATCGCCCGTGCCGTCGGCTTCAAGGACGTCACCTTCCAGTACGAACCGATCGCTGCCGCGTTCCACTACGAACGTGACATCCACCGCGAGGAACTGGTGCTGATCGCCGACATCGGCGGCGGCACCTCGGATTTCTCGCTGGTGCGCCTGTCGCCGGAGCGCGCCAAGGCGGCCGACCGCCGCGCCGATGTGCTGGCCAACGGCGGCGTGCACATCGGTGGCACCGATTTTGACCGCCAGCTAAGCCTCGCCAGCGTCATGCCGCAGCTTGGCTATCGCAGCCTGCTGAGCAACGGGCGCGAAATGCCGGCAGGCATCTACTTCAATCTTGCCACCTGGCACACCATCAATTTTGCCTATACGCGCCAGGTCTGGGCCGAACAACAACAGCTCACCCTTGAAGCAATGAACCCGGAAGCGCTTGAACGTCTGCAGCGCCTGATTGAATTGCGGGCCGGCCACTGGTTGGCGCACCAGGTCGAAGAAGCCAAGATCGCGCTCTCGGCGCACGACACCACGACGCTATCGCTCGAACGCTTCGCCCCGGATGTCTTCCATGACCTCAGCCGCATCGAATTCGAACTGGCAACGACGCAACTGGTCGAGAAAGTCGAGGGCACGGTCGCCACGCTGTTGCGCGAAGCCGGTGTTGCCGCAGGCGGCATCGATACCGTTTTCTTCACCGGCGGATCAAGCGGCATCCCGTTGCTGCGCCGGCGCATCGCCGCGCTATTGCCGAAGGCACGGGTGGTCGAAGGCGATCTCTTCGGCAGTATCGGTGCGGGCCTCGCTGTCGAAGCGGCGCGGCGGTTCGGGTAGTCTCTTGCCACAAGCCCATTAAAGGACTAAATTCAGTCCTTGTTAAATACAAGGAATACAGCCATGCGCTACTCGTCTCAAGTCAAACCGATCAGCTACCTCAAGGCTAACGCTGCCGAGGTCCTGACCCAGCTTGCGGATCAACGCCAACCCCTGGTCATCACCCAGAATGGTGAAGCCAAGGCCGTCCTGCAGGATGTGGCCTCGTTCGAAGAAACCCAGGAAACGATGGCCTTGCTGAAAATCCTGGCGTTAGGCAATCAAGAGGTGGCATCCGGCAAGCTCAAGCCGGTGGCAGACGTTGTTGCCCGTCTTCGCGCCAAGCGGGCCACTGCCTGATGTCAGGCGCACCGGCCAAATACCAAGTTCTGCTGACAGCAGGTGCCGAGCAGGATCTGGAGGCCATTCACGACTACATCGCCGAATTTGACTGTGTTGCCAATGCCAACTACGTGCTGGACGAATTGATGGCACTTGTGGATAGCCTGTCGCGGATTCCGGAACGCGGCAGCTACCCGAAAGAATTGGTCACGCTGGGTATCAAGGAATACCGCCAGACCGCATTCAAACCTTACCGCGTGATCTACCGCCTCACTGCTAATCAAGTCATCATTTACCTGATCGCTGACGGCCGGCGGGACATGCAGTCGGTGTTGGCGCGCAGACTCCTTGGCGCATAAGCCATCATCGCCGTTTCCGGCCGATACTGCTCGGCGTCGATATTCACGTTGTCCCCTGTTCGCTAATTTCAAGCTGCTACCGTCCACTCTCCAAACGAAGGTCCGCCAATGCCAAGCTTCCTCCGCCCCCTCCTCCCGCTCATGCTCGCCGCCCTCCTCGGGCTACCGTCGCTCGCCCGTGCCGAAGCCCCGCTAGCGCAGACTCAGGTTCCCGGCTACTACCGCCACCAGCTCGGCCAGTTTGAAGTTACCGCGCTCTTCGACGGTGTCATCGAGCTCGACACCAAGCTGTTGAAGAATGCCAAGCCCGCCGATCTGCAGCGTCTGCTGTCGCGCATGTTTGTCGGTAACCCGAAGATGCAGACGGCGGTGAATGCCTATCTGATCAACACCGGCAAGCAGCTGGTGCTCGTCGATGCCGGTGCTGCCAAACTTTTCGGCCCCTCGCTCGGCTACGTGCTGGAGAACATGAAGGCCGCTGGCTACGACCCCGCGCAGGTGGATGCGGTGATCATTACCCACCTGCACGGCGACCACATGGGTGGACTGAACGATGCTAACGGGCGACCAGTCTTCCCAAAGGCAAAGATCATGGTGCCGCGAGCGGAGCATAGTTTCTGGCTGTCGAAAGCGGCTGCGGACAAGGCGCCGGAGGGCATGAAGCCGTTCTTCAAGATGGCACAAGAAGCAGCAGCGCCGTATCAGGCTGTCGGCCGCTGGACACCGTTCTCGGACGGTGCTCAGGTGGCACCGGGCATTCGTGCCGTTGCTGCCAACGGCCATACGCCGGGGCATACGGCCTACGCCGTCGAATCCGCCGGGCAGAAACTGCTGATCTGGGGCGACCTCGTGCATGCCCACGCCGTGCAGTTTGCCAAGCCCGGTATCTCGATCGAGTTTGACGTGGACCAGAATCAGGCCATCGCCACCCGCCGGGCAGTGATGCAATCAGCCGCCGAAAGCAAGACACTGGTTGCCGGCATGCACCTGCCCTTCCCCGGCCTTGGCCGCGTGCGGGCGGAAGGAAAAGGCAGTTACAGCTGGGTGCCGATCGAGTTCTCACCGCTGCCGCCGGCGGCCGGGAAGTAGGGATAACGAAGTCGAAATCCAAAGTTCTCTACTTGGAGCACCAAACAAATGGCCCGCCGAAGCGGGCCATTCCGTCTGTCGATACAGTCAATGATCAGGCCTTGTGGCTGCCCAGTCGCTGCCAGGTATCGACCACCGTATCCGGGTTCAGCGAGATGCTGCTGATACCCTGGTCCATCAGCCATTCAGCCAGGTCGGGGTGATCAGACGGGCCTTGGCCGCAGATGCCGATGTACTTGCCCTTCTTGTTGGCACTGGCAATGGCCATCGCCAGCAGCATCTTCACCGCCGGGTCGCGCTCGTCGAACAGGTTGGCCACCAGCCCGGAGTCGCGGTCGAGGCCCAAGGTCAGCTGGGTCAGGTCGTTGGAGCCGATCGAGAAGCCGTCGAAGACGTCGAGGAACTCGTCGGCCAGCAGCGCGTTCGACGGGATCTCGCACATCATGATCAGCTTGAGGTCGTTCTCGCCCTGCTTCAGGCCGTGCTCGGCCAGCAGCTGGACGACGCCCTTGCCTTCGGCAACGGTACGCACGAAAGGCACCATCAGTTGCACATTGGTCAGGCCCATCTCGTCGCGCACCTTCTTCATGGCGCGGCATTCCAGCTCGAAGCAGTCGCGGAAGGTCTGTGCGATATAGCGCGAGGCGCCGCGGAAGCCGAGCATCGGATTCTCTTCCTCCGGCTCGTACAGATCGCCGCCGAGGAGCTTGCGGTACTCGTTCGACTTGAAGTCGGACAGGCGGACGATCACCGGGTTCGGGTAGAAGGCGGCGGCGATGGTGGCCACGCCCTCAACCAGCTTCTCAACGAAGAATTCCTTCGGCGAGGCGTAACCACGGGCACGGCGCAGGATTTCCTCACGCTTCGAAGCCGGCACCTGGCCGATCTCGAGGATGGCCTTGGGGTGGATGCCGATCATGTTGTTGATGACGAACTCGAGGCGGGCCAGGCCGACGCCGGCGTTCGGCAATTGCGAGAACTCGAAGGCCAGCTCCGGGTTGCCGACGTTCATCATGATCTTGGTCGGGATCGGCGGCATGGTGCCAACTTCACGCTCGGTGACTTCGAAATCCAGCTTGCCGCGATAGACGTGGCCGGTGTCGCCCTCGGCGCACGACGCCGTAACGATCTCGCCTTCGGAGAGGGTTTCGGTCGCATCGCCGCAACCGACGATGGCCGGGATGCCCAGTTCGCGGGCGATGATCGCCGCGTGGCAGGTGCGGCCGCCGCGGTTGGTGATGATCGCCGCGGCGCGCTTCATCACCGGCTCCCAGTTCGGGTCGGTCATGTCGGCAACCAGCACGTCGCCGGGCTGCACCTTGTCCATTTCCTTCGGGTCGCTGCACCACGCGCACCGGGCCGACGCCGATCTTCTGGCCGATGGCGCGGCCGGACGACAGCACCTTGGAGAAGGACTTCAGCTTGAATTTCTGCAGGCGCTCGTGGCCTTCCTGCGACTTCACGGTTTCCGGGCGGGCCTGCAGGATGTAGAGCTTGCCATCGTTGCCGTCCTTGCCCCACTCGATGTCCATCGGGCGACCGTAGTGCTTCTCGATGATCATCGCGTAGCGGGCCAGTTCCTCGACTTCGGCGTCGTTGATCGAGAACTGGTGGCGGTCGGCCTCGGGCACATCGACCGTGCGCACCGACTTGCCGGCCACGGCCTTGTCGGTGAACTCCATCTTGATCAGCTTGGAGCCCAGGTTGCGGCGGATCACGGCGGCTTGCCCAGCGCCAGCGTGGGCTTGTGCACGTAGAACTCATCCGGGTTCACCGCGCCCTGCACCACCGTCTCGCCCAGGCCGTAGCTGGAGGTGACGAAGACGGCATCGCGGAAGCCGGATTCGGTGTCGAGCGTGAACATCACGCCGGCGGCACCGGTGTCGGAGCGCACCATGCGCTGCACGCCGGCCGACAGCGCGACGTCGGCGTGGATGAAGCCCTTGTGCACGCGGTAGGAAATGGCGCGGTCGTTGTAGAGCGAGGCGAAGACTTCCTTGATCGCGTGCAGGATGTTGTCCAGCCCGTGGATGTTGAGGAAGGTTTCCTGCTGGCCGGCAAACGAGGCGTCCGGGAGGTCTTCGGCGGTGGCCGAGGAGCGCACGGCGAAGGACATGTCGGCCGACGAATCAGCCACCAGGCGCTGGTACTGGGCGGAGATTTCCACCGTCAGAGCCGTCGGAAACGGCGTGTCCATGATCCACTTGCGGATCTGCGCGCCGAGTCTGGCCAGCGCATTCACGTCATCGACGTCGAGCGCATCGAGCGATGCGTTGATCTTGGCATCCAACCCGCTCTGTGCCAGGAACTCGCGGTAGGCATGGGCCGTCGTGGCAAAGCCACCGGGCACGCGCACGCCGGAATCGGCCAGCTGGCTGATCATTTCGCCCAGCGACGAGTTCTTGCCGCCGACCTGTTCAACATCGGTCATGCGCAGTTTTTCAAAGGGAATGACGAGCGGCTCCATGCGGAATCCTTTCAAAGGGGAGAGATCAGGAGATTGAGGAAGCGGAAAAATCAGTGGTATTGGCGCTGAGGCGCCGTTCGGCGGTCTGCCGACGCGCGGCCGAGCGCAGCGACTGCGCCAGCGACTCGCGAACGAAGTCGATATGCGTTTCTGCCGCCGCTCGTGCCGCCGACGGCTTGCGCTCGGTGATGGCAGTATGGATCGCGGCGTGCTGGCTCTTCAGCAGCGAGATCGCCGCCGGAATGGTCTTCAGTTCGCCGAGGTTGAGGCGGATGTTGTCCTGCATCAGGCGCAGCAGTGCGGCCGAGAGGTGGCCGATCAGCACGTTGTGCGTGGCTTCGCCAATGGCCTGGTGAAAATCGATGTCGGTGGAGGCGCGGCGCTCGGAGTCGTCGGCATCGAAGGCCTGGTTCATGGCCTCGAAAGCCTGATTCAGGCGGGTCAGATCGGCATCGGTGGCACGCTCGGCAGCCCACTCGGCGGCCTGACCCTCAAGCATGCGGCGGAATTCGAGCAGGTCTTCGCGCAGGTTCGGGTGCGCACCCATCATGTCCTGCCACGGGTCGAAGAAGGTCGATTCGAGACGGTCGGTGACATAGGTGCCACCGCCCTGCCGACTCTGTACCATGCCTTTTGACGCCAGTTTCTGGATCGCTTCCCTGAGGGATGGCCGCGACACGCCCAATTCGACCGCGAGTTCGCGCTCCGGTGGCAGGCGGTCGCCCGGCTTGAGCGAGCCTTCCAGGATGCGGCGCTCCAGCGAAGCGGCAACGGCATCGGAAATACGCGGCACCTGAACCTTGTTTAGCGGCATGAGTAAATTCAGCACTCGATTGGTAAGACCAGCAAATTCTAATCAGCAATTGCGGAAACTGCAAGTGTAAATTCAAGCTCGCAATATTGACTAAGTCACGGTTGTATCGTACATTTTCGAAACTGTAAATATTGGTTTGACCAATTACCCATCGGAGACAACATGCAACGAAACCTCCCCGCCGGCCCGCGTCCCAAGGACGTTTATTTCTTTGCCACCTGCCTCGTCGACCTGTTTTGCCCGGAGGCGGGGATGGATGCCATCCAGCTTCTGGAGCGCGAGGGCATCACCGTGCACTTCCCCGAAAACCAGACCTGCTGCGGCCAGCCGGCCTACACCAGCGGCTATGCCGACGAGGCGCGCGCCGTGGCCAAGGCGCAGCTCGATCTGTTCCCGGAAAACTGGCCGGTGGTGGTGCCTTCCGGTTCCTGCGCTGGCATGATGCGTCACCACTACCCCAAGCTGTTTGCCGAAGACCCGATGCTGAAAGCCAAGGCCGAGAACCTGGCCGAGCGCGTGTTCGAGCTTTCCGAATTCCTGCTCAAGGTGCTCAACGTCAAATGGAAAGATTCGGGAAAACCGACCAAGGTCACCCTGCACACATCCTGCTCGGCCCGCCGCGAAATGGGCACCCATCTGCACGCCCGCGAACTGCTCGCCCAGCTTGACGGCGTCGAGGTCCTGCAGCAATCGCACGAGTCGGAATGCTGCGGCTTCGGCGGCACCTTCTCCGTGCGCCAGCCGGCGATTTCCGGCGCCATGGCCAGCGACAAGGCCGATGCGCTGAAGGAAACCGGCGCCGACGCCTTCCTCTCCGCCGATGGCGGTTGCCTGATGAACATCAACGGCACGCTGGAAAAACGCCGCGACAGCTTCCGCGGTCAGCACCTCGCCAGCTTCCTGTGGGAACGCACCGGTGGGAGTGGTGGCAAAAACGGCAAGGGAGAAAAAGCATGAGCGCCCGCGACAAGATCCTTGCCAAGCTGCGAGCTGCGCCGGCGCAGCCGCTGGCTTCGCCCGACGCCAGCATCACCACCCATTACGCCAGCCTGCCGCGTACCGCCAAGGACAAGCTGGCGCAGGAGTTCGCCGAGAAAATCACCGCCTGGCACGCCGAGGTGCACACGGTGCCGCGCAGCCAGTGGGTCGACAAAGCGCGCACCATCGTCGCTGACAAGGGCATCGCCACCTTGCTCTACGCGCCGGCCACGGCGCACGGCAAGGAATTGGCGGCCTCCGGCATTGCCGGCCTGAAAGCCTATGACCAGCCGATCGAAGCCTGGAAGCAGGAAATGTTCGACGGCATCGACGCCGCCATCACCGGCACCCGTGGCGCCATCGCCGAAACCGGCACCATGATCCTGTGGCCGGATGCCGACGAACCGCGCCTTATGTCTCTGGTGCCGCCGATCCACATCGCGCTGGTCGATGCCGACGCGATCCTGCCGACGCTCTACGATGCGATCACCACGCAAGGCTGGTCCAAGGGGCTGCCAACGAATGCGCTGCTCGTCACCGGCCCGTCGAAGACCGCCGACATCCAGCAGACGCTGGCCTACGGCGCGCACGGGCCGAAGGAATTGATCGTGCTGCTGCTCACCGGGGAGGCACAATAATGACTACGCAACCGATGCAGTTTGTCCCCGGTTCCGAGTTCAAGCGCCGCGCTGCCGAGGTGGTGGCCAATCCCTTCCTCAGGAAGAGCTTCCGCGGCGCCATGGATTTCCTGATCGCCAAGCGCGCCGCGCAGTTCCCTGACCCGGAGCTGCTGGAGCGCCAGCGCACGCTGGCCGAGGAAATCCGCCGCTACAGCCTGTCACGCCTGCCAGCCCTGCTCGAACAGCTGGAAGCCAATCTGGTCAAGAACGGCGTCAAGGTGCACTGGGCGGAAAACCCGGATGAGGCCAACGCCATCATCCTCGGCATCTGCCGCCAGCACGACGCCAGGCTGATGGTGAAAGGCAAGTCGATGGTCAGCGAGGAAGTCGAGCTGAACCACGCCATGGACGCCGCCGGCATTGAGGCGCTGGAGTCGGACATGGGCGAGTACATCGTCCAGCTGGCCGGTGAGAAGCCCTCGCACATCATCATGCCGGCGATCCACAAGACCAAGCAGGACATCGCCAAACTGTTCGCTGAGAAGGTGCCGGGCGTCAGTTATACCGAGGATGTCGATGCGCTGATCCAGGTCGGCCGCGACGTGCTGCGCAAGAAATTCATGGATGCCGACATCGGCCTCTCCGGCGTCAATTTCGCCGTCGCCGAAACCGGCAGCCTGTGCCTGGTCGAGAACGAAGGCAACGGCCGCATGTGCACGACGGTGCCGAACGTGCATATCGCCATCACCGGCATCGAGAAGGTGGTCGAGAAGCTCGAACACGTGGTGCCGCTCTATGGCCTGCTGACGCGCTCGGCCACCGGCCAGGCGATCACCACCTACTTCAACGTCATCACCGGCCCGCGCCGCGAGGGCGAGAAGGACGGCCCGCGCGAAATGCATCTGGTGCTGGTCGACAACGGCCGCACGCAGGCCTACGCCGACGAGCAGCTGCGGCAGACGCTGCAGTGCATCCGCTGCGGCGCCTGCATGAACCACTGCCCGGTCTACACCCGCATCGGCGGCCACGCCTACGGCACCACCTACCCCGGCCCGATCGGCGAGATCATTTCGCCGCACATGATGGGGCTGGCGGCGACGCACGTGCTGCCCGGCGCCTCGACGCTGTGCGGCGCCTGCGGCGAAGTCTGCCCGGTGAAGATTCCGATCCCCGACCTGCTGATCCGCCTGCGCGAGGAAGCGACGCACGAGGCCAAGCCCGGCCACGCGCCGCTGGTCGGCCAGGGCGCCGGCAAGACCACCTTCGCCTCGCTGGCCTTCAAGGGCTTCGCCTTCCTCTACAGCCGGCCGGCGCTGTACCGCCTGTTCGCGTGGGGGGCAACGCGCTTCCGTTTTCTGACGCCAAGCAACCAGGCCGGCTGGACGGCAACGCGAACACCGCTGAAGCCGGCTGCAAAAAGCTTGCGCGATCTGCTTGCCGAACGCCGAATCGACGAACGGAAGTCATGCTAAAACCGGATCCATTTCACCGCCAAGCATGCAACAGAGATTGCAGAACCCCGCGGGAAAAGCCGGCCTGCCTTGTTGTCGAGGGCCGGTGGCCTTACTGCCAAGCATTTTTGATTAAGCCTGCTACTCGATGGCCATGTTCATTTCCGAGGCCCAACATCGTGACCGATAACCAGGAAAAAGACCTCCCCCTCCGCGACGACATCCGCCTGCTCGGCCGCCTGCTCGGCGACACCGTGCGCGAACAGGAAGGCGATGCCGTTTTCGAGGTGGTCGAGAACATCCGCCAGACCTCGGTCCGCTTCGACCGCGATCTCGATCCCGCCGCCCGCACGGCGCTGGAACAGATTCTCAACGAGCTGCCGCGCGAGACGATGATTGCCGTAGTGCGCGCCTTCTCCTACTTCCTGCACCTGGCCAATATTGCCGAGGACCAGCACCACATCCGCCGCCGCCGCGCCCACGACCTGGCCGGCTCGAAGCCACGCGAAGGCAGCCTGCTGCATGCGCTGGAACGCATCAAGGCCGCCGGCATCAAGCCGCAAGCCGTGCGCGAAGTGCTCGACATCGCCCTCGTTTCGCCGGTGCTGACGGCGCACCCAACCGAAGTCAGCCGCAAGAGCATCCTGCAGTGCCAGCACGAAGTCGCTGGCTTGCTCGACAAGCGCGACCGCATGGCACTGACGCCGGAAGAAACGGCAGAAGCCGACCTCGCCCTGCGCCGTGCCGTGCTGACGCTGTGGCGGACGCGCATGCTGCGCCCGAACCGGCTGGCAGTGGTCGACGAAATCCGCAACGGCATCAGCTATTACGACGAAACGTTCTTCGCCGAACTGCCGCGCCTGTATGGGCAGCTGGAAGACCAGCTGGCCGCTGCCTTCCCCGAACACGGCGACTGGTCGCTGCCGCCCTTCTTCCGCATCGGCAGCTGGATCGGCGGCGACCGCGACGGCAACCCGTTCGTCACCGCCGACATCCTGCGCGCCGGCATGCGTCTGCAATCGACGGCTGCGCTGGAGTTCTACCTCGGCGAGCTGCACACCCTCGGCGGCGAACTGCCCCTGTCGCAACTGCTGGCCACCGTTTCGCCGGAACTGGAAGCACTGGCAGCACGCTCGCCCGACCATTCGCCGCACCGTGCTGACGAGCCCTACCGCCGCGCGCTGACCGGCATCTATGCCCGGCTGGCGGCAACGGCCGTGGCGCTCGACCAGCACCAGGCGACTCGCCACGCGATTGCAGATGCCACGCCCTATGCCTCTGCCGAAGAACTTGCCGCCGACCTGCGCGTGCTCGCCGCTTCGCTGCAGGCCCACGGCGCCGCGCTGCTCGCCGGCGGCCGCCTGCGCCGGCTGGTGCGTGCCGTGGAAGTGTTCGGCTTCCATCTGGCGCCGATCGACCTGCGCCAGAATTCGGACGTGCATGAGCGCACGGTCGGTGAACTGCTGGCCTGCGCCGGCGTCTGCATGGCCTACGACAAGCTGCCGGAAGAGGCGCGCATCGGCCTGCTGCTGACCGAGATCGCGAGCCTGCGGCCGCTGCATTCGCCGCACCTGGCCTACTCCGAGGAAGCCACTGGCGAACTGGAAATCTTCTTCGCCGCTCGTGAACTGCGCCAGCGCTACGGCGCGGCGGCGCTGCCGAACTGCATCATCTCCAAGGCCGACGGCGTTTCCGACCTGCTCGAAGTGGCGCTACTGCTGAAGGAAGCCGGGCTGCTGCAGCCGGGCAAGCCGCCTGTGCTTGCCATGAACATCATCCCGCTGTTCGAGACCATCGGCGACCTGCAGAACAGCGCCGGCGTCATGGACCATGTCTTCGGCCTGCCCGCCTACCGGGCGCTGGTCGCCTCGCGCGGCGACGAACACGAGGTCATGCTCGGCTACTCCGACAGCAACAAGGACGGCGGCTTCCTGACTTCGGGCTGGGAACTGTACAAGGCCGAAGTCGAGCTGACCGAGGTGTTCAGCAAGCACCAGGTTCGCCTGCGCCTGTTCCACGGCCGCGGCGGTTCGGTCGGCCGCGGTGGCGGCCCGAGCTATCAGGCCATCCTGGCGCAGCCGGCCGGTGCGGTTTCCGGGCAGATCCGCATCACCGAACAGGGCGAAGTCATCGCCTCGAAATACGCGAACCCGGAAGTCGGCCGCCGCAACCTGGAAATCCTGGCCTCGGCCACGCTGGAAGCGACCCTGCTCGACCTGGAACAGGAGGCCGAACCGCAAGCCTTCCGCGCGGTCATGGACACGCTCTCGGAACTGGCGTTCAAGGCCTACCGCGGGCTGGTCTATGAAACCGAGGGTTTCACCACCTATTTCCGCGAATCGACGGTGGTCTCCGAGATCGCGCAGTTGAACATCGGCAGCCGCCCGGCCTCGCGCAAGCCGTCCGACCGCATCGAGGACCTGCGGGCGATTCCGTGGGTGTTCAGCTGGGCGCAGTGCCGGCTGATGCTGCCGGGCTGGTATGGCTTCGGCAGCGCCGTGGAAACCTGGCTGCAGCGCAACCCTGGCGGTATCGACACACTGCGCCGCATGTACCAGCGCTGGCCCTTCTTCCGCACCCTGCTGTCGAACATGGACATGGTGCTGGCCAAATCCGACCTCGGCATCGCTTCGCGTTATGCCGAACTGGTCACCGACCCTGCCTTGCGCGAATCCGTCTTCGGCCGCATCCGAGCGGAATGGGAGCTCACCCGCAGCCACCTGCTGGCCATCGAAGAGCAGCAGGAACTGCTGGCCGACAACCCGCTGCTCAAGCGCTCGATCCGCAACCGCTTCCCCTACATGGACCCGCTCAACCACCTGCAGGTCGAGTTGCTGCGCCGGCACCGGGCAGGAGATTCCGACGAGCGCGTCCGCCGCGGCATTCACCTGTCGATCAACGGCGTCGCGGCGGGATTGCGCAACAGCGGCTAAAATCCGAGCTTTCCAATTACAACCATCAGATGACCATGGAACCACAAGCCAGCGTCCGTTCCGTCTTCTACATCTCCGACGGTACCGGCATTACTGCCGAAGCCCTTGGCCACAGCCTGTTGACGCAGTTCGAGGGCGTGCGTTTCAAGCAGGCGCGCGTGCCTTTTGTGGACACGCCGGAGAAGGCGCACGAACTGATCATGCGCATCGAGGAAGCCGGCCGGATCGACGGTGCCCGACCGATCGTGTTCACAACGCTGGTAAACCCTGAACTGGCACAGATGGTGCACGCCGCCGACGCGCTGTGTCTCTCATTCATCGAGACCTTCGTGGCACCGATGGAGGCCGAGCTCGGCGTCAAATCGACGCATTCGGTCGGCCGCTCGCACGGCTCGATCGACACCTCGGACTACAAGAACCGCATCGAAGCGATCAACTACACACTGGCCCACGACGACGGTATCACCGACAACGACCTTGAAGTCGCCGATGTGATCCTGGTCGGGGTTTCGCGCTGCGGCAAGACGCCGACCTCGCTTTATTTGGCCATGCAGTTCGGCCTGAAGGCCGCCAATTTCCCGCTGATCCCCGAAGATTTCGACCGCGGCCGTCTGCCGGGAACGCTGGAGCGACATCGCGGCAAGCTCTTCGGCCTGACCATCCAGCCCGAGCGGCTGGCGCAGATCCGCGAGGAGCGCCGCCCGAACAGTAACTATGCCTCGCTCAAAAACTGCCGCCAGGAAGTGCACGATGCGGAGAAGATGATGAAGCGCGAGGGTATCCGCTGGCTGGATTCTTCGACCAAGTCGATCGAGGAAATTTCGACGACGGTGATGCAGGAGATCCGGCTGGACAACCGGGTTTTCTAGCCGCCAGTTTCCGCCAATGTTTGCCGTTTCAGGCGTTGCGGCGGCGGACCATTTCGAAGAGACAGATGGCTGCGGCGGCGGCCACGTTGAGTGACTCGATTTTTCCCGGCATGGGAATGAATACGCCGGTGTCGGCCATGGCTGCAACCGGGGCGCTGACTCCCTGGCCTTCTGCACCGAAAATCCATGCCAGAGGCTCTTCCAGCGGCGTTTCGTAGAGTGATCGGGCAACATCCAGCCGAGTGACGATGCGGGTGCCACGGTAAGCCGCGAGCGCCTCGGTTAAATTGCAGTTCTCGTGGATACCCAGTTCGAACTGTGCGCCCTGGCCGGCCCGCAATGTCTTGGGCGCCCACGGGTCTGCGCAACCGGGACCAAGCAATGCCTGCCGCACGCCAGCAGCAGCAGCGGTACGGAGCAAGGTACCGACATTGCCGGGGTCCTGGATGCCATCGAGTACAACGCTATCAAGATCGCTGGCAATGGCGGCTGCGGGGTAAAAAGCCGGCGCAACGGCCAGAATGCCTGACGGGGTGTCGGTAACGGCGATTTCGGCAAAAAGAGCGTCGGAAATCAGTATAGGTTCGACGACGGGTTCGCCACGGGTGTCGACTGCGCCGTGCGCCTCCAGCCAGTCAGCAATTTCACGCTTGCTGGCGCCGCTTGCCGACACGATCACCTCCGCGACCTGACGCCCCGAGGCCTGCAGCGCCGTAATCAGATGCAATCCGTCGAGGAGAATAACGCCGTCATCGCGTCGCGCACGGCCTTGCTGCGCCCAGCGTCGCAACTGCTTGAGCCGAGGGTTGTCGCGGGAAGTAATGGTTTTCACTGCACGTCTTTCACAGCACGCCCCTCACAGCAGCGAACGCTGAGCAACCGGCGCGAAGCTGAATCGATGGGCGCTGCAGGGGCCATGTTCGGCCAGCGCAGCGAAGTGCGCCGGCGTCGGGTAGCCCATGTGGCGCTCAAAGCCGTACCGCGGGAAACGCAGCGCAAGCGCGCGCATCAGGGCGTCGCGGTGGGTCTTGGCCAGTATTGACGCAGCGGCGATGGCCGCGATCTTGCCGTCGCCCTTGACTACCGCCTCGGCGCCACAAGGGAGGCCCGGCGGGATTCTGTTGCCATCGACCTGTGCATGATCGGGCGGAATCGGCAGGGCTTCGACGGCACGGCGCATGGCGAGAAAAGTCGCCTGCAGGATATTGATGCGGTCGATTTCGCTGGAACTGGCCTCTGCAATTCCCCAGGCCAGCGCCTTTTCCCGAATTTCCACGGCCAGGCGCTCGCGCGCGGCTTCTGTGAGTTTTTTTGAATCGTTGAGCCCGGCGATGGGCCGCGCCGGATCAAGGATGACAGCAGCGGCCACGACCGGCCCCGCCAAGGGGCCGCGACCGGCTTCGTCGATACCGGCAACGGGGCCGGTACCCGCTTCAGGCCACTGCAAGACCATCGCTGCGAGGCTGACTGTGCAGGCAAGCCAGAACGGCGGAAGCCGCCCGCTCGGCGGTGTTCTGCCGAAGTTCGTGATGAATGCGTTCGAACTCGGTGACGATGGCCGCCCGACCTTCCTTGTCGCCGTACTGCGTCAGCAAGGCGGCCGCCAGTTTCTCCGGGTTGGCGTCGCTCTGGATGAATTCAGGGACGACAAAACGCCCAGCCAGGATGTTGGGCAAGCCGACATAAGGCAGATACCCCATGCGCTTCATGAGAAAGTGCGAAAACGGCGCCAGCTTGTAGGCGATGACCATTGGCCGCTTGAGCAGCGCAGTCTCCAGCGTGGCGGTGCCGCTGGCGACAAGGACGCCGTCGGCAGCAGTAATGGCATCCTGCGCATGGCCGAAAAGAAGCCGGATCGGCAGATCGTGGGCGTTGCAGCGGTAGATCGCCTCTTCGAACATCAGACGCGTCTCGCGGGTTGCCAGCGGCACCAGGAATCGCGCCTCTGGCAGTGCCTCCTTCACGAGACGCGCGGTCTCGATGAAGGTATCGGCAAGAAAGCGCAACTCCCCCTGACGGCTCCCCGGAAGCAATGCGAATACCGGCACTGTGGGCGACAGGCCAAGGCGCTCACGCATTCCGTTGCGATCAGGAGACATGGGGAGTTGATCGGCGAGGGGGTGGCCGACATAGGTCACCGGCACGCCCGCTTTTTCATAGATTGCAGGCTCGAACGGAAATAGCGCCAGGATATGCGAGACGGCGCGCCGGATCTTCTTTATTCGTCCACCGCGCCAGGCCCAGATCGATGGGCTGACGTAATGCACCGTCGGAATTCCGCGTGCTTTCAGCGCTGCTTCAAGATCGAGGTTGAAATCCGGGGCATCGATACCGATGAAGACATCCGGCGGTTCTGCCAGCAGCCGTTTTTTCAATGCACTGCGAATACCCGAAAGCTCGCGATAGCGCTTAAGCGCATCGCTGAATCCCATCACCGCCAAGGTTTCGGCCGGCCACCAGGCATCGAGCCCCTGCCCGATCATTCGCGGCCCGCCAATGCCATAGAAAACGGCATCCGGCAGACGCGCCTTGATGGCGCTGATGAGGTGGCTGGCAAGCAAATCTCCTGAGGTTTCGCCCGCCACCATGGCGATGCGAACCGTCATCGGATAATGCCGCGCTTCGAAACGGCGAGGAAATCGACGAGACGCTGCACCTCCGGGTGCATGCGGGCTTCTTCTTCCAGCTTGGTACGGGCTTCTTCGAGCATCAGACCGGATTTGTAGAGGATACGGTAGGCGCGTTTCAGCGCCTGCAAGGCTTCCGGCGAAAAACCACGACGCTTGAGGCCTTCGGCGTTAAGGCCGTAGGGGGACGCGGTATTGCCGGCCGCCATGATGTAAGGCGGGACATCCTGGAGAATGACGGTGCCCACGGCAGTCATGCAATGTGCGCCGACACGGCAGAACTGGTGAACACCGGTAAAACCGCCAAGGATCGCCCAGTCATCAACGTGCACATGGCCGGCCAATTGCGAGTTGTTGGCAAAGGTCGTGTTGTTGCCCACCTGGCAGTCGTGGGCGATATGCACGTAGGCCATGACCCAGTTGTCGTTGCCGACACGGGTGACACCGACATCCTGGGCCGTGCCGAGGTTAAAGGTGCAGAATTCGCGAATGGTGTTGCGGTCACCGATTTCAAGCCGGGTTGGCTCGCCAGCGTACTTCTTGTCCTGCGGCACTTCGCCAAGGGAGGAGAACTGGAAAATGCGATTGTCGCGACCAATGCGGGTGTGGCCGTTGATCACGACATGCGGGCCGATCCAGGTGTTGTCGCCGATCTCGACGTGCTCGCCGATAATCGAATACGGCCCAACGCTGACGTGCGCCCCGAGTTTGGCGCCGGGATGAACGATGGCGGTCGGGTGGATCATTCGGCGATTTCCCGCTTGGCGCACATCAGCTCGGCCGCGGCAACAACCTGGCCGTCAACCCGAGCCTCTGCCTTGTATTTCCAGATACCGCGCATCTGCCGCAGGATTTCCACATGGAGATGAAGCTGATCACCCGGCATCACCGGCTTTTTGAAGCGTGCGCCATCGATACCGACAAAATAGAACACCGAATTGGCATCCGGCTTGCTGCCCATGGTCTTGAACGAGAGGATTCCGGCGGCTTGCGCCAGTGCTTCCATGATCAGTACGCCAGGCATGACCGGATGATGCGGGAAATGGCCGGTGAAGAACGGCTCGTTGATCGTCACGTTTTTGTAGGCGTGAATGGATTTCCCAACTTCAAACTCGACAACACGATCAACCAGGAGGAAGGGGTAGCGGTGTGGCAAGTGCTCGAGAATTTCGTGAATATCCATATTATTCAATTTGTTTGCTCCATCTCTTCAAGTTTTTTCTCAAGCAATTTTTCCAGTACGGCAACACGGTCCGCAAGCCTCGAAAGTCGCTTCAACTGAGCCGCGTTCTGCAACCAGTCTTCGTGCGCCTCAAGCGGATAGATGCTGGTGTACTGACCGGGGCGACTCAGATTTTTCGTGACCATCGTGCCGGCTGAAACATGAACGTCATCGGCCAGGGTCAGGTGGCCGACAATCATGCCTGCGCCGCCGACGGTACAACGAGCACCAATCCTGGTGCTGCCGGCAATGCCGACACAACCCGCCATGGCAGCGTTCTCACCGATCTCGACGTTGTGGGCAATCTGGATCTGGTTGTCCAGCTTGACACCGTTGCCGATCACCGTATCTGCCAGCGCGCCACGGTCGATCGAGGTATTGGCGCCGATTTCGACATCGTCACCAATCACGACGCGGCCGATCTGCGGAATTTTCAACCAACGATCGCCTTCCTTGGCAAAACCGAAACCATCGGCGCCGACAACGGCACCTGCGTGAATGACCGCCCGAGCGCCGATGACACACTCGCGATAAATGACGACATTGGGATAAAGCACAGAATCCTGACCCACGCAAACACCGTCGCCAAGGACAACGCCGGGATAAAGCGTGACGTTCTCGCCAAGAACGACTGAATGGCCAATGACCACGTTCTCGCCAATGCTGGCCGATGCGGGGACGACAGAATGGAGTACGGCACTCGGGTGGGCGCCCGCCGGACGCTGCGGTACCGGATTGAGCAATGCGGCTACCCGAGCGTAGTAGGCATAGGAATTGGCATGGATGATTCGCGGCAAAGCGGAATCGTCAGCTGCTTGCGGCGGCAGGATGACCGCCGATGCTCGTGTATTTGTCAGCTGTTGCCGGTATTTGGGATTGGCCAGGAAACTGATGTCTCCCTCCCCGGCACCGGCAAGGGTGCCGACCTGCCGGACCAATACGGAACCGTCGCCCCTTAGCTCTCCGCCAAGACGGGCAACGATTTCCTCAAGCCGCAAGCCTCCACGCACCCGATCACCACTTCGTTGCGTGTCGCTTACTTGCCTTCCGACAACGACTTGATGACCTTCTCGGTGATATCAAGCTTCGGGTTGACCCAGACGACATCCTGAACGATCAGGTCATACTTGTCGGCTTCAGCGATCTGCTTGATGGCCTTGTTGGCCTTCTCGATGATGGCGGCGTTTTCTTCGTTCTGACGCAGGTTCAGGTCTTCACGGAATTCACGCTGTTTGCGCTGGAAATCACGCGACAGGTCATTGAGCTCACGCTCCTTGTTGCGGCGATCGCTGTCGGTCATCGTCACGGCATTCTTCTCCAGCCCTTCCTGCAGGGACTGAAGCTGCTTGGCCATGCGCTGCAACTCCTGATCGCGCTTCGAGAACTCCGCCTCGATTTTTTTGGCAGCTTTCTGCGCAGCCGGGGCATCGCGGAAAATACGTTGGGTATTGACGTAGCCGATCTTCATCTCTGCCGCCATAGCTTGAGCGACCGGCAGCGCAGCCATGAGGGCGACGAGCAAAGTGGCAATCTTCTTGTTCAAAGCAACATCTCCTGATTAGAAAGTCTGTCCCATCTGGAACTGAAACGCCTGCAGTTTATCACCGTCTTGCTTGTTGAGCGGTGTACCAACACTGAATTTGAGCGGCCCCATCGGCGAACTCCAGAGGGCCGAAAGCCCGGTACTGAAGCGAATCGGACCGGTTTCCTTACTATTGCTTTCTTCGCCCCAGATCTGGGCAGCATCGACAAAGACGCCCATGCGCAAGGACTTGTCTAGGCCAAGGCCCGGCATCGGGAACAGGACTTCAACGGTACCGGCAATCTTGCGGTTGCCGCCCAGGCGGTCATCGGTTTCTACACCATTGACGGTGTCTCGCGGACCAAGGCTTGCCGTTTCGTAGCCGCGAATCGAGCCCATGCCGCCGGCGTAGAAATTTTTGTAGAACGGAAGATCGTCACCACCATAGCCTTTGCCATAGCCGGCATCACCGCTGAAAAACAGCGTCAGATCCTTGCCCAGCGGAACAAAGCGCTGGAATTGATAAGTCATTCGGTAAAACTGAAGGTCGCCCAGTGGCGTTGATATCTCGACGCCGGCACGCTGCAGCGTGCCCTTCGTCGGATAGAGGATGCTGTCGCGGCCATCGGACGCCCAGCCCAAGGTCGCCAGCGTGGTCGTATTAGAATCCCCGTTTTTGGCAACGAAATCCTTGTAGCGCTGCGGCGTGTCGCTCAGCATTTCTAGCGAGGTATGGTCAATGCTTGGCCCGATACTCAAGGTTTCTTTTTCGCCAATCGGGAAGGCCCAGCGAACACCACCACCGGTAGATTCCGATTTGTATGCGGCAACGTTGATGTTGCTGCCGTTCGTTGGATCGGTGCGGCGGTGATAGACGTCGAAGCCCTGACTGACGCCGTCAACGGTGAAATACGGGTTGGTGTAGGAGAACGCGAGTGTACGGTTGATCTTGCCGGTATTCACCGAAAGCGACGCGAACTTTCCGCTGCCAAACAGGTTGGCCTGACTAACCGAACCGGACAATATCAAACCTTCTGAACTGGAAGCTCCTGCGCCAAGGGAAATACTGCCAGTATTTTTTTCGGTAACGCCGATATTCACATCCACCTGATCGGTCGTTCCTGGCACCGGCGGTGTTTCGACATTGACCTCGCCGAAATAGTTGGTCTTGTCTACGCGCTGCTTGGACAGTTGAACCTTGTCCGCGTCGTACCAGGCGCCTTCGATCTGGCGCATTTCCTGACGAATAACCTCGTCCCGCGTCTTGGTATTGCCGGTGACGTTGATGCGGCGGACATACACCCGCTTGCCCGGATCGACAAAAATGGTAAAGGCGACCTGACGCTTTTCCTTGTCGAGCTCCGGCGCTGCGTTGACGTTGGCGAAAGCGTAGCCTTGGGCACCAAGGCGATCGCTGATGGCCTTGATCGATTCGTTCAGTTTCTCGCGCGAAAATGCATCGCCCGGCTTGACCTTTACCAGCTTGCGCAGCTCTTCTTCCGTTAGCAGCAAATCACCCGCGAGTTTCACCGACGAGACGGCATAACGCTCACCCTCGACGACGCTGACCGTGATGTAGATGTCCTTCTTGTCCGGGGAAATCGATACCTGCGTCGATTCGATATTGAATTCGAGATATCCCCGGTTGAGGTAATACGAGCGCAAGGATTCCAGGTCAGCCGCAAGTTTCTGGCGCGAATACTGGTCGCTTTTTGTATACCAGGAAATCCAGTTCGGCGTTCTCAACTGGAACAGAGCCAGTAGATCGCTTTCCTTGAAGACCGTCGCGCCAACGAGGTTGATCTGTTTGATGCTGGCTGCGTCACCTTCTTCCACATTGAAGTTGATGGCGACGCGATTGCGCTCCAGCGGCGTGATGGTCGTCGTGATCGTTACCGCGTATTTGCCACGAGACAGATACTGGCGCTTGAGTTCCTGCTCGGCACGTTCCAGCGTCGCCCGGTCGAAAATCCGCCCCTCGGCAATACCGTTGTCACGCAAGGCTTTCTTCAACTGATCCTTGTCGAACTCCTTGAGCCCGACAAAATCGATGGTGTAAATGGCCGCGCGCTCTTCAAGGGCGATCACCAGAACATCGCCCTCGACCTCCATGCGCACGTCCTTGAAGAAACCGGTCGCAAAAAGCGCCTTGATGGCCTGCGACGATTTCTCGTTGGTCATGGTATCGCCGACCTTCACCGGAAGGTAGCTGAAAACCGTGCCCGCCTCCGTCCGCTGGATGCCCTCGATACGGATATCTTTAATCGTGAACGGCTCGAATGCGCTGGCACCGGACATAAAAAGTGCAGCTATCAGACCTGCGAGCAGGTTTTTCTTCATAAGCTCAACCAGAGAACAATCGATTGATGTCATTGTAGAAGGCGAACGCCATTAGCATCAGCAGAAGCGCCAAGCCTATCTGCTGGCCAATTTCCATGGTGCGCTCGGAAACTGGGCCGCGTTTGATGATTTCGACGAGATAATACATCAAATGCCCGCCATCCAGAATCGGGATCGGCAGCAGGTTGAGTACCCCGAGGCTGATGCTTACCAATGCCATGAATTTCAGGTAGTACTCAAGGCCGAGTTTGGCCGACTGGCCGGCGTAATCGGCAATGGTCACGGGGCCGGAAAGGTTGCGCCAGGAAACTTCACCCGTCAGCATCCGTCCCAGCATGACGAGACTGAAAATGGACTTGTCCCAGGTCTCGCGGATGGCTTTGCCGAATGACTCAACCGGGCCATAACTGACGCGAATCATCATGTCCTCGCGGGCGTTTGTGGATTCTTTGACGGCAACGCCAATGCGGCCATAAACTTTGCCATTTTCTTCGTGTGACTCCGGACGCATTTCCAGCGCCTGCTTAGCCCCCTCGCGAACGACGCTGACATGCAATAACTTTCCTGACGACTCACGGATGATCTTGACCACATCCGACCAGTTATCGATTGCTTGCCCGTTGATCGCGACGATCCGGTCTTCGGCCAGCAAGCCGGCCTTCGCAGCAACACCCGACGGTACCACTCGGCCAATCACGGCCGGCAGTTTCGGGCGATAGAACGTCAGGCCAAGGCGGTTGAAGGCATCGCCTTCCCAGCCTGACTCGCGAATTGCGCCCAGTTGGAGGCGGCGAACAGCGATCTCGTGACGCGCATTGATGACTTCAAGGACGACGCTCTCTTCATCAACCGCCCGCTGCAATAGCAGCCAACGAACATCTTCCCAGGTCTGAACCGGGGTTTCTGCCACCTTGAGGACTTTCTCCCCATACTCGAAACCTGCTGCAGCGGCAGCGGTTGCTGCAGGCGGTGCGCCCAGAATCGGTCGGAGTTCTTCCGTCCCATGCCAGAAAACACCCCAATAGATGACGATGGCGAGTAGAAAATTGGCGAAGGGTCCAGCAGCAACAATTGCCATGCGCCGACCGACCGACTGACGATTGAAGGCACGATGCTGTTCGGCAGCATCCACGGGCGCCTCGCGCTCGTCGAGCATCTTGACATAGCCACCCAGCGGGAAAAGGCCAATAGCCCACTCGGTCTTGTCCGGCCCACACTGGCGCTGCCAGATGGCGCGGCCAAAACCAACCGAAAAACGAAGCACCTTGACGCCACAGAGACGCGCAACCAGATAATGGCCGTATTCATGCACGACGATCAGTACGCCGAGCACCAGGGCAAAGGCTGCCAGATAGAAAAAGAAATTGCTCACGTCAGGCTGCGCCCGGCAAGATACGAATCAGCAAACCGACGCGCAGCACTATCGGCGGCCAGCACATCGGCCAGCGAGTTCAATGGCTGTGCAGGCAAGGCATCGAGTGCCGCCGAGATAAGGCAAGGGATATCCGTAAACGCAAGGTTTCCGTCAAGAAAAGCCTGAACGGCGATTTCGTTCGCCGCATTAAAGGCTTGCCGGCGCACTCCCGCCCGCCCGCAGCGCCCGAAATGCAAGGGCCAGACATGGGAAGCGCTCGTGGTCGGGGGCCTCGAAATCAAGATGCGCCACCTGAAAGAGGTCAAGGGAGCCGACACCGGACTCGATTCGCTCGGGATAAGCCAGTGCATGGGCAATCGGCGTACGCATGTCCGGGTTGCCGAGCTGGGCAATTACCGACCCGTCGACATACTCGACCATCGAATGAATGACGCTCTGCGGATGAATGACCACGTCGATCTTGTCGGCAGCAACGCCAAACAGCCAGTGCGCCTCGATGACCTCAAGGCCCTTGTTCATCATCGATGCTGAATCGACGGAAATCTTGCGCCCCATGACCCAGTTCGGGTGAGCCACAGCCTGTTCCGGTGTCACCGCCTGAAGCTGCGCCACACTGTGGCTGCGGAAAGGGCCGCCCGAGGCTGTCAGCAGCAAACGACGCACGCCCCGAGCCAGCAACGGTTTTGTCAAATCACATTGAAAATCATTCGGAAGTGATTGAAAAATAGCATTATGTTCACTATCGATCGGCAGCAATACGGCGCCATTCTCACGCACGGAGCGCATGAAAATCGGACCCGCCATGACCAGCGCTTCCTTGTTTGCCAGCAATATCTTCTTGCCCGCCCTCGCCGCAGCAAGCGTTGGTTGAAGCCCAGCGGCACCGACAATTGCGGCCATCACCACATTGACTTCCGGCAATGCCGCCATGTGTTCCAGCGCCTCAGCCCCAGATCGCACCTCAGTCGGTACGCCGGCAGCGCGCAAGCGTGCCTGCAAGGTTTCTGCAGCGACAGCGTCGCCCAGTACGGCGAATTTCGGCGCAAATTCACGACACTGCTCAAAAAGCAGCTCGGCCTGACGATGGGCACACAGCGCCACCACCCGATAGCGCTCGGGATGGCGCCGGATCACGTCAAGGGTGCTGACGCCGATTGAGCCGGTAGAACCAAGAATTGTCAGGTTTTGCAAGGGCATTGAACTTGATGGAGAAAGTGGCAATCAGGGAACAAGAAGCCAGAGCATTGCAACCAACGGCAGTGTCGATGTCAGACTATCGATCCGGTCGAGAATTCCACCATGGCCCGGCAGGATTACACTGCTGTCCTTGAGACCGGCCTGGCGTTTGAGCAAGGATTCAAATAGATCGCCGACGATGCTCAGCACCGTCAGGAGTGCCAGCGTCGCAACAAATAAGGGAATACTCCCCTGCATGGCCTGCGGCAACCATGCGCTGGCAGAAAAACCGTAGATCTGCACCCCCAACACTGCACCCCAGGCCCCCGCCCAGGTCTTTCCCGGGCTGATGCTGGGCGCCAATTTGCGCTTGCCAAAGGCTCGCCCGGAAAAATAGGCGGCAATATCGGCGGCCCAGACAATGGCCATGATGCACACCAGCGTCCAGGCCCCGAGCTGGCGCAACTGCACCAATGCCAGGCAAGTCGGCAGGATGATCACCAAGCCGATGCAGAAACCACCAATCCGTCCCGGCAGCGGCCAACGCCGCCAAAGCCAGAACGGTAATGCGCAAAACCAGAACAGCGCTGCCGGCAGGTAGAGCCAGCGCGCCAGTTGCCAGGCTGCGTCGAGATTCCAGCCATCACCGCCCATGGCCGCAGGCTGGAGAAAAATCGCCGTCCCACAGAGCGCGAAGAAGAAAACACCGAGCGCAACGCGCGCGGACTTCCCCAGACGCATGAAGCCCCCCCACTCCCAAGCGGCAATCGCCGAAAGTCCGGCAACACCCCATGCCCAAGCCAGTGGCGGCAAGTAGAAAAGCGCAGGAAGCAGCGCAGCAAGAAGTACGAGCGCGGTGATTACCCGCGTTCTAAGCATCGGAAGGAAGGCCGGTCGATGAACTGGAAGCGCGGTCGCGAGCCTGAACATCGGCAGTGAAAGACGATACCGACGGGTGCGGATTGGCGACCAACTGCTCGCTGGTGCGCCCAAATCGCCGTTCGCGACGGCAGTATGATTCTATGGCCAGATCCAGCGCAGCCTCGTTGAACTCCGGCCACAGCGTCTCCGTGAAGTAGAACTCGGCATAAGCGAGTTGCCACAACAGGAAATTGCTGACGCGCTCCTCGCCACCGGTGCGAATGAACAGATCGGGCTCCGGCGCGTAATGCATCGAGAGATAAGGCGCCAGATCTGCTTCCGACCAATGTCCAGCCTTTTCCGGCTCCGCAATGGCGAGCTGATTGGCGGCCTGCAGGATATCCCAGCGGCCACCGTAGTTGGCGCAAATGGTCAGGGTCAGACGGGTATTGGCCGCTGTTTTTTCTTCGGCGTCGCGAATCATCTGCTGCAATTTGGCATCGAAGCGTGACAAATCTCCAACGATGCGCAGACGAACGCCATTGCGATCCAGCTTGGCGACTTCATGCTGCAATGCCCGCACGAACAGTTGCATGAGTAGTGACACCTCCTCTTCCGGGCGGCGCCAATTCTCCGAACTGAAGGCGAAAAGGGTCAGATAGCCAATGCCCCGCTCAAGACATGCACGCACCATGTCACGAACAGTCTCAACCCCCCGATTATGGCCGGCAACCCTGGGCATGAAGCGTTTTTTGGCCCAGCGGCCATTGCCATCCATGATGATGGCAACGTGGCGCGGTACCCGGCCCACGGGCGGGACATGCTGTGTAGCGCTGACGAAGCGGGTCATGCGAAACCCCTCGCGAAGACTGCTGCGCTCAAACCGCCAGCAACTCACTCTCCTTCTGGGAGAGCATTTTGTCGACTTCGGCAACATACTTGTCGGTGAGCTTCTGGATGTCGTCCTGCGTGCGACGATCGTCATCCTCGGAAATTGTTTTGGCCTTCAGCGCGTCCTTCAGCGAAGCATTGGCATCGCGGCGCAGGTTGCGCAGGGCAATCTTGGCGTTCTCGCCTTCATGCTTGACGACCTTGATCAGTTCCTTGCGACGCTCTTCCGTCAGCGCCGGCATCGGCACGCGGATCAATTCGCCCTGCGTCGCTGGATTAAGCCCCAGATCGGAGTCGCGAATGGCCTTCTCGACCTTGCCGACCATCGGCTTTTCCCAAGCTTGCACCCCCAGGGTACGGGCATCGACCAAAGTGACGTTGGCGATCTGGGACAAGGGCACCATCGAGCCGTAGTATTCAACCTGAATGTGATCAAGCAAACCGGTATGGGCACGGCCGGTGCGCACTTTCGCGAGATCGTTTTTCAACGATTCCAGCGACTTCAGCATTTTTTGTTCGGTATTTTTTTTCAGATCGGCAATCATCGGATTTTCCTCAGCAGAACACCAGCGTGCCTTCGTTTTCTCCCAAAACCACGCGCTTCAACGCGCCGGGCTTGAAAATGGAGAAAACATTGATGGGCAACTTCTGGTCGCGGCACAAAGCAAATGCAGTGGCATCCATTACCGCCAGATTCTGGGCAATGGCATCGTCAAAACTGATCCGGTCGTAACGCGTTGCTGTCAGATCTTTTTTCGGATCAGCGGTATAAATCCCATCGACCTTGGTCGCCTTGAGCACGATTTCGGCGCCAATTTCGGCGCCACGCAGTGCTGCGGCGGTGTCGGTGGTAAAAAACGGGTTACCGGTACCGGCCGCAAAAATGACGATGCGGCCCTGCTCCAGGTAGCGGATCGCCTTGCCGCGGATATACGGCTCGACGACCTGCTCAATGGATAACGCAGACTGCACGCGGCAAGGAAGCCCGGCTACGCGCATTGCATCCTGCATGGCCAGGCTGTTCATCACCGTCGCCAGCATACCCATGTAATCGGCCTGGGCGCGGTCCATACCAGTAGCAGCGGGGGCAACACCCCGGAAGATGTTGCCGCCGCCGATAACCACACCGATCTGCACCCCCAAATCCGCAACCGCCTTGATCTCGCTCACGACATCGCCAATCGTCTGGCGATTGATGCCGTAGGCATCGCCCCCCATGAGGGCCTCGCCTGAAAGCTTGAGAAGGATACGTTTGTATTTGGGTGTGCTGTCGGCCATGGTTTTTTATTACCTCGCTTACTTCTGTGCAGCAGCGGCCTGAGCAGCTACTTCAGCAGCAAAGTCGTTAACTTTCTTCTCGATACCTTCGCCGACGATGTAGAGCGTAAAGCCGGCGATCGAAGCGCCCTTTGCCTTCAGCAACTGCTCAATCGTCTGCTTGCCGTCTTCGGCCTTGACGAACACCTGAGCCAGCAGCGTCACTTCCTTCAGGTATTTCTGCACAGTGCCTTCGGCAATCTTCTCGAGCATGGCTTCCGGCTTGTTGTCGGCACGGGCCTTTTCGATAGCGATACGGCGCTCGGCATCAAGCAGTTCCGACGAAACGCCGGACGCATCCAGAGCCTTAGGCTTGGAAGCGGCGATGTGCATGGCTATATCCTTGCCCAGTTGCTCGTC
The DNA here is from genome assembly GCA_016710885.1 of Candidatus Proximibacter danicus. Lineage (GTDB taxonomy): Bacteria > Pseudomonadota > Gammaproteobacteria > Burkholderiales > Rhodocyclaceae > Proximibacter > Proximibacter danicus. The sequence goes on from JADJUC010000001.1 coordinate 55,599, forward strand.
ACCACCGACCAGATCCAGCAAAACGCCGATCTTGGCGCCGCCGTGAATGTACGAAGCCAGTTTGCCCTTGGCTTCAACGCGAACGAAGCGACGGATCGACATGTTTTCGCCAATCTTGCCAACCAGTGCGGAACGGGTCGATTCGACAGTGCCTTCGCCCATCGGCAGCGCCGACAGGGCTGCCACATCAGCCGGGTTCTTGCCGGCAACGAGCTCGGCACTGCCATTGACCAGGGCCAGGAAATCATCGTTCTTGGCAACGAAGTCGGTTTCACAGTTGACTTCGATGATCGAGCCAAGCTTGCCATCGGTCGAAATGCTGATACCAACGATACCTTCGGCCGCGATCCGGGCAGCGGCCTTGGTCGCCTTGTTGCCCAGCTTCACGCGCAGGATTTCTTCTGCCTTGCCGAGATCGCCATCGGCTTCGGTCAGGGCTTTTTTGCATTCCATCATCGGCGCATCGGTCTTTGCGCGGAGTTCTGCCACCATACTTGCGGTAATTGCCGCCATTTCACTCTCCAACTTGCAGATACGGCCGCTCAGGATCTCCCCATCGCGGCCGTATTGGGTTCAAACAAACAGACGAATTACTGTGCCGCTTCTTCTTCGACGTAGTCGTCGCCGCTATTGGCAGCAGCAGCAATTTCCTGCACCACCTGGCTGCGACCTTCGAGGACCGCATCGGCTACGCCACGAGCGTAAAGGCGGATGGCGCGTGACGAGTCGTCGTTGCCCGGGATGACGTAATCAACGCCGGCCGGGGAATGGTTGGTGTCAACCACGGCGATCACCGGAATACCAAGCTTGTTGGCTTCAGTGATGGCAATCTTGTGGTAACCGACGTCGATGACGAACAGGGCATCAGGCAAGCCGGCCATGTCTTTGATGCCGCCAACGGATCTCTGCAGCTTCTCGAGTTCGCGCTTGGCCATCAGCGCTTCTTTCTTGCCCAGCTTCTCGATCGAGCCGTCTTCGACCATGGCTTCCATGTCCTTCAGGCGCTTGATCGAAACCTTGACCGTCTTGAAGTTGGTCAGCATGCCACCCAGCCAGCGCTGGTCGACGTATGGAGCACCTGCGCGACCGGCTTCCTCGGCAACGATTTCACGCGCCTGGCGCTTGGTGCTGACGAAAAGGATGTTGCCACGGTTGGACGACAGCTTCTTCACGAAGGCAATGGCTTCGTTGTACTTGGTGAGCGTCGTCTCGAGGTTGACGATGTGGATCTTGTTGCGATGACCGAAGATGTACGGGGCCATCTTCGGGTTCCAGAAACGGGTCTGGTGGCCGAAGTGGACACCGGCTTCCAGCATTTGACGCATGGTTGTAGACATAGCTAACTCCATTAAGGGTTAAACCGCCACCCGCCGAACTGCCGCTCCTCGACACGAGGAGCACCCTTAAAACGGCGGGTGTGTGGATTGATGCGCCACCATTGGCGACATCATTTTTGCCGCTGCGCCTCGAAAGGTCAGTCAGCAAAACCCGCGGAGTATATCACCGCAACCCCGTTCCTTTCAAATCCACCTTCATTTCCTGGCCTTTCCCGGAGTTAGGGAACCTCGGCACCACTTGGTTGCCGAAGCCATGCGCTGGTCAGGAGCGTCTTCTTGCCTGTATCCTTCAGCCCTCGACTAAAACCACTCAGCCTGCATTTTCCCGACATGAGCATCAACATCAAAACCCCAGAAGAAATCGCCAAAATGCGGATTGCCGGCCGCCTTGCCTCCGAGGTGCTGGATTACATCTCCCCCTTCGTCAAGGCCGGTGTTACCACCGATGCGTTGGACAAGCTGTGCCATGACTACATGGTCAATGAGCAAGGCTGCATCCCGGCCCCGCTCAACTATGCACCGGCAGGCTATCAGCCCTACCCCAAGTCGATCTGCACTTCGATCAACCATCAGGTATGCCACGGCGTCCCCGGCGACCGGCAGCTGAAGAACGGCGACATCGTCAATCTCGATGTGACGGTGATCAAGGACGGCTTTCACGGCGATACCAGCCGCATGTTTACGGTTGGCGACGCCTCCATTCAGGCCCGCCGCCTGTGCGAAATCACCTTCGAATGCATGTGGATCGGGATTCGCCAGGTCAAACCCGGTGGATACCTTGGCGACGTCGGCGCGGCAATCCAGAAGCATGCGGAAGCAAACGGCTATTCGGTGGTGCGTGAATTCTGTGGCCACGGTATCGGCCGCAAATTTCACGAAGATCCGCAGGTGTTGCACTACGGACGCCCGGCAACGGGCCCGAAACTGGAAGCTGGCATGATTTTCACCATTGAGCCGATGATCAATGCCGGCAAGGCCGCCATTCGCGAACTGCCGGATGGCTGGACGATCGTAACCAAGGACCGCAGCCTGTCGGCACAGTGGGAACACACCGTACTGGTCACCGATACCGGGTTCGAGGTGCTGACCGTATCCGCTGGCAGTCGCCCCCAGGCAGGCGCCTGATGCCGCCACTGAGCGAGCGGAGGGGAGTGTGAAAGCCCCTGCACCGCACACAGAATTACTGGCGAGCTTGCGTAGCCGGCTGCAGGATGGCCAGAAAGCGCTCCGCGAAAGCTATCTCACCGACAGCGATGCCCTGGCCATGCTGGCGGGGCGTAGCACGCTGATCGACGACATCCTGCGCGACCTCTGGCAAGCCCAGCATTTTTCCGCCAAGCTGGCCCTGGTCGCGGTAGGGGGCTACGGTCGGGGCGAGCTCTACCCGGCATCGGATATCGATCTGTTGATCCTGTTGCCGAGCAGTCCCGACGAAAAGCTCAAGGGCAAGCTGGAAACGCTGGTTGGACTGTTCTGGGATATCGGCCTGGAAATCGGTCACAGCGTCCGTACGCTCGATGAATGCCTGGCGGAAGCCGCCGGCGACATAACGATCCAGACCGCACTGCTCGAAGCCCGCTTGCTCATTGGCGATGCCGGCCTGTTCAAGCGCTTTGAAAAAGGTCTCGGCATAGACCTTGATCCACAGGCTTTCTTCAAAGCCAAACGGCTGGAGCAGGATGAGCGTTACCTGCGCTATCAGGACACCCCCTTCAGCCTTGAACCGAACCTCAAGGAAAGTCCAGGGGGTCTGCGCGATCTGCAGGTCATTCTGTGGATTGCAAAGGCAGCCGGCCTCGGTCATAGCTGGCAGGAGCTGAAAGCCGGCGGCTTTGTCACCCAGGAAGAATTCGATCACCTGGCCCGCTGCGAAGCCACGCTACAGCGTCTGCGCATTCGCCTGCACTACCAGACCCATCGACGTGAAGACCGCCTGCTGTTCGACTACCAGACCACGCTTGCCGAACAGCTGGGCGCTCAGCCGACCAAGGCCCGTCGGGCCAGCGAAGTGCTGATGCAGGAGTATTACCGCAACGCAAAATCAGTCACCCAGCTCAACGTCATCATGCTGCAGAACATCGGTGCCGCCATTTTTCCACCACCGGATCTGGCGCCGCAACCAATCAATGAACGTTTCCAGGTCGCCCACGAAATGCTCGACGTGGTGCATGAGCAGGTGTTCGTCGACCATCCGCCGGCTGTCTTCGAAAGTTTCCTGCTGATGCAGAAGGACGCTGCGATCAAGGGAATGACGGCGCGAACGCTACGGGCGCTCTACCGCTCGCGCAGCCTGATCGACGACAATTTCCGCAACGATCCCGCCAACCGAGCGCTGTTTCTGCAGCTTTTCCAGCAGCCGCGCGGCCTGGTTCACGAGTTGCGACGGATGAACCAGTACGGCCTGCTTGGCCGCTATCTGCCCAATTTCGGCGCCATTGTCGGGCAGATGCAGCACGACCTCTTCCACGTCTACACCGTCGATCAGCACATCATGATGGTGATCCGCAACCTGCGGCGCTTCACCATGGAAGAGTTCGCCCACGAATACCCGTTCTGCACCCGGCTGGTCAGCGAATTCGACCGCCACTGGCTACTTTATATCGCAGCCCTCTTCCACGACATCGCCAAGGGGCGCGGCGGCGACCATTCGGAGCAAGGTACGGCCGACACGCAGGTATTCTGCGAGCGCCACGGCTTGACGGCGGAAGATACCGAACTCGTCGTCTGGCTTGTCCGGCGTCACCTGACAATGTCCAACGTTGCCCAGAAGCAGGACATCTCCGACCCCGACGTCATCCGTGCATTTGCCGAGATCGTCGGCGACGAACGCCACCTGGCCGCACTGTACCTGCTGACAGTTGCCGATATCCGTGGAACCAGCCCAAAGGTGTGGAACAGCTGGAAAGGTCAATTGCTGCAGGATCTGTTCAGCGAGACCCGCCGCTTGCTGCAGCAGGGCGGCCAGGCACCGGAACCGCATGGCGTCATTCAGGAACGCCAGGACGAGGCCATGCGCCTGCTGCGCTACTTCGCATTGTCAGCAACCGTACACGAGCGCCTGTGGAAACAGCTTGATACCGTTTACTTCCTGCGCCATTCCGCAGAGGAAATTGCTTGGCACACCCGCTGCCTGCACTATCGGCCAAACGATGAAAAACCGGTAGTCAAGGCGCGTATCAACCCAAATTCCGAAGGCCTGCAGGTCATGGTTTACACCCGTGATCAACGCGACCTGTTCGCTCGCCTGGTGGGTTTTTTCGGACGCGCCGGCTACAACATTGCCGACGCCAAGATCCACACCACGCGTCACGGTTACGCGCTCGACAGTTTCGTACTGCTGGATGTCAGCGACCGCGACAGCGACCGCGAGATGATTTCCTTCATCGAACACGAGCTGATGGCACGCCTGACTTCGGAAGCGCCGCCCGAGGCCCCGCTGACCGCACGTCTTTCGCGCCGCCTCAAGCATTTCCCGATCACCCCGTCCGTCAGCATTGAAAGCGATGACAAGGGGAACAACTACGTGTTGTCGCTGGTTGCTGCCGATCGACCGGGCCTGCTCTACGCCGTTGCCACCACCCTCACCCGCCACGGCGCCACCCTGCATACCGCCAAGATCGCCACCCTTGGTGAACGCGTCGAGGATACCTTTCTCGTCAGTGGCGGCGGTCTCAACCAGAGCGCCGGGCGCATCAGCCTTGAAACGGAACTGCTGGAGCAGTTGAAAATCTGAGCGCAGCATTGCGCACCGAAGATCACTCGCTCGCCGATCGTGCGAAATCCGCCACCATGCAAATCGCCCCGCAGCCCTCTCGCAGAGAGGATCAACGGGGCGACATTGCAAATTGCGCCAAACGAAAAGCGGGCTTAGTCGGCCAGGCTGTCAACCTCACCGTGACAAGCTGCCAAGCGGTCGATGACCAGGCGAACGCGCTGCATTGATTCGCGCAACACGCCCTCGATCGCTTCAAAGCTGATGCCGTCACGGCTATCGGCACGGCCAGCAGCGTAGTTGGCAATGACATTGATCGCCGCGTAAGGCACTCCGAGCTCGCGGGCCAGTACCGCCTCCGGCATACCCGTCATGCCGACCAGATCGGCACCATCCCGCTCCAGGCGATTGATTTCGGCGGCAGTTTCCAGACGCGGCCCCTGTGTCGCCGCATAGATCCCACCGGCGTGCGCCGGAACACCGACATCGGATGCCGCCAGCAGCACCATCTGGCAGAGTGCGCGGTCGTAAGGCTCGGTAAAGTCGATGTGAGTGACCGTACAGCCATCGCCTTCGTGAAAGGTCGACTTGCGGCCCCAGGTGTAGTCGATGATCTGGCTGGGAACGACGATGTCACCCGGCGCAAGATCAGCACGGATGCCACCGACGGAGGCGACCGAAACAATGCCGGTGGCCCCCTTGTTCCACATGGCCCAGATATTTGCCCGGTAATTCACTTCGTGCGGCGGAATCGTATGACCGTAACCGTGGCGCGCCAGAAACATTGCCGGTTTCCCACAGATCTGGCCAAAGGTGATTGCCCCCGAAGGCTCGCCGTAGGGAGTACGCACGACCTCACGGTGCGAAACATCGAGGTTCGAGAGCTGGGTCAGGCCGCTACCGCCGATTATGCCGAGCATTGCGGCTCCTCTTTCATGGCATAGATCGCCGCCAGATTGCGCCAGGCGCCGCAGGCATCCATGCCAAAGCCGAAGACAAAGCGATCCGGTACCGTCAGCGCCACGAAATCGGCAGCGATCGGTTTTTCCTTGCCGTTTTCCTTGTCCGCCAGCACTGCCATCAGTACCCGCGAAGCCCCTTGCTGCAGCAGGCGGTCGCGCACGGCAGCCAGGGTCACTCCTTCGTCGAGAATGTCATCGACGACCAGCACCGTCCGCCCCTTCACCGAGGTCCACGGTGCCGCACGCCACGAAAGTGCTCCGCCGGCCGTATCCTGGCCATAACGGGTGACGTGCAGATAATCGAAATCAAGCGGAAACTGCAGCATCGTCATCAAATGCCCGGCAAAAGGCACGCCGCCGCTCATCACGCAGAGCAGAACCGGATTGCTTTCACCCAGTTGCTCGGTAATTTCTCCGGCAACACGCTTGACGGCACCGAGCACCGTATCTGCGGAATGGATCAGATCGGCCGAAGCCAGAAAATCTTTTGCTTGCTGCACACTGCTCATGGTTCAGCGCCCTTTCAAATAACGCGTAAATATTTCGCCCACCTCGGGATGGCGCTGACCGAAAACAACGGTCGCCTGCAGATACCCGAGCTTGGAGCCACAGTCATAGCGAACACCATCATAGCGATAAGCCAGAACCGACTCCTCGGCCAGCAGCGCGGCGATGCCGTCGGTGAGCTGGATTTCGCCGCCCGCCCCCGCTTGAACGGCTTCAAGGTGGTGGAAGATACGGGGTGTTAGCACATAACGCCCCACCACCGCCAATGTCGACGGCGCTTCTTCCGGTTTCGGCTTCTCGACAATCGCCGAAATTTTCTCGATACGCTCGCTCACCGGAGTGGCCGCAACGATGCCATAGCTTTTAGTATCGGCGCGCGGTACATCCTGCACGCCGAGAACAGAACAACCGTGTTGGCCATAAACATCGACCATCTGCTGCATCACCGGTACGCTGCCGTCGAGCAGATCGTCGGCCAGCAGCACCGCAAAAGGCTCATCGCCGACCACAGGCCGGGCGCAAAGTACCGCATGCCCCAAACCGAGCGCCTCTGGCTGCCTGATGTAGATGCAGTTCATGTTTTTCGGCAGCAGATCGCGGACAAACTGCAGCATTTCCGTCTTGTTTTTGCGCTCCAGCTCGTTTTCAAGCTCGTAGGCCTTGTCGAAATGGTCCTCGATGGCACGCTTGGAGCGGCCAGTAACGAAGATCATGTCCGTAATTCCGGCAGCTGCCGCCTCTTCCACCGCGTACTGGATCAGTGGCTTGTCGACGATCGGCATCATTTCCTTCGGGCTGGCTTTGGTCGCTGGCAAGAAACGCGTGCCAAGACCAGCCACCGGGAAAACCGCTTTCCGTACCTGCTTCATTGTGTGACTCCGTTATCGGTCGTAGTGGCATCGGCGCCGCGCTCGAGGGTGCCTTCCCTGAGCAATTGTTGCAATTGTGCCTCGTCCAGTACGACAACCCCAAGCGACAATGCTTTTTCCAGCTTGCTGCCCGCCTCGGTACCGGCCACCACATAATCAGTTTTCTTCGATACCGAGCCGCTCACCTTGCCGCCCTCCGCCTCGATCAAGGCCTTGGCATCATCGCGCGACAGCGTCGGTAGCGTGCCCGTCAACACCACGACCTTGCCGACCAGACGCCCGGTAACAGAGGCCTGCGGCGCACCTTCCGGCCAGCGCACACCGGCCGCACGCAGGTCGTCGATCACCTGGAGGTTATGGGCCTCGTGGCAAAATTCGACAATGCAACGCGCGACGATGGGCCCGACATCGGGTACCGCTGTCAAAGCGGCTTCATCGGCATCAAGCAGACAATCCAGACTGCCGAAATAGCGCGCCAGATCCTTGGCGGTAGCTTCGCCGACATTGCGGATACCGAGCGAGAAAATGAAACGTGCGAGGCTGGTCTCGCGGCTGTGATCGATCGCCGCCAGAAGATTGATCGCCGATTTCTCGCCCATCCGCTCAAGATTGGCCAGTGCGAGCACCCCCAGCTTGTAAAGGTCGGCAGGGGTTCGCACGATATTTTCATCAACCAGTTGATCCACCAGCTTGTCGCCGAGGCCTTCGATATCCATGGCGCGTCGCGAGGCGAAGTGCAGCAGCGCCTGTTTGCGCTGAGCCGGACAATAGAGCCCGCCAGTGCAGCGTGCGACCGCTTCATCCTCGCCGCGAACGACGTGCGAACCGCACACCGGGCAGACACGGAACTGTTCAAGCAGATTGAAACGCGGCAAATCGCCATTGCGACGGTCGAGAACCGGTCCGACGACCTCCGGGATGACGTCGCCCGCCCGGCGAACGATCACCGTATCGCCGATACGCACGTCCTTGCGGTCGATTTCGTCCTGGTTGTGCAAAGTTGCGTTGGTAACCGTGACGCCGCCGACAAACACCGGGGCCAGCCGCGCCACCGGGGTGATCGCACCCGTGCGCCCGACCTGTACGTCAATACCGAGCAACTGCGTCAATGCCTCTTCGGCCGGATATTTGTGCGCCACCGCCCACCGTGGCTCGCGGGTAACGAAACCCAGCTTCTCCTGCAGGGCAAGCGAATTGACCTTGTAGACGACGCCGTCGATATCGAATGGCAGCTCGTGCCGCCTTGCCGCAACACGCGCATGAAAATCGGCGAGAGCCGTCGCACCGCGACAGACGGCGCGCTCGGCACAGACCGGCAGCCCAATGGTGGTCAGGGCATCAAGAACCTCGGCATGGGTTGGCGGCAGCGACCAGCCGCGCACTTCACCGAGACCGTAGGCAAAAAAGGACAGCGGTCGGCTGGCGGCAATCTTCGAATCAAGCTGTCGAATGCTTCCAGCAGCACCATTGCGCGGGTTGACGAGGTTTTTTTCACCCGCTGCCAGGGCGCGGGCATTGAAGCGGTTGAAGTCGGCGCGCTTCATGTAGATTTCGCCGCGCACTTCCAGTACTGCGGGCGCAACGGGCATCCTCAGCCGAAGCGGAATCTGACCGACAGTGCGTACATTTTCCGTCACATCCTCGCCGGTTTCGCCATCGCCACGGGTTGCTGCACAGATGAGGACGCCATTCTCATAGCGAAGATTGATCGCCAGCCCATCGAATTTCAGCTCGGCGGCGTATTCGACCGGCGGGTCGCTCTCGGTCAGTTTCAGCTCGCGGCGGACGCGCGCATCGAACGCCATCGCCCCTGTCGACTCGGTATCGGTTTCGGTACGGATCGACAACATCGGCACGGCATGACGCACGGGAGAAAAGGCTTCGAGAACACGCCCGCCGACGCGTTGCGTTGGTGAATTCTGCTGCTGCAGTTCTGGAAAACGGGCTTCCAGCGCCTGCAGTTCCCGGAAAAGCCTGTCGTATTCGGCATCCGGAACCAGCGGTGCATCAAGAACGTAATAGTGATGATCGAGCCGCTCGATCTCGCTGCGCAGACTGCGTGCGCGCTCGAAGTCTTCAGGTGACGCCAGCAACATCAGGCGAACAGGCGCTGCGTCAGCGGGCTGCCGGCGGGAAGCCCTTTGGCAGAAAGTTGCGACTGATATTGGCCGATCTGACGACGGAAGGGATCCAGCATGGCTTCCGTCAGCGGACGCCGGTTGTCATCGACCAGCACCCCGTGCAAGGTGTCGGCCATGCGCCGGGCGAGATCCAGCATCTGGGCAAAGACGCGGTCACCGTGACTGACGCAAGGCACATCGAGGATGAAGACGAGACCATGCGTGCTGAGGTTCTTCATCGCTTCAGCGGCAAAGCCGACAGACTCCTGATTGACCAGCGTGTAAAGCACATTGCCGTCATCGTCGCAGCGAACGAAGCGCCCCGAAGAGTCGAGCACCATGCCTGCCGCTTCGGCCAGCGCGCGTATCTTGGTACCGGGGAAAAGTGTTCCCTGGCTGATGACGTTGAGGCCGATCTGGATGTCGACGTTGGCGCAGAACTGGTCAAGCGCGATAGCCGCGTTCAGCGCCCCATCGCGTGGCGGCAGATCGGCTACCGCCATCAATTCGTCGGCAAGGTTCTGCATGGCACCATGAAAGGTGAGCAGATCAGCTTCACCCAGCGGGCCTTGACGGTTGGCAAGAAGCAGGCCGACACGCAAGCGGCGATAACTCCCCTCCGCAACGACACGCTCCCACTCGCGCGTACGGTCGTTGTAGCCCGCCCAGCCAATCGGCTTGCTGACACGGGCAAGCAGCTCGTGCTGCGAGCGCAGGATCTGATCGCCCGAAATCTCTTCGACCAACTCGAAACTGGCCATGTAGTCGATGACCGGCGAAACAATGATCGCCGGCACCTCTTCCGGTGGCGCTTCGCCAGTCCTGGCCAAGGCCTCCGAGACCGTTTGCATGGAGGATTCGGGAGCCATTCGAGCCGGCATTGGCGCGGCACTGGCGACTGATGGTTCCTGTACTGCATCGTCAGTTGCCGGCGCCACAATCTCCTGCCAAGGCGGTACCGATGCGTCCTCAAGCTCCGACAAGGTCGGTTCGACTCTCACCGATGGCTCGCGACGCTCGTTGATTGATGGTGGAGGCAGCGTCGGCGAGCGCACTTCCGGCATTGTCGACGCCCGAAGTGGTGCGTCATCGCGCAGTTGTCCGGGCTCATTGTCGAAACGGGGAATACTGGACGCGTCGAATTCATCCAATGCGTCAACCGGTTCGGGTGACGAGGGAAACGCCCCGGCCTCCCGGTTTTCATCCAGCAGCACATCCGCATGAACACGCTGCAGCACCTGCTCAGCCACCTTGCGATGCCTGTGCTCCTGCCACTTGTTGTAGGCAAAGACACCGATCACGGCAACTGTCCCCAGCCCGATCAGGCCGAGTTGCAATTCACTCATGCGAAGCCTCCATCACGCTACCTGTTCGCGCATGCGCAGCGCTTCCTGAATATCGACTTCGACGATACGCGAAACCCCTGACTCCTGCATTGTCACGCCCACCAGTTGCTCGGCCATTTCCATGGCGATCTTGTTGTGGCTGATGAAAAGAAACTGGGTGTTGACCGACATGCGTTGAACCATGCTGCAGAAACGCTCGGTATTGGTATCGTCGAGCGGCGCGTCAACTTCATCCAGCAGGCAGAACGGTGCCGGGTTGAGCTGGAACATGGCGAACACCAGCGCAATGGCAGTCAGCGCCTTCTCGCCCCCGGAAAGCAGGTGGATCGTCGAGTTTTTCTTGCCCGGCGGTTGCGCCATGACCTGAACGCCGGAATCGAGGATCTCGTCGCCGGTCATGATCAGCCGTGCCTCGCCGCCGCCAAAAAGCGCCGGGAAGAGTTCACCGAAATGGTGATTGACCGAATCGTAGGTGGTCTGCAGCAGATCGCGGGTTTCACGATCAATGCGCCGGATGGCATTTTCCAGCGTTTCCAGCGCTTCATTCAGGTCAGCGGCCTGCGCATCAAGATAGCCCTTGCGCTCGCGTGCCGACTCGAGCTCTTCCAGCGCAGCCAGGTTGACCGCACCGAGCGCCTCGATCTGGCGCTGCAATGAGGTGATCGAACCCTGCAGCGGCCCCGGTCGGGCACCCGGCAGATCAACCGCTAACGCTGCTTCGTCGGCCTGCGCCTCAACCAGAAGCAAGGCCAGTTGTTCAACGTTAAGTGCGGCCGCCTGTTCCTTGAGCCGCAATTCGCCAATACGGTCGCGCAGCGGGTTGAGCCCGTGCTCAAGCTTCAGGCGATCTTCTTCCAGCCCGCGCAGGCCGGCGGTTGCTGCCTCCAGGGCATCGCGCATGCCGGCCAGCGCCTGCTCGCGCTCGACGCGCTGCTCCAGCGCTTCCTGTAGGCGCGGTACGATTTCTTCCGGATCGAGGCTGCCAGCGCTGTCTTCGCAACGTGCCAGATCCTCGCCAACGCGCACGAGCTGCTGCCGGGCGAGTTCTCGACCGGCCGTAATTTCTTCGAGCTTGCTGACACACTCACGCTGCGAGAACTGCGCCTCACGCAACTCGCGCTCGGCAACGGCCACTTGCTCACGCTCATCACGCAGCGTCCGGTCGGCTTCTTCGAGGCGCCCCTTGTTTTCGTTGAGGACGGACTGACGCTCCTCCACCGCCTCACGCTGGACGACGATGGATTCTTCGGCAAGCAGTACCCGCTCGCGCTCGGCCTCTTCCTCGGCCTTGAACTCGGCAAGCGCCTCGTTGATCTGCGCCATGCGGTCCTGATAGCGCTCCATGATCTGTGTCAGCTTGAGCACTTCCAGCTGCACGGCATGGGCGCGCTCCTGGCGCTCTTCAAGCGCTCGGCGGGCCTGCTCGACCTCGGATTTTGCCGCCTCGAGACGTTCTTCGACTTCGGCGACGCGCGCTTCCTGTGCCTCGACCGCCATCTGGCGCTCAGCGATGATGCCTTCGAGCGATTCGATCTCGCGCTGACGCTCGAGGAAACCGTGTTCGGCACCATCGGGCGCAAACAGGGTAACGCTCTGTGTCGAGATAATGTCGCCGGCCGCCGTTACCCACACTTCACCGCTCGCCAGCTCGCCGCGCCGCGCCAGTGCCGTGGGCAGATCGGCCACCGTGCGCACGCCACGCAACCAGTCGCCAAGGGGCGCAGCAACGGTTTCATCCGCACAACGGATACGCGCCATCAGGCTGTCGCCATTGGCAACGGCAGCGGTTTCCGTGCTCGCCAGCAATACCGTGACCTTGGCCCCCGGTCGATCGGCTACCCAGCCGGCAATATCGGCGTTGCCGGCATCGACTGCGGACAGGCGCTCGCGTAGCACGGCCTCGACCGCATCTTCCCAGCCGGCCTCGACGTGGATACGTTTCCACAAAGGTTTCTGGCTGGACAAGCCGTGTCGCTGCAACCACTCGCCGATTTTGGAACCGCTCTGCATGCGCTTCTGCAGTTGTTCAAGCGCGCTCCGGCGTGCTTCTGACTCGTTCTTGGCCTGCAAGGCCTTCTGCACGTCCTGCTGGATCTCGCGACGCCGCGTTTCGAGTTCAGGCAAGCGCTGCTGCGTCGCCATCACGGCTTCCTGCGCCCCTTGCATATCCTCCTGCAAGGCTGCGTGCTCGGCTTCTTTCAATTCGATCTCGGCCTGATCGGGCTGAATCAGTGCGCCCGCCTCCTGCTCCAGCCGTTCACGCCGGCTACCGATATTGAACAGCGTGCGCTCGGCGTTGGCGCGGTGCGCCTCTTCCACCCGCAATTTTTGCTCCGCTTCCGCAACAGCCGCGCGCTGGGCATTGACCGCCTCCTGGGCCGCGACCTGGGCATCTTCGGCCAGTGGCAGGCGTTCCTGCTGCGCCTCCAGACGCATTTGGGCCTGCTCGGAGCGTTCATCGGCCAGGTCGGACAGCTCGCGCCAGCGACGCTCGTCCGCATCTGCCTTCTCGGCCTGTGCCTGCCACTGTTGGCGCTCGGCGTTGAGCTGGGTGACGCGCTGCTCCAGATCCCGCTGCGTGTCGCGACGGTGGCGCAGCTCGGTTTCCAGGCGAGCCACTTCGGCGTTGGCGGCAAACAGCGCGCTCTGCGCGGTATGCACGCCGTCGGAAGAGCCGAAGTGGGTTTCCCGGGCAGTTTCAAGACGTGCTTCGAGTTCACGCAGACCGGCCGTCTGCCCTTCCAGATCATTGGCAGCACGCTCGACGTCGCGAGCAGCCTTCTCGCGTTCGGTCTGCGCTTCGTTTCGTTTGAGCAACCACAGCAGTTGCTGCTTGCGCGTCAGGTCATTGTTGAATTCGTGGTACTGGCGTGCCACGGCGGCCTGCGCTTCAAGGCGTTCCATCTGCGCCGCCAGTTCGAGACGGATATCCTCGATACGTGTCAGGTTCTCGCGCGTATCGGAAATGCGCCCTTCGGTTTCCTTGCGTCGCTCCTTGTAGCGGGTGACGCCGGCGGCTTCTTCGAGGAAGACGCGCAGCTCATCCGGCTTGGCCTCGATGATGCGCGAGATCATGCCCTGGCCGATGATGGCGTAGGCGCGCGGGCCGAGGCCGGTGCCGAGGAACAAGATCGGTAATGTCCTTGCGGCGAACCTGCAGGTTGTTGATGTAGTACTCGGATTGCCCGGTGCGTGTCAGCAGGCGCTTGACCGACAGCTCGGCATACTGCGACCACTGGCCGGCAGCGCGGCCGAGGGAGTTGTCGAAAACCAGTTCAACAGCGGCACGGGCGACCGGCTTGCGGTTGCCGGAACCGTTGAAGATGACGTCCTGCATCGATTCGCCGCGCAACTCGGAAGCTTTCGACTCGCCGAGCACCCAGCGCACGGCATCCATCACGTTGGATTTTCCGCAACCGTTGGGGCCGACCACGCCGACCAGCTGCCCCGGCAGGGCGATCGTAGTGGGATCGACGAAGGATTTGAAACCGGCAAGCTTGAGTTTTGTCAGGCGCATGTTCGGGGATTGTCTGCTTGGTTTGCTTCTAATTGTTTCGGCACCCCGGAATCCATTGGCATAAGCACTGGCAATGGCCGGGAGCATGTATAAACAGTGGGAACAGGCCCCAGAATCGCCGGCTATAATATCACTTTTGCATCCCCTTTTCGGACCGCGACCGCATGCCCAGCCTACCCGCAAAAACTCTGGAAACCTTTCCCAATCCGGCACCAGGCCGGGATTTTCATATCCATATGGAGATTCCCGAGTTCACTTGCCTGTGCCCGAAAACCGGCCAACCGGACTTCGCCACCCTGATTCTCGACTATGTGCCCGAAAAACACTGCGTCGAGCTCAAGAGTCTCAAGCTTTACATGTGGTCTTTTCGCGACGAAGGCTGTTTCCATGAGGCCGTCACCAACCGTATTCTCGATGACTTGGTGAAAGCCACTAAACCCCGCTACATGCGTCTCACGGCCAAGTTTTATGTCCGTGGCGGCATCTTTACCAATGTCGTTGCCGAGCATCGCAAGAAGGGCTGGAAGCCGGCTCCGAAGGTCGATCTGACGCAATTTGACACCCAATCCAACACCCGAGGCTGAATCATGCGATCGACGATTATTTCCGATACCCAACTGGACCGCCTCGAAGCGCTGCTAGATGATCCCGTTTTCGACGAAGCCATGCGCCTCGACGAAGTACAAGGCTATCTTTGCGCGGCATTGGCCGGGCCAGTGCCAATACCAGAAGCTGACTGGCTGATCGAAGTGCTGGGAAGCGAGGCTGGCGTAGCGACCGAGGCCGGCCAGGAAGCCATTCCACTCCTGCGTTGTCTGGCCGAAGATATCCGTATCCAGCTGGCCGACGAAGAGCCGATGATCCTCTATCTCTACCCGAAGAGCGATGAAGAAGGGGCGCCGAGTGACTACGAACCGTGGTGCCTCGCCTATCTGCACGGCGTCGATACGGCGACGGAAGACTGGTTCGACGACCTGACCGACGAAGAAGAAGTCGAGTGGCTCGACGAACGCCTCTTCCCGCTGATGGTTCTGACCGGCGAAGCCGAATCGGCCGCTCGCGAACACGGAGAAGCCTGGCCGGAAGGCGAGGAATTCGAGGAACTCAACAAGCAGGCGGAAGAAGACCTGGCACGTGCAGTTTCGGAGATTTTCCTGTTCTGGAATGCCAAGCACGGCGTTGGCACCATCCGCAACGAAGGCAGCAAGGTCGGTCGCAACGACTCCTGCCCCTGCGGCAGTGGCAAGAAGTTCAAGCAGTGCTGCGGCAAGGTCGACTGAAACAAAGCGACGGATGGGAAAATGAGGGAAAGCCGCCAGGCTCGGTCGATGTGACCGAGCCTGGCGCGCTTCGGCAGGGTCAGAATGAGTGCGAGAAGAACAGGGTCGCTTCCCAAGCGTCGTATTTCTGAACACCCAAACCCTGATAGCTGGCACTGAGTTCCACTTGCGTTGCTTTTCCGATCAAGGCCCGTCCGCCGACCCGGGCAAGCCCCTGCCAGCGCGGTTGATTGGAATAGCCGTCGCCTGTGATGCAATGGCCGTTTTGCCAGTCGCAGTTGTAGCGGACTCCGGCCTCGACATAGGGCATGAAAACACTGGTACTGGTTCGCTCCAGCCAATTCAACTCCATCGTCGCTTCCGCGATTGCAGTATCAGTGTTGGCCCCACCGACCTTCACCTGTTGATTTGTACCGGCAATAAGCCCCGACAGTTTGTAGTCATCCATCCGCTTATGCTGGTAGCTGATACCAAGCTTGGGGCGGGCGAAAACATCGGTCGCGAGTTCGTACTGACCTTGTGCATTCATTGCGAATGCGTAAAGCATCGAATCGCTTGAGCCGGATACGGTCACCACGCGGTAATCATCTTTCTCTACGCCGACCGAGACACTGCCAAACAATGTCCAGTTGTCTGCCAGCCGAAACGATGCGTAGGGGCCGATCAGGACACCATTGCTGTCCTGTTTGAGGTATCCCCAGTAATTTTCATTGCGGCTGCGGGTGAATCGAAACCATGCCACCAGCGGCGACGCCATCGCCGACGTACCGATCAATACCCATGCTGAGTGCGCCGCTGCGGGTTTTATCCAGCGCGATGCCGCGGCGATTGTCGATGTGTGAATAATGCGTATCCACCCAGGTGTTCCATGGCGAGTCTTCGACGAGGTCCCGCCCGGGAGTCAGTGGAGGTTCGCGCAAATTGTCGGCTTTCATTGGCGCGCATGCGCCAAGTGCGGGGACTCCCGCTCCATTGGGATCGACGCGGCCGCCTTGGCACGGCGACATTGTACCTTCGGACATCGCCATACGGCCTGCTTCCCTTGATTTCTCGGTCAACGGCACTTCAGGCGTGAGGCCAGTGGGCGGCAGCACACCGATGGGCGGTTGTGGCGCGATCGGCAATTCCGGCATGATCCCCGTCGGTGGCTGCGGCAAGATCGGTACTTCGGGGGTGATGCCAGTCGGTGGCAGCGTAACAATTGGCGGCCGGGGCGCAATCGGAACCTCGGGGGTGATGCCGGTGGGGGGGCGCGGGATGACAGGGAGTGTTGGCATGACACCCGTCGGTGGCAGCGTTCCGATCGGTGGCTGCGGCGCAACCGGCAGTTCCGGCGTAATCCCGGTCGGCGGCCTCGGCAAGACCGGTACTTCTGGCGTGATGCCGGTCGGCGGCAGTAGGGCTATCGGCGGCTGGGGCGCTATCGGCATCGTGGGCGTGATGCCGGTGGGCGGATTCTGTGGGGGCCGCCAGTTGGGGGGCAATGTAAAACCGCGTTTCTGGTTTCTGGTGTCCAGCAGACACTCATCTCCGCCCTCTGTCGCATAGAGTTTGTGTGTGCCGCCTTTCCCCTGAGACACGACGTTGGAGAGCGTCAGATGTGCGCCACCTCGCGCTTTTGTCCAGCGATCGATCTCTGTGCCCGTAGCGTCGACATGAAACTCCCCCGCGGTAGTTGCAGAAACCCAAACCGAGCGACTGGCATTTGCCGTATTGCCGAGGTAGATGAGATCCCCCGATGAGCCGCACTTCTTGGCGTGCGCGACGAGGGGAAAGCTACCGATGACAATACACAGCAGGATCTTCGGAGTCATGCTAAGTGCTCTGATATGGGTACTGGCGACGTCCGCGATATGGCACGGAGACCACACTGCACGCTGATGAAAGATGTCTGCGAACGTGGCCAGCACTTCGCTGGCCGCCGTGAGCGTGTCACATTATTACTTCGTTGTATGCTGGAGACAACCTCCGCGGAAGCTTGTCTGCGCCACCCTGCCAGGTCGATTTGTCACTGAAGTATCCCGTTCAGCTGCCCTGATCTGGACGCAGCACTCGTGGCAAATCAGCTTTCTGCGCGGGTAACAAGCCGCTGCGGGTGCAGCGTGCCATCAGCCTCGGCACGGCCAAGGCCGAGCAGGGTCTGTGCAACGTAGACCCGACAGAGGCCGATGAGCCCGGGTTGCGGGCAGAGAACCGGATTGCCGTTACCAAAGCGCATCTGGCCTGTTTCATCCAGCACGACAGCTGGAAGGCCCTGAAGCAGTGCATCCACGGGCTGCAGCAGCGCGTCGCGCTCGCTTTCCGGGCAGGCTTCGATCTCTGCCAGCGTCAGCGCGCGCGGCAGCTGCAGGTCGGCAACGACGGTGCGGCGCAGGGCGGTGAGATGGGCGCCGCAGCCGAGCGCCTTGCCGATGTCCTCGGCCAGCGTGCGGATGTAGGTGCCCTTGCTGCAGCGGACGCGGATACGGGCAACGGGTGCGGCGTACGAGAGCAGTTCGAGAACGTGGATGTTGATGGTTCGCGGTGCGCGTTCGACTTCGATGCCTTGCCGCGCGAGTTCGTAGAGCGGCTTGCCGCCCCGCTTCAGCGCCGAGTACATCGGTGGTACCTGCTGCTGTTCGCCCCGGAAGGCCGGCAGCACGGCGGCAAAGGCGGCTTCGTCGATAGCGACCGGGCGCTCCTCGATCACCTCGCCCTCGGCATCGCCGGTGCGCGTGGTGATGCCGAGGCGCAGTTCGGCCTCGTAGGTCTTGTCGGCGTTGAGCAGGTCGGCGGAGAACTTGGTGGCCTCACCGAAGCACAGCGGCAGCAGGCCGGTGGCCATCGGGTCGAGGGTGCCGGTGTGGCCGCCCTTTTCGGCGGAAAACAGGCGACGCGCCTTCTGCAGCGCGTCGTTGGAACTCATGCCGGTGGGTTTGTCGAGGAGCAGGACGCCGTCAACACGCCGCCAGCGGCGCCTGGCGACGTGGTTCATTCCTCTGGTGTGGCGTCGGAAAGGCGGGAGGCTTCGTCGATCAGCTTCGACATGTCAGCGCCACGCTCAAGCGACATGTCGTGGATGAAATGCAGTTCGGGTGTGGTGTGGATGCGGATGCGCCGGAACAGTTCGCGGCGCAGGAAGCTCGCAGCCTTTTTCAGCCCCTGCTCAACTTCGGCGATCTTGTCCGGCCCCGCCAGCGAGCTGAAATAGACACGGGCGTGCGCATAGTCCGGCGTCACCTCGACTTCGGTGATGCTGACCATGCCCACGCGCGGGTCTTTCAACTCGCTACGGATCAACTCCGCCAATTCGCGGCGGATTTGTTCGTTGACCCGATCCTTGCGGGAGAAGCTCTTGTTGTTTGGCAATTACAGCGTCCGGGCGATTTCCGTGATCTCGTACACTTCGAGTTGATCGCCTTCTTCAATTTCATTGAAGTTCTTCAGCGACAGACCGCACTCGAAGTTGGCCTTGACCTCCTTGACGTCGTCCTTGAAGCGCTTCAGCGAATCGAGTTCGCCGTCCCACTTGACGACGTTGCCGCGCAGCAGACGCGCACGCGAGTTGCGCTTGACCACGCCATCGAGGACATAACAACCGGCAATCGTGCCGATCTTCGAAGCACGGAAGACCTGACGGATTTCCACCGTACCGATGATCTCTTCCTTCTTCTCCGGCGACAGCATGCCCGACAGCGCCGCCTTAACCTCATCGACAGCATCGTAAATGATGTTGTAGTAACGGATATCGACACCCACACTCTCGGCCGCCTTGCGCGCACCGGCATCGGCACGGGTGTTGAAGCCGATGATGACCGCCTTTGAGGCCTGCGCCAGGTTGATGTCGGATTCGGTAATGCCGCCGACGGCACCGTGAATGATGTTGACCTTGACCTCGCTGGTCGACAACTTCTGCAGCGATTGCACCAGTGCTTCCTGCGAGCCCTGAACGTCTGCCTTGACGATCAGCGGCAGGGTCTTCACTTCGCCCTCGGTCATCTGTTCGAAGATGTTTTCGAGCTTGGCGGCCTGCTGCTTGGCCAGCTTGACGTCGCGGAACTTGCCCTGACGGAACAGGGCGATTTCACGCGCCTTCTTCTCGTCGCCCAGCACCACGGCGTCTTCGCCAGCGGAAGGCACATCGGACAAGCCCTGGATTTCGACCGGAATCGACGGGCCGGCTTCCTTCACCGGCTTGCCGTTTTCGTCGAGCATCGCACGGATCTTGCCGAACATCTGGCCGGCCAGCAGCATGTCGCCCTGACGCAAAGTACCGCTCTGCACCAGCATCGTGGCCACCGGGCCACGACCTTTGTCGAGACGCGCTTCAATGATCAGCCCTTTGGCGGGAGAATCCTTGGCGGCCTTCAGTTCCAGAACTTCCGCCTGCAACAATACCTGCTCCAGCAGATCGTCGATGCCCTCGCCAGTCTTGGCTGAAACGCCGATGAAAGGCGAATCGCCACCGTATTCTTCCGGCACGACCTGCTCGGCGACGAGTTCCTGCTTGACGCGATCGGGGTTGCCTTCCGGCTTGTCGATCTTGGTAACCGCTACCACGATCGGTACGCCGGCAGCCTTGGCGTGGTGAATCGCTTCCTTGGTCTGCGGCATGACGCCGTCGTCGGCAGCTACCACCAGAATGACGATGTCGGTCGCTTTGGCGCCACGGGCACGCATGGCCGTAAAGGCTTCGTGACCCGGCGTATCCAGGAAGGTCACCATGCCGCGTTCGGTTTCAACGTGGTAGGCACCAATGTGCTGGGTAATGCCGCCGGCTTCGCCAGAGGCAACACGGGTACGGCGGATATAGTCGAGCAGCGAGGTCTTGCCGTGGTCAACGTGACCCATGACCGTGACCACAGGGGCACGCGATTCCAGTACGTAATCCTTGTGCTCGACATTGTCTTCGAGGAAGGCATCCGGATCGTCAAGCTTGGCCGCGACCGCCTGGTGCCCCATTTCCTCGACGATGATCATCGCCGTTTCCTGGTCGAGCACCTGGTTGATGGTGACCATCGATCCCATTTTCATCAGGGTCTTGATCACTTCCGTCGCTTTCACCGCCATCTTGTGGGCGAGATCGGCCACCGAAATGGTCTCGGGTACGTGCACTTCGCGCACGACCGGCTCGGTCGGTGCCTGGAAGGAATGCTCTCCGTCGTCACGCTTGCCGTGCTTACCGTGTTTACCATCCCGCCAACCGGAACCGGCATCGCCACCGCGTGTCTTGATCCCGCGCTTCTTGGCGTTGTCGGCCCAGGCGCCCTTCTTTTCGTCAACCTTCTTGGCATCCTTGCCCTTGGCACCTTCAGGCTTCGCCGGGCGATGCAGGGTTTTGTCCTCGGCCGGCCGCTCGGCAGCAGTCAATGCAGCGGCTGCCTTGGCTACGTGGGCTGCCTTGGCTTCGATCGCCTTCTGCTCAGCATCCTGGCGCAGACGGACCAGTTCGGTTTCACGCAACTGTTTTTCGCGGAATTCGGCAGCCTGAATATCGGCCAGCGTTGAATGCCGGCGCGCTTCTTCGGCACGCTGGCGCACCTGATCCTCGCCGATCACCGAAGCCAAGGTGGCTTTTGCTATTCGGTTGGATTTCGTTGGGGCTTTTGCAGCTGGCTCGGCAACGACGACAGGCTCAGGAGCCTCCACCGTCTCCCCGGCTGCGACAACAACAATCTCTGCAACAGGTTCGGGCTCAACAACGGCGACGGGTTCAGGTGCAAGCACTTCTGGAACCACGATCGGCTCCGCCACCGCTTCAACAACGGCAGCCACTTCGGTTGCGACTTCAGCAGCAGCGGTTGCAACGGTTTCGGCCGCGACCTCTGCAGGATCACGCTTGACCAGAACACGCTTCTTTCGAACTTCGACTTGAACGGTGCGGGTCTTGCCGGCCGAATCATGCGCTTTGATTTCACTCGTCTGCTTGCGCGTCAGCGTGATCTTGGTTTTGGCCTGGGCTTCGCCATGGGCGGCGCGCAGATAGTCAAGCAGCTTGGTCTTGTCGGTTTCCGACAAGAGATCTTCAGCACCCGACTTGTTCACTCCCGCCTTCTGCAACTGCTCCAACAACGAAGCAGCCGGGAGTTTCAACTCTCCCGCGAACTGGGCAACACTTGTTTGCGCCATATGGTTTTCCCCTTGTTGCTTATTCGAACCAGTGCGCGCGCGCGTTGGTGATCAGCTGTTTTGCTCGGTCGGCATCAATGCCGGTCATTTCAGTCAGTTCGTCGACAGCCAAATCGGCGAGACCATCGAGCGTCTTCACGCCGGCGCCTGCCAACTTGGCGGCTAGCGGCTTGTCCATGCCGTCAATGTTGATCATCGACTCCTCGACACCCTCAAGCTGCTCTTCGGTAACGATCGCTTCGGTCAACAGCACGTTGCGAGCACGCTCACGCAGCTCCTGAACGGTGGCTTCGTCGAAGGCATCGATTTCAAGCATTTCGTGCAGCGGTACGTAGGCGATTTCTTCCAGCCCGGAGAAACCTTCGTCGATCAGAATGTTGGCAACCTCTTCGTCGACATCCAGTTTTTCCATGAACAGCACACGGATGGCGGCAGTTTCTGCTTCCGATTTCTTCTGCGACTCTTCTTCCGTCATCAGATTGATCGTCCAGCCGGTCAGCTCGGAGGCAAGGCGAACGTTCTGGCCACCGCGACCGATGGCGATCGCAAGGTTGGCTTCGTCCACCACCACATCCATGCTGTGCTTCTCTTCATCAACCACGATGGATGAAACTTCCGCCGGCGACAGTGCGCCGACAACGAATTGTGCGGGATCAGCCGACCAGAGAACGATATCGACACGCTCGCCAGCCAGTTCATTGGTCACCGACTGAACGCGCGAGCCACGCAGCCCAACGCAGGTACCGATCGGGTCGATACGCTGGTCATTCGATTTGACGGCAATCTTGGCGCGCATGCCGGCATCGCGTGCGGCAGCCTTGATTTCCATGAGGCCGTCGTCAATCTCGGGGACTTCCAGTTCGAATAGCTTGGCGATGAATTCTGGCGCGGTACGTGACAGGATCAGTTGCGGACCACGGGCCTGGCGGTCGATTTTCAGAAGATACGCCTTGACACGGTCGCCGATGCGCAGGTTTTCCTTCGGGATCATCTGATCGCGTGGCAGAAGTGCTTCGACCTTGCCCGACTCGATGATGGCGTTGCCGCGTTCCATACGTTTGATGGTGCCGGAAACGATGTGATCGCCGCGCTCCAGAAAATCATTGAGAATCTGCTCACGCTCGGCATCGCGAATTTTCTGCAGGATTACCTGCTTGGCAGCCTGCGCGCCGATACGACCGAAATCGATCGGATCCAGCGGTTCCTCGATAAAATCACCAACCTCGAATTCCGGGTCTTCGACGAGCGCGGCAGAAATCGGTACCTGCAGGTGCTCATTCTCGAAATCGTCGTCGGCAACCACTTCCCAGCGGCGGAAGCTATCGAAATCACCCGTTTCACGGTCGACGGCAACGCGGACGTCGGCTTCGTCGTGGATACGCTTCTTGGTCGCAGATGCCAGTGCCAGCTCAAGGGCGCCAAAAACGATGTCCTTGGAGACATTCTTCTCACGCGCCAGTGCATCGACCAGCAGCAGAATTTCGCGGCTCATTCTTTCCTAACCTCCGTTTGCCAAGTTCAATCGAACTTGGGGACCAGCCGGGCACGCTCGATGTTGCCCAGATCCAGTTCAGCCTCTCCCGAATCGAGAACGAGGCGTACCTTGCCGTCCTGCATTCCCTGCAGGACACCATTGAAATTACGACGACCGTTGAACGGTATCCGCAGCTTGAGATGCACTTCCGAACCGGCAAAACGTTCGTAGTCGGAAGCCTTCTTCAGCGGACGATCCAAACCCGGCGAGGAGACCTCAAGCCGGTCATAATCGATGTTTTCGACCATCAACACGCGTGACACCTGGTTGCTGACAGCAACACAGTCGTCGATATTGACGCCGCGAGGTTTCTCGAACTGGTCGATAAAGATGCGCAACACCCGCGCACGCGGGCTCATCTCCAGGTCAACCAGCTCGTACCCCAGACCGACAACGGTCTTTTCTATTAATTCGTGCAGATTCATGCAATACAAATAAAAAATGGGCGCAATGCCCATCCAAAAAGTGCCCTGCCTAAACGGCCGGCGGAAGAAACCCCAAGATTATAACGGCAAAGCCCCTCGGGAGGCAACGCTATTACTGGCCGCCATTGCCGCCCCGAGTGCAAAGCATCTGCGTTAGCGCGGCCCTTGGCGGCGTCGACCGGCAGGTTTGTTACCCGGTGAGGAAGTCGCAGGGTCGCCAGGACTACCCGAAGCAGGCCCTTGCCGCTGCGGACGACCGTTACGGCGCCCGCGATTTCCAGAAGACGGGCGATTGCCGTCCACCTCGCGCGGCGCGGCACCATCCTCGCGGCGAGGACCGCCTGAGCGTGGCGGGCGCGGCGAACGATTACCATCAGCCCGATTGCCGTCAACCTCCCGGCCTCCCCCTCCGCTGCCGCCGGCCCCTTCACCACGCGGCGAGCCGTGCCGGCTCCGTGACCCACCGGTGCGTTGCCCTTCGGGACGGGGACCATCGCCACGACCAGCGTTCGGGCGCCCCCCTCTTCCTTTGTTTCCTCCTTCGCGCCCCGATTCGTTACTGCGCGCCGGACGCGGCCCACCCGATTTCGACGGTGGCGGTGCCCGGTTGCCATCAACTTCTCGCTCTTCTCCGGCGTCGACGTTGCGTGGAGCACGATTACCGTCAAGCTCGCCACCGAACCCACTTTGAGATCCCTGACGCCCGCCGCGCCCACGATCACCGCCGCGGCCGCCACGCTCCTGCGCCAATCCGACATTGCGCATCAGCGCCTCGACTTCACTGTCTTCCAGTTCGCGTGTTTTGCCACGTTTCAAGTAAGGTGGCAGCAAAAATGGCCCGTAACGAACGCGAATCAGCCGGCTGACGGTCGTGCCGACCGCCTCGAACATGCGCCGAACCTCACGATTACGCCCTTCGCACAGGGTGACTCGATACCAATGGTTGGCTCCCTCGCCACCACCATCCTCGATCGATTCGAAATGTGCCGGCCCATCCTCAAGCTCAATCCCCTCGCGCAACTGATCCAGCTTTTCCTCGGTGATGTCGCCAAGGACGCGTACGGCGTACTCACGCACCATCTCGTAGCGCGGATGCATGAGGCGATTGGCCAGCTCGCCCGACGAGGTGAACAGCAGCAAACCACTGGTGTTGAAGTCAAGACGGCCGACGGCGATCCAGCGCCCACCGTTCATCCGCGGCAGCGCGTCAAACACGGTCTCGCGGCCTTCCGGATCGTCGCGGGTAACAATTTCGCCTTCTGGCTTGTGATAGATCACAACCCGCGGCAAACGGCCCGAAAATTTGACGGTCACCAGCTTGCCGTTCACCTTGACGCGATCCGCCGGGCCAACCAGCTGGCCGACATGCGCCGGCAAACCATTCACACTGACGCGGCCCGAAATGATCATGTCTTCCATGTCGCGACGGGAGCCGATGCCAGACTGAGCCAGCACCTTGTGCAGCCGCTCGGGCGTTGCCTGTGCGGCCACACCCGTACGCCCGCGGCGGCCACCGGGGACAGGAGCAGCGGATTCGCGTGGTGGGCGGGGTTCTCGCCGAGGCGGCTGATCGACAACCTCGCCGCCTTCGACCTCACCCGGAGGCTGAGAAGGCGCACCCTGCGGTGGCCGGAATGGGGTACGACGGGATTTATTAGCCATTGGCCAGTTCCAGAGCTTGATTGATTTGTTCCAGCGGCGGCAATTCCGTCAGGCTGCGCAGCCCGAGGTCATCGAGGAACTTCTTCGTCGTTGCAAAAAGTGCCGGGCGACCCGGCGTGTCGCGGTGCCCAACGGCATCTACCCAACCGCGCTCTTCGAGCACCTTGATGACCTGCGTGGCCACCGAAACACCACGGATATCTTCGATATCACCACGCGTGACGGGCTGGCGGTAGGCAATGATAGCCAGGGTTTCGAGCACCGCACGCGAGTATTTTGGCGGCTTTTCTGGATTCAGCCGTCCGAGATGAGAGAGATACTCCGGACGGGTACGGAAACGCCAGCCACTCGCTAACTGTACCAGTTCCGCAGGGCGCGGTGTCCATTCAACACGCAATTCATCGAGCAGCTTGCGCACCACTTCGGGGGCAATTTCCTCGACAAACATCTTGCGCAGATCGCTGACTGTCAGCGGCTGCTGGGCAGCCAACAAGGCGGCTTCCAGTACGCGCTTGACCTTCTCCGGATTATTCACCATCGCCGGCAGGTTGCTCGCCTCGGGCAAAATCGCATCGGCCGACGCCATTTCCTGCGTCACGTCCGGTAACGTTTCTTGCTCAACTTTCTGCACGACTTCCGGCGAAGTTTCCGGAAGAATTTCCGGAAAGACTGCGGCGTCGGTCTGTATCACTGGCGGATTATCCGGCAGGATGTTCAATGGTTCTTCCATCGGCCAGCCTCACATAAATCGGATCAAAAGCTTCGGTTTGGGTTATTTCCACCAGATGCTCACGTGCCAACTCGAGCATCGCGAGAAAGTGCACGACAATACCGGCAACACCCATTTCCGCATCAAACATGCGCACAAACTCGACAAAACCGTCGGCCGTGCGCAATTCACGCAGGATGATGCCCATATGTTCACGCACCGACAGTTCTTCGCGCTGCACACGGTGATGGGTGTGCAGCTTCGCCTGACGCAGGATCTGTCCCCACGCCTGCTGCAAATCCTCGACGCTGACATCGGGGAAGCGCTGCTCCATCGATTTTTCGACCCACACTTCGACCCAGGCAAAATCGCGCTCGGCCTGCGGCAATGCATCCAGCTTTGCGGACGCCATCTTCATCTGCTCGTATTCGACCAGGCGGCGCACCAGCTCGGCCCGAGGATCCTCGACCTCGCCGTCCTCGGCAACCTTCTGGCGCGGCAACAGCATGCGCGACTTGATCTCGATCAGCATTGCTGCCATGACCAGATAGTCTGCAGCAAGCTCAAGATTGTGGGTACGCATGGCCTCCACGTAGTCGAGATACTGCCGGGTCAGCGGTGCCATCGGAATGTCGAGGACGTTCACGTTGGCCTTGCGGATCAGGTAGAGCAACAGGTCCAGCGGGCCCTCGAAGGCGTCCAGCATGACTGCCAGCGCATCCGGCGGGATATAGAGATCCAGCGGCAACTGTTCCAGTGGCACGCCATAGATGCGCGCCACATGGTCCGGCGCCATTTCAGGTACCGGCGGCTCCGACCATTCGAGGATCTCGTTTTCGCTCATCAGATGAAATCAGTTGTAGTTCAGACCCATCGCGTCGCGAACATCGCGCATGGTCTCGTGCGCCAGTTTGCGCGCCTTTTCACAACCATCAGCAATGATTGCCCGCACCAGCGAGGGATCGTCGAGGTAGGTCTGCGCGCGTTCGCGCATCGGCGCCTGCTCCTTGAGGATGCCGTCGATCACCGGCTGCTTGCAGTCGAGGCAACCGATACCGGCTGAGCGGCATCCCTCTTGCACCCATTCCTTGGTCGCATCGTCTGAATATACCTGATGCAGTTGCCACACCGGGCAACGCGCCGGATCCCCCGGATCGGTGCGGCGCACGCGATTCGTGTCGGTCGGCATACGCTTTATTTTTTGCGTCACCGAGGCTTCATCCTCGCGCAGCGTGATCGTGTTGTTGTACGACTTGGACATCTTCTGGCCGTCGAGACCGGGCATCTTCGAGGCTTCGGTCAGCAGCGCACCAGGCTCGACCAGAATCATCTTGCCGGTACCCTCAAGATAGCCACACAGGCGTTCACGATCTTCATGTGACAACGACTCGACCTCGTCGAGCAGCGCGTGGGCCTTGGCGATTGCCGTCGCGTCGCCATCTTGCTGGAAGCGCGTTCGGAAATGTTCGTAGGAACGCGCGCGCTTGCTGCCGAGGCGCTTCACCGCTGCCAGTACTTTTTCCTCAAAGCCCGGCTCGCGCCCGTACAGGTGGTTGAAACGGCGCGCAATCTCGCGTGAAAATTCGATGTGCGGCACCTGGTCTTCGCCTACCGGCACCTTGTCGGCACGGTAGATCAGGATATCGGCCGACTGCAGCAGCGGATAGCCGAGGAAACCGTAGGTCGACAGATCCTTGCTCTCAAGCTTTTCCTGCTGATCCTTGTAGGTCGGCACGCGCTCCAGCCAGCCGAGCGGCGTCATCATCGACATCAGCAGGTGCAGTTCGGCGTGTTCCGGCACCTTGGACTGAATGAACAAGGTTGCCTGTTTCGGATCGACACCGGCCGCCAGCCAGTCGATCACCATGTCCCAGCTTGCCTTCTCGATACCCTGCGGATCATCGTAATGCGTCGTCAGCGCGTGCCAGTCGGCGACGAAGAAAAGACAGGGGTGCTCATGCTGGAGCTTGACCCAGTTCTTGAGAACGCCGTGGTAATGGCCGAGGTGCAGGCTGCCCGTGGGGCGCATGCCGGAGAGAACGCGTTCCTGATACATGGTCGATTAGGTGGGTAGCTGGAAAATCAATGCGATTAGGGAGGTGACGATAGCCATGAATGGCCTGAGCACCGCGCCAAGGATACCGGTAAACAGCAGAATGAGCAGGATCGGAAAGCCGAAGCGCTCAACCTGGGAAAATTTCCACGCCAGCCGATGCGGCAGCAGGCTGACAGCAATACGCCCGCCATCAAGCGGCGGTAACGGAAACAGGTTCAAAACCATCAGGACAACGTTGATCGTGATTCCGATCTTGGCCATTTCAGCCATCGGTACGCTGAAATAGTTCAGCGGCGTGACCCACGCTGCCTTAAGGATGGCCGCCCAGAGCAGTGCCATGGCGAAATTCGACCCCGGGCCGGCCGCGGCGACCCATAGCATGTCGCGCTTGGGATTGCGCAGGTTGCCAAAGTTGACCGGCACGGGTTTCGCCCAGCCAAAAATGAAGGGGCTGCCAATCACGAAGAGGATGAACGGCAATACGACTGTCCCCACAGGGTCAATATGCTTGAACGGATTGGCGGAGATCCGTCCCTGCAGCCAGGCGGTCGGGTCACCAAAATGGCGAGCGGCATAACCGTGGGCAGCCTCATGCAGCGTGATCGCCAGAATGATCGGCAAGGCCGCAATGGCGATTCCCTGAATCAGGGCAGAGAAATCCATGCCTCCGGTCATCCCTCGAGGGCAAACGGAGCAAGGCTGCCGCGACCCGCGCGTATCAGGGCCGGCAGGCCACCGGTGAGATCGATAACGGTCGTCGGCTCTGTGCCGCAGTGACCGCCGTCGAGAATCAGTTCCAGTCGACCATCAAGTTGATCCTGGATTTCCCAACCCTCGGTCAGTGGTGACTCATCGCCCGGCAGTAGCAGCGTTGAAGTCAGCAGCGGTTCACCAAGTTCAGCCAGGAGCGCCAGCGCCGTCTTGTGCTCCGGCACGCGCAGGCCGATCGTCTTGCGCTTCGGGTGCATCACGCGGCGCGGCAATTCCTTCGTTCCTTCAAGAATGAAGGTATAGCTGCCCGGCGTCGTTGCCTTGAGCAGGCGGTACTGGCTGTTATCGACCCGTGCGTACTGGGCAATTTCGGACAGATCCCTGCACATCAGCGTCAGGTGATGGCGGTCATCGACTTCGCGAATGGCGCGCAGTCGATCCAGCGCATCCTTGTCGCCAAGGTGGCAACCCAAGGCGTAACAGGAATCGGTCGGGAAAGCGATCAGCCCGCCTTCGCGAATCACTTCTGCCGCACGAGCGAGAAAGCGTGGCTGTGGATCATCCGGATGAATCTGCAGATACTGCGTCATGAGCGACCTAGAACAGGCTCCAGACGGGCTTCAAGCCGTCCGGCAGATAACCGAGCATGCCAAGATCGACATAACTCTCCTTGGGACCGTGGAAGTCGGAACCGCGTGACGCATAAAAACCGTATTCCCGTGCCAGACGGCCGAAAGTACCGACGTCATCAAGCGAGTGGCTGCCCGAAACCACTTCAATGGCCTGGCCACCCATTTCACGAAAATCGGTGAGGAAGCGCCGCATGGCGCCCATGGATATCTTGTAGCGCGCCGGATGCGCGACAACGGCAACCCCGCCTGCGCCGGCAATCCACGCCACGGCATCCGACAATTCAGCCCAGCGGTGGTCAACGTAACCGGGTCGCCCAGGCACCAGATAGGACTCAAAAACACTGCGAACATCCTTGCAAACTTTCGCCTCAACCAGATAGCGAGCGAAATGCGCACGCGAGATCAGGTTGGGGTTCTCGGCAAAGCGGTTGGCTCCGGCAAAGGCATCGGCAATACCGATCTTTTCCAGTTCAGCCGACATGCGCAGCGCCCGTTCGATGCGACCGGCGCGAATGGTTGCCAGACCGGCGTTCAGCGTCTCGTTCTCGGGATCGAAATTGAGGCCGACGACATGGATCTGCGTCCCTTCCCATTCAATCGACACTTCGACGCCGGAAACAAACGCCATACCCTCCGCATTCGCCGCCTTGCGTGCCGCCGGCAACCCGGCGATATCGTCGTGATCGGTCAACGCCAGCAACTCGACACCGTTGGCTGACGCACGACGTGCGACGTCCGCCGGCGCAAGCAGGCCGTCAGAAGCGGTGGAATGGCAATGGAGATCGACGTTGGGCACGGGGAAATCGGTTTTGGCGGCACGAAAGAAGCCGCGAATGATAGCACAGCGGGGGTGCAGCCCCGCTGCGCAAGGCACCCCGGCGGCATTCGACCGGCGAGGTGGGGGAGCCGGAATCAGCCCATCTGCGACTGCAGATAGTTTTCGATACCCACCTGCTCGATCAGCCCAAGCTGGGTTTCCAGCCAGTCAACGTGCTCCTCTTCGCTTTCGAGGATGTCTTCAAGCGTGTCACGGGTGACGTAATCGGCCACCGCCTCGCAATAAGCAATGCCTTCCTTGAGCAGTGGCAGCGCATCGAGTTCAAGCTTGAGGTCGCACTCCAGCATTTCCTTGGGATTTTCACCAATCATCAACTTGTTGAGTACCTGCAGATTCGGCAGGCCTTCAAGAAAAAGAATGCGCTCGATCAGCTTGTCGGCGTGCTTCATCTCGTCGATGGAGTCGTGGTATTCGTGCTCGTTCAGCTTCTCCAGCCCCCAATTCTTGTACATGCGGGCATGCAGAAAATACTGGTTGATCGCGGTCAGCTCGTTGGCCAGCACCTTGTTCAGGAACTGGAGGACTTTTTTGTCGCCTTTCATGACGCTCTCCGGTGTTGGGGGTGTCCCTCAAATCTAGCACAGCGGAAGGTAAAAGCTGTGTCGCCAGCGTCTGATGCAAATAACGATTGCTGCTGTAGTCAGCCTTGTCCAGCGCAGGCGCAGCTTTTGTGTCCACTGCATTCCTGGCGCAATTGCGCGCGCACGTCCTTGCTGCACTTTCCGCAGCAGGTGGCAACGCCAAGTTCGTCACGCAAGGCTTTGAAAGTCGTCGCGCCCTGCGCGATCGTGGCGGATATCTGTCTGTTGGTTACAGCTTGGCAAACACAGACGTACATGTTCATCCCCATCAAACGATTATGTGTTGATGGGAATTATTATCAATTAGCATCGCAATTGCAAGTGCTTCTCATTTGGCGACCATCTTGCCAGCGAAAAAATGCCGGCCTTCTTGCCAGCCGAAAGCCCGAACCGGTATAGTCCGACCCTCGAACGGAAGAGAACTGCATCGTACGCATGGCAGTCGCCGAAGGCGCAAACGCACCCGCAATCGCTCAGGCAAAAGGACCGTTCGCAGTATCGAATTCTCTGGAGAGCGATGGGCATTGATCCATCCACCGAAGGGGCAAGCAGTCGACCAATCTCGACTGCCAATCTCTCAGGTATCAAGGACAGAGGGGTGAGCTCGCATCAACAAAAATGCGGCTCACCCCTTTTTTGTTTCTCGAAACCACTGCAACACCCTCGCCCAAGGGATTGAAATGACACAAAAAACCGTACTCAATGAAGTTCATCGCAAGGCCGGCGCCCGGATGGTCGATTTCGGCGGCTGGGACATGCCGGTCAACTACGGCTCGCAGATCGAGGAGCACCACGCGGTGCGCAACGACTGCGGCATGTTCGACGTCTCGCACATGTGCGCCGTCGATGTCGTCGGTCCGGATGCCAAGGCTTTCCTGCGCCGACTCGTGGCCAACAACGTCGACAAGCTTACGGTTGCCGGCAAGGCCCTCTACTCGGCCATGCTCAACGACGCTGGCGACGTGGTCGACGACCTGATCATCTACTACCTGAACGACACCACCTGGCGCATCGTCATCAACGCCGGCACGGCGACCAAGGATCTGGCCTGGATGGAAGCCCGCCGCCAGGACTGGGGCCTGAACCTCACCATCACTGAGCGCAGGGATGGCAACAACCCGCTCGGCATGATCGCCGTGCAGGGCCCGAACGCCAAGGCCAAGGTCTGGGAAGTGCTGCCGCAGGTGAAGACTGCCAGCGAAGGCCTGGCACCCTTCTTCGGCGTTCAGGTCGGCGACTATTTTGTGGCCACCACCGGCTACACCGGTGAAACCGGCTTCGAGATCGCCCTGCCCGCGGCCGATGCCGCCGCCCTGTGGGACAAGCTGGCCGCCGCCGGCGTCGCCCCCTGCGGCCTCGGCGCCCGCGACACGCTGCGCCTCGAAGCCGGCATGAACCTCTACGGCAACGACATGGACGAAACGGTTTCGCCGCTCGACGCCGGCCTGGCCTGGACGGTCGACCTGAAGTCCGAACGCGACTTCGTCGGCAAGGCAGCCCTTATTGCCAACGGCCAGAAGGCCCAGTTCCTCGGCCTCGTGCTGCAGGACAAGGGCGTGCTGCGCGGCCACCAGAAAGTGTTTACTGCTCAAGGCGAAGGCGAAATCACCAGCGGCACCTTCTCGCCGACGCTGCAGCAGTCGATCGCGCTGGCCCGCCTGCCGATGGGCGTGGCCATCGGCGACATCGTCGAAGTCGAAATCCGCGACAAGCGCCTCAAGGCGAAGGTCGTCAAGCCGGTCTTTGCCCGCAACGGCAAGGCTGTCATCTAAGAATTCACCCTCAGGAGAGAAAAAATGTCGAATGTTCCCGCCAACCTGAAGTACACCGAAAGCCACGAATGGGTCCGCGTCGAAGCTGACGGTACCGTCACCATCGGCATCACCGACCACGCGCAGGAAGCGCTGGGCGACCTCGTCTTCGTCGAACTGCCGGAAGTCGGCAAGACCTACGCCGCCGGCCAGGAATCGGCCGTTGTCGAATCGGTCAAGGCCGCCGCCGACGTCTATGCGCCGATCGCCGGCGAAGTCACCGCCGTCAACCAGGACGCCGCCGATGCCCCGGAAAGCGTGAACCAGGACGCCTACGCCGCCTGGCTGTTCAAGCTGAAGCCGGCCAATGCTGCCGATGTCGACGCCCTGCTCGACGCCGCTGCCTACGCCAAGATCAGCGAATAAGACCTGCACCGGAAGGTGGGGCTGCGGCCTCACCTTTTTTGTTTCAGCCCTGCCCTCCGCCCGGATTTCACGCCAAGCCATGACCGACAAGATCGCACTCTCCGCGCTCGAACAGCGCGACGAATTCATCCACCGCCACATCGGCCCCAATGCCGACGAAACCGCCGCCATGCTGGCCGCCATCGGCGCCGCCAGCCTCGACGCGCTGATCGGCGAAACCGTGCCCGCCGCCATCCGCCTGCCGGCACCGCTGCCGCTGGCCGCCCCGATGCGCGAACACGATGCGCTGGCCCGCCTGAAGGGTATTGCGGCCAAGAACGTGGTCAAGAAATCGATGATCGGCATGGGCTACTACGACACGCTGACGCCCAAGGTCATCCTGCGCAATGTCATGGAAAACCCGGGCTGGTACACCGCCTACACGCCCTACCAGGCCGAAATCGCCCAGGGCCGCCTGGAAGCGCTGCTCAACTTCCAGCAGATGGTCATCGACCTGACCGGCCTCGAACTGGCCAACGCCTCGCTGCTCGACGAAGCCACCGCCGCCGCCGAAGCGATGACCATGGCCCGTCGCGTTTCCAAGTCGAAGTCCAACGTCTTCTTCGTCGATGAGAACTGCTTCCCGCAGACCATCGACGTGGTCAAGACCCGTGCCGCCTTCTTCGGTTTCGAACTGCGCTCGGTAAACCGGAAGAAGCCGCGCAGGAGGAATGCTTCGGCGCCCTCTTCCAGTACCCGAACGACCGAGGTGACGCCACCGACCTGTCGGCCGCCATCGGCGCCGTCAAGACACGCGGTGGCGTCGTTGCCGTCGCCACCGACCTGATGGCGTTGGTGCTGCTCAAGTCGCCGGGCACCATGGGCGCCGATATTGCCTTCGGTTCATCGCAGCGCTTTGGCGTGCCGATGGGCTTCGGCGGCCCACACGCCGCCTTCTTCGCCACGCGCGAAGCCAACGTGCGCTCCATGGCCGGCCGCATCATCGGCGTCTCGAAGGACGCCCGCGGCAACAAGGCTTACCGCATGACGCTGCAGACGCGCGAACAGCACATCCGCCGCGAGAAGGCCAACTCCAACATCTGCACCTCGCAGGTGCTGCTCGCCAACATGGCCGGCATGTACGCCGTCTATCACGGCCCACAAGGGCTGAAGACCATCGCCGGCCGTATCCACCGCCTGACCGCAATCCTGGCCGAAGGCCTCAAGCGCGCCGGCGTGGCCGTTGCCAACAAGAGCTTTTTTGACACCTTGCGCATCGACCTCGGCACCCGTGCACTGGCTGTCTATCAGGCGGCGCAGCAGCCGGCTACAACCTTCGTCAGGCCGCCAACGGCCAACTCGCAGTCGCCGTCGATGAAAAAACCACCGCCGACGACATCGCTGCCCTGCTCAAACTGATCGCCAACGTCAATGCCGACATTGCCGCGCTCGATGCCCACGTCGCCGCCAACGACCCGGCCGCAGCCCTGCTGCGCACAGACGCCATCCTGACGCATCCGGTGTTCAACTGCCACCACACCGAGCACGAGATGCTGCGCTACCTCAAGCGCCTGCAGAACAAGGACCTGGCGCTCGACCACTCGATGATCTCGCTCGGCTCGTGCACCATGAAGCTCAACGCCACCAGCGAGATGATCCCGGTCACCTGGGCGGAATTCGGCGACATGCACCCGTTTGCACCGATCGATCAAGCGCAGGGTTACCTGGAAATGATCGCCAGCCTGACCGAGTACCTGAAGACGGTCACCGGCTTCGACGCCATCTGCATGCAGCCCAACTCCGGCGCCCAGGGCGAATATGCCGGCCTCGTCGCCATCCGCCGCTACCACGCCAACCGCAATGAGGCCCATCGCAACATCTGCCTGATCCCGAAATCGGCGCACGGCACCAACCCGGCCACCGCGCAGATGTGCAACATGCAGGTGGTGGTGGTCGATTGCGACGACAACGGCAACGTCGACGTCGCCGACCTCAAGGCCAAGGCCGAGCAGCACGCCGCCAACCTCGCCTGCCTGATGATCACCTACCCGTCCACCCACGGCGTGTTCGAGGAAGCGGTGAAAGACATCTGCGCCATCGTGCACCAGCACGGCGGCCAGGTTTACATGGACGGCGCCAACCTCAACGCCCAGGTCGGCCTGACCTCGCCCGGCTTCATCGGCGCCGACGTCAGCCACATGAACCTGCACAAGACCTTCGCCATCCCGCACGGCGGCGGCGGGCCGGGCATGGGCCCGATCGGCCTCAAGGCCCACCTGGCGCCGTTCATGGCCAACCATGCGGTGCAGGCCATCCCCGGCCCGCATCAGGGCCAGGGCGCAGTGTCAGCCGCGCCTTACGGCTCGGCCTCGATCCTGCCGATCTCGTGGATGTACATCACCCTACTCGGCGGCGAAGGCGTCAAGCGCGCTACCGAAATGGCCATCCTCAACGCCAACTACGTGGCCAACCAGCTCAAGGCGCACTACCCGGTGCTCTACGTCGGCAGCAAGGGCCGCGTCGCGCACGAGTGCATCCTCGACATCCGCCCGATCAAGGCGGCCACCGGCATCGCCGAGATCGACATCGCCAAGCGCCTGATGGACTACGGCTTCCACGCCCCGACGATGTCAGCTTCCCGGTGGCCGGCACGATCATGGTCGAGCCGACCGAATCGGAACCCAAGGCCGAACTCGACCGCTTCATTTCAGCCATGGTTTCGATCCGCGAGGAGATCCGCAAGATCGAGAACGGCACCTGGCCGGCCGATGCCAACCCGCTCAAGAACGCCCCACATACCCAGGCCGACGTCACCGCTGCCGACTGGGACCGCGCCTACAGCCGCGAGGAAGCCGTCTTCCCGCTGCCGTATGTGCGCGACAACAAGTTCTGGCCGAGCGTGAACCGCATCGACGACGTTTACGGCGACCGCAACCTGCACTGTTCGTGCCCGCCAATGGAAGACTACGCCGCGTAAGTCCGGCGACAACCGCCAATGAAAATGCCCGCGCTTCAGCGCGGGCATTTTTTTGCGCGTCTGTCAGAGCCCTGTGCTGGATCGCTAGAACAGCCTCGGAGTCGTAAGCCCGACCTGCGCACCACGCCAAGCATCGAAATACGGCACTAACTCAGGCGGCAGCGTTGCGCGAAACGCCTCGTCCAGCGGGTAATGCGGCATCTCGGCAGTAATGGCCGACAACAAGGCTTCGCCCTGACGCTTGTCCTTGGGCCGTTTCAGCGGATTGCGCTTGTCCTGATCGGACATCCACAGCTTATGCAGCGCGAACCAGCGCGGGTCGGGCGCGACAATGCGTGCCGGTGTACCGTTGCGGCCGCACACCACCTGATCGACCGGCCGCCCTTCGAGCAGCCATTCCTGCTCGGGCAGTGGAATTGGCGCCAGGCCAATCGAGCCAGGCAAGGCGGCAACACGGGACGGTGCCACCAGCAACTCAACCTCGTAGGCTTTGGCATTTCGCGCCTGAAAGGGCCGCTCGCTGTTGATCGTGTAGGTTGAGTCAATGGCTTTGAGCATGCCGAAGATGGAGACGGGTGACTGAGCGGCGAGCGCCAGTGCGGTTTTTTTATCCGCCGACCAGGCCAGATCGAAGTCTTCAGTGGAATCCATGCCGATGGCGAAGCGGGAAGCAGCTTCCAGTTCATAGGCCGCCAGGGCATTGGTGCCCACCACGCGCAGGCAGTTATCCAGCAGCCCGCGCCGGTCGGCAGCGCGCAGGATTGCGGCGGCTTCGCTGGCAATCGCCCCCAGGCGCAGCGCGATATAGAGCCGGCAGGTCTCCTGCAAGCGAAGCGCGCGCGCTTCTTCCTGTTCCGTCAGCCGCAACTTGCGCTGCGCGTAGTCGTCGAACTGCTGCTCGGTAGCCGCAGCGCGGCGGCCGAGTGAGCGTTCCGATCCATGGCGGTTGCGGGAAACCAGATATTCGGCGCCATTGACCGCCTTCCAGAACAGCCGGACATCGCAGGTGTCGAGCTCGCGTGCAGACTCGATCCAGGCGTCGTAGAACTGCCGGAGATTTGCCGCGACCCTGAGGCTTTCATCATTGAATTTCAATGGTTTTCCCCTTTTTCAAGCACAATCAGAATATTAAGGGGAAAAACCTTGTAAATCAATCAATAAATATATATCCAGATGACGGAAGCAAAATATGCCCGCTTCTTGACCGAGACCCGCCATCTCGGCGAGAATTGCGGCTCCTTTCGGTTCAACGAAACGGAACACGGTGCGAATCCGTGGCGGGCCCGCCGCTGTAACCGGGGACGAACGCTGTAAGGAAACGGTAACAAAATGAAGCGAAGCGTCCCTGACGCGGCGCGCCGACGCAGACAGTACGATATGTACGGCAAGGAGGCGCAACAAAGTCAGGGGCATTTTGTTACCGCTTCCAAGGCCGCAAGGCCAACCACTGACGGAGACCACTCCGCCGGGAAGGTGCAGTGCTTCGGCTGATCCGGAAGCCAGAAGACGTGTTGAACCGAGACGGAGCCAAGGCAAGGGCTCCGGCTGACCGCATGCGCAAGCGTGCCGTCAGCCGGAGCCCTTTTTGTTTTTCTACTTTTGATTCGAGGAAATGATCATGACGCAGACCGTTCAAGCACAACAACCGGTTCAGGCTCAAACCAACACCGCCAAGCCGGAAGCAGTGGCCCCGACCATCGCCATCCGCAAGAGCTGCAACCCGGACGGCATCGGCCTTTCGCACTACGTGCTGATGGACAAGAAGGCGGCCAAGTAAACATGACTGTTGCCGCAACGACAAGCCGGGCTCCTGCACAAAAATACGCAGGTCCGGCGCTGATTCCCGTGGACATCGGCCACGCCACTTACGCGGCGGTGACCGACCCGGACACCGCCTTCTGGGCGCTGGTCGACAAGAACCGCGTCGCCGAATCGCTGACCGGTGGCCCGCTGCTGGAGGCCTACGGCAAGGAATACGACCGCCTCAAGCGCGAACTGCACGCACTGCGTTTCGAGCTGAAGCCTTCCGGCGTCTATCTCAACCCGACCGAGCGCTGCAACCTCAACTGCACCTACTGCTACCTGCCGGGCGAGCAGCGCAGCGGCGGCAGCCACATGCCGCAGAAAACGCTCGTCGATTCGTTGGGCGCACTGCACCTATTTCCGTTCGGTGATGGGTGACACTGATCGCAAGCCGCGCGCCATCTTCCACGGCGCCGAACCGCTGATGAACCGCGACGCGGTTTTCGCTGCCATCGACCAGTACGCCGACGATTTCGTCTTCGGCCTGCAGACCAACGGCACGCTGCTCGACGATGCAGCACTCGACTTCCTGACCTCGCGCAACGTCAGCATCGGCCTCTCGCTCGACGGTCCGGCAGCCAACATCACCG
This sequence comes from Candidatus Proximibacter danicus, assembly GCA_016710885.1. Taxonomy (GTDB): domain Bacteria; phylum Pseudomonadota; class Gammaproteobacteria; order Burkholderiales; family Rhodocyclaceae; genus Proximibacter; species Proximibacter danicus. The sequence continues at coordinate 94,031 of JADJUC010000001.1, forward strand.
ACGCCACACGCCTGACCTGGGGCGGCAAGAGCGTGCCTGACAAGGTCCTGCGGGCGATGGAGAAGCTGCGCGGCTACGGCTCGTGGAGCGTCATCACGACCTGCACGACCGAGAATCTGCCCTACCTGACGCGCATGGTCGAGCTGTTCCATGCCGCCGAGGTGCCGACCTGCATGCTCAACACCTTGCGCTGCACCTTGCCCGGCGCGCGCGGGGTCAAACCGGCTGATGGTGACATGGCGACGGCTTTCTTTGCCGCGCTCGACCGGACGCACGAGCTATACAAGGAAACCGGGCGCAAGCTGATGGTCGCCAACTTCGCCAACATCCTGCTGGCGATCCTGGCACCGACCGCACGCCGGCTGATGTGCGACATCTCGCCCTGCGGCGGCGGTCGCGCCTTCTTCGCGCTGGCGGCCGACGGCGGCCTCTACCCGTGCAGCGAGTTCATCGGCCTGCCGCGCTTCAACGGCGGCAACCTGCTCACCGATGGCGTTGAGGCGGCGCTGAAATCGGAAGCCTTCCGCCCGGTGATCACCCGCGACGTCGACACCTTCGACCCCTGCGGTTCCTGCGCCATCCGCCACTTCTGCGGCTCGCCGTGCCCGGCCGAAGCGGCCGAGATGAACGGCGGCATGGACAAGATCGGTGCCTTCTGCGATTTCTACAAGGAACAGGTCAACTACGCCCTGCGCCTGATCGCCGACGGCAAGGCCAATGACTACCTGTGGGATGGGTGGGACGAGGAGACGGAGACGGTGTTCAACATCGTTAACTGAAAAAGCCCGGCACACATAGCCGGGCCAATCCGTGTGTGCGCGGCCAAGGAAACCTTAAGTTTCCTTGGCCGTTGCTTTTTATTCCGGCAGGCCGTTCAGCATGAACATGACCTTGAGCCCTTCGCCAGGGTTGCCAAGCGGCTCAAACCAGCGCTTGAGGACCACACCAATCTCGCCGGAGCGATAAAGGCGCGAAAGCGTACGGTCAACCGCCAGGCGGAAATCCGCATCGCGGCGCATCATCAAACCATACGGCTCGTAGCTGAACTGGTCGTCACCCAGATCGAAAGCCTGGCCAGCACCGCGGACAATCGCCGTCGTGATCAGCACGGTGCGGTCCGCCGCATAAGCCGTTGCTGTCTTATCCTTCAACGCCTCGATGGCCGCATCGTGATCCTTCACCTTGATCAGCCGGACACCGATCTTTGCGTTATTGACCAGGTTATCCAGCGTCTTTTCCGTTGTTGTACCACTGACGACCGCGACGCGCTGACCCTTGATCTCCTCCAGCGACGACGGCTTCTCCCCCTTGCGGTAAAGCAGGCCGGCGCCATCGACAAAGGTCATCACACTGAAATCGAACTCAGCGCGGCGCGACAGGGTTTGCGTGGTATTGCCGCATTCGAGATCGACATCACCATTCTTCACGGCCTCGAAACGGCTCTGTGCCGTTACCGGCACCCACTTGATCTCAAGGTTAGGCAGATTGAGCTGACGCGCCAGATCCTCGGCAACAATCTGACACAGCTCAACGCTGTAGCCACGCGGTTTTTTGTTGTCATCGGAGACAAAAGAGAACGGGATCGAGTTTTCCCGATACCCCATTTTTACCGTACCCGACTGCTTGATTTTGCTGAGCGTCGATTCGCTGGCGAAAGATGGCAAGGCCACCATGAGCGATACTGCCAAGCCTGCGGCAATGAGCGTGCGCTTGATCATTGAATTTCCTCTGTTGTGATGATGGGGGGATACAACCGGCTCAGTATGCCAAAAAAATCACCAGCGGAGGCAAGCGTTCACCATAAGACCAGAAGGCATGACTACGCCACCCGCGGCATGGCAATCTCATCACTGGTCTTCGCCTCGGCCGAAAACTCACGGCAAAGCGCGAGGAAGGCGCGCAGGCCGGCACCGTGAAATTTTTCCCGATGCCAGACAAAATTGAAGGTACGGCGCAGGTCCAGCGTTGGTGTTTTCACCGCGACCAGGCTACCGCGCCGGAACGCGTCGCGCAGCGCCAAGCGCGAGATGCAGCCAAGCCCAAGGCCGCTCTCCACCGCCCGCTTGATCGCCTCGGTGTGCTCCAGCTCCAGCCGTACCGAAAGTTGTGGCAGATGGTGGCGAAAGGCATGGTCGAAAGTGTCGCGGGTGCCAGAGCCCGGCTCACGCAGAATCCACGGCTCGGCCAGAAGCTTCTGCAGCGAGGCTTTTTTGCCCGCCAGTGCATGGCCGGGAGCCGCGAACACCACCAGCTCGTCATCGATCCAGGGCACAACCTCCAGATCAGGATGACGGCAATCGCCTTCCACCAACCCGAGATCAACCTCGTGCGTTGCCAGGGCTGCCAGCAGCGTTGAGGTATTGCGCACCTCCAGCCGCACCCGCGCCTGCGGATGCCGTTGCAGGAACTCGGCGACGATCAGCGTTGCCAGATAGTTGCCGATGGTCAGCGTGGCGCCGACATTGAGATTTCCGATGGCCTCGTGGCCGAGCAACAAGTCGTCGATCTCGGCCGCCCGATCGAGCAACTCCACCGCTTTCGGCAACAAACTACGCCCCTGCTCGTTGAGGCGTAGCGACTTGCCGATGCGATCGAACAGGCGCTTACCGGTCTGTCGCTCCAGTTCCGCCAGCGCCGTACTCGCCGCCGACTGGGTCAGGGAAATGGCCGAAGCCGCTGCGGAAACGCTGCCGTGACGTGCGATGGCCGCGAAGATCTGGAGTTGCCGTAGGGTGAAATGCATATTTACATCGCTAATATAAGTGATAGATATAATCTGTTATGCAAATACTACGCATTAACCTAGACTGCAGCTACCCCCTACCCCAACAGAAAAAAGACCGACGCACGATCATGAGCAAATACGCCACCGAAACAGTTCTGGATGTCCGCCACTGGAACGACACCCTGTTCAGCTTCCGCACCACGCGTGATCCCGGGCTGCGTTTCGTCAATGGCCAGTTCGTGATGATCGGCCTGGAAGTCGAAGGCAAGCCGCTGACGCGTGCCTACAGCATCGCCAGCGCCAACCACGATGAGTACCTGGAATTCTTCAGCATCAAGGTGCCGAACGGCCCGCTCACCTCGCGCCTGCAGCACCTGAAGACCGGTGACCCGATCGTCGTCAGCCGCAAACCCACCGGTACGCTGGTGCTGCGTGACCTGAAGCCGGGCAAGCACCTCTACCTGTTCGGCACCGGCACCGGGCTGGCGCCTTTCCTGTCGCTGATCAAGGACCCGGAAGCCTACGAGCGCTTCGAAAAAGTAGTGCTGGTGCACGGCGTGCGCACCACCAGTGAACTGGCTTATACAGACTTCATCGAGAACGAACTGCCGAACCACGAGTTCCTTGGCGAACTTACCACCGGCAAGCTCGTTTACTACCCCACCGTGACCCGTGAGCCCTTCCGCAACCAGGGCCGCGTCACCGACCTCATCAACGCCGGCAAGCTCTTTGCCGACATCGGCCTGCCGCCACTGGACCCGGCGGTTGACCGCGCCATGATCTGCGGCAGCCCGGCAATGAACCGCGACATGTGCGAGCTGCTTGACGCGCGCGGCTTCAAGGTTTCGCCGTACATCGGCGCACAAGGCGACTACGTGATCGAACGGGCCTTCGTCGAGAAATAGTCCTTTTTCTTCGGCGCCAAGACCGCCAGTCGATCGACGCGCGATGAATTGCATCCGGGCACGGCACTGGCCATTTGTGGCCAGGCAGTGCCCGTGGCCACCTCAACCATCCCCGGCATCGCCGTGACATTGAGGGCAAACGCCCCCGGCGCGACAAGCGCAAGCATCTTTCCGCGACTGATCATTTGTCTCTCCTTTTCGGTTTTTTCAATCAGGGTCTGGAATCGTCACGCCATGCGCGTGACAACAACCCTCTAGCCGAATCTGTGCCAGACAAGAATTAGTCAGTAAAATCAGACGATTGCGCCTGTTGATGGGGGCCGGGCAGCCGTCTTGATGGAATATTCGTCGCCTGTCGGCGACAGGCTCGCGGCGCCCTGCCTTCGCGGCTTGATTCTGCGGGATTCAGCCGCGTCGCCCGGAAGCAACATCCTCGGTATCGCCGCGAAACAGCGCCGGCGCCAACTCGTGTTTTTGCAGCAGCCGGTAGAACTCCGTCCGGTTGCGGTCCGCCAGGCGGGCCGCGTCTGACACGTTGCCGTCGGTCAACTTCAGCAACTGCACCAGATAATCCCGTTCGAAGCGCAGCTTGGCCTCGGCGTAGCTCAGCACCTCGTTGCTGCGCACGCGCAGCGCCCGCTGCACGAGGGCAAGCGGAATCAGTGGCGAGGTCGATAGCGCGCAGACCTGCTCAACCACGTTATAAAGCTGGCGCACATTACCCGGCCAAGGCGCCGTCGCCAGTGCCTCCATGGCATCCGGGGCAAAGCCATTGAGCGGCTTGCGATACTTGCTGACAAGCAGGTGCAGAAAATGCCCGGCCAATAGCGGAATGTCCTCGCGCCGACGCTCCAGCGCCGGCAGCGTCAGGCTCACCACATTCAGCCGGTAGAAGAGGTCCTCGCGGAAATGACCGTCGAGCATGGCGACATCAAGATCGCGGTGGGTTGCCGAGAGGATGCGCACGTCGATGGGCACCGAAATGGTCGCCCCCACCGGCCGTACCGCCCGTTCCTGCAGGACACGCAGCAACTTCACCTGCAAAGGCAAGGGCATGTCGCCGATCTCGTCGAGGAACAGCGTGCCGCCATCGGCCGCCTGAAAGAGGCCGATATGCTTCGCCGTCGCCCCGGTAAACGCCCCTTTTTCGTGGCCGAAGAGTTCGGATTCGAGCAGCGCCTCGGGAATGGCGCCGCAGTTGACCGCGATGAAGGGCTTCGCCGCACGCGAACTGGCCCGGTGGATGGCACGCGCCAGCAGTTCCTTGCCGCTGCCACTTTCACCCTGAATCAGCACGCTGGCGTCGGAAGCGGCAACCAGCCGCGCCTCCTCCAGCAGCTCGACCATGCACTTGCTGCGGCAGACGATCTCCTCGCGCCAGCCGTCGTCGCCGGTATCACTGCCCGCCGGTGCGGCCGGCGATAGTGACAGCGCCTGGCGAATCTTCTCAAGCAGCGCCTGGCTATCGAACGGCTTGGTCAGATAGCCGAAAACACCTCGTGCCGTGGCCGCCACAGCATCGGGAATGGTGCCGTGGGCGGTGAGCAGGATCACCGGCAGCGACGGATGCCGCTCCCGCAGCTCATCGAAAAGGGCAAGTCCATCACGACCTGGCAGGCGCACATCGCTCAGCACCAGATCGGGCCGCTCAACCGCCACCCGGGACAGCGCCGACTCGGCCGAATCAACGGCCGTCACGCGATAGCCGGTCGCACGCAGGCGCAGCGACAACAAGCGCAGCAGATCCGGATCGTCATCCACTACCAGCACATGAGCCGAAGTGGGTTGCAGCATGGCAGCGAAACTCATTGCGTACTCCCTGGAAGCCCCGTCGGCAGCGGCCGCACCGGCAGGCTGCGCTCGATCTCTGACAGTGCCTCGATCTTTTCCTGCAACTCATCGCCCCGTCGCTGCGCTTCGCGCAACTGCGCCTCAAGACGCAGCCGCTCACCATATTGGTCATGCAGCACGCGAGCGAGTGGAACAAGATTGGCGGCCATTGGGTGCGTACTTTTCATCACCTGCTCGAGCAAATTCGATGCCCGCGGCAGATCGGGGGGCCGCGCCTGGCCGAAACGGATCGCCAGTTGCAGCTGCAAGTAAGGGTCAGTCGCCAGCTGCCGCTGACGCGCGGACTTTGACTGCGACTGAAACTGCAGCTGCGGCTTGGGGTTGCTGGCGTAATAGGCGAGCATCGTCTGTACCGGAAGTTCCGGCACAACTGTTTCGACCGCTGCTGGCGGCTCAGGAGGCTCCGGAATTTCTACCGGCGGCGCTGTCGCACAGGCGGCCAGCGACAGGCAGCAAAGGGTAAGAAGTACTCGACAAAAACCCGTGTTCAGCTTACTGCTCATGAGGCAATTCCATCCTGAAATGCGCACCTTGCGCCGACGGCACCAGGCAGACTCGACCGCCCTGCGCCACCGCCACTTCATAAACGATAGAAAGGCCGACGCCGCTGCCCTGCTGGCTGACGGCCGGCCGCCGGCTTCCCTGCACAAAAGGGTCAAAAATCCGTTCGGCATCGGCCTCGGCAACGCCCGGCCCCTGGTCGATGCAATCGATGACCAGCAAGTTATCGCGGACACTGGCAGCCAATTCGATTTTTCCGCCGATCGGGCTGAAGGCAATCGCATTGGAAAGCAGATTACCGAGCGCCACGCGCATGCGGTCCGGATCAAGTTGCGTTGCTTCGCCACCGCCATCGATGACCACACGCAGATCGCGTGCCTGCAACTGCAAGCGTTGCTCAGCGACGACAGCCTCGAGCAGGCTGCGCATCACGACACTCCGCCGCTGCACGCGCGCCACATCAAGAACCGTGGCGTGATAGTTGAGCAATTCCTCGATCTGCCGCTGCAATGCGTGGGTATTATGTTCAAGAATACTGGCCACTTCCCGCTGTTCGGAAGTCAGCGGCCCGAGCACCTCTTCTCGCAGCAAGGCAACACCTTCGCGCAGTGCCGCCAGCGGCGTTTTCAACTCGTGCGAGACATGGCGCAACACACGCGCCCGGTCAGCCTCCAGCTCGGCCAAACGCAGAACCAGTACCCGGCAGAACTCGGCGTTCGGGTTATTGCTCATAGGGCAGTTCAATCCTGAAATGGGCACCCTGCGCCGACGGCACAAGGAATACGCGACCACCCTGTGCCGCGACCAGTTCGCGCACGATCGACAACCCCACGCCACTGCCCTGCTGGCTCGATATTGGCCGATGGCTTCCCTGTACGAAGGGATCAAAAATGCGTTCGGCATCGGCAGCCGTCACGCCGGCCCCTTGATCGATGCAATCGATGAAAACGTTATTGCTGCGCACACCGGCGGCCAGGCGAATTTCGCTCCCCGCCGGGCTGAAAGCGATGGCGTTGGAAAGCAGATTGCCGAGCACAACCCGGATCTTGTCGGGATCAAGCTGCACCTGTCGGCGAACGCAATCGACAACTACGCGCAGTTCGCGCGCCTGCAGCTGCAATTGCTGCTCGTCGGCTGCGGCCTCTAGCAGCGTGCGCAGCGCAATGCGACGTCGCTGCAGCCGCGCGGCATCGAAAACGGTTGCGTGATAATTGAGCAGGTCCTCGATCTGCTGCTGCAGCGCCCGCGCGTTATGCTCAAGAATGCTGGCCACCTCACGCTGCCCGTCTGCCAGCGGCCCGACGACCTCATCTTGCAGCAATGCGACACCCTCGCGCAGCGCCGCCAAAGGAGTTTTCAGTTCGTGTGAAACATGGCGCAGGATGCGCACCCGGTCGGCCTCCAGAGCAGCAAGGCGGTGACGTAACCAGTCGAGGCGCTGACCAACACGCTGCAGATCGGCGGGGCCGTGGATTTCAATCGGCATGTCGAACCGGCTTTCACCCAGTTGTTCAATGGCTGCCTCCAGCCGCCCGACCGGCCGGATCAGCCACCAGGCCATAAGCACCACCAAAACCAGCGCGCCGGACATCGAAGCTGCCACCTGCGCGAACAGACTGACCCGGTTGCGCTCAAGTTCAGTGAGCAGCGTCGCATTTTGCCGCTCGATCCAACCGCGCCCCGATACGGCCAGAACCTCGTTGACTTCGTTAAGCAACGACATCGCCGCCAGGATCGCTGGCGAATCCTTCTCCGGCAGTTGCTCCTTAGCCGCCAGCACTGCATTTCGCCAGTTGTTTGCAGGTGGCGAGAAAGCGGCCTGGTCGATAGCCTCCAGCCGTGTCAGCGCGGGCAAGGCTTCGGCAACCAGCATATCGAAACGCCGCTTCAACAACGGGTCCTTGAGCACCAGATACTGGCGGGCACCGCGCTCGAGATCAACGGTTCGCTCGGCCAACTGCTGCAGGTTCGCGGTGACCTGTACCGCCAGTTCCGCGCTTTGCCGGCTCTGCCGCGCAAAATCTTCCAGCGCCAGCAGGCCACGCAGGGCCGCCGCACCGAGCAGTAACGCCAAGAGCAGGAAACCGATCAGCAGAGTGGAACGAAAGGAAAGAAAGCGCATGAGGTCGGGAAAGTGGAATGTCCGCAGGATACGGACCGATGCCGCCGCAATGCAACCCGTCGTGGAAAAGCGACATAAAAAATCATATTCGAATCAATACCCTGCACATGCTCTCGACAAAGTCGTCGTGAATCGACAACGACAATGCGCCGAATAAGACATCCAGGATCTCGCCTGAACTACACAAGCATCTGAAACAAAACAACTAATTAATGATGGCACGGAACTTGATATAGCCATGAAACCCCAACCTTGATGGAGATACCGGATGTTCAACAAACCCGCCAACCCGTTTTCGCGACCGCAAGAGCCGGCGGCCCGCGACCTGCTTGCATCGCAGCCCCGCTCCACGACGTCGACAATACAGCCCGGCAATCCCGCCTCATCGACTTCAAGCACGGCAAGGCCTGCCTCCACCACCCAGAACGCAGGGAATCCTGTGGCGCCTGCGCAAAATTCCGACACGCTTGGAGAAACAGGCAGCCGGCTGATTGTCGGCCCGGACGTGAAACTGAAAAGCGCCGAAATTCTTGACTGCGACACGCTTGTCGTCGAGGGGCGGGTCGAAGCCACGATGGACAGCCGGGTTATCCGCATTGCCGACCGCGGGGTGTATAGCGGCAAAGTCAGCATCGACATTGCAGAGATTCACGGTCAGTTCGAAGGAGAACTGACCGCCCGCAGCCAGCTCATCATCCACGCCACAGGCAAGGTCAGCGGCAAGATCCGCTACGGCAAGATACTGATCGAGGAAGGCGGCCAGATTTCAGGCGAGATCAAATCGCTGGCCGAAGAAGAGTCTCCGGTGATTCGACCACGTACCGAGATCCTCGCGAACCTGAAAGCTGCTGTCGGCTAAACGACAAAACAGTTCTCCCTCCCTTGCGCTGCAGGTCCGACTGCGCCTTCTCCTCCGCTCAACCCGGACCTGCAGCGCTCTTTTTCGACATCACTCGCCGCACGCATAACAACGGGATCTCGCGTACAGCGCTACAATTGCGCCCCACCGTCCGCTACGCGTCGCCCCATGGCCGTCGAAATCCGCATGCCGAAATATCCCGAGTGCTGGTCGAGCTGCGGCTCGTGCGCCAGCGGGGACGTCTTCATTCTCGAAGTCTTCGTCCAGCCCGGCGAACACATCGAGCGCGAAGACAACATCATCAGCATCGAAACCGGCAAGGTCGCGCTCGATATCCCCAGCCCCTGGTCCGGCACCGTCGTCGAGGTTTTTGTCGAGGTTGGCGACAAGCCCGAAGAAGGTGCGCTGCTGATCACGCTCGAACGCGATACGGCCTGACACTCCCCTCTCGTCCGAGGCCTGCAGCCAGTCGGCACACACGATTTCGACGCGGCGGCTTCTGGTCCCTATAATCCGCCCATGTCTGCCCCGATGTCCTCCCCTCTTTCCAGCGCGCGCTCACGCGCCCTCTATCTCGCCGTCGTCCAGTTCGTCTTTGTCTCGACCTGGACGATCTACGTCGTCTTCCTGCCCGAGCTGCTGTTGGGCGCCGGCATCGACAAGGCCTGGCTACCGCGCATCCTGATCGCTGACCAGTTGCTGATCGCCGGCTTCGATCTCGCCTTCGGCATCGCCGCCGCACGCGGCATGCAGCGTTACGGCCGGATCGCCCCCGCACTGCTCGGGGTCAGCCTCGCGTCCTGTTTCGCCTTCCTGCTGATGCCGCAGGCGGGCAGTACGCCCGCGCTCCTGCTCGGACTCACCGTCATCTGGGTCATCACCTCTTCCGCCCTGCGCGCGCCGCTCTACGCGCTGCTTTCCCGCCACGCCGCCACCCCCGAGCGGACCGCCCTCGCTGCCACGATGACACTCGGCATGGCCGGCGCCGGCATGATCGCGCCATGGCTGGGAGCCCAACTCAAGGGAATTTCGCCTGCCCTGCCGTTCGCCCTCTCCAGTCTGACGCTGGCGGCGCTGGTGCTGCCACTGGCCACGGCCGAACGCGCTGCCGGGCTGAAAGCCGACAACCCGGCCGAGAACCTCCCGCCGGCACCGCTCGGCAGCGTTGCCTTCTTCGTTCTGCTGTTAGCGGCCGCACTCGGCTTCCAGGTCTTCTTCAATCTCGCTGCTGCGCCGGCCTACCTCAAGCACTACGTCAGCAGCGACCTTGCCTGGCTAATGCCCCTGTTCTGGGTCGGCGTTGCCGGTGGCAGCGTGCTGGCCTCAACCTTTGGTGGGAAACGACCACCCTATGTGATCTTCCTCGCCGGCTGCCTGCTTGCGGCAATTGCCGCTGCCATTTTCAGCGCCACGGGCAGCGCGCTGCTGCTACCAGCGGCTCAACTCGTTGGCGGTGTTGGCTGGGGGCTCGCGCTGTGCAAGGCTTTCGCCATCGCCGAGCGTTTCGTTCCGGCGCCGCGCAGCGCGGCCATGGTCGGCGCCCTGTTCTCGATGCTCGCCCTCGCCACCGTGTCGCGCATCACCCTCAATGTGGCCGGGCTGGCCGAGCCGGCAACGGCCCTGCCGTTGCCACTCTGGCTCCTCGCCGCCGCCGGCATGGGCTTCGCATTGCTGCGCGCCGCGCCCCGACAACGGCCTTAACTCGGCTAGAATTACGCACCTTGCGGCGCGCCCGTGCGCGTCGTTTCATCTTCCTTTTTTGCCCACACCTCGAAAGCCATGGCCCAATACGTAATGTCGATGCTCCGCGTGAGCAAGGTTGTCCCGCCCAAGCGGCAGATCATCAAGGACATCTCCCTGTCCTTCTTCCCCGGCGCCAAGATCGGCCTGCTCGGCCTCAACGGCTCCGGCAAGTCGACCGTGCTGCGCATCATGGCCGGCGTGGACAAGGAATACGAAGGCGAGGTGCAGCACCTGCCGAACATCAAGATCGGCTACCTGCCGCAGGAACCGCAGCTCGATCCGGACAAGACCGTGCGCCAGGAAGTGGAAAGCGCCATGGGCGAAGTAATGGAGGCCCAGGCCAAGCTGGAAGCCGTGTACGCCGCCTACGCCGAGGAAGACGCCGACTTCGACAAGCTGGCCGAGGAACAGGCCCGGCTGGAAGCGATCATCGCCACCACCGGCTCCGACACCGAGCACCAGATGGAAATCGCCGCCGACGCGCTGCGCCTGCCGGACTGGGACGCCAACATCGGCAAGCTCTCCGGCGGCGAAAAGCGCCGCGTCGCGCTGTGCAAGCTGCTGCTCTCCAAGCCCGACATGCTGCTGCTCGACGAACCGACCAACCACCTCGACGCCGAATCGGTCGAATGGCTGGAGCAGTTCCTGGTGCGCTTCCCCGGCACCGTGGTCGCCGTCACCCACGACCGCTACTTCCTCGACAACGCCGCCGAGTGGATCCTCGAACTCGACCGCGGCCACGGCATCCCGTGGAAGGGCAACTATTCGAGCTGGCTGGAGCAGAAGGAAGCCCGCCTGGAGACCGAGAACAAGCAGGTCGACGCCCACATGAAGGCGATGAAGCAGGAACTGGAATGGGTGCGCAGCAACCCGAAGGCGCGCCAGGCCAAGAGCAAGGCGCGTATCGCCCGCTACGAGGAAATGGCCAGCCACGACTACCAGAAGCGCAACGAAACGCAGGAAATGTTCATCCCCGTGGCCGAGCGCCTCGGCGACAAGGTCATCGAGTTCAACGGCGTGTCAAAAGCCTTCGGCGACCGCCTGCTGATCGACAACCTGTCGTTCAACGTGCCGGCCGGCGCCATCGTCGGCATCATCGGCCCGAACGGCGCCGGTAAATCCACCCTCTTCCGCATGATCACCGGCCAGGAAAAACCGGATTCCGGCGAAGTCATCATGGGCCAGACGGTGAAGATGGCCTACGTGGACCAGAGCCGCGAGAACCTCTCCAGCGACAAGACCGTGTTCGACGAACTGGCTCAGGGCAGCGACATCATCCAGATCGGCAAGTTCGAGATGCCCAGCCGCGCCTACATCGGCCGCTTCAACTTCAAGGGCGGCGACCAGCAGAAGATCGTCGGCAAGCTCTCCGGCGGCGAACGCGGCCGCCTGCACCTGGCCAAGACGCTGATGACCGGCGGCAACGTGCTGCTGCTCGACGAACCCTCCAACGACCTCGACGTGGAAACCCTGCGCGCGCTGGAAGACGCGCTGCTCGAATTCGCCGGCAGCGCCATGATCATCTCGCACGACCGCTGGTTCCTCGACCGCATCTGCACCCACATCCTCGCCTGCGAGGGCGATTCGCAGTGGAGCTTCTTCACCGGTAACTATCAGGAATACGAGGAAGACAAGCGCAAGCGCCTGGGTGAAGAAGGGGCGAAGCCGAAGCGGATTCGCTATCGGCCGATCACGCGCTGATCAGCGACCCGCCCCTACAGAGAACCCGCCCGTTGCTACCGGCGGGTTTTTTGTTTGTATGCATTCGCGCTAACATGCCGCTTTCTGCCCACGAGCAACCAACCCCATCCCAACGCTCGAAATCATCACCAATCAGCCAATTTCCGCTAGAGACGACTCGATGAGGAAACTTGTGATCACGAGAACGCTGCAAATTTTCATTTTCTGCGCGTTGAGCGTTCCTGCGCTTGCGCAGGAACCGGGCTTTGACTGCACGAAGGCAAGCGGCAGCATCGAGCAAATGGTCTGCGCAGATACCGAACTCGCTGCGCTCGACCGGAGGCTGTCAGCGGCTTATTCCGCCGCATTGCCCAAGGCAGCCAATGAGCACCCTCCAATTCTCAAGGCCGAGCAACGCGGCTGGATCAAAGGCCGCAACGACTGCTGGAAAGCGGGCGACAAGCGTGGCTGCGTCCTTGAGGCATATCGCCGCCGCATTGTCGAATTGCAGGCCCGCTATCACCTGATCGACGCTTTAACTACGGTTCGCTATGCGTGCAACGACAGTCCGGCAGACGAGATCATCGCGACCTACTTTCAGACCGACCCGCCGTCGCTGATTGCCGAGCGGGGCGACCAGACATCCCTGATGTTTCTGGCGCCGAGCGCAAGCGGCGCGAGATATATGGGCCGCAACGAGTCGCTTTGGGAGCACCAGGGCGAGGCAACCGTCGTCTGGGGATATCAAGCGCCCGAGATGCGCTGCCAGAACGTGCAAGCCACCCCGGCTGCGTCGCTTGCCGGCACTGCGTGGGAACTCGTCGCCATCCAGTCAATGGACGATGCACAAGGCACGACCCACATTGCGCACCCCGAAACCTTCACGGTCCGCTTTTCAGCCGACGGGCGCGCAAGTTTTCGAATCGACTGCAATCGCGGTACGACGACGTGGAAGGCCTCGCCGTCTCAGGCATCCCCGTCGGGTTCGCTGGAGTTCGGTCTGCTCGCGACGACACGCGCGATGTGCCCACCGGGATCGCATGACCAGCAAGTGCTGCGCGACCTGCCACACGTGCGGTCCTACCTGCTGAAAAACGGCAAGCTTTTTCTTTCCCTCGTGGCCGACGGCGGCATCTACGAATGGCGCCAGGCGAAGCCCTGAAAAACGCAGCACCGGAAGCGCTTCAGCCAAAATGGACGGCGTGAATTTTCGGTGTGCGGTAGCAGCTGCTCAGCCAAGGTAGTAACATATTAATACCGCCATAACCGGGAGCCTCCCATGCCGAATCTGTCCGTAAAACTTGACGACGCCACGCGTGATCGCCTGCAGGAAGTTGCTGCCCAGGAAGGCGTGACGCCGCATGCGCTGATGGTTCGGGCAATCGGGCACGAGCTCGACCGGGCCGAAGCAGAGGAAGCCTTCGTAGCACGCGCGCTGACATCGCGGCGCAAAGTCGAAATTGATGGCGAGGTATTCGACGGTGCAGCCTTTGCCGAATACCTGCGCGCACGGGCACGCGGCGAAGCGGCGAGCCGGCCAGCGGCACAGAAGCTGACGAAACTGCTCGACAGCGGCGCATGACGCGCTGGCTGCTCTCACCCGAGGCGGCTGACGATCTGGAACGGCTGACGGATTTTCTGGTGCTGACGGCGCCTGAATCGGCCCCGGAAACCGTCGACATCATCCTTGATGCATTGCAGGTGCTGGCCCGCCATCCGCGCATTGGCCGTCCATTGCCGCAGGGTTTGCGTGAGTTGGTCATCTCGCGTGGCTGCACCGGCTATCTGGCGCTTTACAGTCACGACGAAGGTGCCGACATCGCCTTGATCCTCGCCATCCGCCATCAACGAGAAGATGAATACCACTGACTCCCCGCACAAGCGATCCGAGCGAGAGGAAAATACTGCTATGACATTTCACCGCATTTCCATCTCGACACTGCTCGCGCTGACCTTCGCCCTGTGCGCGGCCCTGCCGGCGACCGCGCAATCGCCGCTCAGTGCAATTGCCAAGCAGGCCAAGGGAAGCAGCGCGCCCGACACCACCAAGGCGGCGCCGGAATCGGTCGATGAACTGAAAAAGCGCCTGGCCGACACGCAGCTCGAACTCGCCGCCGTCGATGGCCCGGAGCGGCAGGCCTCAGGCGCGCCCCCCGGAACACCCGAGCCACAATTGCAGTTGCGCGTCCGCACGCTGCGGCTGATGGCCTTCGCCTATCGGCAGCACATCAATGCGCTGGGCAATATCGTCGAGCTGAAAAAGATTTCGAACGAGGCGGAGGCCAAGCGTCGTGCCTGGACGGGGCTGCCCGAGAAGCCGCCGTACTCGATCCTGCTGGTTGACAGCTTGCGCGCTGAACTGCAGGCCAATCGGCTGACGCAGCACAGTGAAGAAGTCCGGGCCAAACTACTTACCGCGCAGATGGAGAACACCCGGGAAAGCCTGGGCAAGGCCAGTGAACGCCAGCGCCTGATGCAGGAAGCGCTGGAGGCAGCCAAGCCGTCGGACGTCAGCGCCGCAACCTGGCGGCGCGACCTCGCGGCGCTGGAAGTACGGGCACTCGGCGCTTACGTGGAAGCGCTGGCAGCTCAGACCCGCGCGGTCGAGGCAGCGGTGATCGAGCATGGCCACGCAGTGGATTTCGTACAACGCAAGATCGCCGAGGTGGAGAAGTCGGTCGTCTTCAAGGCCGATGATCTGGAGCGTGTCAAAGCCGCTATCGATGAACGCCGCTCGACGACCATCAAGGAAATGGATCGCGCCAGCCGGGAACGTGAGCGGCAGTCAGACGAACTCGACAAGGCCATGGAGGCCAATGCTGCTGCGGAAAAACAGGTAGTCGAACTGCAGGAGCGCTTGGCCGCCGTACGCAAGGCCATCGCAACCCTCGAAGCAGAGGTGGCGAAAGCGGAAAAGCCGGAGGGTTTCCTGCAGAAGGTCAATCCCTTCCGCGGCCGCACGGCCAAGAACGATCTCGATGCGCGTCGCAAGGAAGCTGCGGAGATTGAGCGGCAACTGGCGGGCGCCCGGGCAGTCGCCAAGACCAGGGAGCGGGAACTGCTCCTGACGGTTGAACGCGGCCGCAATGCGGTGCAGGCAGTGGATGGTTTGAACGTCGGGCTGGTCACGCTGGACATGCAGCGTTCGTTCTGGGATCTGCGGTTTTCGGCCTCGGATGACCAGAAGGCGGGAAGGCTGGACCGGCGCAAGAACTTCGAGAGCAGCCGCAAGCTGCTCAATGTGCTCAACCCGGCAATGGATCACCTGCGCACCAAGATGGAGGTGGTCACCGGGCAGATCGCCGAACAGCAGAACCTGCTCCGGGCAGCCGATACGCCGGCTGAAACCGCGTTCCGGAAATCGATGCTGGAATTGCTCACAGAACGTGAACGGTTCTACCTGAGCGCTTTCACCCAGGTAGAGGAGGCCCAGCACCTGCTCAAGCGCTGGGTCGAGGACGAAGAGGTCCGGGTCAAGGACCTGAGTGCCGGCGAGCGGGTGCAGAACCTGTTCGGCTTCTCGAGCGACTTCATGAAGGCCGCCTGGACCTTCGAGCTCTTTGCGGTCGAGGACAGCATCGTCGTCGACGGCCGGACAATTACCGGGACGCGCGGCGTAACGGTGGCCAAGGTGGTGCAGGCAATCCTGATCGTGGTGATCGGCTACCTGCTGATCGCCTTGCTGACCCGGTTCGCCTTTGGCCTGGCCATGCGTCGCGGCAAGATGGAGGAGACCAGCGCCCGCATCGCCCGCAAGTGGATTCTGGCAGTGACGCTGGTGATTCTGCTGCTGCTGGCGCTGGATGTCGTGAAGATTCCGCTGACCGCCTTCGCCTTCCTCGGTGGTGCCATCGCCATCGGTGCCGGCTTCGGCATGCAGACCCTGCTGAAGAACCTGATCAGCGGCGTCATGCTGCTGATGGAGCGCCCGTTCAAGCCGCGCGACATCGTCGAGGTCGGTGGCATCCGCGGTGAGGTGACCGACATCAACGTGCGCTCCTGCACCATTCGTGACGTGAACGGCATCGAGACGCTGGTGCCGAACAGCACCTTCCTTGAGCAGAACGTGACCAACTGGACGCTTTCGAGCCGCAAGGTGCGCTACGTCTTGAACATTGGCGTTGGCTACGGTTCGCCGGTGCGCAAGGTGTCCGACCTGCTGCTGGAGGTGGCTGCCCGCCACAAGCAGGTGCTCGTCGAGCCGGCACCGGAAGTGCTGTTCATGGATTTCGGTGACAACGCGCTGATGTTCGCGCTTTACGTGTGGCTGGAGGTCGGCCCCGGCCGTCGCGGCGGCAATGTCATTCTGAGCGACCTGCGTTTCATGATCGACGCCAGCTTTGCCGAGCATGGCATCGAAATCCCCTTCCCGCAGCGCAATGTTCATCTCGACGCGAGCTCACCCGTGCCGGTGCGGGTCATACCGACAGAAGATGCCGCTGAACCCCAGACACGCGGATAACCAAGACATGCAGAACTCCCTTGCTCGCAAGCCTTGCCGCAATGACAGCACACTCAACAACGGGCTTAAGCAATGACGCAGCACAACTGGCGGCAAGCCTGGCGCGTCTATCTCGAACCCGCCAGCCTGCGCATGCTGGCACTCGGTTTTTCGGCCGGGCTGCCACTGTTGCTGGTGTTTGGCACGCTCAGCTTCTGGCTGCGCGAGGCTGGCATTGACCGCACCACCATCGGCTACCTGAGCTGGGTCGGGCTGGCCTATGGCTTCAAGTGGGTCTGGGCGCCGCTGGTGGACCGGCTGCCGATTCCCTTCCTGACCCGCGCCCTCGGCCGCCGGCGCAGCTGGCTGCTGCTCTCGCAATGCACCATCGTTGCGGCACTGACCGGCATGGCGCTGACCGACCCGAAGATCGCGCTGATGCCCATCGTCTGGTTCGCGCTGGCGGTGGCCTTTGCCTCGGCGACGCAGGATATTTCGCTGGACGCGTACCGCATCGAATCGGCCGACGTTGACCGGCAGGCGGCGCTGGCCGCTACCTACCAGACCGGCTACCGGCTGGCGATGATCTGGGCCGGCGCCGGCGTGCTCTGGCTGGCGGCACGCGCCGAAGTGCTGCCGGTATCGGGGGCCACGGCCTACCAGCACGCTGCCTGGCAAACCGCCTACCTGGTCATGGCCGCCTCGATGCTGGTCGGCATCGTTACCGTGCTGTTTTCCCCGGAACCTGCCCGCCGCGAATTGCCACCGGCGAGGAACGCGGCTGAATGGCTGCGGAGTGCGCTAGTCGAGCCCTTTGCCGAGTTTCTCCGCCGCTACCGCTGGCAAGCAGCGCTGATCCTGGCACTGATCGCGGTCTATCGCATCAGCGATGTGGTCATGGGCATCATGGCCAACCCGTTCTACGTGGATATGGGCTTCACCAAGGACGAAGTCGCCGCCGTGACCAAGATTTACGGCGTCATCATGACCCTGGTTGGGGCTTTCATCGGCGGCGTGCTGTCGATGCGTTTCGGGGTCATGCGCATCCTCATGCTGGGCGCCATCCTCAGTGCCGCCAGCAACCTGCTCTTCGCCTGGCTGGCCGGCCATGGCCATGATGTGACAGCACTGATCTTCGTCGTCTCAGCCGACAACCTGG
The DNA here is from genome assembly GCA_016710885.1 of Candidatus Proximibacter danicus. Lineage (GTDB taxonomy): Bacteria > Pseudomonadota > Gammaproteobacteria > Burkholderiales > Rhodocyclaceae > Proximibacter > Proximibacter danicus. Next base: position 112,017 of record JADJUC010000001.1, read on the forward strand.
CCAGCGGCATCGCCTCGGCGGCCTTTGTCGCTTACCTGTCCTCGCTGACCAATGTGAACTACTCGGCTACGCAGTACGCCATGTTCAGCTCCATGATGCTGCTGCTGCCGAAGACCATCGCCGGCTTCTCCGGGGCCTATGTCGACTCGTTCGGCTATGGCCACTTCTTCACCGCCACGGCTCTGCTCGGCGCACCAGTGCTGCTGCTGGTCTGGCTGGCCTCGCGGGTGAAGCGGCAGGAGTTCTAGCTGCAAAGGATTTACGCGCCGCGCTCCCGGCTGCTGTCGCGGCCGGCATTGCGCCCATCTTCCCGACTACGCTCGTTCCCTCTTTCCGGGCGTGCTTCACGCTCCCGCCCGGGACGACTTTCACTTCCGTTTCGAGCAGGTTCGCGTGCCGAATCGCGAGACATTTCGCGGCGCTCATTGCGTACCGGAGCCTCCGCCCGGGGCTGACGCTCTGAAACATCCGGGCGCGACACGTCGTTGCGCGGCGACAGCCTGGCTTCCGGCGCTGCCGGCGGGCGAACACTGCGCTCCGGTTGCGAGCGCACCTCGTGCCCGCCACGGGCAGCGTCGTTGCGCTCGAAGCGCGGTGCCGGCGCTGACCACTGGTGATCGTCGCGGCGTCCATCGCGGTCGTTGTGCATTGAACGGTCGTTGTGCGTGCTGCGCTCGGGCTGCCTGACGACAACCGTATTCCGCTGTACGTTTCCGCCGCGCTCCCAGTGGCCGCCCTGCTGGCGCCAATGGTCGCCATTTTTCTCCCAACGATGCGGCACCCAGTGGTGGCCGCTGCGCGGAGCATCCCAACGCCCTGGCACCCAGGCATAGCGTGCACCGCCCCAGTTCCAGTAGCCGGAAATCCAGACGTGGCCAATAACAGGCGGATGGCCGACATGTTCGACATACGGCGGGGGCGGTGCAACACGGACAGGTTCGTAATATTCATGCCGTTCGACGTAACGTGGCCCCGCCGACGGCGATACCGCACAACCGGCCAGCAGGGCCGCCACGGAAATCACGCCTGCAGTCAGCAATCGTCCTGTTTTCATGTCTGTTCTCCTTTGCCTCCAGGCCGGGAAAAACCATTCTTCCTGGCGGAGGGATAGCGCAAACAACGCGCCATGGCCGGCTTTTGGCTACCGCTGGCAGGTACCGTTCTGTCGCCAGATGTAAGCGACTGTTTCCGCCCTGCAGCAGTGGGCTGCGGAACTGACAAAGGCCTGACGATGCCCTATGCTCTGCGCTCCTTCCAGCAAGACCTCTCCAGCCATGCCGCACACTCGCCCAGCCGACCGCAACCCGAACCGCCGCTTGCGCATCATCGGCGCCGCCAGCGGCATCGGCGCGCAGGACCACAACTGCGAACACGGCCCGACAGCCTTCCACCGCTCGCAGGCCTGGCACGAACTCGAGCATCACCCGGCCATCGACTGGGGAGAAACGCTCTACGCGCCGGACCGGCCGGGGCAGACGCCGGTCGAGCGCATTGCCAACCTGTGCCAGCGACTCGCCGATGCCGTCGCCACCACGCACGCCACCGGCGAGTTTCCTCTGGTCATCGGCGGCGACCACTCGGTGGCCATCGGCACCTGGAGCGGCATGGCGCGAACCGTGGGCGCACCGATCGGACTGCTTTGGGTGGATGCCCACCTCGACAGCCACACACCGGAAACCAGCTATTCCGGCGCCATCCACGGCATGCCGCTGGCCTGCCTGTTCGGGCGCGGCGACAAGCGCCTGCTCGGTTTTGGCCTGCCGGGCATGCAGCTATTGCCGGCACATACCGTGGTGCTCGGCCCGCGCAGCTACGAAGCCGAGGAAGCCGAATTCCTCGAGCGGCTGGGTGTCCGCGTCATCGGCGCCGAAGCGATCGCGCAGCGTGGCTTCAAGACCTGCTTTGACGAAGCGCTGGCGATTGTCTCTGGGGCCCCCGGCGGATTTGGCGTCACTCTCGATCTCGACGCCTTCGACCCGCGCGTTGCCCCCGGCGTCGGCAGCCCGGAACCGGACGGGCTGGCGGTGCGCGAAGTCGCGGCCGGCCTGCGTCGCCTGGCGGCACTACCGGGCCTGTTGGGCCTCGAAATTGTCGAGTACAACCCGGATCGGGATCGTGGCGGCGTCACTGCCGAGTTGATCACCGACCTGATCGAGGCTGTCCTGCCGGTGGGAAAACGGCGGACGGATTGATGCTCGCGCCTCTTGCTCGGAACGGCATTGACGGCAAATATCACCTGACTGAACTCAAGCACGCTGGTAAGCTGCGTCGCAGCGGTTCCAGCAATGGTGGCCATTTGGATGTCATCAGATAATAGAAAAACATCCGCCACGTTAAAACTACAGATAACTCAGCCACTAGCTTGTTTTAGACAACAGCGAATCGAGATATACAAAGGAAAATGCGTCACCAATGAACCAAGACCTGCAAAAAACCCTATGGGCCACCGCTGATAAGCTGCGTTCCAATATGGATGCAGCGGAATACAAGCACGTCGTGCTCGGCCTCATCTTCCTGAAATACATCTCCGACGCCTTTGGCGAGCGGAAAGAAGAGTTGAGGGCCGCGTTTTCCGACACGGAGCACGAGCTTTTATCTCGGCGAATCGAAGCAGCCAGATTCCCGCCCTGCTGGAAGACCGCGATTACTACACCATGGCGAATGTTTTCTGGGTGCCCGAGTCGGCCCGCTGGGAGGCGATTCGCAATCAGGCCAAGCAACCCGACATCGGCAAGCGGATTGACGATGCCCTCATCGCCATCGAGCAGGACAATCCCCGCCTGAAAGGCATCCTAGACAAGCGTTTCGCCCGCACCCAGCTCGAAGACGGCAAGCTCGGCGAGCTTATCGACCTCGTGTCGAGCATCGGTTTCGGCGGCAAGGACAAGGCCAAGGATGTTCTCGGCCAGGTCTATGAATACTTCCTCGGCCAGTTCGCTAGTGCCGAAGGCAAGAAGGGCGGCCAGTTCTACACGCCCGCATCCGTGGTCAAGGTGTTGGTCGAGGTGTTGTCGCCGCACAAGGGCAAGGTCTATGACCCGTGTTGCGGTTCGGGCGGCATGTTCGTCCAGTCGGAAAAGTTCGTCGAGTCGCACGGCGGCAAGTTCGGCGACCTGTCCATCTACGGGCAGGAAGCCAATCCGACGACATGGCGGCTGGTGGCGATGAACCTCGCCATTCGCGGCATGGACTTCAATCTCGGCAAGGAACCCGCCGACACCTTCCACCGCGACCAGCATCCCGACCTGCGGGCCGATTACGTTCTCGCCAATCCGCCGTTCAACATCTCGGACTGGGGCGGCGAAAAGCTCGCCTCCGACCCTCGCTGGGTCTATGGCACGCCACCAGCGGGCAACGCCAACTATGGCTGGCTGCAACACATCCTCTGGCACCTGAAACCGACGGGCACGGCGGGCGTGGTGCTCGCCAATGGCTCGATGTCCTCGAATACCAATAACGAGGGAGCCATCCGCAAGGCCATGGTTGAGGGCGACGTGGTGGAAGTCATGGTATCGCTGCCGCCGCAACTCTTCTTCAACACGCAGATTCCCGCCTGCCTGTGGTTCCTCGCCAAGGACAAGACCAAGAACGGGCGGAGTCGCAAGGGCGAGTTCCTGTTCATTGATGCCCGCAAGCTGGGTCGCATGGAAACCCGCGTCAATCGGATTTTTGACGATGCGGACATCGACAAAATCGCCCGCGCCGTGCATGCGTGGCGGCAGGATGGCGAAACGGAGGCAATCTACGCCGACGAGCCAGGGTTCTGCCGTTCGGTGAAGCTCGACGAGATTCGCGAGCATGGCTACGTGCTCACGGCGGGCCGCTATGTAGGCACCGAAGAGGTTGAGGATGATGACGAGGCGTTTGCCGAGAAAATGGCGACGCTGACCACCAAGCTCGCCGACCAAATGAAGAAGGGCCAGGCACTCGACGGGCTTATCGGCGAAAAACTTGCCAAACTGGGGTATCCATTGGATTTTGAAAAATGACTGAGAAATTGGACCTTACATCACTTCGCGGTGCCATCGCAGCCTTGGGGGATGGCATTAGTGTCGTCAGCGACAGCGATTGGTTTTATGCCCAAAACGATGCCGTGCAAAGAACACTAATTGCAGGCGTTATTCAGAACTTTGAAATGGTTTATGAGGTCAGCGTAAAAGCCATAAGACGGCAGATTGAACACGAGGCTGCCAGTCCGGCCGAAACCGACCAAGATAATTTTCGCGATGTGCTACGAACTGCAGCTGAAAAGGGGCTGATCGCGGACGTTGAAGCCTGGTTCCGCTATCGCAAAATGCGAAATATTACGGCGCATACCTACGATCAGGAAAAGGCGCAGTTTGTCTATAACGGCACACTGGAATTTCTTGGCGATGCGCGGGCCTTGCTCAATCGACTGGAACTCAGGAATGCCAGCCCCGCTGCTTGATATCCGCCCGGATCACCTGAAGATCGTTTACGGCATTCTGCAAGCGCATATACCGCAGCATGAGGTCTGGGCGTTCGGCTCGCGCGCCAAATGGACGGCGAAGGAGTATTCCGATCTCGATCTTTGTATTGTTTCCGACCACGCATTGAGTTTTTCACTGCTCGGCGCACTAGCGGACGATTTTTCTGAATCCGACTTGCCCTACAAGGTGGATATTGTCGATTGGGCAACGACCGGAGAAAGCTTTCGCAAAATCATTGAGCGGGACAAGGTGGTGGTTCAGAAAGGCGGGAAGTGTGCCGTCTCGCCAGCGCCGACTTTACGGAAGCAGGGAATAGTAACTAGATTGCTAGAGAATTGTCTCGATGCTTTGATCGACTACCGAGGGAAAACTCCTGAGAAGACCGCTGCTGGAATTCCGCTGATAACTGCCAAGATTATCAAAGGAGGCCGGATCGAAACGCCAACTGAGTTCATTGCTCTCGAAAACTACGATTTATGGATGCACCGGGGTATGCCAAGAGCCGGCGATGTCGTTCTTACCGTTGAGGCGCCGCTGGGCGAAGTTGCCCAACTTGGCCCGGAGAAAGTTCGCACTTGCGCAGCGTGTGGTGACATTGAGAGGCAAGGATGGGGTTTTGGATAACGGCTACCTGCTCTACTTGTTGCAAACAGACGAAATGCAGTCGCGGCTCAAGGCGCGAGCGACTGGAACGACGGTGCTTGGAATTAAGCAAAGCGAACTTCGCAAAGTGCTGTTGGATTTGCCACCTATTGATATTCAAGTCGAGGCAGTGGCAACGCTAAAAGTTCTCGACGAACGCATCACCCTCCTGCGCGAAACCAACGCAACCCTAGAGGGCATCGCCCAAGCGCTTTTCAAGTCGTGGTTCGTTGATTTCGATCCTGTCCGCGCCAAGCAGGCAGGCTGCACCTCGGAAAGCATGGACGAAGCCACCGCTGCGCTGTTTCCCGATAGCTTCGAGGAATCAGAGTTGGGGTTGGTGCCGAAGGGGTGGGGTCCGCAGCGATTGGAGTCGTTCATTGAGTTGGCCTATGGCAAGGCGCTGAAGGCAACTGACCGCCTCTCTGGTGACATCCCCGTTTATGGTTCCGGCGGAGTAACGGGTTTTCACAACAAAAGCCTTGTCGATGGCCCATCTGTCATTGTTGGCCGGCAGGGGACCGTCGGCAGCCTGTATTGGGAAGACCCCCCATTTTTTCCGATCGACACCGTGTTCTATGTCAGATCTTCGGTTCCGATGACGTATTGCTACTACCTGCTTCAAACGCTCGGTCTCTCCGACATGAATACCGATGCTGCAGTGCCGGGGCTAAACAGAAACAATGTCTATCGGCTTCTCGTCTCGCTGCCAGCATTCGTGCTTCTAGAAGCTTTCGATGAAGTTGTAAATGTATTCAGGAATCGCATTTTCAAAAACAATCAGCAAGCCCAAACCCTCGCCACCCTCCGCGACACCCTGCTGCCCCGCCTGATCTCCGGTCTGTTGCGAGTACCGGACGTGGATAACCGCTGCTCACGTGAGGAAATATCATCATGATCGTCGGCCTGACCATCAGAAATTTCAAGGGCATCCGGGAATTGCGCAACCTTCCGCTGGGGCGCTTCCATGTGCTGGTCGGACCCAATGGCGTTGGCAAGACTACATTTCTTGATGCCATTGACTTTGTGCGCGATTGCTTGGTGCATGGTCCGGCGATGGCCGTCGAAAGCCGTCATATCGCCGACTTTCGCGATCTGACCTGGTTGCGCCAGGGGGGCGTAATCGAAATCGAGTTGTGGCTGGACTTGAGCAGCCAGCGGCCGGAGCAGGCGGACAGTTTGCTCAACTATCGGCTGGCTATTCGGCAGGACATCAAGGCCGGAGTCTGCGTAGATGATGAGTCTTTACGCCAGTATTCCAAGGCATGGCTTCCTAGCGGAGAACCCCTGAATTTCAGTCCCAAGGTCAAGCCCAAGCGATTGCTGGGAAAAACCTCGAACGCCACGGATTTTTATACGCGCGAGAAGGGTAGCTATCAGGATTCATTTAATTTCGGTCTGGATAAGCTGACCTTGAGCCTGACACCTCCCGATGATGAACGCTATCCGACGGCCAACGCAGTCAAACGGTTCCTGATGCAGGGTGTTCGTTACATTCAACTAAACAGTCCGGCGATGCGTTTGCCATGTCCTGCGACGCGACCGACCGAGCTGGATCTGGATGGCACCAATCTGGCGCGGGTGGTCGGACGTTTGTTGGGAGCCAACGGCGGGATGGGGCCATTCTGGGCTAAAGCGGGTTCGCCCGTTGCGCACTGGGCCGAACATCTGCGCTATGCCCTGCCCGACCTCGAAGCGATCGGTTGGGCGCGGCGGCAAGCCGACAACGCCGAGTATCTGCTGCTGCGCTACGTGGGCGGACTTGAGGCTCCCAGTTGGGTATTGAGTGACGGCACCTTGCGCATGCTGGCGCTGACGATTCCGGCATTTCTGCCGCCCGATTCGGCGGTTTATATGGTGGAAGAGCCGGAGAACGGCGTACATCCCAGGGCGCTGGAAATTATCTTGCGCTCGCTGTCGTCGATTCCCGGTGCGCAAATGATTCTGGCGACGCATTCTCCGTTTGTAGTGCAGCAATGCGGTGTCGATCCGCTGCTGTGCTTCAGCCGTGACGATACAGGCACTCGTGTCGTTGCCGGAGCGCAGCATCCGATGCTCAAGGCGTGGGATGGCTCCCCTGATTTGGGTATCGTATTTGCCGCCGGGGTTCTCGAATGAAGGATCTGTTGATTCATGCCGCCGATGCCGATGCGGAAGCGTTCCTGCGTAGTTTGTTGAATCGCCCCGAGGCGTTGGCGATCCGACCAATCAGTTTTGACATTCACCGGCATCCGCAAAGGGATGCCGGCATGGTCCAGAGTGGTGCGGAGTTGGCGCGCATGAACAAAGGGCGCTACCAAAAAGTTTTATTGCTCTGGGATCATCACGGCTCCGGACGCGAGCGTCGGCAAACGCCGGAACAGGTTGTCGACGAGATTTCCCGCAAACTCGATTCTTTCACCTGGAGTGAGAATCACAAAGTTGAGATTCTTGTGCCGGAGCTGGAGCAGTGGCTTTGGTTCTGCGAAAGCGCGGTGGCGGCGCATTGTGGTGTAACGGTTAACCGGATTACGGAATGGCAGCAGGACTACGCGACAAAACTAGGAAGAACGGTCGGCGAACTAAAGCAGAATTTTCCAAAAGAACTTTTTGAGCACTTGATGCGTGAGCGGCTGCGCCAAACCATTTCGCCGCGCAATTTTCAGCAAATTGGGGAACGCGCATCCGTCAGAAGTCTGCTGCACTGTAAATCTTTCAAAGCGGTAGTAATGGCTCTGCAAAGCTGGTTTCCAAAACCATGAGCCTCATCGACGAAAACATGGCCGAACAGGCTGCCCTCGACTGGTTCGAGGAACTTGGCTATGACCGTGTTTTCGGGCCTGACATCGCACCGCAGGGGCCGCAGCAGGAACGCGAAAACTACAAGGTTGTGGTGCTGGCCGACCGTCTGCTGACGGCGATGGCCCGCATCAATCCCCATATCCCTGCCGCCGTGCTTGAAGATGCCGCTCGACAGGTTATTCATGGCAACGCCGCTGGCCTGATGCAGTCCAACCGCCAGTTTCATCGCTGGCTCACCGATGGCGTGCCCGTGGAAATCAATCGGGATGGCGAAACGCTCGGCGACCGCGTGAAGCTCATCGACTTCGGCAACGTCGATAACAACGAGTGGGTTGCCATCAACCAGTTTTCCATCGAGGGACCGAAGCACACCCGCCGTCCCGACATCGTGGTTTTCATCAACGGCCTGCCGCTGGCCGTCATCGAGTTGAAGAACCCCGCCGACGAGAATGCCGACATCTGGGCGGCCTTCAACCAGTTGCAGACCTACAAGGAAGATATTCCCGACCTGTTCGTCTTCAATCAAGTGCTTGGCATTTCCGATTACACCCCTTGCCCGCATCGGTTCGCTGTCCGCCGACCAAGAGCGATTCAACGCATGGCGAACCATCGACGGCGAGAAACTCGACCCGCTCGGCGAGTTGCAGCAGCTTGAAACGGCGATTCGCGGCATGTTCCGCCGCGACCTGCTGCTTGAATACCTGCGGCATTTCATCCTTTTCGAGGATGACGGCAACATCAAGAAAATCGCGGGCTATCACCAGTTCCACGCGGTTCGGGCCGTGGTGCAGAGCGTGATTATTGCCAGCCGTCCCAACGGTAGTCGCAAGGGTGGCGTGGTGTGGCACACGCAGGGCTCGGGCAAGAGCATCGAGATGACCTGTCTTGCTGGCCGCCTGATGACGGCCCCCGAGATGAACAACCCGACCATTGTCGTCGTCACCGACCGCAACGACCTCGACGGCCAGTTGTTCGAGACATTCGCGGGAGCATCGGAGCTGCTGCGTGAGTCGCCCGTGCGTGCCGACACTCGGCCAGACCTGCGGGCCAAGCTCGCCAATCGCCCGTCGGGCGGCATCATCTTCACGACCATTCAGAAGTTCGCCCCGTTCGAGGATGAGGACGGCTATCCGCTGCTGACCGACCGCGAAAACATCGTCGTCATCTGCGACGAGGCCCACCGCTCGCAATACGGGTTTTCGGCAAGGCTGACGGAGGTCAAGGATTCGGCGGGTGTATCTGGAATGGTGCTTTCGACGGCGGTTCGCTACGGACATGCCCATTACCTGCGGGAGGCGTTGCCGAATGCGACGTTCGTCGCCTTCACGGGCACGCCGATTTCCTCCGAGGACAAGGATACGCAGGCGGTGTTCGGCAGCTATGTCCATATCTACGACATCGAGCAGGCCGTCAAGGACGGGGCGACGGTTCCCATCTACTACGAGAGCCGCCTCGCCAAGCTGGAACTTAAAGCCGAGGAGATGCCGCTCATCGACGACGAGGTCGATGAGCTCACCGAGGATGATGAGGAATCAGCGAAAGCCCAGCACCTTCGACGCTGGGCGGCGTTGGAGAAAATCGTCGGGGCACCGCCACGCATCCAGAAGGTCGCCGAGGATTTGGTGTCGCATTTCGAGAACCGCATCGCCGCCATGGACGGCAAGGCAATGATTGTCGGCATGAGCCGCGAGGTGTGCGTCCATCTCTACAACGCCATCGTTGCCCTACGGCCCGAGTGGCACGATGACGACCCCGAAAAAGGGGCCATCAAAATCATCATGACGGGCTCGGCATCGGACAAGGCATTGCTGAAACCGCACATCTACCCGAAGGACATCAAGAAGCGGCTCGAAAAGCGGTTCAAAGACCCCGCCGACCCGATGAAGCTGGTTATCGTTCGTGATATGTGGCTCACAGGCTTCGATGCCCCGTGCGTGCATACCATGTATGTCGATAAGCCGATGAAGTCCCACAACCTGATGCAGGCCATTGCCCGCGTCAATCGGGTTTTCAAGGACAAGGTTGGCGGGCTGGTGGTCGATTACATCGGCATCGCCACCGAACTGAAACAGGCACTCGTCGAATACACCAACTCGAAGGGCAAGGGCAGGCCGACCATCAAGGCCGAGGAAGCCCTCGACATCCTCATCGAGAAAATGAGCATCCTGCGGGCGATGCTGCATGGCTTCGAGTATTCGGGATTCCGCACCAAAGCCCTGTCGCTGCTGGCGGGTGCCGCGAACCATGTGCTCGGACAGGAGGACGGCAAGAAGCGTTTCGCCGACCAGGTGCTTTCGGCAAGCAAGGCATTCGCCCTGTGCTGCACACTGGACGGGGCTCTTGCCCATCGCGACGAGCTGGCGTTCTTTCAGGCCATCAAGTCGGCATTGACCAAGCACACCACGCAGGACAAGAAACTCTCCGACGAAGCCAAGGAACACGCCCTGCGGCAAATCATCTCCGGAGCGTTGGTGTCCGACGAGGTTATCGACATCTTCGCGGCGGCGGGCCTCAACAAGCCGAACATCGGCATCCTGACCGACGAGTTCCTCGATGACGTGCGGCACATGGAACACCGCAATCTTGCCGTCGAGTTGCTGGAACGGTTGTTGAAGGGCGACATCAAGGCCCGATTCAAGACCAATGTCGTGCAGGGACAGAAGTTCTCCGAGTTGCTGGAAGCCTCGCTAATCCGCTACCGCAATCGGGCCATCGAAACGGCACAGGTCATCGAAGAGCTTATCGAGATGGCGAAGTCATTCAACGAGGCGGCACGTCGCGGCGACGAACTGGGTCTGACCGCTGACGAACTTTCGTTCTATGACGCACTGGAAACCAATGAGTCGTCAGTGCGAGAACTTGGCGATAACGTATTGAAGGAAATCGCCCGCCAGCTCACCAATTTCCTGCGTAAAAATCTGTCCGTCGATTGGTCGGTGCGGGAAACAGTGCGGGCCAAGATGCGGGCACAAATCAAGTTGATTTTGAAGCGGCATAAATACCCCCCAGATCTCGAAATCAGGGCGGTTGAGCTTGTTTTGAAACAAGCCGAAGCGTTGTCCGAGGCATGGATGACTGAGTGACAAGATTCCGCAAAGGTGCCACTGATAGACTAGAAATATGCTTGAACGGTATTTTTCAAAAATTTTTTTAAAACACCGGATCAGGCAGTAATACGCGGCGTTGCCGAGCCGCCTCGTGTAACTATCAACGCACTGTATTTAAACCGTTTTCGGATTTCGCGAAACACGAAACAGCACCCATTACGCCGCCCACTCAACCGCCGGCCTATTTATTCTGTGCGCAACTACGAGCGCCAGATCGCCGCCCTTGAAACCGACTGAAGAACGACCGATGTCTGACAAAGACTTTGCCAAACACACCCCGATGATGCAGCAATACCTGCGGCTCAAAGCCAACCACCCGGAGACACTGCTCTTCTATCGCATGGGCGATTTCTACGAGCTGTTCTTCGAGGATGCCGAGAAGGCCGCGCGCCTGCTCGACATCACGCTGACCACGCGTGGGCAGACGGCGGGGATGCCGATCAAGATGTGCGGCGTGCCTTTCCATGCCGCCGAAGGCTACCTCGCCAAGCTGGTGAAACTCGGCGAGTCAGTGGTCATCTGCGAGCAGATCGGCGATCCGGCGACCAGCAAGGGGCCGGTCGAACGCGAGGTCACGCGTATCGTCACACCGGGCACGCTGACCGACGCGGCACTGCTCGACGAAAAGCGCGAAACGCTGCTGCTGGCCATTTCCCCGCACGCTACAGCAGCGGCCTGGCCTGGCTGAATCTGGCCAGCGGCGAGCTGCGTGCCGCCGAAATTGCCAACGAGCGCCTGGCGGCGGCCCTTGAACGCATCCGCCCGGCCGAGATCGTGCTGCCGGATTCGCTGGTCCTGCCCTTCACGCCTTCGGCTGCGCAGACGCGCCGGCCGGACTGGCATTTCGACGCTGGAGGCTGCCGAACGCGACCTGTGCGCCCGCTTTGCCGTGGCGTCCCTCGCCGGTTTTGGTGTCGAGGATGCCGGCCCGGAGATTGCCGCCGCCGGCGCCCTGATGCGCTATGCGCAGGCCACACAGGCGCGTGATCTGGCGCATGTGCGCGCCATCGTCATCGAGCGCGAGAGCACCTATATCGGTCTCGACGCCGCCACCCGGCGCAACCTGGAGCTGACCGAAACACTGCGCGGCCAGCCCGAGCCGACACTGTGGTCGCTGATCGACCGTTGCGTCACCTCGATGGGTTCGCGCTGCCTGCAGCATGCGCTGCACCACCCGCTGCGCGACCGCGCGATTCCGAGTGCCCGCCATGCCGCCGTAGAATCGCTGCTCGACGATGCCGGTCAGGCGATGCACGCCGTGCGCGATGCGCTCAAGGGCATGGCCGACATCGAGCGCATCACCGGTCGCATCGCGCTGCAGAGCGCCCGCCCGCGCGACCTGTCCGGGCTGTGCAGCAGCCTTGGCCGATTGGATGCGCTGCGTGCGCCGCTGCTCACCGGTAGCGCACCGCTGCTGCAGGAACTGCACCAGCAACTGGAAACCCCGGCTGCCGTGCTCGCGTTGCTGACCCGCGCCATCGCCCCGGAGCCCTCGACCAACCTGCGCGACGGCGGCGTGATCGCCCCGGGCTTCGACGCCGACCTCGACGAGCTGCGCGGCATCCAGGAAAACTGCGGCGACTTCCTCGTCGCGCTGGAAGCCCGCGAACGCGAGCGCACCGGCATCAGCAGCCTGAAGGTGGAATACAACCGGGTGCATGGCTTCTACATCGAAGTCACCCACGCCAACGTCGAGCGCATCCCGGAAGACTACCGCCGCCGGCAGACGCTGAAGAACGCCGAGCGCTATATCACTCCCGAGCTGAAAGCCTTCGAGGACAAGGCGCTCTCCGCCCAGGACCGCGCGCTGGCCCGCGAAAAGCTGCTCTACGAGGCGGTGCTGGAGGCGCTGCAGCCCGAGGTCGCGCGCCTGCTCGAAGTCGCCCGCGCCGTGGCCCTGCTCGACATGCTGGCCGCCTTTGCCGAAGTGGCGATGAACCGCGACTACCGCCGCCCGGAGTTTTCGACCGAGCCCGGCCTGCGCATCGAAGGCGGCCGCCACCCGGTGGTCGAAGGCCAGATCGCCGAGAACGGCGAAACCTTCATCGCCAACGACACCATTCTTGGCGACGAACGCCGGCTGCTGCTGATCACCGGCCCGAACATGGGCGGTAAATCGACCTACATGCGGCAGACGGCGCTGATCGCCCTGCTCGCCCACATCGGCAGTTTCGTGCCGGCCAGGCGCTGCGTGCTCGGCCCGCTCGACCAGATCTTCACCCGCATCGGCGCGTCGGATGACCTCGCCTCCGGCCGCTCGACCTTCATGGTCGAGATGACCGAGTCGGCCGCCATCCTGCACCACGCCACCGAGAACAGCCTGGTGCTGATGGACGAGGTCGGCCGCGGCACCTCGACCTTCGACGGCATGGCGCTGGCTTTCGCCATCTGCCGCCATCTGGTCGAGAAGAACCGGGCGCTGACGCTGTTCGCCACGCACTATTTCGAATTGACGCTGCTGGCCAACGAATACCCGGCACTGGCCAACGTGCATCTCGATGCCGTCGAGCACGGCGAGAAGATCGTCTTCCTGCATGCGGTGGAAGAAGGCCCGGCCAATCAGAGCTACGGTATCCAGGTCGCCGCGCTGGCCGGCATCCCCGGCTCGGTGGTGCGCGCCGCCAAGCGGCAGTTGCGCGAGTACGAGCAGCGGGCGTCAGTCAATCCGCTGCAGCCCGATCTGTTCGCCACCAGCCCGGCTCCGGAACCGGAACCACCAGTGCCGGATTTGCACCCCGCGCTTGAAGCGCTGGCCGATATCGACCCGGATGCGCTGACCCCGCGACAGGCGCTCGATGCGCTTTATGCATTGAAGTCGCAGTTGGCGTAACGCTGGCCGCAGGCCTCATGCACCGAACCATGACGAAATACCTGCTGCCGCTGCTCCTTGCACTCTCTGTCGGCCTCGCGCAGGCCGACACCTGGCGCATCGCGCTGATCGGTGACACCCCTTACAGCGATTTCGAGCGCCGCGAATTTCCGTTGATGCTGCAGGCGATCAACGCCGAGCACGTCGACCTCGTGGTGCACGCGGGCGATTTCAAGCACAGCCGCGATGCCTGCAGCGACGAGTTGTTCGCCGACCGGCAGCGGCTGTTCGATGCCTCTGCGGCTCCGTTCATTTACGTGCCGGGGGACAACGAATGGAGTGATTGCAGCCGCCTGATTGCCGGCCACCACGACCCGCTCGAACGGCTGGCCGCCCTGCGCCGAATCTTCATGGCGGGCGACGAGTCGCTAGGGCAGCGCCGCCTCACCGTGCAGCGCCAGACTGGTGAATACCGCGAGCATCAGCGCTGGCAGCTCGGCCCGGTGCTGTTTGCCAGCCTGAACGTGCCCGGTGGTAACAACAATTACCGGCTGGATGGCCGCCCCGGCAAGGAGGCCGAAACGCGCATGCCACAGGTGCTGGCCTGGCTGCGCGAAAGTTTCGCGCTGGCTCGCCGGGAAGACCTTCGTGGCATTGTCATCGTCATGCAGGCCAACCCGGCATTCAAACGTTTCCGTTCGGGCGTTGGTCACGGCGGCTACCGCGCCCTGCTAGAAGCACTGCGCGAAGAGACTCTGAACTTTCGCGGCGAGGTAGTGCTGGTGCATGGCGACACGCACTGGCAGCGCATCGACCAGCCGCTTCACCACCCGGTCAGCGGGAAAAAACTTGCCAACTTCACCCGCGTCGAAACCTTTGGCTACCCGTATATGGGCTGGGTCACCGCATTCATCGACACACAATCGCCGACGCTCTTCCGCTTCGAAGCCCGCAACTGGCCGCAAGCCTCTCCCTGAGCGGCTTTAGCGGCACCTATTGTGGATATCCCGTAGTGGATACTCCGGATGGACGAAGCCCGCCCCGGCTTCTAGATTGCCTCCCTCATACCAATAAGGAGGAGACCATCCATGCTGCACACACTCTCGCGAGTCCTCGCCACGGCGACGGCCCTTGATGCCTACCGGGACCCACATGCGCGCCGGTGCACAACTCCATTTCGACGCCATCAACGCGAGTGGCGGCATCCACGGCAACAAAATCAAGTTCGTTAGCAAGGACGATGGCTACAAGGCATCCGAAACGGTGCGCCAGACCCGCGAGCTGATCCGCGAGGCACAGCCGCTGGCACTCTTCGGCATGGTTGGCACCGGTAACGTGCTGGCCGTGCTCAAGGAAAAGCTGCTGGAAGAGTCGGCCACACCGCTCGTGGCAGTGAGAACGGGCGCCTCCGGCGTTGCCGGCAGCGGCAATCCCTGGTTGTTCATCACCCGTGCCAGCTACCGGCAGGAAATCGACAAGATCGTGCAGCAGTACGAAACCATCGGCTACAAGCGCTTCGCCGTCTTCTATCAGGACGATCCTTTCGGACTCGATGGTCTGGCCAGCGCCGAGGCGTCGATCCGCGAGGCTAAGAGTGAGCTGGTGGTCAAGGCTGGTTATGAGAAGAACACCACCGAAGTCGCCGCGGCTGTAAAAGCGATTGCTGCTGCCGCACCGCAAGCCGTGATCATGGTCTCCAACACTGCAGCCAGCGCCGAGTTCGTCAAGCAGTCACGGGCAGCGGGCAATCTGGCGCAATTTGTCGCGCTCTCGGTAACCGACGGACCACAGGTGGCGCAGAAGATCGGCAAGGACGTCGCCAAGGGGCTGGCGCTAACGCAGGTGGTGCCAGACCCGACCAGCCGCTCGACGCCGCTGGTGCGTGAAATTCAGGAAGCCTTCGCGAAGTTCAAACCGCAGGAGGTAACGCTCAACCACACGCTGATCGAAGGCTATCTTGGCGCCAAGATCCTCACCGAAGGCTTGCGCCGCGCCGGCCCCAACCCAACGCGCCAGAAACTGCGGGATGCGCTGGAGGGAATACGCGATTACGACATCGGTGGCCAGTACGTGGAATTTTCACCAACCCGGCGCATCGGCATGAGCTACGTGGATATCACCATCCTCAACAAGGAAGGCAAGCTGCTGCGCTGAGGGCTGATCAGCCCGGGTAGTGGCCGCCGGCGATAGACCAGCGGCGCCTCCCGGCGCGAGCATCAGTGATGCGGGTGTTCGTCACCCTCGTCGCCATGCACGTGGCCGTGGCTGAGTTCTTCGGCACTGGCTGGCCGCACGGAAGTGACCGTGCAGGTGAAGATCAGCGCCATGCCGGCGAGCGGATGGTTGCCGTCGAGCACCACCTTGTCGTCGGCGATCTCGGTCACGCGGTAGATGACGAAATCGTCGTCGTCCGTGCCTTCCGGGGCTCCTTCAAACTGCATGCCGACCTGGATTTCCTTGGGGAATGAATCGCGCGGTTCAACCTGGACCAGTTGTTCGTCGTATTCGCCGAAGGCCTCGTCAGGCAGCAGCTTGACCTTGACCGTCTCACCGATGGCCTTGCCGTGCACCGCTTCCTCGATCTTCGGGAAAATGTCGTCGTAGCCGCCGTGCAGATAGACCAGCGGCTCCTTGCCGGCATCAACCAGTTCGCCATCGGGATCGGTGACGTTGTAGTCGAGGGTAACGACAGCATTCTTGGCAACCTGAGTATTCATTTAATGTAGATCCTTTACCGCGCGCAGCACATCCATGGCGTGGCCCTTGGCGTTGACTCCGTAAAGCACGTGGCGGAGAACGCCGTGTTTATCGATGATGAAGGTGGAGCGAACGATGCCTTGCCGCTTGACGCCATCCACTTCCTTCATCTGCAGGACACCATATTGCTTGCAGACCGTGCCCTCGGTGTCGGAGAGCAGGCGTATTGAAATCCCGTGTTTGTCGCGAAACTCTGCGTGGCGGATGCAGTCGTCGCGACTGATCCCCATGATCGTGCAACCGTGCCGCTGGAACTCATCCTCGTGATCGGAGAAATCCGTCGCTTCAAGCGTGCAGTGGGGAGTGTCGTCCTTCGGGTAAAAGAAAAGAATGAGGTTTTGCTTGCCAACATACTGCGCCAGATCGACATATTCCATGTCGGCATCGGGCAATACAAAGGTGGGTGCAGCCTGTCCCGTTTTCAGCATATTGCCTCCTCTAAGACGCTCCCTGTTTCCATTCCCTGCATTCCCTGTCGAGACAGGGACGGTCGGATTCTACACACACTTTTTGGCGGCTGACTACAAGCCTGACATCATCGGAAACAACTTTACTTGCGCCAGATTCCGGGCATAACATGACACTACAATTTCATGCTGCCAGTAGTTCAAATAAATCAACAGGGTTGCCATAAGAACAACCTGCTAGGAGAGAGACAATGAACTGGTTCGACAATCTCAGCCTGCGTGGCAAACTCATTCTCAACTTCGTAGCCAGCGGGGGCGTGCTCATCGCCGCCGTTATCTTTTGCATCATCCAGATCAAATCCGTCGGAAAGAGTACCGATGAAATCGCCAGGAACTGGCTGCCTTCGGTACAGGTAGCCGGCGAAATCAGCCAGCTGCGCTTGCGCTACCGGGTGCGCAGTCTGGAATACATGCTGCCGGGTAGCGATGCCGAGAAGGAAAAGATCGAAAAGTCGCTGCAAGACCTCGACACTTCGTTGGCGGCAGCACTGAAAAAATACGAACCGCTGGTTTCTACCGATGAGGAAAGAAGACCTTCCAGGAAGCCCTCAAGGCTGTTGCGGCATACCGATCGACCGTCGCCGAAGCGATTGGCCTGGCCAAGACCGGCAAGTTGGAAGAAGCGCAGCAACTGCGCAAGACCACGTGGGTCAAGGAAGCGAACAACGTTCGCGATCAGACGGATGCCCTGCAGAAGATCAACAGCGCCGGTGCAGCCAAGGCTTCGGCCAACGCCACCAGCGACGTCGAAGCCGCGATCAAGGGCGGGATGGTTTCACTGGTTGTCGGCGTCGCACTGGCTATCATCGTCACTTTCCTGATATCTCAGCGCATGGCGTCACGCCTCGGCCATGCGGTCAGTGCTGCACGTGAAATTTCCAAGGGCGACCTGACCGGATCGATGCCTGCCGGCAGTGAAGATGAAGTCGGCAAGCTCATTGTCGCCATGGGCGAAATGCAGCAGGCGCTACGCACTGCCTTGCGGGAAACCACCGACAGCGCCGGCGCCATCCTGGATACCTCCAGGCATCTCAACGACGCAGTACAACAGATGGACCAGTCGGCAACCATCCAGAGCACGGCGGCTTCGGCCATCGCCGCCAATGTTGAAGAACTGACCGTTTCGATCAACGTTGTCGCCGACAGCACCAGCGAGGCGGCCCGCATTGCCACCGCTTCCGACGAGCAGGCCGGCGACGGCCACTCGGCGATCGAATCGCTGGTCGCTCAGATCGGCCAGGTGGCCAACGTTGTCCGGAAGGCGGCAGAACAGATCGCCCAGCTCAAGGACGACTCGGAGAAGATTTCCAACATTGTGGCGGTCATCAAGGACATTGCCGACCAGACCAACCTGCTCGCCCTGAACGCCGCCATCGAAGCCGCCCGCGCAGGCGAACAGGGGCGCGGCTTCGCGGTCGTCGCTGACGAAGTACGCAAACTCTCGGAACGGACTGCGCTATCAACCGGTGAAATCGCCCAGATGGTTGGGGCCATCCAGCAATCCACGGGCCAGGTAGTTGCTGGTGTCGCCCAAGGGGTCGAGCTTGCCGACAGCAGCGTCGCCTACGCGGAGCAAGCCGGTGCCGCCATTGCCAAGCTGCGCGAGATGGCGCAACGCGTCTCTGAAATCGTCGGCGACGTGGATGTGGCATTGCGCGAGCAATCCGCCGCATCGACCGAAGTGGCCAAGAAAATCGAGGACATCGCCACTCAATCAGAGGAAGCCAGCGCCATTGCCCACGAGACATCGCGGGCATCCGACTCGATGACCGACACGGCGCACAACATGCAGAAATTGGTCGCAAGGTTCCGGGTCTGATAATTCGACATGCTGTTTGTCACCATCAGGAGTTTACGTATGCATCGCTATCAACTGGCTGCAATCCTCGCCATTCTGTCCTGCTCGGTGCAGGCGGCCCCTGCGCCCACGACCATTGACCTCAGCGCCGATGCCAGCCGCCCGGCGGCGAACGATCTGGCCCGTGCCACGGTTTTTGCCGAAGCCACGAGCGTCTCTCCGGGCGAATCGGCGAAGAAGGTCAATGCCCTCATTGCCGAGGCAGTGGGCACGGCAAAATCCTATTCACGGGTGAAGGTACAAACGGCGGCAACGCATACCTACCCGGTGTATGCCAAGGGCGGAAAGATAGAAGCCTGGCGGATGCGCTCGGAGATCACACTCGAGTCCATGGATACCGCCGCCTTGTCGGAACTGCTCGGCAAGCTGCAGGCCAACCTCGGCGTCTCTGGCATGACGCTGAGCCCTTCCCCGGAGACACGGAAAAAAGCCGAGAGTGAAGCAACGCTGGAAGCCATCTCCGCCTTCAAGGCGCGCGCCAAGGTTGTTGCCGATGCGCTGGGCAAACCCTATCGCATCAAGCATCTTTCGATTGGTGGTCAGCAATATCGCCCACCAACGCCGATGCTGCGGGCAGCACCAATGGCAGCAATGGAAGCTGCGCCGATGCCGATCGAAGCCGGAGAATCGCAGATCACCACCAGCGTCAGCGGGCAGATTGAGCTGCTTGAGTGACTTGCTTGGCCGAGTCGCTAAAACCGAGTTGCTTGAGCGATCCGGCTAGGTTTTCATCTTCGTTGTAAACAGGCTGGCGGCGATGATCATGGTGCCGCCGAGCCATTCCTGCGGGCCGAGCATTTCGCCAGCGAGCAACCACGACGACACGGCGGCAAAGCCAACTTCCGAGAGCATGATGACGATGGCCTGGTTGGCCTGGGTGTTGGCCAGCCCGAACTGAACGACCAGATTGACCGCCAGCAGCACGCCTCCCGTTAATAGCAGCAGCAACCAGGCGCCCGCCGGCGCCGCTGCGGTTTCAGGCAACTGCATGCCGCCCAGCAGCAAGCCGATGACGATGACGCCGGCGAAAGACACCATGACGCGCTGCTCAACCGGCACCTCGCGGGCACGCCGCGAAAGCACGTTGAAAAGGGCAAAGCTGAAGCCCGCGCCCAGCCCCATCCAGTCGGCGACATCGCGCGGCAACGGCAGGCCGGTTTGCGGGCGCCAGAGCATGGTCGCGGCACCCGCGAGCGAGAGCAGGATAACGAAGACGCCGAAGCGATTGAGGCGCTCGCCAAGGAGAAACCGCGAAAGCAGGACTGTCCACAACGGGGCGAGGTAGAAGAGCAGGAGCACGCGCACCACCTCGCCGGTGATCGTTGCCATGACGTAGCCGAGGTTGCAGCCGCCGGCGGCCAGTGCGAGGGCCATCATCAGCCAGGGATGTGTGGGCCGGGTCGGCCGGGGGCGCCAGACGAGTACCGCGAGGATGAGCGCGACGGCGTAGGTCAGCGTGGTTGCCTGAACCCCGCCGATGCCGGCGTCGCGCAGAATACGATAGGGATACCAGATAACGCCCCAGACGAGCGCCCCGGTGACCAGCGCAGCCACCGCAACCCGCTGCTGGTGCACTGCGCCGGTGGTAGCCGCGCCCCGGTTTTCTCCGCTGTCGTTTCCTTCCGCCACCCGGCGATGCCCCTTATAATCCTCGGTTCAACAAAACCACGAACAACCACCTACGCAAACTCGCTCCGTGAACCCCAATCTCTCCAAACTGCACCCCTACCCGTTCGAGAAGTTGCGTCAGCTTTTCGCGGGGACCACGCCCAACCCGCAACTCCGGGAAATCAAACTTTCCATCGGCGAGCCACAGCACGCGACACCGGAATTCATCAAGGAAGCACTGACTGCCGGCCTTGGCGGATTGGCAAACTATCCTACCACGCAGGGTCTGCCCGCCCTGCGTCAGGCCATTGCGGCCTGGATGGACCGCCGCTACGGTCTGGCCGGGATCAACCCGGAGACCGAAATCCTGCCGGTCAATGGCTCGCGTGAAGCGCTGTTTGCTTTTGCCCAGACGGTGATCGACCCGTCGAAGGGGTTTGTACCGCTGGTTGTCAGCCCGAACCCGTTCTATCAGATTTACGAAGGGGCCGCGTATCTGGCGGGTGCCGAGCCGCGCTTCATCAATACGCTGCCGGAAAACGACTTTGCCCTCGACCTTGATGCGCTCTCCGACGCCGACTGGGCGCGCGTGCAGTTGATGTACGTGTGCTCGCCCGGCAATCCGACCGGCAAGGTGCTCGATCTGGAAGACTGGAAGCGGCTGTTCGCGCTCTCCGACAAATACGGTTTCGTCATTGCCTCCGACGAGTGCTATTCGGAAATTTTCTTCGACGAAGCCAATCCACCGATTGGCGGGATGCAGGCGGCCAAGCTGCTCGGCCGCGGTTTCGAGCGGCTGGTCATGTTCTCCAGCCTGTCCAAGCGTTCGAACGTGCCCGGCATGCGTTCCGGCTTCGTTGCTGGCGACGCCGCGCTGCTCAAGCAGTTCCTGCTCTATCGCACCTACCACGGTGCAGCGATGAGCCCGGCAATTCAAACCGCCTCGGTGGCGGCCTGGAACGACGAAGCGCATGTGCGCGAGAACCGTCGCCTGTATATCGAGAAATTCAATGCCGTCACCCCGCTGGTGGCGTCGGTGCTGCAAACCGGCATGCCGGATGCCAGTTTCTATCTGTGGGCACGCGTTGACCAGCAGGTGCCGATCACCGATACAGAGTTCGCCCGCCGGCTGCTCGCTGAATATAATGTAGTGGTTCTGCCGGGCAGCTATCTCGCCCGCGAGGCCAACGGGGTGAACCCCGGTGCTGGATTTGTGCGCATTGCCCTCGTGGCATCGCTCGCCGAGACGCTCGAAGCCGCAGACCGCATTCAAAAATTTGTTTCAAAACTCTAGGAAGAACAACATGCAGCAATTCCAGCAGATCATCGAACAAGCTTGGGAAGACCGGGCCACCCTGCAACCGGGCACCGCTCCTGCCAGGATCGGCGAAGCTGTTTCCGCCGTGCTCGCCGAGCTCGACGCCGGCCGCCTGCGCGTTGCCGAGAAAATCAACGGCGACTGGGTGACCCACCAGTGGATCAAGAAGGCCGTGCTGCTCTCCTTCCGTCTCGAAGACAACAAGCTGATGGACGGCGGCCCGATGCGTTTCTTCGACAAGGTGCCGACCAAGTTTGCCAACTACACGCAGGAAGACTTCGCCCGCGGTGGTTTCCGCGTCGTGCCGCCGGCGACTGCCCGTCGCGGTTCGTTCCTGGCGAAGAACGTGGTACTGATGCCCTCCTACGTGAACATTGGCGCCTACGTCGATGAAGGCACGATGGTCGACACCTGGGCCACTGTCGGCTCCTGCGCGCAGATCGGAAAGAACGTGCACCTCTCTGGCGGCGTCGGTATTGGCGGCGTTCTGGAGCCCATCCAGGCCGGCCCGACGATCATCGAGGACAACTGCTTCATCGGCGCCCGCTCGGAGGTCGTCGAGGGGGTCATCATCGGCGAAGGTTCGGTGATCTCGATGGGCGTCTATATCGGCCAGTCGACCAAGATCTACGACCGTGAAACCGGCGAGTTCAGCTACGGCCGTGTCCCCCCGGGCTCGGTCGTCGTTTCCGGCAACCTGCCGTCGAAGGATGGCACGTACAGTCTGTACTGCGCGGTGATCGTCAAGAAGGTCGACGCCAAGACACGCGCCAAGACCAGCATCAACGAACTGCTGCGCGGCGATTAAGCAATTAAGCCACCCACCCAGGCGGAGAGAAGAGAGGAAAACGCACGATGATTCTCGACAAGCTGTTCCAGCTGATGGCCGAAAAGCAGGCCTCGGACATCTTCATCTCCGCCGGCGCGCCCATTCACATCAAAATTCAGGGGGCCACGGTACCGGTCAACCAGCAGACCATGGATTCCGGGATGATCGAAAAGATCGCCATGGAGTTGATGACCGAAGACCAGACGAAAACGTTTGAAGCGACGATGGAGATGAACCTCTCCTTTGGCGTTCCCGGCGTCGGCAATTTCCGGATCAACATTTTCCGGCAGCGTGGTTCCATCTCCATCGTCATCCGCTACATCCTTGGCAACATCCCGACCATGGAGTCGCTGGGGCTGCCGCTGGTGTTGTCGGACCTGATCATGGAAAAGCGCGGGCTGATCCTGATCGTCGGCTCCACTGGCTCCGGCAAGTCGACGACCATCGCCTCGATGCTCGACCACCGCAACGCCAATCGCAGCGGCCACATCCTGACCATCGAGGACCCGATCGAATTCCTCTTCAAGCACAAGAAGTCGATCGTTAACCAGCGTGAGCTGGGCATGGACACGCTCGGTTGGGAGCCAGCGCATTGAAGAACGCCATGCGTCAGGCACCGGACTGCATCCTGATTGGCGAAATCCGCGACAAGGAAACCATGCAGGCGGCCATCGCCTACGCCCAGACCGGCCACCTGTGCCTTGGCACGCTGCACGCCAACAACAGTTACCACGCGCTGAACCGCATCATCAACTTCTTCCCGCTGGAAAACCGCACTTCGCTCAACCTTGACCTGTCGGTAACGTTGAAGGCCATCGTCTCGCAGCGTCTCGTGCGCAAACCCGACGGCAAGCGCATCCCGACTTGCGAGGTACTGCTCAATACCCGCCACGTTGGCGAACTGATCGAACGCGGTGAAGTGCAGGCGATCAAGGAAGCCATGGAGCAGACCATGGCCCCGGGATCGCAGACCTTCGAGCAGGATCTGTTCCGCCTGTACAAGGAAACCGTCATTACCCTCGACGAAGCACTGGCCAATGCCGATTCGCCGACCAACCTGTCGTGGCTGATCAACAACTCCGAATTCGGTAACGAGAAGCGGGAAGATAAACGCGCCGAGTCGCCGCTGAATTTCGGTTCCGAGGGCGGAAGCGGCCCCTCCTTCAAGGAGTTCACCCTCAGCCTTCCGATTCCGAAGAAGACGAAACCAAAGATGCCTCATGACCCGACGCTCGGCCTTACCGAGCAGCTGATTTCCTGCCGCTCGGTAACCCCCGAGGACGGCGGTTGCATGCCCCTGATTGCCGAGCGCCTGGCGCCCCTTGGCTTCACCTGCGAAACCATCAACCGTGGCGGCGTCACCAACCTTTGGGCACGCCGCGGCACTGCTACGCCGCTCATCTGCTTTGCCGGCCATACCGATGTGGTGCCAACCGGGCCGCTTGACCAGTGGTCTTCCGACCCGTTCGTGCCGAGCATCCGCGATGGTCTGCTTTACGGCCGCGGCGCGGCCGACATGAAGGCTTCGCTGGCCGCCTTTGTCACCGCCACCGAAGCCTTTGTTGCCGCGCATCCGAAACACACCGGCTCAATCGCTTTCCTGCTCACCTCCGATGAGGAAGGCGACGCCACCGACGGCACCGTTGCCGTTACCGAGGTACTCAAGGCGCGTGGCGAGCAGATGGACTGCTGCATCGTCGGCGAACCGACGGCCGTGAGCACGCTCGGCGACACGGTCAAGAACGGCCGCCGTGGCTCGCTCTCTGGCAAGCTGACGGTCAAGGGCATCCAGGGCCACATCGCTTATCCGCATCTGGCCAAGAATCCGATCCACATGGTGGCCCCGGCCATTGCTGAACTCGCCAGTACCGTCTGGGATGAAGGCAACGCGCACTTTCCACCGACCACCTGGCAGGTTTCAAACATCCATGCCGGCACTGGTGCCAACAACGTCATCCCCGGCACCGTCGACATCCTCTTCAACTTCCGCTTCTCGACGGCCAGCACGGCCGAAGGGCTGAAAAACCGCCTCGAAGATACGCTCAAGCGCCACAGCGTGGATTACGACATTGTCTGGACGCTGGGTGCCAGCCCCTTCCTGACCGCCGAAGGCAGCCTCGTCGACGCCGCGCGCAGCGCCATTCGCGACGAGCTGGGCATAGTCACCGAACTGTCCACCACCGGCGGCACTTCCGATGGCCGCTTCATCGCGCAGATCTGCCCACAGGTCATCGAGATCGGCCCGGTCAATGCCAGCATCCACAAGATCGACGAATGCGTCGCCGTAGAGGCGCTGCCGCAGCTCTCGGGCATCTACCGCCGCATCCTCGAAAAACTTCTGCCCTCATCCATCTGACCCAGCATGCCTGATCACGCCCATCACGAACTCCTTACCCTGCGCGACCTTTTGCGCTTCGCCGTCAGCCGTTTCAACCAGGCCGGCCTGTTCTTCGGCCACGGTACCGACAACGCCTGGGATGAAGCGGCCTATCTGCTGCTGCACACCCTGCACCTTCCGCTCGACCGTCTCGAACCCTTCCTCGATGCGCGCCTCACCGGCGCCGAGCGCAGCGCGGTGTTGAACGTCATCGAACGCCGTGTCCGCGACCGTGTTCCCGCCGCCTACATCACGCACGAAGCATGGCTTGGCGAGTATCGTTTTTATGTCGATGAACGCGTTATCGTGCCTCGCTCCTTCATTGCCGAACTGCTGGAGGAGCAACTCGTTCCGTGGATGGAAGACCCTGACGCGGTAAGTAGCGCAATCGACCTGTGCACCGGTTCGGGCTGCCTCGCCATCCTCACTGCTCTCGCGTTTCCGGGTGCACGGGTGGATGCCGTTGATCTATCCACAGACGCCATTGCGGTGGCCAAACGCAACATCGCCGACTACGGTCTGGACGAACAGGTACGCCTGGTTCACTCGAACCTGTTTGCCGGTGTCGCCCGCCAACGCTACGACTTGATCATTTCCAACCCGCCTTACGTCGACGCCCCGTCGATGAATACCTTGCCAGAGGAATACCGGCGCGAACCCGAGATGGCGCTGGCCGGCGGCGACGACGGTCTCGATCTGGTGCGCATCATGCTGCGTGAAGCCAAGGACCACCTTAATCCCGGCGGGCTGATGGTGGTCGAGATCGGCCATAACCGCGAAGTGCTGGAGGCGGCTTTCCCGCAAACACCGTTTACCTGGCTGGAAACCAGCGCCGGCAATCAATTCGTTTTCCTGCTGCGCTACGACGAATTGCCGTGACTGCACTTTCCCGCGCTCCCCATTTCGTCCAGAAGTGATAGCCTTCAACTTTCTCACCGCAAAACGACAAACCCATGGTTGACAAAACCGCATTCAAATTTCTCGTGGTGGATGACTTTTCCACCATGCGTCGCATCGTCCGCAACCTGCTCAAGGAAGGCGGCTTCAACAACGTCGAAGAGGCAGAAGACGGCGCCATCGCACTCGGCCGACTGAAATCCGGTGGGATCGACTTTGTCGTGACCGACTGGAACATGCCGAACATGGATGGCCTCACCCTGCTCCAGTCGATCCGTGCTGACCCGGCCCTCAAGAACCTCCCGGTGCTGATGATCACGGCCGAAGCCAAGAAGGAAAACATCATTGCTGCAGCGCAGGCAGGCGCCTCCGGTTACATCGTGAAGCCATTCACAGGTGCGACACTGGCCGAAAAACTAAATAAAATTTTCGAAAAATTGGGGATTTGAATGACGACCAAACCGACAAGCAAAACCAAAGCTGCTCCCGCGCGCTCGGCCGCCACGGCAAGCAGCAAAGCTGCCGCCAAGCCTGTGCAGAAAGCTGCGCCCAAGAAAGCCGTGCGCAAGTCTGCAAGCACGCGAAAGAAAAGCGACAGCAGCCACGTTCTTGATGAACTCAAGGGACTGGCGCGCCAACTGAAAGAGGCTGCAAAGGGCCTGAACAAGAAAGCGGCGCAGAACCCGCGGGCGGTTTCGAGCATTCTTGGCAGCGTCGAACGCATGACAGCCGATGCCGCCAACAAATCGCTCTCTGAAGCAGAAGCCGCGAAACTGCTGGTTGGCGCAACGCTGGATTCACTTTCCAAAAACTGGAGTCGCCAGGATATCGAGGCCAGCTTGAAGCTGATCACCGGCCACCTGACCAACATCATCGTCGCGCAAGAGTTCCAGGACCTGGCCGGTCAGTCGCTACGCAAGGCGATGAAGGCCCTGGTTGGCGCGATCATCGTCGTCGAAGGCGGAGGTCCAACCGAAGAAAAGCGCCTGTCGCAACTCGAAATCGATGGACTACTCAGTGACCTGATGCCATAAGCACTGAAGATCAATTTCATGACAATGGGCCGCAAATGCGGCCCATTGTTTTTAGCGTGGCGGAATATCGGCACAATTAAAAACAAAAACGGCGAGTGATTTTCATCACTCGCCGTTTCTGCACAGCTGGGGCGACATACCGGGATCGAACCGGTGACAACTGGAATCACAATCCAGTGCTCTACCGACTGAGCTAATGCCGCCACTGTTCTGGCGCGCCCGGCGAGACTCGAACTCACAACCCCCGGCTTAGAAGGCCGGTGCTCTATCCGGTTGAGCTACGGGCACGGGTTGAATCTCTCCAGGCAACAACTACTTGCTCGGTAACTACTCAGTTACTACAAACTGCGTACGAAAATACGACTTCGTTGTTTCAAATATGGTCGGGGCGGTGGGATTCGAACTCACGACCCTCTGCTCCCAAAGCAGATGCGCTACCAGGCTGCGCTACGCCCCGAGGAAGGGCGCATTATAGAGAGTGAGGGATCTGCGGTCAATTGCATTGCGGCGTATTTTTACAATTCTGCAAGCTTGCTTGCACCCTCTCTATATTTCTGCTATTAAAGCTGCTTTTCCAAAACGGACGCACTCCGAAAGACCCCCAAAAAATGGCTGAAGACCTGCTCCACAAACATTTCACTCCCTACGCTCTCAAGAAGGGCGAGGAATACATGAACACCAAGCAACTGGCGCATTTCCGCAAGATTCTGGAAACGCTGAAACAGGAGCTGGGTGCCGATATCGAACGCACGGTTCACACCATGCAGGACGAGGCGACTGTGTTTGCCGACCCCAACGACCGCGCCAGTCAGGAATCGGACATGGCCCTCGAGCTGCGCAACCGTGACCGTGAGCGCAAGCTGATCAAGAAGATCGACGAAACGCTCGGGCGCATCGATAGCGGCGATTACGGCTACTGTGACAAATGCGGTGTCGAAGTCGGCATCAAGCGCCTGGAAGCCCGCCCGACGGCCACCCTGTGCATCGACTGCAAGACGCTGGAAGAACTGCGCGAACGGCAAGTTGCCAAGTAAAGCAGGCTCCCCCCCGGTTGGCAGAATCAAACCAGACGGGAAAACAAAAAAGGACGCCGAAGCGTCCTTTTTTGTTGCCTTGAGCGTTCAGACTCAGGCTTGCGGTGCAGCTTCCGTTTCCGGAGCGGCTTCTTCAGTGGCGAGACCCTTCATCGAAAGGCGTACACGGCCCTTCTCGTCGGCTTCCAGCACCTTCACGCGCACTTGCTGACCTTCCTTGAGCTTGTCGGAGACTTTCTCGACGCGCTCGTTGGCAATCTGCGAAATGTGCAGCAGGCCGTCGCGGCCCGGCATGATGCTGACGATGGCGCCGAAATCCAGCAGCTTGAGCACGGTGCCTTCGTAGATCTTGCCCACTTCGACATCGGCGGTGATGTCGCTGATGCGCTTTTTGGCAGCATCGGCAGCTTCGCCGGAGACGGAGGCGATGGTGATCGTGCCGTCGTCCTGGATGTCGATGGTCGTACCGGTCTCTTCGGTGATAGCGCGAATGACGGCGCCGCCCTTGCCGATCACGTCGCGGATCTTCTCCGGATTGATCTTGATGGTGTAGAGACGCGGTGCGTAGGCGGAGATTTCGCCTACGCCGGACATCGTGCCTTCCATGATGCCGAGGATGTGCAGACGGGCGTCCTTGGCCTGGGCCAGTGCGACCTGCATGATTTCCTTGGTGATGCCCTGGATCTTGATGTCCATCTGCAGCGCGGTAACGCCCGAATCGGTACCGGCGACCTTGAAGTCCATGTCGCCGAGGTGATCTTCGTCGCCGAGGATGTCGGTGAGCACGGCAAAACGGTTGCCGTCCTTGATCAGGCCCATGGCGATGCCGGCCACGTGCGCCTTGAGCGGCACACCGGCATCCATCAGTGCCAGCGAACCGCCACAGACGGAAGCCATCGACGAGGAACCGTTGGATTCGGTGATTTCCGAAACCAGACGCATCGAGTACGAGAACTCGTCAGCCGGCGGCAGCACTGCCACAAGGGCGCGCTTGGCCAGACGACCGTGACCGATTTCGCGACGCTTCGGCGTACCGACACGACCGCATTCGCCGGTGGCGTACGGAGGCATGTTGTAGTGCAGCATGAAGCGCTCGCGGTATTCGCCGGCCAATGCGTCGATGATCTGCTCGTCGCGGTTGGTACCGAGCGTGGCAACGACCAGCGCCTGCGTTTCGCCACGGGTGAACAGGGCCGAGCCGTGGGTGCGCGGCAGCACGCTGCTGCGGATGGCGATTGGACGCACGGTGCGCGTGTCGCGACCATCGATGCGCGGCTCGCCGGCCAGAATGCGGCCACGAACGGTAGCGGCTTCGATTTCGAAGAAATAGTTGCCGACGGTATTCGCGTCCGGCGCACCCTCTTCGCCCGTGCACAGTGCGGCGACGGCTTCGGCGGAGAGTTCCTTCAGACGCTGGCTGCGGGTCTGCTTGACGGTGATGCTGTAGGCTTCTTCGATCTTGGCCTTGACCAGCTCGTTCAAGCGGGCGATCAGCGCCTCGTCCTTGGCCGGAGCCTGCCAGTCCCATTCGGGCTTGCCAGCTTCTTCAACCAGTTCGTTGATGGCGTTGATGACCTTCTGCATTTCGGTGTGACCGAAGACGACGGCGCCGAGCATGACTTCTTCCGACAGCTCCTTGGCTTCCGATTCGACCATCAGCACAGCCGAAGCGGTACCGGCAACGACGAGGTCGAGCTGCGAGGCCTTGACCTGCGACAGGGTCGGGTTAAGCACGTACTGGCCATCGATGTAACCGACGCGAGCAGCGCCGACCGGGCCGTCAAACGGCAGACCGGAGATCGACAGGGCAGCCGAGGTACCGATCAGCGCAGCGATGTCCGGATCCACTTCCGGGTTCAGCGACATGACGGTGGCGACGACCTGGACTTCGTTGTAGAAGCCTTCCGGGAACAGCGGGCGGATCGGACGGTCGATCAGGCGGGAGGTCAGCGTTTCCTTCTCGGACGGACGGCCTTCGCGCTTGAAGAAGCCACCGGGGATCTTGCCGGCAGCGTAGGTCTTCTCGATGTAATCAACGGTCAGCGGGAAAAAGTCCTGGCCCGGCTTGGCCTTCTTGGAACCGACCACGGTACAAAGCACCACGGTGTCGTCAATCGACACCAGCACGGCGCCGCCGGCCTGGCGGGAGATTTCGCCCGTCTCCAGAGTGACCGTATGGGCACCATAGGCGAAGGTTTTCTTGGCAACGTTAAACATTGTTTCCTTTCTTTCTGATTATTGGCGCGGCGTACCCACGACTCCGGCACGCTTTGTTGTCGACGCGCCTGTGGCCATCACAGATGGCCATGGCAAATGCAAAAACAGCGACACCGCCCCTTGGGCAGTGCCGCTGCTCTTGCGTGTTCCCGATCGCATTGCGGATCGGAGAATTCTGAGTGCTGATTATTGACCGCTGAAATTACTTGCGCAGGCCCAGACGCTCGATCAGCGTGCGGTAGCCATCAACGTTGGTACGCTTCAGGTAGTCGAGCAGCTTGCGACGACGGCTCACCATGCGCAGCAGACCGCGACGGGAGTGGTGATCCTTGACGTGATCCTTGAAGTGGCCGGTCAGGTAGTTGATGCGGGCGGTGAGCAGTGCCACCTGGACTTCCGGCGAACCGGTGTCGCCCTGGGCGCGCTGGTAATCGGCAACAACTTGGGACTTCTGTTCGGTATTGAACGCCATGTCAAACTCTCTTTCCTTAAAACGACGCAGCCCCGGTTTGATAGAGCGAACGTCAATGATTAATCGTGTTTTTCGCTTGGCGAAGCGAGGGCGAGATTATAGCGGCTCCGGAAGCTGCTAAGCAACCGATTTTTCAGGAAATTTTCCTGCGCACCGCCCTGCCCTGGGCTCGACGGGAGCACTAGCCCCGCCGCACGATCACCTGTCGAACAGCGCTCCCGCAATCTTCGGTAAGCCTTCCGCTCCCACCATTGCGGCGAAATGCCGCCTCGAGGGCGCACGCACCAGCAAGCCAGATGGCCGCCCCACGCGCCGCCCAGAAGTGTCGGGCACAGGCGACAGGTTGATATGCCATCCATATATGCTAGCGTCACCTCCCCGGCGACCCATGTCACCGCATTTCCACTGAACGAACAGGAGACCTAACATGAACCATAAAAAGTCATTGGTACTGCTTGCGCTACTCGGATCATCACTGCCCGCCCTGGCAATGCCCATTGATTGGGACCCGTTCATCGTTTGCACAAAGGATTTTGTTCCCGTCTCCAGACCGGGTGGAAAGTTCGAGACCGTAGTTGCCGAACGTGTTGTAACCACCTGCGTCATGACTACCAAGCCTTCAATAATCAACAGAGAGCCCAAAGTAACGCCGGTGCCGGATCGCGTTCGAGGCGGCATTGCCGACCTACCGTGCAACGAGGTTCCGGCGAAAATAACGACGCTAAACGACAAGAAAACGGAGTTCGACACGCGGATAAGTCACCTCGACGCCGAAATCAAGAACGCCGAGGGCGGCTTGCTGGTTCTGGACAATACGAGCAACGGGCTACGGCCGGAAGTCCGGCTACAGAAAACGCGATGCACGACGGCGACCAACGCCTACAACCAGGCCGTCAATACCATTGCGGCACCGGAAATAGCGGAGTGCCGGCAACTGCCGCGCGCCGATCGGGCCGACTGCGTCGAAGAAGCCAAAGCAAACGCGGGACTCGGTGCCGGCAATAAATTCAATGCGAAGATCACGGCCTGCAATCGCTCCGACGATCTGAAAGGAAAACTCGAGGAAAGCGAAGGGCTTGCCCAGAAACTGAGATCGGAAATGGCCAGCTGGATGGACATCCGGCGAAATGCCCACATTCAGAGCGCCAAGCTCGGGCGACAGATCAAAATGCTTGAACAAAACCGTGCGGATTGTCTAACCCCATAGCCCTGCTTTGGCTGGTGTGCCGACGATCACGCAGGCACGCCAGCAGCTCTGACCAACGATGCTGCGCTGGACTGCGGAGTCGTTATGGGTACAGCGTCAATGGAAATCCCGACTCACGGTCTCCAGCCGGCCCAGCCACGGGCTGAGATCGAGCAACCGCCCGGCGACCAGATGCACTACCTCGCCTTCCCGCTGCACCTGCCCGAGCACACCCAGGAGGCTTGAGCCGAGCAACTCCCGCCGCTGCCGGTCGGCAAGACGGCCGTAGATGACGATGTTGGCGAGCCCGGTTTCATCTTCCAGCGTAACGAAGACAACACCACTCGCCGTACCCGGCCGCTGCCGGCAGGTGACGATGCCCGCCATGCGTGCAAGGGCACGATCCGGTAGTTCGGCCAGCTGCCCGGCGGAAAGGAATCTTCTGGTTGTGAGGCGCTTGCGCAGCAGGCCGAGCGGATGGCGGCCGAGCGTGAGGCCGGTGCTGGCGTAGTCGGCGACGAGGTCTTCGGCTTCGCTCGGTGCGGCGAGTTCCGGCAGCGCTTCCTGTGGTGCGGCGGTGGCCAGCAGATCGAGCTGTACGGCAGCCCCGGCGGCTTTCCATGCGGCCTGACGACGATGTCCGGCGAGGCCCTTGAGGGCACCTGCCTGGGCAAGCGCATCGAGGTCGCGCTGTGCAATACCGGCACGGGCGGCCAGATCGGACATGCAGACGTAGCCGCCGGCCGGGCGTTTGACGACAACGGCTGCGGCCCCCACCTGCGAGAGCCCGTTGATACCTTGCAGGCCAAGGCGAACCGAGCCGGTTTCAATCGTCGCGGCCTCCGCGCTCACCTGCACATCCACTGGCAAAACCGTCACGCCGTGGCGACGCGCATCCTGCACCAACTGCGAGGGCGAATAGAAGCCCATCGGCTGACTGTTGAGGAGCGCACAAAGAAATTCTGCCGGATGGTGGCACTTGAGCCAAGCCGAAACGTAGGCGAGCAGCGCGAACGAGGCAGCATGCGATTCGGGGAAACCGTAGTCGCCGAAGCCTTCGATCTGACGATAGAGCCGCTCGGCGAGTTCGGTCGGATAGCCACGATCGGCCATGCCGGAGAGCAACTTCTCGCGCAAATGCGTCAGCCCGCCCTTGCGCTGCCAAGCCCCCATCGCACGCCGCAGTTGATCTGCCTCGCCGGGGGTAAAGCCGGCGGCAACGACAGCCAGCTGCATGGCTTGTTCCTGGAAAATCGGCACCCCATAGGTGCGGCCGAGCACATCTTCGAGTTCAGGTCGCGAAAAACGCAACGGCTGGCCACTGGCGCCGAACCGCTCGCGCCGCTTGAGGTAGGGATGCACCATGTCGCCCTGGATCGGGCCGGGACGGACAATCGCCACCTGAACGACAAGATCGTAGAAACGGCGGGGTTTGAGGCGCGGCAGCATGGCCATCTGCGCGCGCGATTCGATCTGGAAGACTCCGATGGTATCGGCACGGCAAATCATGTCGTACACCGCCGGATCTTCGCCCGGAATATCCTGCATCTCCATGCCGAGCAACGCCAGTGCACGGCGCGTGGCGGAGAGCATGCCCAGCGCCAGCACGTCCACTTTCAGCAAACCGAGCGCCTCGATATCGTTCTTGTCCCACTGGATCACCGTACGGTTTTCCATCGCTGCGTTCTCGATCGGCACCAGCCGTGCCAGCGGCCCGCGCGAAATGATGAAGCCGCCGACATGCTGCGACAGGTGGCGCGGAAAGCCGATCAGCATTTCGGTCAGCGCCAGCCACTTGGCGACACGCGGGCTTTCCGGGTCGAGGCCAACGCCGGCACAGCGCGCAGGAAGCTGGTCCCGCTTATCCCACCACGCCAGCGAACCGGAGAGCACGTCGATCTGTGCCGGTGGAAAAGCCGAGTGCGCGGCCGACATCGCGCAACGCACCTCGCGTGCGATACGTGATCAACGCCGCCGCCAGTGCCGCTCGCTCGCGGCCATATTTGGTGTAGATGTACTGCACCACCTCCTCGCGCCGTTCGTGCTCGAAGTCGACGTCGATATCCGGCGGCTCACCGCGCTCCCTGGAAATGAAGCGCTCGAAGAGCAGATTCGAGCGTGCCGGATCCACCTCGGTGATACCCAGCGCATAGCACACCGCTGAATTGGCAGCAGAACCACGGCCCTGGCAGAGAATCTTCTGCCCACGTGCAAAATTGACGATGTCGTAAACAGTGAGGAAATAGGCTTCGTATTGCAGCTCGGCGATCAGCACAAGTTCGCGCTCGATCTGCCCGCGCACCGACAGCGGCAAGCCCTGCGGATAGCGCCGCACGAGCCCGGCCTCGACTTCGCGCGCCAGGTAGGCGGCAGGCAGTTCGCCGTGCGGGGCAATTTCGTCCGGGTATTCGTAGTGCAGCTCGTCCAGAGAGAACTGGCAGCGCGCAGCGATTTTGAGGGTTTCGGCCAGCAGCGCCGATGGATACACCCGGGCCAGTCGCAGGCGAGTGCGCAGGTGGCGCTCGCCGTTCGGATACAAGGCATGGCCGGCGTCAAATACCGTGGTATTCAGGCGCACGGCGGTCATTACATCCTGCAGGGGGCGGCGGGCACGCAGGTGCATGTGTGCGTCCCCCGCCGCCACGGCGGGCAATCCGCATTGACTGGCCAGCGTCAGTTGTCTGGCCAGCAAGTCGGCATCATTGGGGCCGGCGTGCAGTTCCACGGCCAGCCAGCAGCGCCCGGGGAAATTAGACGCCAGCCAGCGGCCATCCATCACCTTTGTTTCTTCGCCGCCGCCCGGCAACCACAGGCACAGGCAACCGGGCACCGCAGCGGCCGGCGCCAGCGCCTCCAGATCGCCGCGCGTCAGGCGATAGGCGCCTTTTCCGGAGCGGCGCCGGGCCAGGGTAATCAGTGCAGAGAGGTTGCCGTAACCGGCACGATCCTGTGCCAGCAACACGAGCCTGAGGCCATCGACCAGCGAGAATTCGGCACCACACAGAAGTTTCATGCCCGCAGCTTTGGCGGCGACATGTGCGCGCACGATACCGGCCAGCGAACACTCATCCGTAATGGCCAGCGCCGAGTAGCCAAGGGCCTTCGCCCGGCCGATCAGCTCATCCGGATGGGAGGCGCCACGGAGAAAGGAGAAACAGGAGAGGCAATGAAGCTCGGCATAGGAAGGAAGTGAGGCTACCACCCAATAACTGTATATACATACAGTTATTGGGTCAAGACCATCGCAGCAACGAGCTTATGCAGACAAATGCGGAAACGTTGATCCGGTTCTTTTGTAAACAGCGCTGGAACGTGTCTGCAGGCGCTGGGCAAAGGGTCTGTCGAATTCATTGATGTGATGTTCGAACCAATAGTCGATGTAGCGCAGGAAGAGGCTTGGCGCCATGCTGCCTTGTGCTACCTCACCCAAGGCCTTGTTCAGTAGATGCAGGTTCCGGGTATGTTGTTGCTTGTGCATGGAAAATTCCAGCCCGGCCTCTGTGGCAAGCTGCTCCTCCATCAAAAAATGCGCACCAAGATACGCCAGCAAGGCAGACAGCGGCTCGACCAGACGCTCATCCTCTTCTTCGCCAACATTACGAAGGTGTTCGATGCGCGAGAAAATTTCCTCGTGCTGGATGTCCATGTCGAGGTGATCGGTCAACATTTCATCGGGAAGTAAACCACGCAGCGTGCTATCCATCGCTGATCTCCTTTGGTGTCCACGGCAGGCTGCCAAGATTTTTGTTATCTGTTAATAATAGAGAGGCAAACGGGCAATGCCAGAAAAATATTTCAGGCAAACACGCCGTGTAAAAACCAGCCTTCCGTATTGCGAAAAATCCACAGCCATTCGTGGCGTGGCGACAGTGCAACAAAGTAATCTCGCCGCACATCGCCCAACCCGTCAGCTTCTCCTGCATCCCACCAACCACTCTCGATACGCTCCGGCCCGGTCAGCAAGACCAGCGGGCCGCCACGATGCGGCGCCCCGGCGATTTCCGGCAAGGCTTCCGGTTCGGGCAGCAGCCAGCATGGGCGTGGAGGAATCGCCTGGGGCGCGGTTTGAGCTTTGGCAAGTATCGAATTTTTCTCCCGCAGCGGTTGCGAGCTGCGTTCCGGCCGATGATCCGCAACCAGCGCGAGACGGAAAACCCGCTCCGCCCCCATTCGGGCTTGCAGCCTTTCGAGCAGCACAGCCACACTTTCCTCGGCAGCACGCTCGCCGAACAGGCTGCCGTCCCGCCCCGGCAAGATGGCCGGCGACTCGGCACGCAGCGACAAGGCGCAGATCGCTTGCGATAACCGGATCTGTCCCAGACGTTCGCGCAAGACGCGACCGATGCGCTCAGGGTCTCGCGTCACCTCGGAAAACCCAGCACCACCGGAATCGGCTTTTTTCTTTCCACCGTCAGGCTCCAGCTCCAGCAAGCATTGAAGCAGGCCGCAGCCACGCGGCCAGCCAGCCACATCGACAGGATCAGGCGCCGGGCAGCAAAATTCAGGCGCCCGGCGTCTTCAACCCGCGCATTGAGTTCTAGCCGGTGACGAAACTGCTGCGGGAAAACGAAACGGGCTTGTGGGTCAGGAATTTCACCCAGAACGCGTGCCAATTCGATCAGGAAATCGCTGCCAAGACGCTTGCCCAGACCCGCTCGCGGTAACTTCAGCACTTCGCCAAGACGGCGAATGCCGAATGCCGTGAGGCGGGATTCCACTTTCCTGGGCAAGCCCAGTGCGGCAAGCGGCAAGGCTGCGAGGGCGACGTGCATGCTTGCAGAGTCGGGGCAACGGCTTTCGGGCGCTGCGGTCGCCAGCCAGAGCGCAGCACGCGGCGTCGGGGCCAGCGCCGCCTGGCAGACGTGCCCCTGCGCTGCGCAGGATTCGCGCACCTGCGCGAACAAGCGCTCCATGCCGCCAAAAAGGCGCACGGACCCCTGCACTTCGAGCAGCAGGCTCAGTGGCGGGGCGAGGCTGATTTCCGATGTGAAGTTCCCCGCCCAGCACGCCAGCGACTGCAAGCGCTCGGCTTCAAGCGCCACGTTCCGTTCATCGATCGCGAGTGTGGGCAGCATTGCCCAGGCATCGCCCAGACGCATGCCCGGCACCACGCCCCCTGCTACGGCAGAGGTATTGCAGGCAACGACATGCTCGCGAGAGATTACGGCGCTAGGCGTTTGCCGGCTCGGAAAGATTTCGAGCGGCAGTTGAGGGAAAGTCAGGGCTAGCCACAACATGGCGCAAGAGTGCAGGACGTGCGGGGTCGAGATCGATGGGCTGCGCACGAGCGCCACCACGGCGCTTCAAAAGACGCAGGGAGAGGCGACCGCCGCTGCAGGCTTCAAGACCGATGCGCAAGGGGGCCGGAGAGGCGGCTGCGGCTGCAGTCGCCGGACGCAAAAGGAAGACCAGAATGCGGCTACGCTCGGCCAGCAACTGCAAGCGCCGCAGCGTGCCAGCATCGGCTGAAGGCAGCCAGGCGAGCAGTGCCCCGACACCTTCGGTATCGAGTACGCGCGCACAGGCCCAGGCAGCATCGCCGCCGCTGGCCCGGGTGATCAGCAGACGGGAAAGATCGACGCCCGCAGCTGCCCAAGCGGGCGCATAGGGTTGCTGAGGCGGTGCCACACAGACAACCCAGGCTAGTTCGTCGGCAGAAATGCGGGCCAGCGCCGGCATCAGCAAACTGATTTCGCCAATACCGGAGCGCTCATGCAGCAACTCGACCAGGCCGCCACGCGGCCAGCCGCCCCGGGCAATTCGGCATCGAGTTGCGGAAAACCAGTGGCGACGCCCGGCAGTGCTGCCGCTGCCAGCCGATCGCCGCGCCAGATATCGTTGCGCGCGAGTACGTCGGAAAGCGGAAGGAAAGAGGCGACGGAAGCCACTACAGCGACACTCCACCCCGAATCAAACCGACGGCGATACCTTCGATGGACATTTCCTTGAGTCGGGTATCGACGATGATCGGGTCAAAATCGGGGTTTTCAGCCACCAGCTCAACCATCGGCCCATGCCGGCGCAATCGCTTGACGGTGACTTCGTCTTCAAGCCGGGCGACGACGATCTGCCCGTCGCGCGCCTCTGTCGTGCGATGCACCGCCAGCAGGTCACCATCGAGAATGCCGGCATTGATCATCGAAAGGCCTTGCACGCGCAGCAGGAAATCGGCCTTGGGCGAGAACAGGTGGGCATCGAGCGCATAGCGACCGAGCACGTTCTCTACCGCCAGGATCGGGCTGCCGGCAGCGACGCTGCCGATCAGTGGCAGCCCCAGCTGCTCGACCAGACGAATACCGCGTGCCGAACCGGGTTCGAGAACAATCGAGCCCTTCTTGGCGAGCGCTCGGAGGTGCTCCTCTGCCGCATTGGCCGAAGCGAATCCGAACGCCGACGAGATTTCAGCCCGGGTCGGCGGGGAGCCAAGAATTTCGACCGTGCTGCGAATGAAATCGAGAATTTCCTGTTGCCTGGGGGTAAGCTTTGCCATAATCGAAACCTCCAAAGTGCTGGATAAAACAGCAGCCTGTATTTTTATACAGTATTTAATAAAAAAGCAAAATATTTTTCCCTGACACCGATGAATCAACGCACGCCTCCCGGCCTTCCGGCCTTTGCCCTGATGATCCTGCTCTGTGCGATCTGGGGGTTTCAGCAGATCACCATCAAGGTCGCCATCGAAGGCGTCAGCCCGGTACTGCAATCGGGGATCCGCTCGCTCGCCGGCCTAGTGCTGCTGACAATGTGGGCGTACTGGCGTCGCCTGCCGCTGCTCAACAACGACGGCACGCTGCGCATGGGCCTGCTCGCCGGTTTCCTGTTCGCGCTGGAATTCATCTTCATCTACGTCGGGCTGGCCCACACCACCGCCTCACGCATGATCGTTTTCCTCTACACCGCCCCCTGCTTCACAGTGCTCGGACTGCATTGGTTCGTTCCTGGAGAGCGCCTTAACTGGCGGCATTTCAGCGGTATCGCCCTGGCTTTCGCCGGCCTCGCCATCGGTTTTCTCGGCGAAGGTGGCACAACGGGAAACACCCTGTTCGGCGACCTGCTCGGTCTGCTTGCAGCCGTCGGATGGGCGGCGACCACCCTCCTCATCCGCGCTACCGGGCTTTCCAGAATCAGTGCGACCAAGGTTCTGTGGTACCAGCTGGCCGTTTCAGCCGTGGTCATGCTGCTGCTCTCACCGCTACTGGGGGAGTCCGGCATTACCGCACTGACAACGCCGGTGCTGCTGTCGCTCGCCTATCAGGGGGTTATCGTGGCATTCGCCAGCTATCTCGCCTGGTTCTGGCTGCTGCAGCGCTACATCGTCGGCCGGATGATGGTGTTTTCTTTCCTGACGCCGATCTTCGGCGTTGCCTTCGGCGTGCTCTTCCTCAACGATCCGCTGACGCCGAGCTTCCTCTTTGCTGCCGGCTGCGTGGCAATGGGGATCGTGCTGGTAAATCTGCCCACACGCGGCAAATGAAGCGGGGTTGGCCCCCTCCCGCCCTTTGGCAAGTATTGCCTGAGTGGCGGGAAACTTGCCTCAGCTTTGCAGCTCGCCCCGGTTGCGGAAATAATCCAGCGCTTCCGGATTGGCCAGCGCCTCCAGGTTTTTCACCGCCCGCCCATGCACGACGTTGCGCACGGCGAGTTCGACGATCTTGCCGCTCTTGGTGCGCGGAATGTCGGCGACCTGCAGCACCTTGGCCGGCACGTGGCGCGGCGTGGTGTTGTCGCGGATCTGCTGCTTCACTTTCTTGACCAGATCGTCGTCAAGCGTCATGCCTTCGCGCAGTTTGACGAAGAGCACGACACGCACGTCGCCAATGGTTCCGGGCGGCCAGTCCTGCCCGATCACCAGCGACTCGACGACTTCTGGCAGCTTCTCGACCTGGCGGTAGATTTCGGCGGTGCCGATGCGCACGCCTCCGGGGTTGAGCGTGGCATCCGAACGGCCGTAGATGATCATGCCGCCGTGGGCGGTGATCTCCGCGAAGTCGCCGTGGCACCACAGATTGTCGAAGTTCTCGAAGTAGGCGGCGCGGTATTTGCTGCCGTCGTCATCGTTCCAGAAGCCGACCGGCATGGCCGGGAAGGGGCGAATGCAGACCAGTTCACCCTTCTCGCAACGTACCGGTTTGCCCTCGTCGTTATAGACGTCGACCGCCATGCCCAGGCCGCGACACTGGATTTCGCCGCGATACACCGGCAGTACCGGGTTGCCGAGCACGAAGCACGAAATGATGTCGGTGCCGCCAGAGATCGAGGCCAGCAGCACATCGGCCTTGATTTCGCGATAGACGTAGTCGAAACCTTCCGGCACCAGCGGGCTTCCAGTGGAGAAGATGGCGCGTACCGTCGACAGCTTGTGCGACAGACGTGGCTGCAGCTCGGCCTTGGCGATGGCGTCGATGAACTTGGCCGAGGTACCGAAATGGGTCATGCCTTCGGCGTCGGCGTAGTCGAACAGGATGCTGCCGGCCTTGCCATCGGCCCCCTTGACGAAAGGCGAACCATCGTAGAGCAGCAGCGTGCCCCTTGAGGCGAGTGCGGACACCAGCCAGTTCCACATCATCCAGCCGCAGGTGGTGAAATAGAAGACCCGGTCGCCCGGCTTCACGTCGCTGTGCAGTTGCTGTTCCTTGAGGTGCTGCAGCAGCGCGCCGCCATGGCAATGGACGATGCACTTGGGCACACCAGTGGTGCCTGAGGAAAACATGATGAACAGCGGGTGACTGAAGGGCAGGTGCTCGAAACTGACTTCGGCCGCGCCATAGGCGCCGACGAAATCGGCATAGCGCACGCCATTGCGGATGTTGGCAATCTCGGGAGCATCGGAGAGGTAGCCGACGACCACGGTCTTTTCAACGGAAGGCAGTTGCGCCACGGCCTCGGCATTCTTTTCCAGACAATCGACCGCCTTGCCGTTGTACCAGTAGCCATCGACACAGACGAGGACCTTCGGGGCGATCTGGCCGAAGCGGTCGAGCACGCCCTGCACGCCGAAATCGGGCGAAGCGGAGGACCAGATGGCGCCGAGCGAGGCGGTGGCCAGCATGGCGACGATGGTTTCCGGCATGTTCGGCAGGTAGCCGGCAACGCGGTCGCCCTTGACCACACCGGCCGCCTTCAGCGCCTGCTGGAAGCGCGACACCTCTGTATAGAGCGTGGCCCGCGACAAGCGGCGCTTGACCTTGCCTTCACCCCAGAAAACCATGGCATCGCTGGCATCCGGCTGCTTCAGCAGGTTCTCGGCGTAGTTCAGGCGCGCATCGGGAAACCACTCGGCGCCCGGCATGCGGTCGCCATGGCGCAGCACAGTCTCGCCGCGCTCACCAACGGCGCCGCAGAAATCCCAGACCAGCGGCCAGAATTCCTCCGGCTTGTCAGCCGACCACTGCCAGAGGGCATCGTAGTCGGCAAAGCCAGCCTGCTTCATGAAGGCGGCCATATTGGTCGCAGCCACCTGCTCGGGGCTGGGCGCCCAAAGAAACTGATCGTCCTTGTTCACACGGATTCCTCTACTCTCGATTTGGCTCGCTCCAGATCACTGGGGCGGTATGAATTCTGAAGCGTATTCCACCCGATCCGCCGTCTTGCGCATTACGGGAAACCAGGGTTTCCCGACAGCTCACTCGACAAGGGCACGCAGCTCATCCGGAATAGGCACGGACTTCCCCGTCGCCGTATCCATCCAGACGATTTTCGCAGAACCGAGCGCAAAGACTGTCTCGCTGCCGACATTCTCGACAATGCGCATCTCATACGTGGTTTCGAGGCTGCTGCGGCCGAGATGGCCGGCAAAGGTCTTCACTTCTACAGTACCCGGATAGGTCATCGGCACCATGAAGGTGCAGGCGGCATTGATGATCACCGGCGCTTCGCCTTCGGGCGCTACCTTGTAGCCCTGCTCTTCCAGCCACTCGCAGCGGGCCTGCTCCATGAAGCGGAAGTAGAGGGTGTTGTTCACGTGGCCGTAGGCGTCCATGTCGCCCCAGCGGATGGGGATCGTCGTGGTGTGGATGAGCTTGTGGTGTTTTTCCATTTTTTTATCTCGGCCTTGATCAGTTGGGAATTTTTGCTATGATTCGCACCATACGTTACCGTATTGTTTGCAGTCCGAAGCATAACAAAAAATCTGGAGAGAGAACATGCAACGCGAATCGATGGAGTTCGACGTCCTCGTCGTCGGCGGCGGCCCGGCCGGGCTGGCCTCGGCGATCCGCATCAAGCAACTGGCCAACGAAGCCGGCAAGGAGATTTCGGTCTGCCTGATCGAGAAAGGCGCCGAAATCGGCGCCCACATCCTGTCGGGCGCGGTCATGGACCCGAAGGCCATCACCGAACTGTTCCCGAACTGGAAGGAAGACGGCGCCCCGCTCAACGCCGCCGTATCCGAAGACCGTTTTCTCGTGCTCTCCGAGACCGGCGCCAAGCAGGTGCCGAACATGCTGCTACCCGGCTGCTTCCAGAACCACGGCAACTACGTCGTGTCGCTCGGCAATGTCTGTCGCTGGCTGGGCCAGCAGGCCGAGGCGCTGGGCATCGAGGTTTATGCCGGCTTCGCCGGCGCCGAAGTGCTGTTTGACGAGAATGGTGCCGTGAAAGGCGTCGCCACCGGCGACATGGGCCGCCTCAAGGACGGCAGCGAAGGCCCGGCCTTCCAGCTCGGCATGGAACTGCACGCCAAATACACCTTCTTCGCCGAAGGCTGCCGCGGCCACCTCGGCAAGCAGTTGCAGGCCCACTTCAAGCTGAATGATGGCCGCGATGCACAGACCTACGGCATCGGCCTGAAGGAACTGTGGGAGATCAAGCCGGAGATGCATCAGGAAGGTCTGGTCATCCACACCGGCGGCTGGCCGCTCGATCCCGACACCTACGGCGGCGGCTTCCTCTATCACCTGGAAAACAACCAGGTCACCATCGGT
The DNA here is from genome assembly GCA_016710885.1 of Candidatus Proximibacter danicus. Lineage (GTDB taxonomy): Bacteria > Pseudomonadota > Gammaproteobacteria > Burkholderiales > Rhodocyclaceae > Proximibacter > Proximibacter danicus. The sequence continues at coordinate 154,783 of JADJUC010000001.1, forward strand.
TACGTCGTCGGCCTCGGCTACGAGAACCCCTACCTGTCGCCCTACGAGGAATTCCAGCGCTTCAAGACGCACCCCGAAATCCGCAAGTTCCTTGAAGGCGGCAAGCGCATCGCCTACGGCGCCCGTGCCATCGCGGCTGGTGGCCTGCAGTCATTGCCCAAACTCACCTTCCCCGGCGGCGTGCTGGTCGGCGACGATGCCGGCTTCCTCAACGCCAGCCGCATCAAGGGTTCGCACTGCGCGATCAAGTCCGGTTCGCTGGCGGCAGAGGCCTGCTTCGAGGCATTGATGGCCGAGCGCGAGCGCGACGAACTGACCGCCTTCCCACAGAAATTCGAGCAGAGCTGGCTTTACGACGAGCTCCACCGCGCCCGCAACTTCAAGCCGTGGATGGCCAAGGGCATGCAACTCGGCGGCCTGATGTTCGGCATCGACCAGATGCTCTTCCGAGGCAAGGCGCCGTGGACGCTGCACCACAGCGGCCCCGACCACGCCAAGCTGAAACCGGCGTCGCAATTCCAGCCGATCAACTATCCGAAGCCCGATGGCGTGGTCTCGTTCGACCGCCTTTCCTCGGTGTTTCTGTCGAACACCAACCACGAGGAAGACCAGCCCTGCCACCTGACATTGAAGGACGCGTCGGTGCCGATCCGCGTCAACCTCGCCGAATACGACGCCCCGGAGCAGCGCTACTGCCCGGCCGGCGTGTACGAGATCGTGCGCGATGAAGGCGGGCAAAACCCGAGGCTGCAGATCAACGCGCAGAACTGCGTGCATTGCAAGACCTGCGACATCAAGGACCCGACGCAGAACATCAACTGGGTGGTGCCGCAGGGCGGCGAAGGCCCGACCTACCCGAACATGTAATTCTAGTCAGCACACGCAAAAACGCCGTCACGAGGACGGCGTTTTTCGTTGACGGGCGATGCAGTTATCAGGCTTCGAGCGCCAGAGCGATGGAATAAATTTCGTCGCCGGAAGCGCTGACAAAATCGGCGATCGTTTGACGATCGAGACCCAACGCCGCACCTTCCTGCGCTCTTGCGCCAGCACGCGCTTCCGCATCCTCGAAAGGATTCGCCGGCGGCGCCAACCAACAGGCCAGGAATAGCACATCGGAAAGCTTTTCCGGCGGCATGCTGCCACCAAAAGAGTTTCGCCCGGCCACTGCCGCAATGATTGACTCAGGCATGCCTAGAGCACCCAGCAGCTTGCTGCCAGCCTCGATATCCAGCGCATCCAGTGCCTCTATCAGGGAAGGCTGGTCGTTCAACAATTCCGGGAATTTATCGGCAGCGATGCCAAGCAGGTAGAACCGGCCAAGGTCATGAACGATACCGGCCAACATGGCATCGTCGGCCGCCAACGAAGACAGGCGACGTGCCACTACATAGGATAGGGCAGCAACATGGATGCTGCGCTCCCAAAGCCGGTTGGCCAGTTGCCGGCAGGGCGCCAAGCGCTGCGAGTGACGCAGCTGATCCAGCGTCAACGCCATAGCCAGCGAGCGGATCGGCGCTGTGCCCACACGCATTACCGCCTGTTTGAGATCTGAAATATTCCGGCCAGAAGGATTAAGTGCCACCGAATTGGCCATGCGAACCACTTTTGCCGAGAGCAGCGGTTCGGCAGTAACGATTCGCGCCAGGTCTTCGATGCCGACATCCGGGTTGTCGACCGCCTTCATCACTCGCAAGCTGACATCAGCGCTGGTGGCAAAATTCAGTTCTTCTGCCTCCATCGACTGTGCATAAGGCGTCAAGGCATCGACTGCGGCTTGCACGGCTGGGGTCATGGCGTTCTCCGGAAACTGTTCAAGCTATTCTAGCTTGAATGCGCTCATTCTGGCGCGCCTCACGCCCGAGTCTCACACCCGATCTCAGCCCGGCTGGAAAAACAGGAATTCGTGCACGCGTTTGTGACATGGTGAGAGTCCGTCTCCAACACTCCAAGCAAAATCACCTGCTGAACAATTCTCCGTCAAAAAAAAGCCCCGCTACCAACAGCGGGGCGTGCTTGCTTCGATCGAACCAGAATCAGAAAGCAGACTCTTCCAGCGCCAGCGCGCCGGCGCCACCTTCGATCACTGTGCTGGCCAGGCCTTCGGCGCGGCTCAACTGGTGGTCGGCAAAAAAGCGGGCGGTGACGATCTTGCTGACGTAGAAGGCGTCCACGTCGCCGCCGTCGATCCTGGCTTGCGCGACAAGCGCGGCACGCGCCATCTGCCAGCCGCCGGCGACGATGCCGAACAGCCACAGGAAGGGCACGGCGCCTACCGAGACGGCGCGCACGTCCTTGCCGTAGTTGGCCACGATCCAGTCCGCAGCCTGTTCCAGCGCATTGACGCCAGTCGTCAGGCGCGAACGGATGACGGCGAAATGCTCACCGCTCTTGCCACCACTTTGTTTGGCCAGCTCGGCGTCGAGCGCGCGGATGGTACCGATTACCGCTTTGATCGTGGCACCGCCTTCACGCGCCATCTTGCGGCCGATCAGGTCGTTGGCCTGGATGCCGGTGGTGCCTTCGTAGATGGTCGAGATGCGCACATCGCGCAGGTGCTGCGCGGCGCCGGTCTCCTCGATGAAGCCCATGCCGCCATGCACCTGCACGCCGGTAGTAGCGACATCGACGCCGACTTCGGTGCTCCAGCCCTTGACCACCGGAATCATCAGGTCGACGAAGGCCTGGTTCTGCTTCTTCGTTTCCGGGTCCGGGTGATGCACGGCGGCATCGTGTGCAGCGCCGACGACGTAGGCCAGCGCGCGCGTGGCTTCAACCTGGCAGCGCATGTTCATCAGCATGCGGCGCACGTCCGGGTGGTTGATGATGGCCACCTTGCCGCCACCACGAACGCCGATGTCCGGGCCCTGGACACGGTCACGGGCATAGGTCACGGCGCGCTGGTAAGCGCGCTCGCCATCGGCGACACCTTCGAGGCCGACACCAAAGCGGGCGGCATTCATCATGATGAACATGTATTCCAGGCCGCGGTTTTCCTCGCCGACGAGGTAGCCGACCGCACCACCGTTGTCGCCAAAGGCGAGCACGGCCGTCGGGCTGGCGTGGATGCCGAGCTTGTGCTCGATCGACACGCAATGCACGTCGTTGCGTGCACCGAGCGAGCCGTCGGCATTGACCATGAACTTCGGCACGACGAACAGCGAGATGCCCTTGACGCCTTCCGGTGCCGTCGGCGTGCGTGCCAGCACCAGATGGATGATGTTGTCGGCCATGTCGTGCTCGCCGTAGGTGATGAAGATCTTCTGGCCGAAGATCTTGTAGGTGCCATCACCCTGCGGCTCGGCCTTGGAGCGCACCGCCGCGAGGTCGGAGCCAGCGTTCGGCTCGGTCAGGTTCATGGTGCCGGTCCACTCGCCGGACACCATCTTTTCCAGATAGGTGGCCTTCAGCGCATCGGAGCCGGCCAGCACCAGCGCTTCAATGGCGCCAGTGGTCAGCAGCGGACACAGCGAGAAGGCATGGTTGGCCGATTTCCACATTTCGGTCACACAGGCATTGACCACCTTGGGCAGGCCTTGGCCGCCAAATTCCGGTTCGCAGGCCAGCGCCGTCCAGCCGTTTTCGGAGAACTGCTGGTAGGCCTCCTTGAAGCCCTTGGGCATGGTTACGGCCTTGTCGTGCCACTTGGCGCCTTCCTGGTCGCCGGGAATGTTCAGCGGCGAGAGCACGCCTTCGGCGAACTTGGCGGCCTCTTCCAGCACGGCATCGACCAGATCCGGCGTTGCCTCCTCGCAACCTGGTAGCTGCGCCACCTGTTCGAGCCCTGCCAGCTCTTTCAGCACAAATTGCATGTCGCGGATCGGTGCAATGTATTCACTCATTTTCGGTTCTCCTTTTGGTTTGCTTTGGTTTAGTTGCTTGATTTTTTACTTGTTTCCGGAAGCCGCCTGGACCAGCAGAATATCGATCAGCAGCAGAATTTCCTGCACTACCGGCAGCGTAAATCCACTGCGTTGGCCACCACGGTTGTCGCGCAACAGCTGGTGCAGGTAATCAATGCACTCCGGCTTGCCCCAGCGGGAAACAACCTGCTCACAGATATGCGGCACTTCTTCCAGGCTCAAGGCCTTGGCTTCTTGATCTGGCGCCACCAACACCGCTGGCGCCTCGGTATCCCAGTGCTGCAATTCGACATTGAAGTTACGGTTGAGCTTCTGCGCCAGAACATCAAATTCGGCGCGCATGTCACCGACTCGATAGACTTCGAGCAACTTGAACCAGGGCTGCAGCGCCTCTTTCGGGTTCGCTTCGATGTATTCCTGCAGCGTCTGTGCCGCCCCCTGGAGACGGCCAAAGGAAAGCATGATTTCCGCCAGCTCCATCACCGGATCGGGATCTCCCTTATCCACGGGCGGTGGCAACGAAACCGCTTTGACAACGCGCGCTGATGACGCTTCCGGGGCAGCAAACAGCGCCTCCATTTCAGAAGCCGAAACCGGCGGGCGTTCCATGACGATCGTCTCGGCGACAGCGAAATCCGGCACGGGTGCAGCTACGCGGCGACGGCGGAGCAGCACCAGCACGGCCAGCATGACGGCACCGAGCCCGGCGGAATAGCTCCAGGCGGGCAACGCGTCGACTGTCTCAGGAATGACTTGTGGCGGCGCCTGCGGAATCTTCACTGGCGGCGATGCCGTTTCGGCCGATGGCGGAGGCGTTACCACCGGTGGCAACGTTACAGGCACCGGTGGCGAGGAATTGCCGGTCTCTACTGGCACGACCGGCAAGTTCGCTGCTGGCGGCATGCGCGCCGGAGATTCGGCCGGAGGCGCCAGTTCTGCAGGCGGTTCACCTGCCAGGGGTGCTGCATGCGAGGAGGATAACTGTTCGTTGAACGATGTCAGCAGGCGGTATTCCAGCCGCAGCATCTGGCGCAGCTGCGCCTCAGCCTCTTGCCGCGGTGCCAGCGCGGTCGACAGGCGCAAAGGTGTCACTGTCAGCTCGCCATGGTCGCCACGATTTTCCCTTGCCCCTTGTGCTTGTGGGCCTACTGGTACGGCAACAAGGGGAGGTTCCTGACGTTCGCGAGAGCTTGCCACAGGTTTTGGCGACAGGGTTCCGGCCGCGTCAGGCACGCCACGTGCGCCATTGCTCGTACCGCTCAGCATGCGCCAGTCGGGCATTTGCAATGGGGTGCCGACGGCCAGCTTCGGCATGTCGGAATCATCGATGGCAAGACCTGGATTGGCGGCGGCAAGCGCCTCGATAAAGTGGCGCTGGGTACCAGGCTGCGCGGGGTAAAGCAGTTGCGCCAGCGACCGTGGGGTTTCTCCCGGCGCGAGGATCCACTGATCGGCAGGCGCCAGTGGCGCCACCGTGGCGGCAACTACTGCGACAAAGAGCTTTAAAAGCAGGCGGTTCATGAGTTCAGGCCATTCGGTTCTATTGATCGCGAAGGTAACGCGAATCGTCGAACGTGGATACCCATTCCATCCGGCAGGTTCATGCCCGCCCTGCCTTCTCAGAGTGCCGCAGTCAGCTGCGGCACGACCTCGAACAGGTCGGCGACGAGGCCGTAGTCCGCCACCTGGAAGATTGGCGCTTCCGGGTCCTTGTTGATGGCGACGATGACCTTGGAATCCTTCATGCCGGCCAGGTGCTGGATGGCGCCGGAGATGCCGACGGCGACATAGAGCTGCGGGGCAACAATCTTGCCGGTCTGGCCGACCTGATAGTCATTGGGCACAAAGCCGGCATCCACCGCGGCACGCGAAGCACCGAGGGCAGCGCCGAGCTTGTCGGCCAGTGGCTCAAGCAGCGCGTGGTAATTCTCGCTGTTGCCGACACCGCGGCCACCGGAAACGATGATCTTGGCGGCGGTCAGTTCCGGGCGCGCCGACTTGGTCAGCTCGCGACCAACCAGTTTGGTCTGGCCAGAATCGGCCGCGGCAGCGACGGTTTCGACGGCAGCGCTGCCACCTTCGGCAGCCGCTTCGAAGGCTGTGGTGCGCACAGTGATGACCTTGACCGCATCAGCCGACTGCACGGTGGCCAGCACGTTGCCGGCGTAGATCGGGCGGACGAAGGTATCGGCGGATTCGACGCCGACGATGTCGGAGATCTGCGCCACGTCGAGCAGCGCAGCGACACGCGGCATGAAGTTCTTGCCGCCGGTGGTGGCCGGGGCAATGACGTGGCTGTAGCCGGCGGCATTGGCGATCACCAGTGCGGCGATGTTCTCGGCGGTCTGGTCGGCGTAATGGGCGGCATCGGCCACCTTCACTTTTGCAACACCGGCGACCTTGGCCGCAGCTTCGGCAGCTGCACCGCAACCACTGCCAGCAACCAGCACGTGAATATCGCCGCCAATCTTCACCGCCGCAGAAACGGCGTTCAGCGTGGCGGGCTGGAGGGATGCGTTGTCGTGTTCGGCAATAACAAGAATGGCCATGATCAGATCACCTTCGCTTCGTTCTTGAGTTTGGCGATGAGGTCGGCGACGTCGGCGACCTTGACGCCGGCCTGGCGCTTGGCGGGTTCGGCAACCTTGAGCGTCTTCAGGCGCGGCGCGACATCGACGCCCAGCGCATCCGGCGTCACGGTGTCGAGCGGCTTCTTCTTGGCCTTCATGATGTTCGGCAGCGTCGCGTAGCGCGGCTCGTTCAGGCGCAGGTCGGTAGTGATGATCGCCGGTAGCGACATCTCCAGCGTTTCCAGACCGCCGTCGACTTCACGGGTCACCGTGGCTTTGTCGCCAGCAATCATGACTTTCGAGGCAAAGGTAGCCTGCGGCCAGCCGAGCAGTGCGGCCAGCATCTGGCCGGTCTGGTTGGCATCGTCGTCGATGGCCTGCTTGCCGAGAACGACCAGCTTCGGCTGTTCCTTGTCGACCAGCGCCTTGAGCAGTTTGGCCACGGCCAGCGGCTGCAGTTCGGCATCGGTCTCGATCAGGATGCCGCGGTCGGCACCAATGGCCATCGCCGTGCGCAGGGTTTCCTGACAGCCGGCAAGGCCGGCGGAAACCGCGATCACTTCGGTCGCCGTGCCGGCTTCCTTCAGGCGAACCGCTTCTTCAATGGCGATTTCGTCGAATGGGTTCATCGACATCTTGACGTTGGCGATGTCGACACCGGTGCCGTCGCTCTTGACGCGCACCTTGACGTTGTAATCCACCACGCGTTTGACGGGTACGAGGACTTTCAAGGCTATTCTCCTTTTTGTTGCATTGGCTTTGGCTGCGATCGTGGGCCGATTATGTCACTTTCAGGTTTGACATTGCCGAACCCGCGTCAGACAATAGGCCATACTCTACGGTATGGATTTTGCGTACGGTACCGTATGGAAAAACCGCTGTCAAGCCAACCCCGACCTGAAGCGCCGAGCCGAATCAAGATGACGACAGAACCTAAAATACGAAGCAGCGCCGCCCGCACGCAACTCGACCGTAACGACTGGATCGAGGCGGCCATCGAGGTGCTCGCGGATCAGGGCGTTGCCGGTTTGCGAGTAGAAGTTCTGGCCAAGAATTTCGGGGTTACCAAGGGCAGCTTCTACTGGCACTTCAAGGACCGCCAGGACCTCCTCAACGCCGTCCTGCAGGAATGGAAGGAAGGGCGCCTGCGCGACATCGAGAAGCAATCGACCGCTGTCCCGGGCAAAGAGCTGGAGCAGATCCACCACGTCATCGATGTCTATAGCGCCGTGCGCAACCGCAAGGGCATCTCGATCGAACTCGCCGTGCGTGACTGGGCCCGGCATGATCCAACCATCAGTGCCGTAGTCGAGGAAGTGGACAGCTATCGCCTCGAGTGCACGCGCAAGCTTTTCGTCACCCTCGGCCTGTCGGACGACGAGGCCCGCGCCCGCAGCCTGCTGGTCTTCGCCTACGTTTTCGGCCACAGCCTGATGGCCTACGACCGCAGCAACCCCAAGGTTCCAGAATTCAAACGCTGGATCGCGGAACGGATCACCGGCCGGTAAAATACCGGCACGATGCGTTCCGCCCCCTCCTCCCTGCCAACAGAATCCGCCAAGGACGCCGCGTCGCGGCTGCATGCCTCGAAAACGGTGCGCTGGCTGCTGTGGACGGCCGGAACCATCTCGCTCGTACTGGGAATCATCGGAGTTTTCCTGCCGGTGTTGCCGACCACGCCCTTCATCCTGCTGGCCGCCGCCTGTTACGCCCGGGCCTCGGAAAAATTCCACCAGCACCTGCTGGCGCACAAGACCTTCGGCCCGACCATCCGCGACTGGGAGGAATACCGAAGCCTGTCGCTGAAGACCAAGAAGGTGGCGATCACGATGATGACGCTGTCCATCGCCGTGTCGATCTGGGTGGTACGCGAGCACCTGTGGCTGCAACTGATACTGGCCTGCATCGCGGTCAGCGTCGGCACCTGGATGTGGCGCCTGCCCTCCCGCGACCAGAACGAAACCAACAGCGAACTCAGCAGCCCTTCCAGCTCGGCGGACGCTTCTCGGTAAAGGCATCGATACCTTCGGCGGCGTCAGCCGCCATCATGTTGCAGGCCATCGATTCGGCCGCCAGCTGGTAGGCGGCATCGACACCCATCTCCAGCTGTTCGTAGAAGGCGCGCTTGCCCATGCCGACGGCTAGCGGCGACTTGTTGGTGATGCTGGCCACCAGTGCCGCCAGTTCTTCGTCCAGCTTGTCGGCCGGCACCACGCGGTTGATCAGGCCACGCGCCAGCGCCGTCTGGGCGTCGATCAGGCCGCCGGTGAGCAACATTTCCATGGCCATCTTGCGGCCAATATTGCGCGACAGCGCAACGCCGGGCGAAGTACAGAACAGCCCGACGTTGATGCCGGAAGTGCCGAAGCGTGCCACATCGGCCGCCACCGCCAGATCGCAGGCAGCGACCAGCTGACAGCCAGCAGCGGTGGCAACGCCATGAATCCTGGCGATCACCGGCTGCGGCAGACGCTGCAGCGTGGTGCATACGCGGGCCATGGCCTTGAACAGCTTCTGCATGAAGGCCTTTTCAGGTGTACCGCGCATCTCGCGCAAATCGTGGCCGGCACAGAAAGCCTTGCCAGCACCGGCGATGACCACCACGCGGATAGCCGGCGTAGTGGCGATAGTATCGAGCGCAAGCTGCAGCTCGCCGAGCAGGGCCAGCGACAGGGAATTGAACTGCGCGGGGCGGTTCAGCGTCAGCACCGTCACGCCATCGGCTCGATCGTCCCGCAACAGGACGGCGGCTTCGTCAGTCATGCGTGTCTCCAAAGAATGGAAGTCTTTTTAGTTGGCAGCAGCAAGCGGGCGGCAGCCGGTGGAGTTCTGTTCGAGCAGCGGCAGCAGTTGCTTGGCCAGAGCATCGGTGGCTGCGCTCAGGGCCAGCGCACCCGAGGCAGCATCGCGGCCAGCCGGCACCTCAATACGGACGGTTTGCCGCGCCAGCAACGAACGCGCCTTGCCGAGCATCAGCGCCTCCCCCTGGATCAGCGCCGTACTCTGGCTGGCAGCACTGAACACCTGGCTGAATTCATCGAGCTCCAGGCGCAAGGTGCACGTAGCGCCACCGGAAACGACTGCCAGACGTTGGCGCAGGCGCTGCTGCAGCAGCGTTGCCGGTGCACCAGCCCAGCGGGCCTGGGTATAGCTGAACAGTCGCTGCGAGTCTTGGTAGGCCAGGCGGTAGGCCATGTTCGTTGCGTCGAACCAGCCAGGAAGGCGAATCTCGATGGCAACGCCAGTACTGGCTGTCGCGGCACCAGCCAGTACGCTCGCCGGCGGCCCAAGATCGTAGAGCGCCACATCGCTGGACGAGCGGAGGCCTCCCATGCAGGCAGTGAGCAGGAAGGCACAAAGGAGCGCGGCTGATTTGCGGATCATGGTTTCTCTGGCTTAGTGAAGGGCACGAATCCCGGTTCCCCCGGGCCAGGGGCCGCCGACGGCGGGCCATAAATGATGCTCTGCGGTGCGGCTTCGAGCATCTGCAACAGGCGGTTGAGCTGACGTGAGGTCAGGGTCAGTTCTCGGCCGAGTTCCTGCATGCGCGCGGAGGAAGCCGCCAGGCCTTCACCGTTGGTTTCGCCGACCATCTGATCGAGTTTTTCCGTCAGCGAAATCATATGCGGCAGCAGCTTTCCGGCCTCGCGCAAGGCGTTACGCGCCTCCCCCGCTGCCCCTTCGATATTGGCGATGGCCGGGCCCAAGCGCTTGATGCGATCGTCTGCCAGCACGGCCTTTGCCTCGGCCAGCGTCGCCGTCAGATTGGCACTGCCGGTTTCCAGATTGGCCAGCGTCTTGCTGATGCGGGAGCGGTTTTCGGCGTTCAGCAGTTGGTTGACGTTGGTCAGCAACTCGTTGGCCTGACGCAGGACAGCGCCCCCGGAATCGGCAAATTCCTGCATCAGCGACGGCTGCATCGGGATGCGCGGCAACTTGTCACCGCGTGCCAACTCGGCCGTGTTCTTTCCCGTGTCTTCAAGCAGCACGTGGGCGATGCCGGTCAGGCCCTGATACCCGAGTTTGGCAATGGTGCCCTGGGTGACCGGCACATCCCTGGCGATGGTGATGCGGATCAGAATGTCGCGTACATCTTCGGGATCGAGCCGGACCGACTCGACACGACCGACGCGGATACCGCGATAGCGCACCTGCGCCTGCAGGTTGAGGCCGGTGACGTTCTGGCGGGTCACCACCAGATACTCGCTGACCGCCTCGCGCTTGCCGCCAAACCACCAGATGGCCGCCAGCGTGGCCACCAGCAAAAGCAGCGTGAAGGTTCCGGCGATCAGTGCGTGTGCCTTGTTTTCCATAATTCAGTGCTTAACCAGCCTGCTCAAGTGCCGCCACCGCATGCGCGCCACCAAAATAACTGCGGACAAAGGGATGATCGACTGCCAGCACTTCCTTGAACGAACCCACTGCCACCACGCGCCTGTCGGCAAGCACAGCAACGCGGTTCGCCAGACCGGCAAGCGTATCGATATCGTGCGTGACCATGATGACAGTGAAATTCAGTTCGCGCTGCAGGGTGAGGATCAATTCTACGAAATTTTGACTGCGGTCGGGGTCAAGACCGGCAGTCGGCTCGTCGAGCACGAGCAACTCAGGCTCCAGTGCCAATGCGCGCGCCAGCGCAACCCGCTTGACCATGCCGCCGGACAGTTCGGCCGGCATCAATCGACCTTGCGCAGGCTCAAGTTCGACCATTGCCAGCTTCATCCACACCAGTTCGCGAATCAGATCTTCGTCCAGTCGCTTGAGCTCACGCAACGGAAAAGCAATGTTGTCGAACACGGGTAGCGCCGAATAAAGTGCGCCGTGCTGAAACAGCATGCCAAAGCGACGACGCAGGTCGCGCTGGATATCGGGATCGGAGCCGAAGACAGAATGGCCAAAGAGTCGAACCTCTCCCTGCGTCGGCTTGAGCAGCCCAACCACCTCGCGTAGCAGGGTGGTCTTGCCGCTACCCGACCCACCGACCAGACCGAGCATTTCGCCACGATGGACAACGAGATCGACATCCTCATGCACCACCGTTTCGCCAAAACGGGTCCACACCCCCTGAATATCGATAACCGGAGGCGCGCTCATAACGGCAACCCAAGGTTGCGTGTGTAAATCGCGAAAACGGCATCGACGAGGATGACGACAGTAATCGAAGCGACGACCGAACTGGTGGTCTTGGTCGACAAACTCTCGGTGTTCGGTTTCACCCGCAGACCAAAATGGCAGGCAATCAGGCCAATCAGCAGACCGAAGACAACGCCCTTGGAAAGCCCGATCCACAGATTGGCCAGGGGAACGACGCGCGGCAAGGCATCGATGAAGAAGCCCCAGGAAAGGTCAAGCTGCAAATTGGCAGCAACAAGGCCACCGAGGATGCCGGCGGCTGAACACCAGACAACCAGCAGCGGCATGGCGATGGCCAGCGCCATGACCTTTGGCAGCACCAGACGAACGGAGCGGGAAACCCCCATGGTGGCCATGGCGTCGATTTCCTCGGTTACGCGCATGACGCCGATCTGGGCCGTCATCGCCGACCCGGAACGTCCGGCAACCAAGACCGCGACCAGCACCGGACCCAACTCGCGAATGATGCTCATGCCAAGAATATTGACGATGAATATCTCGGCACCGAACAAACGCAACTGCAGGGACGAGAGATAGGAGAGAACAACACCAATGAGAAAGCCGACCAGCGCAGTGACTGGCAGCGCCAGCGCGCCGCATTTGTACATCGTTGCCGAAAACTCGCGCAAAGGAAATTCGCGGGGATGCGCGAAAAGCCAGATCAGATCAAGGAGAACCTGCCCAATCAGCGCGATACCGTCACGAAGGTGATTCCAGAGCGAAAACACCAGACGGCCCAGCCACTCAACCAGCCCCATAGGCGGTGGCGGCGATGACTGCGAACCGACCAGCGGCACGGATGCGGCCCGTTGCAGCACATGGCGGTGGTCATCGGGAATGACAGCCCCTGCCGGCCAGCACTTGCGCCACACCCGCCAGAGGAGCAAGGCGCCGGCAGAATCCAGTCGTGTCACCGCCGTAAGGTCCCACACCGGATTCTCCGCCGCCAGCGACTGCAGGCTGGCGTCGAATTGTTCAAACCGACTCAGGGGTGTCGGTAGCGAAGCCAATGTCCATGCCCCGGAAAGACAGGCAACACGCCGGCCGTCGCGGATCTCGACGGCAAACGCCGCCGGAGCGATCGTGTCAGGCATCACGCTCCGCGCTACGCTGCTTGATGCGCAATACCTGTCCCACTTTCTGCCAGGCACCAACTTCCTCGCTCAGGGCCATGGCGGTCAAGGGATGCTCGGCAAGCCAATCGTTCTGGAGATCAAGGACGAACCCCTCGGCCACGGCCTTGATGCGGAAAGAAGGCAAAGCCACGCCGTCGCGCGAACGATGAAGCAAGGACGCCAGACGCAATGCACAGAGGAGTTTCCAGTTCGGATCGCCGCCCGGCAGCGCCGTTATCTTTTCCAGCTTGCCACGGTGGCCAAACACCAGCAGGGCCAAACGTGCCTGATCCATCTTTGAAAAACCCGGCATGTCGGCAAAGGTGAGGATATAGGCGCCGTGCTTGTGATAACCGTTATGGGCTACGGAAATACCGATTTCGTGCAATCTCGCAGCCCAACCAAGAAACTGGAAATCGTTCTCCAGCTCCGTTGAAACCGGCTTGCCCATGAGTTGTTCGAGGATCTGGCGAGCAGCCCGATCGACGCGTTCCGCCTGACGGACATCAACCTGATAGCGCCGCATGAACTGCTCGACGGTGGCATCGCGCATGTCCTCATGATGAAAGCGTCCAACCAGGTCGTAAAGCACGCCAAGACGAAGCGCCCCATCGGAATAAGTCATGCGCTCGATGCCAAGCTCTTCAAATACGGCCGACATGATGGCGATTCCGCCCGGCAACACCGGCATGCGGTCGGCACGCAGGCCAGCCAACCCGGACCCCTGCACCGAACCGGACTTGATAAGCGCACTCTGCAAACGCAGCAGCCCTTCTTTGGTGAGACCGGTCACCCCACCGGGGTTCAGCTTGTTCAATTCCAGCAGATCGGCAATTGCCCGCGCCGTACCGGAAGAGCCGACAGCTTCCCGCCACCCCTGGCGCCGGTATTCGTGGGCAATGGTCTGGATTTCTTTGGCGGCTGCCACCTGGGCATCGCGAAGACGCTTTTTGTCGATCTTGCCATCGGGGAAGAATCGCAGCGTATAGCTAACGCAGCCCATGAACAGGGATTCCATGAGTTGCGGCTCAAGCCGCTTGCCGATGATGAACTCGGTCGAGCCGCCGCCGATATCCACCACGAGTCGCTTGTGCTGGGCGGTTGGAAGGGAATGCACTGCGCCCAGATAAATCAGTCGCGCTTCTTCGCGGCCAGCGATGATTTCAATCGGAAAACCCAGCGCCCGTTCCGCGTCTGGCAGAAAATCCAGCGAATTCTTGGCAACCCGCATGGCGTTGGTCGCCACAGCTCGAACTGCCTCCGGCGCGAATCCGCGCAGTCGCTCGCCGAACCTTGCCAATGCAGCAACAGCGCGTAACTGAGAGGCCTTATCGAGGTATTTTTCGGGGGTCAGGCCGGAAGCCAGCCGCACCGGCTCCTTGATTGCATCAAGTGGATAAATCTGGCCATCAAGTACCCGCCCGACCTGCAATCGAAAGCTATTTGAGCCAAGGTCGACCGCTGCTATAAGTTCGTAACCCACCTGCGTCCAAGCCTGTAGTCGAGAGATGCCGCCATTCTAGCACTGCCCCTCACCCGCTCTTGTTCGACATCAGCCTACCCAGCCGCCGAAATCGCTGAAATAATCGCGTAACATAACTGCAACAGAATGATTGGCTCAACGACTCCGCGTTTCCATGAAAATGACCTCCCGCCCAACCATGCTCCGTTCCCGCAAGCAACGTTTCCCAGCGGAAAACTATCTCAACCGGGAACTTGGGCTGCTTGCCTTCAACCGGCGTGTGCTCGCACAGGCGCAGGATGGCGCCACACCGCTGCTGGAGCGACTGCGCTTTCTCTGTATCGTCAGCAGCAACCTCGACGAATTCTTCGAGATCCGCGCCGCCGGCATCAAGGAACAGCTCAAACTCGGCTCCAATTCCCGCGGCACTGACGGCAAGACCGCAGCCGAAGTTTACCGGTTGATGTCGGATGAAGCTCACGCCATCGTCGATGAACAATACGAATTGTTCAATTCCGATGTTCTGCCGCGGCTGGCTGAAGAAGGTATCCACTTCCTCCGTCGCAACGCGTGGACGGAAGCACAACGCGAATGGATCTTCGAATATTTCGTTCGTGACGTCATGCCCTTGCTGACGCCAATCGGTCTTGATCCTTCTCACCCTTTCCCGCGTGTCCTCAACAAGAGCCTGAACTTCGCCGTCGAGCTGGAAGGAAAAGATGCTTTCGGGCGCAGCTCGGGCGCTGCGATCGTGCAGGCACCGAGGCTACTGCCCCGGGTCATCCGTCTTCCCGAAGAACTGGCCGGCTGCAAGCATGGCTTCGTATTTCTTTCGTCGATACTGCACGGATTCGTCGGGCATCTGTTTGCCGGCATGGAGATCAAGGGCTGCTACCAGTTTCGCGTAACACGCAATTCGGATCTGTTTGTTGACGAAGAGGAAGTGAAGAACCTGCGTGCCAAGATTCAGGGGGAGTTGCCACAACGCCATTTCGGCGATGCCGTCCGCCTCGAAGTGGCAGAGACCTGTTCGCCACGCATGACCGAGTTTCTGCTTGATCAGTTCGGGCTTGCCGAAAGCGACCTCTACCGCGTTGCCGGCCCGGTCAATCTGGTCCGTCTGATGCAGGTTCCGGACAGCGTTGACCGCCCCGATCTCAAGTTCTCCGGTTTCGTACCCGGAACTCCCAACGCACTAAGCAAGAAGCCGACAATTTTCTCCGCCATTCGGGCCAACGATATCCTGTTGCATCACCCTTACCAGAGCTTCACCCCCATCATCGAAATGCTGGAAGCAGCGGCCACCGACCCAAAAGTCGTGGCAATCAAGATGACTGTCTATCGCACGGGCACCGACTCGGTTTTGATGCGCTCGTTGATCCGGGCTGCACAGAACGGCAAGGAAGTCACCGTCATCGTTGAACTGATGGCGCGCTTCGACGAAGAAGCAAACATTGGCTGGGCCACCAAGCTGGAAGAAGTCGGCGCACATGTGGTGTATGGAGTGGTCGGTTACAAGACCCACGCCAAGATGCTCATGATTGTCCGCCGCGAAGAGGACAAAAACGGTAGCCGGCTACGCCGCTACGTACATCTCGGTACCGGCAATTACCATCCGCGAACCGCCCGTCTCTATACCGATTTCGGGCTGCTGACCTGCAACGAAGACATCGGAGCCGACGTCAACGAGGTCTTCAAGCAACTCACCGGCCTCGGTCGAGCCCAAACGCTGAAGCACCTCTGGCAGGCACCTTTCGCTTTACACGCCAATATTGTTTCGGCGATAGAGGCCGAAATTGTCGCTGCCAACGAAGGCAAGCGCGCCCGCATCATCGCCAAGATGAATTCCCTGCTGGAACCGGAAGCCATTGCCGCGCTTTACGCGGCGTCTCAGGCAGGCGTGAAGATTGATCTCATTGTCCGCGGTGTTTGTGCATTGCGCCCTGGCATCAAGGGTCTGTCGGAGAACATCCGCGTGCGCTCGATTGTTGGACGCTTCCTCGAACACCACCGGATCTTCTATTTCTACGCCGGCGGCAAGGAAAACGTGATTCTCTCAAGCGCCGACTGGATGGAGCGAAATTTCTTCCGGCGTATCGAACTGGGTTTTCCGATACTCGACAAGAAGCTCAAGCGGCGGGTTGTCGTCGAAGGCCTGCAAGCGTATCTCGCCGACAACGTCCAAGCCTGGGAAATGAAGGCTAACGGAAGCTACCTGAAGAAGCGCCGTTCGGCCCGCGCCAAAATTCACTGTGCGCAATCCGAGTTGATCGAGGCGCTGAAACCCGGAAGTCTTTAGGCCCGCCGCACGCCAACCACACCTTCGACTTCGTGCACCTGGCTCAGCGTCCGCTTGAGTTGCTGCAGATTGGTCACCTCGACCGTAAAGCTCATGTGAGCCTTGGCCTGCTTCGACTGCGTGTTGACGGCGATGACGTTGAGTTTTTCCCGGGTGAAAACGTCAGAAACATCGCGCAGCAAGCCCTGCCGATCATGCGCATCGACGACGATATCGACGGGGAAGGCGCCCTCCGGATGACCACCCCAGTCGGTCTCGATAATGCGCTCTGGATGCAAGGCGGCCAGATTGGCGAAATTCGAGCAATCGACACGGTGGATCGAAACTCCCTTGCCACGCGTGACAAAGCCGCTGATTTCATCGGGCGGCGCCGGTTTGCAACAGCGCGCAAGCTGCGTCAGCAGCTTATCGACCCCGACGATGAGGATGCCGCGATCAATTTCCGGCACCTTGCGTCGCCGAGGCCCGGGCATGACCCGCTCCTCGGCGGGCATGTCAGAGCCGCGAACCGCCACCTGAAACGCACGCATGCTGAGCTCGTTGCGTCCGGCTGCTATGAAGAGATCATCGGCTTTGGCAAAGCCGAGCTTGGCTGCCAGATCCTCGATATTCACGCCACCCTGCCCCAGACGCTGGAGTTCCTTGATGACGACAGCTCGGCCTTCGGCCAGGGTTTCTTCCAGCGCCAGATTGGAAAACCACGCGCGCACCTTGGAGCGGGCGCGGTGAGTAATCAGGTAGCCGAGGGTCGGATTGAGCCAGTCGCGTGACGGCCCCCCTTCCTTGGCAACCACGATTTCCACGCGCTGACCAGTTTCAAGCGCCGTGTTCAGTGGCACCAGGGCGCCATCGATCTTGCCACCGCGGCAACGATGACCGAGGTCGGTGTGCACCCGGTAGGCAAAATCAACAGGCGTCGCACCGCGCGGCAAATCGACGACCCGCCCCTGTGGCGTCATGACATAAATGGTTTCGTCGAGTGCCGCCTGCTTGTAGTGGGCTACCCAATCGGAGGAGTCGGCAACTTCGTCCTTCCAGGTCAGCAGTTGCCGCAGCCAGGCAATTTTCTCGTCGTAATTGTCCTCGCCGCCCCGCTTCGACCCTTCCTTGTAGCGCCAGTGCGCCGCCACTCCAAGCTCGGCATGCTTGTGCATGTCCCAGGTACGGATCTGGACTTCAAGGCTGCGCCCGTCCGGGCAGCGCACGGCGGTATGCAGCGAGCGGTAATGGTTGCCCTTGGGGTTTGAAATATAGTCGTCAAACTCTTTGGCGATGGGTGTCCAGATGTTATGCACGATCCCGAGCGCCGTGTAGCACTCCTTGATGTCATGGACGATCACTCGCAGCGCCCGGACATCGTAAACCTCGGAAAAATCGACATCCTTTTTCCGCATCTTGTTCCAGATGCTGTAGATGTGCTTCGGTCGCCCATAGACTTCGGCATCCATGATGCCGACACCGGCCAGCTCGGTCCGCAGCCGTTCGGTCGCATCGGCAATGAATTGCTCGCGCTCGGTCCGTTTTTCATCAAGCTGCTTGGCGACTTTCTTGTAGATGTCGGGGTGCAGAAAACGGAAGGAAAGATCTTCCAGTTCCCACTTCAGCTCCCAAATTCCCAGTCGATTGGCCAGTGGCGAATAGATTTCGAGCGTTTCACGAGCCACTTCAGCGCGCAGATCGTCAGGACTGGATGCGTAGTAGCGCAGGGTCTGCGTCCGTGATGCCAGACGCAGGAGGACAACGCGAATATCCTCAACCATGGCCAGCAGCATCTTGCGCAGAACTTCGATCTGCGCCTTCATTTCCTGCGGACTCTCGGCAGCATCAGCCACCGAATCGCGGGTAATCGGGCGTAGCCGGTTCAGGCGCGAAATCCCGCCAACCAGATGGGCAGCGGCATGGCCGAAACGCGCTTCGATATGTTCAATACCGTGCTCATCGTATGTCGGAACGGCAAACAGCAAAGCCGCCAGCCGTGAGGCTGCATCCAGCTTCAAACCCACGAGAATGAGGGCCATCCCCAACGCGTGCGACCAGACTCCCTCGCCGCTACCGAGCTGATGCTCGCCATAAACCTCGCGGGCAAAAACCTCGGCTTCGCGAATGAGAACCGACTCACTCTCGGTCAAGCCTTCACAAAGGGTCTGCAGGGAATGTTCGATGTCGCTCTGGGCGGCGACGGAATGGACGACGGAAACCATGCTGCAATTATACAATGCGCCCTCACCCTCTTTTGCCTCCAGGCTCCCGCCGCATGCCTTCGCGCTTTTCACACCCCTATCTGCTGCTGACGCTGACAACCCTCTTCTGGTCGGGAAACATGGTGCTCGGTCGCGCCATCCGCGCCGACATCCCGCCGATGACCTTGGCCTTCTGGCGTTGGGCCATTGCCCTCCTGCTCGTCCTGCCGCTGGCGCTGCCGCACCTGCGTGCGCAATGGCCGCAACTCAAGCAAGGATGGAAACCGATTCTCATCCTTGGCATTCTTGGCGTCGGCGGCTACAACACGCTGGCCTACGTCGCACTGCAGTACACCGCTGCGACCAATGCCGTGCTGCTGAATTCGTTCATTCCTGTCGCCACCATCGCACTGTCGTGGCTGTTCCTGAAAAAGCACCTCCAACGTATCGAAGGCCTCGGTGTCCTGCTCTCACTCGTCGGTGTTGCGACCATCGTTCTGCGCGGCGACCCCTCAACATTGCAATCGCTCAGTCTCAACGTCGGTGATCTCTGGATGCTAGGTGCCGTTCTGGTCTGGGCGATCTACACCATCGGCCTGCAGTGGCGACCGGCCGGCGTTCACCCGATGCTGATGCTTGCCGCATTCACGACAGTGGGGGTCGCCGTTCTGACCCCGGCCTATGCCTGGGAAATCGCCGCAGGTCGCCAACTCAACCTGCATTGGGGTTCCTTTGCCGCCCTGCTCTACGTCGGCATTTTTCCGAGTTTTCTCGGTTATATCTTCTACAACCGGGCGGTCGGCGAGGTTGGCGCAAGCAAGGCCAGCCTCTTCATTCACTTGATGCCGGTCTTCGGCACGATTCTGTCGGCGATTTTTCTCGACGAAATTCCCGTCTGGTATCACTACGCCGGAATTTTGCTGATCTTTGCCGGCATCTGGCTGACCACTGCGGCACGTCCAAAACTGAAATCGTGATGATCTCCGGGCTCGTTTCGCGCCTCTTCGGAAAACCGCAGCCCCCGGCCATCCCGGATGGGCTCTGGCAGGAAACCATTGCTCAGCTCCCTTTTCTTGCCCGCCTGAGTGAAGAGGACTGCCAGCGCCTGCGTGCGCTGACGCAAAATTTTCTCGCCGAAAAGGAATTCACCGCCACGGGCGGCCTCGAACTTGATGACGAGATGTGCCTGGCGATTGCGGTCCAGGGCTGCCTGCTGGTACTCAACCTTGGACTGGAGTGGTATCGCGACTGGGTCGGCATCATTGTTTACCCCGACGAATTCGTCATTCCGCGCAGCATCCAGGATGAAGATGGAATCGTTCACGAATACGACGAAGTTGCATCGGGCGAAGCCTGGGGCGGTGGGCCACTGCTCATTTCATGGCGGGACGTTCAACTTTCCGGCGACGGCTATAACGTCGTCATTCACGAATTCGCACACAAGCTGGATATGCGCAATGGCGAAGCCGACGGATTGCCACCGCTCCATGCAGGACTGTCGCGGGAACACTGGGAATCGACATTTCTAGCTGCCTACGATCGTTTTTGCGCCCAAGTGGAAGCCGCCGAAGCCAAGGGGGAGGAAACGGAGATCGATCCCTATGCCGCGGAAAATCCCGCCGAGTTTTTTGCGGTTCTTTCCGAAGTTTTTTTTGAATCGCCGGTTCAGCTTCTTCAGGACTATCCCGAGATCTACGAACAACTGGCCGCGTTTTACCGCATTGACCCACTTGCAAAAGATCACTGATACGCCGGAACCGTCGGACAGACTTTAATTACAGCCCTATCCGAAGGATAATACGGCGCGAAAACACGTACTGGAGGAATTGAACTTGAACTGCAAGCAAAACGGTTTCATCAACGCCGGCATCCTGACCCTTCTCATCGCCGGCGCCGCCCTTGTCGGATTGCTGATCTATGGCGCCACGACTGGCTACGAACTGCCGCTCTGGCCAGCCGTCGCCGTCATTCTGGTCAATATCGTCGCTGCCGGAAAAATCATTCTCGACATCAAGAAGAGAAAGCAGATGGCGCCGCCACAGGGCGCTGTGGAAAACGATCAAAAATCCCGTTGAACTCCGTGCTGCAATCCGCAGCATCGGCAAATTGAGTCCGCGCGCAACCCGCCCTCACTGCCCGACAGAAAAGCGGCGGTGGCGGCAAGCAGGCGAAGACGCATGGTCTTTCCTCCAATCAGTGAGTGTTGCAAGGAAACAAGCTACCAGATGACGACAGTAGCACCGATTTCAAGCGGCTACCGGGGCGGTGTGCTGATCGCAGGCTGCTCGGCCAGGCTGACGGCGGGCGAACCCTGCGCTGGAGTTGGAACGGGAACTTGCGGAGCCGCCGCGACAGGTTTGCGCTGCGGCAAGCCTTCAACATCCATGTAAGCGGGAATCACCTCCCAATTGCGCACGCCCTCCTGGCTGACCGCCATGCGCAACAGCCAGCCTTGCTGGGCTTCCGGGTAATCAAAGCCGTCAAAGACAAAATTGCCGAGGCTGTAGATGATCGGTTTGCCCTCATAAATCTCGCTGCCCTGCGTTACATGCGGATGGCCACCGACCACCGCATCCGCACCGGCGTCTATCATCAGCCGGGCCAGTTGGCGCTGGCGCGCCGACGGTTCGCGCTCGCGCTCCCAGCCCCAGTGCATGAACGGAATGACAATATCGGCACCGGCAGCGCGCGCCGCCTCGATGCCGCGCACCACATGGCTATCCTCGCTCCAGGCAACGCCCGGCCAGTCCGGCCCGGCCTCGAAGGCGCGCGGCTTGAATTCGTTATAGCCGAGGATGGCGATGCGCAAACCGCCCCGCTCGACCCAGTAAGGCGCATGCGCCTCGGTCAGGTTGCGCCCGCCGCCAAAGGCCTTGACCCCGGCGATGTCGAGCAGGGAGAGGGTTTCAAGAAAAGCCTCGTGGCCGTAGTCGCCGGCGTGGTTGTTGGCCACCGACAAGGCGTGGAAACGGCCGCTGAGTTTTTCGATCACCTGCGGGTTGGCGCGAAAGGTGTAGATCTTGTCCAGCGCCTTGCCGCTGCTGGCAATGGCACATTCGAGATTGCCGATACGCACATCGGCATCGGCAAATTCATCGGCGAAGGCCGCAAACGGGTCGCGGCCGGCGGCAATGGCACGCCCCGGCCCATCGGCCAGCATGATGTCGCCAACGAAAAGCAGGCGCACCACCGGGGCGACACGACTGCTCATGTCGATGGCCAGCGGCTGCGCCACGGGCTCTTCCGCCATCACAGCCGGCGGCAGCAGCAAGGAAAAGGCAGCAGCCAGCAAGCCGGCAAAATGGTTTTTCAGCCTCATCGCGCGCCCTCTGTGGTCGGCAAGGTCGAGCACCAGTACTCGAATTCGCCATCGCTTTCCGGCTCATAGACGCGGTGCAGGCCGGTAAAGCCGAAGGGGCGCTCCGGAATTTCACTGACCGGCCACGGGAAGACCCCCTGATGGATCAGCACTGGTCCGCTGTCTCGGGCGACATAGACATAGGTTTTCAGCGCTGCCAGCGGGCCCGGAGCAGCATCCGGCACCTCGTCAACAAGGGCGCGAAACAGGAACCACGAACCGACGGCCTTGGCCGGTACCTTGAAAGGCGTCTGGCTCGCAGCCACGTGCAGGGTGTGCGTTTCACCGCCGTAGCTGTACTCACAGCGCGCGTCTTCGGCTTGCGCCAACACCGTCAGCGGTGCCAGAAAAGCCAGCGCCGCCAGCAGGCGCGGCAGCAGAAAAGACCCACGATTCAAGCCCGCCACTCAGCGTGCCTCCAGCGGCAAGTCCATCCCCGCCGCCTGTTGTTCGCGCATAGTGTTCCGGGCGAAACACAGATCTTCCCAGGCTTTTGCCTTGTCCGGCAGATTGCGCAGCAGATAAGCCGGGTGATAGGTAACGACCACCGGCACCACCAGTTCGCCATCGCGGTATTCAAAGCGCTTGCCCCGACTGGTGCCGAGCGCATGGTCATCATGCAGCACAGCATGCATGGCAGCACGGCCGAGCAGAACGATCAGCTTTGGCCGGAGGAGCACAATCTGGCGCTTGAGCCAGGGCCAGCAAGCCGCCATTTCGTCGGCTTCCGGCGTACGGTTTTCCGGCGGGCGGCACTTCACGGCATTGGCGATATAGACATTTTCGCCACGCTTGAGATCGATGGCAGCCAGCATGGCGTCGAGCAGCTTGCCGGCCGGGCCGACGAAAGGTTCGCCACGGGCATCCTCTTCGGCGCCCGGCCCTTCTCCGATGAACAGCCAGTCCGCCTGCTCGTCGCCGACACCGGGAACTGCCTGCTTGCGCCCTTGGCACAAGCCACAATTGCCGCAGGTTGAAATCGCTTCACGCAACTGTGGCCAGCCCAGTCCAGCGATAGCTTCGGCATCGACGGCCGCCATGCGCCTCGCCAGCGCAGCGGGAGCAACAGGCGCAGCGACCGGCACCGCTGCCGGAGATTCGGCAAGCGTTGCGGCAAGCTCATTACCGGCGACGGCAGCGGCAATCGGTGTGTCACGCAGCCGCCAGACCGGGCCGAGGCCCATTTCATGCAGTAGCTGCGAACGCGTGAGATTCATGCGCTCACCTCGCCCAGCGTATGCACCAGCACCACGGCGTCTTCGCGGCCGCTATCGGCCGGGTAATAGCCCTTGCGCACGCCGATGCGGACAAACCCGAAGTGTCGATAAAGCTCAAGCGCACGGGTGTTGGAAGGACGGACTTCGAGCAACAGCGTACGCGCGCCGAGGGTCTTCGCCACGCGCATCGCATGTCGCAGCAGGCGGGCGCCAAACCCCATGCCCTGGTGGCGCTTGTCGACGCTGATATTGAGCAGATGCGCTTCATCAACGGCCATCATCACCACCATGTAGCCAACCAGTTCGCCGCCGACCCGGCAAACCCAGGTGCTGTAACCGGCAGCCAGCGAATCGGAAAAATTCCCCCGCGACCACGGATACGGATAAACGGTGTTTTCGATGGCGACGATTTCATCAAGATCATGAACATTCATCGGCAACATCTCGACCGGGTTGGCGAGAACGGCGCTCATGCCTTGCCCCCCTGCGCCAGCCGCTCGGCCACGGTGAAGGCCACCTTGTCGCGGATGTAGACCGGCAGCGCGTCGCCGGCGTCGATGCCCTCGGCACGTTCCAGCCGGGGCGCCGCCAGCCGGGCAACCGCCGCCGCTGTGGGAAGTATCTCCGGCTGCATTGACCCGACATGGCCCTGCAGATGCTCGACCAGCGCCGGATAGGCGGCTAGTGCATTGCCAGCGGCCACCCAGCCCTCGCCGACCGGCAAGGGCACTGCTGCGGGCGGGTAAACCCCGATGGGGCCGACGGCTGCGCCGTCCACGAACAGCCCGTAATAAACCTCGTTCATGCGCGCATCGAGGCACACCGCGACCCTGGCTGCGGGAACGGCAGCAGCCATCGCCTCCAGCGTACCGACAGGCACAACCGGCAGGTCATGGGCAAAAGCCAGCCCCTGCGCGACTCCACAGGCCACGCGCAGGCCGGTAAAGGAACCGGGGCCGGCACCGAAGGCAACGGCCTCCAGGTCGGCGAATGTCACGCCGGCGTCGGCCAGCAGTTCAGCAACCAGCGGCAGCAGGGTCGCCGACGATGGCTGACCGGGCGCACAGTGGCGTTCGGTGATCTGGCCGTCGCGCCAGAGCGCAACGGAACCAGCGTCGGTAGAGGATTCGATGGCGAGGAAAAGCATGCGGGCATTTTACCCTGCTGCCCGATCGCGGTCCCGGATATTGGCGACAGCTTGTCGCTCAGTAGTCCTGGGCGCGCCCGGCATGCCAGGCCGCCAGCCAGGCCGGCAGATCGGCCGCCGGCATGGGCTTTGCGTAGTAGAAGCCCTGCACTTCGTCGCAATGATAGATTTCGAGGAAGCGTCCGATCTCCTCGCTTTCAACACCCTCGGCGATGACCCGCAGCTTGAGGCTGCGCGCCATGCTGATGATGGCGCGGACGATGGCTGCGTCGTCGGGGTCGCCGGCAACATCGCGGACAAAGGATTGATCGATCTTCAACTTGTCCACGTCAAAACGCTTGAGGTAGGCAAGGCTGGAATAGCCGGTTCCGAAATCGTCGATCGACAGGCGGACACCTAACGCCTTGAAGCGGCGTGCCGTCGCCAGCACGCTTTCGGCATCGTTGAGCAGCAGTGATTCCGTCAGTTCAAGTTCAAGCAGCGACGGGTCCAGTCCGGAATCGGCCAATGCGTCGGCAACACTGCGTTCGAGATCGCCACGGTGGAACTGCACTGCCGACAGGTTGACGGCAACCGCCATCTCCTGGATGCCCTGTTCCTGCCAGCGCATGGCCTGTGCGCAAGCTTCACGCAACACCCACTCGCCAATGGGGACGATCAGCCCGCTCTCCTCGGCCAGCGGGATGAAGCGTGCCGGCGGCGTCAGTTCGCCGCTGTCGCGACGCCAGCGCAACAGCGCCTCGACACCGATCACCCGCTGGCTCCGCAGCTCGATCTGCGGCTGATAGTGCAGCTCGAATTCGCCGTTCTCCAATGCCCGGCGCAAGGCAGCATGCATGCGCAGGTTCTCCATCGCCTCGGCATTCATCTCGGCGGTGAAGAAACGGTAGGTGTTCCGGCCGGCCCCCTTGGCCTGATACATCGCCGTGTCGGCGCGCTGCAGCAGAATGTCGTAATCAGTGCCGTCGTCCGGCCACAGGGCAACGCCGAGCGACAGCGTCGCCGTCAATTCGTGGCCGCCAACGTGCAGCGGGACAGACAACGCCTCGACGATCTTTGCCGCAACGTGGCTGGCATCTTCGGCGTCATCGATGTCGGTCAGGGCAATCAGGAACTCGTCGCCGCCGAGGCGGCTGATGGTGTCGGTATCGCGCACGCAAGTGCGCAGGCGCAAGGCAACTTGCTGCAGCAACTCGTCGCCGACGGGGTGGCCAAGCGTGTCGTTGATCGTCTTGAAGTGATCGAGATCGACGAAGAGCAGCGCGATCCTGCCGCCGTTCCGTTCCGCCCAGGCAGTGGCCAACGAGAAGCGGTCGCGGAAGAGCACCCGGTTGGGGAGTCCGGTCAGCGGATCGTGATGCGCGAGGAATTCGATCCGTTTCTCGCTTTCCTTGCGCTCGGTGATGTCCTGCGTGAAGGCGAGAATATGCGGGGTGTCGTCCATATCCAGCACTTCGGCGGAAATATTGACGTAGCGCATGCTGCCTTGCCGATCGCGCCAGCGGCATTCGAAATCGAGCAGCGTTCCGGCACGCAACAGTTCTTCGACCCAGGCCTTGCGCGTCTGCATGTCTGGCCACAGGCCGATGTCAACCGAGGTCTTGCCGAGCATGTCGGCTGATTGCCAGCCGAAGTACTTTTCGAACTTGTCATTGACGTACACGAACACGCCATCGGATACCCGTGCGATCGACGCGGCAAAAGGACTGGCCCGGAAGGCTGCCTGCAGGCGTTGTTCGGACTGCCGCATGGCGGTGACATCCTGCATTGCACCAAACATGGTCAGCGGATTGCCTTCCGCGTCGCGCTGGACACGCCCATTGGCCCGACCAAAGCGCAGGTTGCCGTCGACGCGCCGGTAGCGGAACTCGACCAGATACGGATCGCCGCTCTGCAGCGAATTGTTGACTGCGGCTTGCAGCGCCGCGCGGTCTTCTTCAAGGACGTGGCTGATGAACAGATCGAACGATGGGGTCACCTCGTCCGGTTTGTAGCCGAAGCAGCGGAACGTCTCCTCGCTCCAGCGCAGTTCTCCGTTCGGCACGACCCATTCCCAATGCCCGACCTGCGCCAGTTCGGCCGCCTCCTTGAGGCGACGACGGGCATCGTCGACCGGTGTGATGTCGTGGAATATCTCGAACTTGCTGATGCTGCCGTCGGGGTTATGGAACGGCATGTCGAAGAGATCGTAGGTGCGTCCCTTGGCCGAAGTCCATTCCCAATTCACGGACTTGCCGGCAAAAACATCATCGTTCTTGCACCAGTCGCAGGGCTTGCTGCGTCCGTGGAAATAGGCGTAGCACTTGCGGCCGTCGACCGGACCGAACTCGCGCTCCAGCACGGGATTCAGGTATTCGATGTCATGTTCTGGATTGACGATGTAGACACCGTCCGGCATCGCATCAAGAATCCCGAGCAAGCGCGTGCGGTCCTCGGCAAGGCGCTCGGCAAGGTTCTTGATGCGCTTGACCTCGCTGATTTCCGTCCATGTGATGACCAGGCCGTCACGCCGCCCGTCGGCACCGCGAAACGGCGAGATGCGTTCAAGGTACCAACGGCCTTCGGGTAGTTCGATTTCGCGTTCGACCCGCCCGCTACCCGCAGCCACTTCGCTCAGCGCCGCGATGAAGGCTTCCTGATCGCCTGCGTGATAAACGATATCGGTGATCGGGCGCCCGATATCCTGGGCGCGCAGTGAGAGAAAGGTCGAGACACCGGGACTGAAGCGGCGCAGGCGCAGCTCGGCATCAAGGAAGACGGTGCCGATCTCGGCACTGGCCAGCAGGTGGTCGTAGTCGCGGTTGAGGGTCGACAGCGCGTCATTCTTCCGCTCAAGTTCCCGGTTGAGGGAGAACATGTCCTCGTTGGCGGATTTCAGTTCCTCGTTGGTGCTCTGCAACTCCTCGTTGGACGCCGTCAGTTCCTCATTGGCGAGATCGACGCGCTCATGGCTGTATTGCAGCTCGACCAGCATCTCCTGCAGCCGCTCGCGGGTCGCCTGCAATTCGGCGTGCAGCAAGGCCGCGTTTTCGGTATTCGATATGCCATCGAGCACCGGCACAGAGGGGATGGCAAGCACGTTCGCCGGCATCGCCTCGCCGCCGCGCGGCAGTTGCACCGGCAGCTTGCGATACAGCTTGTGCGAGCAGTCGACGGCAGAAAAGGCCTGCCCCTCGTATTCCCCCACGGTCTCGCTGGTTCCAAGCAGAAGCTGGCCCTGCGGTTTCAGCGCGAAGTGCAGTTGCGCGAGCACCCGTAGCTGTGCAGCCGGCTGCAGATAGATCAGGAGATTGCGGCAGACGACGAGATCGATGCGCGTAAAGGGCGGATCGGAAAGCAGGTTGTGGCGCGCGAACACGACGTGCCGACGCAGTGAAGCATCAACTTGCCAGCCATCGCCGCTGCGCTGGAAGAATCGGCGGAGCAGCGGTTCCGGCACGCCGCTGACCAGATCATCGTCGTAGCAACCACGTGAAGCGTCGGCCAGCACGCCGCCATGCAGGTCGGTGGCGAAAACCTTGATGTTGCCATTGAAACCGAGACGCGCCGCAGCATCGAGCGCCAGCATGGCCAGCGAATAGGCTTCCTCGCCGCTGGCACAGCCGGCCGACCAGAGGCGCAGGTCGTCGGCGGCGTCGCGACCGCGCAGCAGATCAGGCAGGACTTCGTCGGCGAGATACCTGAACACTTCGCGGTCACGGAAAAACTCGGTGACATTGATCAGCAAGTCACGGCACAGCGCCTCGCATTCCGCCTCGCCGTCAGGGCCGTCCGCCAGAAGCACCTGGTAGGCATCGCCGTCCGAGCCGCCACTGTGCTGCATGCGCTTGTGCAAACGCCGACTGAGGGTTGTTGGCTTATAGCCAGAGAAGTCGATGCCGCAATGGCGACGCACGCGCTCAAGGATCGCCGGCATTGCTGAAGCAAAACCGTGATCGGCAACGCCATCGTCCCACTGGGCAGATTCGTCGAGCGTGTCTTTTTGTTCCGGCAGATCCATTCAGCGATTATCTGTCGGCCGCTCAGGCGCGGCAAAGCTATGAACGCAACAACGGCAGCGAGGCAAAGCGCCCGCCGAGAATGTCGGCCGATGGCATGCCCCACCAGCGTTCGAGCACGGTGGCGTAAAGCTGCCGGAAATCGATGGCGAACGGCAGGTTGCCGTTGCCATCCAGCTGCTTCAGGCGTGGCGCCTCGCCGTAGAGCCCACCGATGACGCGGCCACCGAGCACGAAATGCGGCGCGGCGGTGCCGTGGTCGGTACCGCTCGACTGGTTTTCCTTCGGTCGCCGGCCGAATTCGGCGTAGGTCATCACCAGCGTATCGTTCCAGCGGCCCAGTTCGCTCAGCGCCGCGCGCAGGGCTACCAGCCCTTCGGCCAACTGCTTGAGCAGGTTGGCATGAGGGCCGGGCTGGTTGTGGTGGGTGTCGAAACCATTGAGGGTCAGGCGCAGCACGGCGACACCGGTACCCTTGGCGACGATCTGGCAACCGGCCTTGACCGCTTCGCCGAACGCGCCGGAAGGAAAGGCGGTGGCAAAGACATGGCTGCCGGAAAGCCGCTGCGCCGCGGCGTTGACGTCGCTTTCGACCTTCAGCAGGTGCTGCAGGGCACCACCCCCCTGCCCGCTGCGCGGCTGTGCCATGCGGGCCAGGTTCTGGAACTGGTCGGCATTGGCAATGGCCACCACGCGGGCCTTGCGCGCGCTGAGCGGCCCGAGTTCGGCACTGCCGACGGCAACACCATCGGCGGCGTATTCGGCCGGCGGCGGGTTGGCTGAAAAAGCCCGGCCCAGCCAGCCATCGTCGAGGTACTGGTCACTGCGCGAAGCCGTATCCCAGATTTCGATCGAGCGAAAATGCGAGAGGTTGGCCTGCGGGTAGCCAACCGACTGCACGACCGCCACTTCACCGGCCTGCCACAGTGGCCGCAAGGGGGCGAGCGACGGGTGCACAGCGGTCTGTTCATCGAGCGGCAGCACCTCTTCGCGCTTGAGCGCGATGCGCGGCCGCAACTGCGGGTAGAGCGGCGAGGCATACGGCACCACCGTGTTCAGGCCGTCGTTGCCGCCCTTCAATTCGACCAGCACCAGCAAGCGACGGTAGTTGGCGGCGTTGGCTACATTGGTCGACACAGGCGCCGCCGCCCAGGCCAGCTGCGGCGACACGGCAACCAAGCCGCCGGCACCGAGGAGATTGAGAAAATCGCGTCTGCGAGTCATGACGAAGCCTCCTATTTCAGCTGGTAGGCCGGATCGAGCGCCAGGCCGCGTACCAGCGCGATGCCGGTAGTACCCACCGCCGGTGGCGAGATCGCCGGAATCGGGAGCAGTGCGCGCTCCACCGCCGCCGCATTGTCGAAGCGCTTGAGCCAGCTCGTACTGTCGAAGCGAATGTCGGAGACGGCCTGCACCATGCGCATGCGGGTATCGCCTTCGAGCCGGCCGGCACCCTTGCCGAACTCCTCGCGCAACTCCTTCGTGCGCAGACGGTTGCGCATGCTGCCCTGTTCGTAGCTGCTCTCGACACCATCGGCCCGCGCCATCTGGGTCACGAACTGTTCGTTGCGCAGCAGGCGTTCGATGAACTGCTTGCGCGCCAGCAAGGTGGTCGCGTTGATCCACGCTTCGCCGCCGGGCCAGCCCTTGACGTTGGGCGGGGCGAACAGGTCCTGGCCAAGGTTGCGCACGGTAAAGGCCAGCGGCAGCGCATCCGGCACCGAGATTTCCAGCGTGCGCATGCTGCCGACGACGAGATCGACCGGCGATTTCACCAGCACGCCGCGGTTTTCTTTGGCCCAGAAGCCCTTGCCCAGAAAGAGCGCCTTCAGCGCCCGGCGGATGTCGTAGCCGGAACTGCGGCAGGCCTCGGCGATACGCCGGGTTTCAGCCATGTCCGGCGTTGGTGAAACGAATTCCCGCCATAGCTTGGCGGCGATGAACTCGGCGGTGGCCGGTTGCTGCAGGAGAATGTCGAGGACCGCGTCACCGTCGAAGTTGCCGCGTTGCCCGAGCACCGTCTTTTCGCCATCGTCGTGGATGAACGGCCGCCACTGGTAGGTTCCCTGCTCGGGATTGAAGCTCCAGCCGGTGAAGGCGCGCGCCGCCTCCTTGATGTCCTGTTCGCTGTAGCGCCCTTCGCCGAGCGTAAACAACTCCATCACTTCGCGGGCGAAGTTCTCGTTCGGCTGGCCCTTGCGGTTGGTGGCGGAATCAAGATAGATGACCATCGCCGGGTCCTTGGCCACGGCGTGCAGCAGATCGCCGAAGTTGCCCAGCGCATGGCGGCGCAGCAGCAGGTTCTGGTCGAGCATCAGCCGGCCGGATTTGACCTTCTGCTGGCTGGAAACGAAATGGTTGTGCCAGAAGAGCGTCATCCGCTCGCTCAACGGCGACGGTGTCTGCAGCATTTCCTGCAGCCACCAGGCGCGCAGTTCGGCACCTTTGGCAAATTCGGCGCGCTGCAGCGCCTTCTTTTCCTCTTCGGAGGCATCCTTGAGGCGGCCGGGGCGAACGTATTCCTGCACTGGCGGCGTCAGCACCGGCGCCGTGCGCGCAGACGCCAGCAGGCGGTCGACGGCCTGATTGCGACTCAGTCGGGAAAAGCTGGTGACGGAAGACGGCGGTGCGCCGAAGCCGCTGCGGTTGAGCAGGTGGCGGGCATCATCCTCGCCCATGCCGGCGGCGAGGGTTGTTGAAGACCACAGCACGATGGCTGCAGCCGAAAGGAATCTGAGCATGTCGATCTCCCGGTGGCGCCGCACATTCATGCCGCGCCATCAATCAGAAGGTGTCTAGCGGCGACCTTCGCGGCGCTGCGGGTAGACGTCGCGGCCGGCATCGTGCAGGTCGCGTCGCAGCTGGCGCCGCTCATCCGGCGACATGCGCTGCTGGCCCTGCTGCCCTTGCCGGTGCGACTCCTGCTGCCGTTGCGGCTGCTGGAACTGGTGGTCGCGCTGCGGTTGCTGCGGCCGGTCCTTGACCTGCATCCAGCCGCCCCTGCCAACGCCTCCGCCCGGAAAGGCGTGCGCCGGCAGCGTTGCGGCCGAAAGCAGCAACAGCAGAACCAGAGCGCTGCAGCGTTGACGAATCATTTTGACGCGGACCCGACGACGGAAAGCGCAGCGGTGCGCACCGTCTCCTTGAGGCCGTCCTTTGAATCGTCTGTTACCGTCAGCATCACCACTGCACCAATCAACATGCTTAAGAAAAGTTTGCTCATGATGTCACCCCATTCAGGATTCGTGATTCACGATTCGCATCCTGGAGGCGACTTGTAAGCGAAGTTTGTTTACGACGCGGCGAATTGTAAAGCTTTGTAAGCGCGAATATCGCTAACCCGCCAACTTCGGCTAGCATTTGCCCCATGAGCCAAAAACGAATCCTCGTCGTCGACGACGACCTCCGCCTGCGGGACCTGCTGACGCGCTATCTCGGCGAACAGGGCTTTGCCGTCAAGAGTGCCGAAAACGGCAGCGCCATGGACAAAAGCCCTGCTGCGCGAGGCCTTCGACCTGATCGTGCTCGACCTGATGATGCCGGGCGAAGACGGCCTGTCGATCTGCCGCCGCCTGCGTGCCGCCGAGCCGCAACAGGCGATCATCATGCTCACCGCCAAGGGCGATGAAATCGACCGCATCGTCGGACTGGAAATGGGCGCCGACGACTACCTGCCGAAACCCTTCAACCCACGCGAACTGCTCGCCCGCATCCAGGCCGTGCTGCGCCGACGGGGCGGCAATGCGCCGGGGGCGCCGGCAACCGAGGAAAAAGTGGTCGGCTTTGCCAACATTGAAGTCGACCTCGCTGCCCGCACGCTCAAGCGCGACGATGAACACCTGCCGCTGACCACCGGCGAATTTGCGGTACTCAAGGTAATGCTGCAGCACCCGCGCCAGCCGCTCTCCCGCGACCGACTGATGACGCTGGCGCGCGGCCGCGAACAAGGGCCTTTCGACCGCGCCATCGACGTGCAGGTGTCGCGCCTGCGCAAGCTGATCGAGCCGGACCCGGCCAACCCGCGCTATATCCAGACAGTGTGGGGCTTTGGCTACGTGTTCATCCCCGACGGGAAGGAAAAACAAGGGTGATTGTTTGATTCCACGCACCCTGCTGGTCCGCACCTTTCTGCTGGTCAGCGCCCTTATCGTTGTCACCGTCAGCATCTGGGCGGCACTGTTCGAGCTTGCTGCGCGCGAACCACGGGCGCGCCAGCTCGCGCAACTGACAGCCAGTGCCGCCAACCTCACCCATGCTGCACTGCTGGCTGCAGCGCCGGCAAAGCGCCGCGACCTGCTCATTGAATTGACCGAGCGCGAAGGTATCCGTCTCTACCCGGCGGAACCCGAGGATGCCATTGAGCCGCTGCCAGACGACGCCTTCTACCAGCTATTTCGTACCGAAACCCGCAAAATGCTCGGCTCGCACACCCGCCTGGCTTTCGCGGTGAACGGTGAGGACGGCATCTGGGCCAGCTTCCAGCTCGATGTCAGCGAAGACGATAACGCCGACGAGTACTGGGTGATGCTGCCGCGCGAGCGTGCTGATCGCGATTTTCCGTGGCATTGGCTTGGCTGGGGAGGTGCCTCGCTGGCACTGGCGTTGCTCGTCGCGTGGTGGATCGTCTCGCGCGTCACCCGCCCGCTACGCACGCTGGCCGCTGCTGCCGCCGAGGTTGGTCGTGGCCGCCAGCCGGCGCCGGTGGCGATCACCGGGGCGGATGAGCTGAAGCAGGTGGCACTGGCCTTCAACCAGATGTCGGACGATCTCTCGCATATCGAACGCGAACGCGCCGAAGTGCTTGCCGGCATTTCGCACGATCTGCGTACGCCGCTTGCCCGTCTGCGTCTTGAAGCAGAAATGTCGGTCAGCGACGAGAGCGCACGCGATGCCATTACCGCCGATATCGAGCAGATGGACGCGATCATCGCCCAGTTTCTCGACTACGCGCGGGCCGCCAGCGACGAAGCAACGGTACCCACCGACATTGGTCAGTTGCTGGAAGAAATTGCCGCCCGCTATGCCCGCATCGGCGCGCCGTTGCGACTCGAAGGCGACCACTTTGCCGATACCGCTGATTTCGCCGGCGCGATGCTGCGGCCGATGGCCATCCGCCGGGCCATCGGCAACCTGATCGAAAACGCACGCAAATATGGAGGGGGCGAGGTCACGCTGAGCGCGCGTCGCGACGGGAAAGCCCTGTGCATCGAGGTGATGGATCGCGGCCCGGGAATTCCGGCGAGCGAAGTCGAGCGCATGAAGCGCCCGTTTACCCGCCTGGAGAATGCCCGCACCGACGCCATCGGTACCGGCCTTGGCCTCGCCATCGTCGAGCGCATCGCGCGTCTGCATGGCGGCTCGCTGACCTTGCTGCCGCGCGAAGGCGGTGGGCTCGTCGCCACACTCCGCCTGCCCTGACCGAGGCCGCTGCGTCGAGGGTTGCTAGACCTGCGCGACGACTTCCTGCAGCGGCCAGTGGGCCACCGTCTCGTAGGTCGAGCCACGATCCGAACGCCACGATTTGGCCAGGACGAATTCTGCTGCCGTCCATTCCACCGGGGCCAGGTCAGGCAGCGCGCCCGGGTGCAGCAGCTTGCGCAGCATGGTGACATGCGGCGCAAAAGGCTTCACTTCGGTCAGAAAACCGGCCTTAAGCATCACCGCCTGGAGCTTGTCGGCCAGTGCCGCGATCTCCGGCAAGGCGTTTTTCGATCCCGCCCAGAGCACGTGATTGTGGTTCCAGAAGCCCAGGCGATCGAGCCGTACCTTCACTTGCGGCAGTGAAACGGTCGCTGCCAGCGCCTGCAGCTCCTCAAGCCGACGCTCGGGAATTTCGCCAAGAAACGCGAGGGTCATGTGCAGGGCATCTTCGCGCATCAAACGACCGCCGCAGCGACCGACAACGCCGCCGGCAACGGTATGCAGACTGTGGGCGACCTCGGTCGGCAGCCACAATGCGAAGAAGAAACGGGCGCCCGCCGGTGCAACAACCTCAACCGACATGAGCGATGAGCACTACGGCATCCGCCGCAATCCCCTCTCCTCTTCCGGTAAACCCCAGACGCTCTGTTGTTTTGGCTTTCACGTTAACTCCCCCGGTTGCAATCATCAGAGCCGCAGCAATATTTTCGACCATCTGCGGAATGAAGGTCGCCATTGTCGGTTGCTGGGCAATGATCGTCGAATCGACGTTCACCACCTGCCAGCCTGCCTGGGCCAGCAGGCCAACCGTCGCGCGCAGGAGCACGCGGCTGTCGGCGCCCTGCCAGCAGTCGTCGGTATCTGGAAAATGCCGGCCAATATCGCCAAGCGCCGCCGCACCGAGCAGGGCATCGGTAATCGCATGCAGCAGCACATCGGCGTCGGAGTGTCCGAGCAGCCCCTTGTCGTGCGGGATATCGACCCCGCCGATGATCATTTTGCGGCCCGGCACCAGCGCATGCACATCGAAACCCTGGCCGATACGAATCGTGGCTGCCGTTGCATTCATCCCGCTCATGAACCCTTCCTTGAAAACAGTATCAACTCGGCCAGCGCAAGATCGGCGGGAAAAGTCACTTTCAGATTGCTGGCATCGCACTTGACCAGCTTCGGCACGTAACCTGCAGCTTCCATGGCACCGGCTTCGTCGGTAACAGCACGCCCGGCTTCCAGCGCCTGACGCAATGCAGCGTAGTGGAACATCTGCGGCGTCTGCGCCTGCCAGAGGCCATCGCGCGGCTCGGTAGCGACGACCCGATTATCCTTGTCAGCCCGTTTCAGGGTATCCGCGACCGGCACGGCAAGCAAGCCACCGACCGGATCGTCGCAGAGTTCGCTGACCAGCGATTCCAGCATGGCCTGCGACAGGCAGGGGCGTGCCGCATCGTGCACCAGCACCCAGTCACTGTCAGCCGCCGCCGTGGCCGCCGCCTGCAAACCAGCCAACACGCTGTCGGCACGCGTGGCACCGCCGGCATAGACCGTCTCCAGCTTGGGGCCGAGGTCACGCCAGTCGTAAGCGCGCCAATGTCGGTCGTCCGGAGCCAGAACGACCAGCACGCGCTCAATGTGTGGCGAGCGGCAGAGTGCCAGCAAGGTGTGATAGATCAGCGGACGGCCTGCCAGCGGCAGGTACTGCTTGGGCAGTTCGGCGCCGAAACGGGAGCCGCTACCGGCGGCCGGGACGATTGCGAAATAGCGGGGCATGGCGTAATTTCGGGGAAAGGGAGATTGTACTCCGACAATGGAAGCCTACCGGATGCCTGCCTGCGCCGAATCACACCCACCCACCGACACCCATGAATAACGGCCACCTGCTCTCGGATATCGGTCTGGAATTCATCCAGGCCTTTCTGCTGTCGCTCGGCATCGGCCTCCTGATGGGCCTCGAACGCGAGCGCAATCCGGCCTCACGTGCCGGTTTGCGTACCTTTGCACTGGTCTCCCTGCTCGGCACCGTCTGTGCGCTCCTCGCCGTGCGCACCGAATCGCCCTGGTTGATCGCAGCTGGTCTTGTCGTCGTCGGCGCCATGATGATCTCGGCGTACCATCGCCAGCCCGATGCCAACGACCCCGGCACCACCTCGGTCGTCGCACTGCTGCTGGTCTTCTGCTATGGCGCGATGATTTGGTACGGCTACCGCACGCTGGCGGTCATGCTGGCCATCCTGACCACTGTGCTGCTTTATTTCAAGGCCGAGCTGCAAACGGTATCGAAGCAGCTGACCCGCCGCGACATCACCTCGGTGCTGCAGTTCTGCGTGCTCTCGCTGATCATCCTGCCGATTCTGCCCGACCGGAATTTCGGCCCGTACGACACGCTCAATCCTTATCAGGTGTGGTGGATGGTGGTGCTTATTTCCGGCGTCAGCCTGGCCGGTTATGCCGCCTTGCGCATCGTCGGCCAGCGCCATGGCGCACCGCTGCTTGGCCTGCTCGGCGGGCTGGCATCGAGCACGGCAACGACGCTGGTTTATGCCCGCCATGCCCGCGACAGCGCCGCATTGATCCAGCTCAGCCTGGTCGTCATCCTCACCGCCAACCTGATCGTACTGGTGCGCCTGGGCACCGTCGCCGCCATTGTTCAGCCGACCATCCTGCCCAGCCTGCTGCCGGTGCTGGCCGGCGGCCTCATTGCCGGGGCAGCGTTTGTCGCCTTTGCCTGGCGCAAGCTGGAGGGTAGCAACGAACTGCCCGAGCTTGACCTGCGTAACCCGACGGAGTTGTTCACGGCCCTCACCTTCGGCGCCATCTACGCCGTCGTCCTGCTGCTCTCTGCGGCGCTTTCCGACCACGCCGGCAGTCTTGGCCTGTATGCGGTCGCAGTAGTCTCAGGGCTGACCGACGTCGATGCCATCAGCCTTTCCAGCCTGCGTCTGTTCGGCCAGGGGAAACTGGCCGCCAGCGAGGCGACGACCGCCATCCTGCTGGCCACGCTATCCAATCTTGTCTTCAAGCTAGGCATCGTCGCCAGCGTTGCCGGTTTCTCGCTCGCCCGCCGCACCATCGTTGCCTTTGGCGCCATCGCCGCCGGCTGTATCGCCGGTTGGACACTGATTTAGGCTCGCTTGCATTCGTGCCATCGCCGCTCCTATATTGAAGAGGGAGGATCGACCATGACGACCGAACTGCGTCTGCCCGCCGTCGCCGGGATGTTCTACCCCGGTAACGCCAAGGCACTGGAAACCGATGTGGATACGCTGCTGCACGCTGCGGATAGCGACAGTTCGCCCGAGATCGGGCAACCCAAGGCGATTGTTGTTCCGCACGCCGGCTACGTCTATTCCGGTCCGATTGCTGCCAGCGTTTATGCCTTGCTGGCGCCTTACGCCGCTCAGATCCGTCGCGTGGTGCTGCTCGGCCCGACGCATCGAATCGGTATCAATGGCTTGGCCTTGCCCAGTGCCTTGTACTTTTCGACGCCGCTGGGTCGTATTGAAATTGACCAGGATGCGGTTGCCGCCCTCACAAATTTCCCGCAGGTCGTCGTCGCTGACCCGCCGCATGCGCAGGAGCATTCGCTTGAGGTCCAACTGCCTTTCCTGCAGCGCGTGCTCAAGGATTTCCGCCTGTTGCCGCTGGCCGTTGGCCACGCCTCCACCGATGCCGTTGCCGCCGTCCTTGAACGTCTCTGGGGCGGCCCGGAAACGCTGATCGTCGTCAGCTCCGATCTCTCGCACTACCTGCCCTATGCCACCGCTTGCGAAATAGACGCTCATACCGCCGCACGCATTGTCGACTTCGACCCGTGCATCAGCCACGAAGAAGCCTGTGGGGCGACACCGCTGAACGGATTTTTGCTGGCGGCTCGCCGCCACCACCTCGCGGCGCACCTGATCGACCTGCGTAACTCCGGCGATACGGCAGGTGACCGCAGTCGGGTCGTCGGCTATGGTGGCTTCGCCTTCAGCGCGCCCCGGCACGAAGAGAAGTGCCATGAACACTGAGCCCATCGGTCCCGTGCTGCTGAAACTTGCGCGCGCCGCCATTGCCGGCCGATTCGGCAAAGAAAGTCCGGCAGCGGACATCCCCGACACGCTGCGCCAACCCGGCGCCAGCTTTGTCACACTGACCCAAAACGGCGCACTGCGCGGCTGCATCGGCAGCCTTGAGGCGTGGCGCCCGCTCGCCGACGATGTCCGCGCGAATGCCATCGCCGCAGCTTTCCGAGATCCGCGTTTCGCGCCGCTTGCCGCAGAAGAGCTGGCCAGCACCCGTGTGGAGGTTTCGCTGCTAAGTACCGCCGAACCAATGACGTTTATCGACGAAGCCGACGCCCTGACGCAGTTGCGGCCGGATATCGACGGCGTCATTCTCGAATGTGACGGCCGGCGCTCGACTTTTCTGCCGCAGGTCTGGGAGCAACTGCCCGAGCCGCAGGCGTTCCTTGCCCAGCTGAAAAAGAAAGCCGGTTTGCCGGCGGATTTCTGGAGCGATGCGCTCAAACTCTCGCGCTATCGCGTCGAGAAATGGAAGGAAGCCTGATGGGCGCGCCGGACACGCTGCATCCAGGTCGCTGGTGGCACGTCATTGAAGCCGAGACGACTACGCCTCGTATCCAGTGCGATCTCTGCCCGCGCGACTGCAAGCTGCACGAAGGCCAGCGTGGAGCCTGTTTCGTGCGCATGAATGTCGGCGGCAGCATGCAGCTGACAACCTGGGGGCGTTCGTCCGGCTTCTGCATCGACCCGATCGAAAAAAAACCACTCAACCATTTTCATCCCGGCAGCTCGGTCCTTTCCTTCGGTACGGCCGGCTGCAATCTGGCCTGCAAGTTCTGCCAGAACTGGGACATCTCGAAATCACGGGACATGGATCGGTTGATGGACAGCGCCACACCGCAAGCCATTGCCGAGGCGGCCGTGCGCCATGGTGCGAAATCGGTGGCCTATACCTACAACGACCCGGTGATTTTTGCCGAGTACGCCATCGACACTGCAGCGGCCTGCCGTGCGCGTGGCATCCTCAACGTTGCGGTAACCGCGGGCTACATTCACGCCGGCCCGGCACGAGAATTCTTTTCGGCGATGGATGCCGCCAACGTCGACCTCAAGGGTTTTACCGACGATTTCTATTTCCGCCAGTGCGGCGCGCACCTGCAACCGGTCCTCGATACGCTGGCCTGGATACACCATGAAAGCGACTGCTGGCTGGAGATCACCACCCTGCTCATCCCCGGCCTCAATGACTCGGATGAGGAACTGAAGGCGCTCACCGCCTGGGTCGCACGCGAACTCGGATCGGACGTACCGCTGCATTTCACTGCCTTCCACCCGGACTGGAAACTCGACAACATTCCCGCAACCCCGGCCGCGACGCTAAAACGTGCCCGACGCATCGCGCTGGATCAGGGCCTACACTATGTCTATACCGGCAACGTGCACGACACCGAGGGCGGCACCACCTTCTGTCCGGCATGCCACAAGGCGCTGGTGGTGCGCGACTGGTACGAGATCGGCAGCTACACGATCAGCAATGACGGCCATTGTTCGAGCTGCGGATTCGCCATTGCGGGCCGCTTTGGCCACTTCGACAAGGCTTTCGGCGCACACCGCATTCCTGTTCGTTTGGGGGCTGCATGAACCTTGATCATCAACACATCCACCTCACCCTGCCGCACGCAGTGCTGGAAGGCGAGCTGGTGCTGCCCCACCACAGCCAGGGACTGGTTATTTTTGTCGCCGGCTGTGGCAGCGCAGCCATGGCGAGCGCGGGAGAGATTGATCAACAACTGTATCAGTCAGGTTTCGGCACCCTGACCATCGATCTGCTGATCGAAAGCGAATGCCACTATGCCGATGCCGAGAGCCATCTGCCACATCTCGTCGAACGCCTGCTGGCAGTCATCGCGCATTTGCGCCGGCTGATGGACAGCGAGAGCATCGCCGAGCAGCCCATCGGCCTTGTCGCCGCCGGTACGGCAACGCCAGTCGCGGCACGCGTCGCAGCACTGCGCGACAAGGAGGTGAAGGCACTGGTCTGCCACGGCGGTCTGATCGACCTGGCGGGATTGCAGTTTCTGAAGGTCTTGCAGGCGCCGCTATTGATGATCGCCGATGCCGAAGATGAACGCGCCGCAACCAATCTGCAGCGCGCCCGGCCGCATATCGCTGCGCCAGTGGGGTTTGAACGGCTGGCGAGCGAGGATGCAGGTGACGAAGGAAGCGCCAAAAAAAACGCCGGGGGAACAACGAAAACCGCGAACATTGCAGTAGCACACACGGTGCGTTGGTTCCAGCAGCATCTGCGCCGCTGAACCCACGCACGTCAGGGCATTATTCGATCGCGCCCAAACCGGCAAGCACTTCATCGAGCGCCACCACGACCGCCGCGATCGCCGCATTTTCTGCGGCCCGATCGCCCTTGACGACCACTGATTCCAGTTCAGCCGCAACCTGCCGCAAACGTTCGGCACCGAGGCTTGCCGAAGCGCCTTTGAGGGTATGCGCAAAGCGATGAAGCACTTCTCGATTGTCTTCAGCCTGTAACGTCCGCAGCCGTGCGGCGCTACCCGAGTATTGTTCGCGGAAGACCACAAGG
Organism: Candidatus Proximibacter danicus; assembly: GCA_016710885.1. Lineage (GTDB taxonomy): Bacteria > Pseudomonadota > Gammaproteobacteria > Burkholderiales > Rhodocyclaceae > Proximibacter > Proximibacter danicus. The sequence continues at coordinate 195,146 of JADJUC010000001.1, forward strand.
AGCCGGCGACAACTGGCAACCCGTCCCTTCATGCGCTGCAGCAACAACGCGCGATCGATCCCCGGCAATAGCGGCAGTTCAGCATCGACCGCAGCGGTCGCTGGTAGTGGCGGCGCAGCCCTTTCGCTCGCCACAGCTGCTGCGGGAGCAGGAGCGTGGGTGTCAGCGATCAGTGTATCGACTGCGCTTTTCGGTGCGTAGAAATTGAGTATCCGGTAAAGGTCAACAATCTCGAATGGTTTGGTCAGGACATCGTTCATGCCAATGGCCATACAGCGCTCGCGATCTTCCACGCCGGCGTTGGCAGTCAGCGCAACGATCGGCAGCGCATTCCAGCGTTCATTCTGGCGGATCAGCCGGGTCGCTTGAAGCCCGTCCATCTCCGGCATCATGATGTCCATCAGGACCAGATCAAAATTCTTTTCCAGCAGTCGCCGAATGACCTGCTGTCCGTTCTCGACAACCTCGGCAATGACCCCGACATCACCGAGAATTTCGAGGACCATTTCCTGGTTGAAACGATTATCTTCTGCCAGCAGTACCCGCATCCCTGGCGGAAGAACGGGCGGGCTCAACGCTCCGGCGCTGTTTTCGGCAGCCATGGCATCGAGTTTTTTACGCCAGATGTCGTCGGCAATCCGCAGCGGCACAACGAATTGAAAGGTGCTGCCTTGTCCAGGCGTGCTCTCCACCCAGATGCGACCGCCCATCATCGTCACCAGCTCGCGGGAAATGGCCAGACCGAGGCCGGTGCCGCCATAACGACGGGCCGTTGAGGTATCCGCTTGCGAAAACGGCTGAAAAAGTTTGCTCAGTTCTTCCGCTGACAAACCGATGCCGGTATCGGCCACCGAAAACTTGAGCATGGCTTTGTCATCGATGATCTCCTGGCAGTTACAGCGCACGGCGACGCCGCCCTGGCTGGTGAATTTGACCGCATTGCCGATCAGATTGGTCAGAATCTGCGACAGTCGCAAGGGATCGCCAACGAGATAGGGCGGTACCTCCGGCGAGATTTCGAGGGCCAGGCGCAAACCCTTTTCCTCCGCCAGTTGATTGGCAAAAGTGGCTATGCCATCGATCACGTAGCGCAGCGAAAAACCGGTGTTCTCCAGTTGCAGGCGCCCTGACTCGATTTTAGAAATATCGAGGATGTCGTTGATGATGCCAAGCAACAGGCGCGCCGAGACGTTAACCTTGCGCACATACTCGTGCTGTCGGGGTTCAAGGCTACTTTTCAGGGCGAGGCTGGACATGCCGATGATGGCATTCATCGGCGTGCGGATTTCGTGACTCATCGCGGCCAGGAAACTTCCCTTGGCCTGATTGGCCAGATCTGCCTCCTCTCTAGCCTTGACGAGTTCCGCCGTGCGCTCGGCAACCAGCGATTCAAGGTGCTGGCGATAGCGCAGAACCTCATCTTCGGCACGCCGACGCTCGGTGATGTCGGCAATGATCCAGGTGCGCGTGCCATCGGGCTCATCAGCATCGTTGGCGCGACCGGTCATGGCCGCGGAAAAAACCCGGCCATCCTTGCGCCGCAAGGTCAGCTCGCGCGAATAACTCTCGCCGCGCGAGAAGATGCCTCGTGTCTCCAGTGCTACGCGGTCGTACGCTGCATCGGAATCGAAAAGAACGGTGACCGGCTTTCCGGTCAGTTCGTCGGCGGCATAGCCAAACAGTGTTTCCAGGCGATTGTTGCAGGAGACGATGAGTCGCTGGTGGGTCACCAGAATACCGACCAGGGCGTTATTCAGAACGGCGTTCTGTTCGGCCAGCAGCGCCCGTGTTTCATCTTCGGCAAAGCGGCGGCTGACGATGGCATCGCGGAAGCGCAGCACCGCCAGCGAAATCCGGCCGATTTCATCCTCGCGGTCGGCCCCGGACAAGGAAATCTGCGTTTCGCCATGCTCCAGCCGGTCGAGGGCATGCAGGATATCGTTGAGCGGTCGTCCGATTCGCCGGAAAATCAGATAGATCACCAGGCCAAGTACCAGACCAAGCAAACCGGTGACGAGAATCGAATTGACGATCAGTACGTGGAATTCTGCGGTCAGCGGCGCCCGGGAATGCGCCAGCGTCAAGCGACCGACATCGACCGTGCGCTGATGGTCGTGATAAACGATGCGCCGCGTCGCCGTAAATACTTCGGCGGGGTCAACGCGGGGCGCTCCAGCAGCGGCGATTTCGATCCCCTCCAGATCGCTGACGCTGACGCTGGCGACATCAGGATCGGCGCCGATGGCATTGACCGTGCTGAGGACGGCCAGTTCGTTGAAATCGTACATCGGTCTGGCCAGCGATTCGGCCATCAGGGTCGCCAGTCGCTCGGTGCGGTCAACCAGCGATTCAGTCAGACGCTCCTGCCGGTAGGAGATGGTCAGCGCCGCATACACCCCGAAGACAACCCATACGGCAAGAATCAGCGCCGCCAGCATGCGGAAACGCAGACTGCCGAACGGCGTCGAAAAGAATTTCATGTGGCGCAGGTTCATGCGCTTGGCTTCCGCGCAAAAGGAACGAACAAAACACCAGGCAGAACAAAACAATACCGACGGGGCTGCATGACTCTCCAGCGAGCAGTGGAATACGGGAATCGACTTTTAAATGGCATATCGATGATGCCAACTCGCCAACAGAATGTCGACTGATTCGGTACATTTGCTGCGATCAGAAACTGCGGACGCCTCCACGGCAAGCACGACGATAACCGTCAGGACCGTGTCATCAACAAATCAGCTCACTTGGGAGCATCTCGTGGCAACCGCTATAATGCGATCCCCCATGCAGCCACGCCGTCCCTCTCTCCTTCGCGTCAGCCTGCTGCCGGACTGGGAAACCCTGCCCTACGACAGCTTTTCACCACACCACGACCTCGTCTCCGAGCGTCTGGCAACGCTCTATGCGATTACCCGTGGCGAATGCGACATCCTGCTGCTGCCGGCTTCGACGGCGCTATACCGCCTGTCGCCGCCGGCCTGGCTGGCGGCCTACACCTTCTTCATCAAGGTCGGCGAGGCGCTTGACGCTGAAGCGCTGCGCAAGCAGATGGCGCTGGCCGGCTACACCCACGTCACCCAGGTTGTCTCGCCGGGTGAATTCTCGATCCGTGGCGGCCTGATCGATCTGTACCCGATGGGATCGGCCCTGCCTTACCGGCTCGACCTGTTCGACGATCAGATCGAGAGCATCAAGACCTTCGACGTCGACAGCCAGCGCACCCTCTATCCGGTACCGGAAATCCGCCTGCTGCCGGCGCGCGAGTTCCCCATGGACGATGCCGGGCGAACCCGTTTCCGCCAGCGTTTCCGCGAAACCTTTGAAGGCGATCCGGCAAAATCCGGCATCTATCGCGACATCTCCGCCGGAACGCCGTCGGCAGGTATCGAATACTGGCTGCCGTTGTTCTTCGAGGAAACCGCCACTCTCTTCGACTATCTGCCGGCCGACGCGGTTCTCTGCCTGCACAACGACGTACCCGAAGCCATTCGCGACTTCTGGCGCGAGACCCAGTCGCGCTACCAGATGCACTCGGGCGACCGGGCGCGACCCCTGCTGCCCCCGGCCGACCTGTTCCTCAGCGAGGAACAGTTCTTCATCGCCGCCCGTCCGTATGGACGCATGGATCTTGCCCTCGGCGGCGGCAGCGAGGCCTCGGCACTGCCAGTACCGCCAGTTGCGGTTGACCGCCGGGCAGACGACCCGCTCAGCGCACTCAAGCGTTTTCTCGCAACTTTTTCCGGGCGCACCCTGCTCCTTGCCGATTCCGCCGGGCGCCGCGAGACGCTTGCCGAACTGCTCGGCGAGCACGGTATCAAGGCCGACGCTGCGGCCGACCCAGCCAGCTTCATTGCTGGAAAATCCAGCTTCGGGCTAGGCGTCGGCCCGCTCTTTGGCGGCTTCGTTGCCGGCAACATTGCCTTCATCACCGAAGCCGAGCTTTACGCCGGCAGCCCCTCGACCAAGGCCCGCCGCGCCCAGCGCGATGCGCAGCGCAAGGCTTCGCTGGAAAACTGGCTGCGCGACCTGACCGAACTCAAGGTCGGCGACCCGGTGGTTCACGAGCAGCACGGTATCGCCCGCTATCAGGGGCTGGTTCACCTTGATCTGGGTGAAGGCGACAACGAGTTCCTCGAACTGCACTACGCCAACGAGGCCAAGCTCTACGTGCCGGTCTCGCAGTTGCACGTCATCTCGCGCTATTCGGGCAAGGAGCCGGACGCGGCCCCGTTGCATACGCTTGGTTCGCAACAATGGGAAAAAGCCAAGCGCCGCGCTGCCCAGCAGGCGCGCGATACCGCCGCCGAACTGCTGGCGCTCTATGCCGTACGAGCGGCACGCCAGGGGCACGCCTTCGAATTCACCGCGCACGACTACGACGCCTTTGCCGACGGCTTCGGTTTCGAGGAAACACCGGACCAGCAGGCGGCGATCACCGCCGTGGTCGACGACATGCGCTCGGGCAAGCCGATGGACCGCCTGGTCTGCGGCGATGTCGGCTTCGGCAAGACCGAAGTGGCGCTGCGCGCCGCCTTCTGCGCCGTCGCCGGCGGCAAGCAGGTCGCCGTGCTGTGCCCGACCACCCTGCTCTGCGAACAGCACTACCAGACCTTCTGCGACCGCTTTGCGCAGGTTTCGCACTCGTGGCCGGTACGCATTGCCGAGCTGTCGCGCTTCAAGACCGCCAAGGAAAGCACGCAGGCGATGCATGAGCTGGCCGAAGGCAAGCTCGACATCATCATCGGCACGCACAAGTTGCTGTCCAAGGAAATGAAGTTCGACCGCCTCGGCTTGGTCATCATCGACGAGGAACACCGTTTCGGCGTTCGCCAGAAGGAAGGGCTGAAGAACCTGCGAGCCGAAGTCGACGTGCTGACGCTCACTGCGACGCCGATCCCGCGCACGCTGGCCATGTCACTCGAAGGCCTGCGCGACTTCTCGGTCATCGCCACCGCGCCGCAGAAGCGCCTCGCCATCAAGACCTTCGTTTCGCGGCTGTCCGAGGGCATCATCCGCGAAGCCCTGTTGCGCGAGTTCAAGCGCGGCGGCCAGGTGTACTTCCTGCACAACGAGGTCGACACCATCGAGAACATGCGCGTAAAACTGGGCAAGCTGTTGCCGGAAGCGCGCATCGTGGTCGGCCACGGCCAGATGAATGAACGCGAACTGGAACGGGTGATGCGCGACTTCACGCAGCAGCGCGCCAACCTGCTGCTGTGCACGACGATCATCGAAACTGGCATCGACAACCCGCACGCCAACACCATCCTGATCAACCGCGCCGAGAAATTCGGCCTTGCCCAGTTGCACCAGCTGCGCGGCCGCGTCGGCCGTTCGCACCATCAGGCCTACGCCTACCTGCTGACGCACGATGGATGGAACGAAAAATCGGGTGAAAACTCAGGCCTGACCAAGCAGGCCAGGCAACGGCTGGAAGCGATCCAGCACATGGAAGAACTCGGCTCCGGCTTCTACCTGGCCATGCACGACCTGGAAATTCGCGGCGCCGGCGAAGTGCTCGGCGACAACCAGTCGGGCGAGATGCAGGAAGTCGGCTTCAACCTGTTCACCGAAATGCTCAACCGCGCCGTTGCCGCGCTCAAGCAGGGCAAGGAACCGGACCTGACGCAGCCGCTCGGCATCGCCACCGAAATCAACCTGCACACCCCGGCCCTGCTGCCAAACGCCTACGCACCGGATGTGCATGAGCGGCTCACCCTCTACAAGCGGCTGGCCAACTGCGACGCGCTTGAGGAAATCGATGCCCTGCAGGAAGAACTGATCGATCGCTTCGGCGAGTTGCCGCCACAGGCACAATCGCTGCTGGCCACGCATCGCGTACGCCTGTTGGTAAAGCCTTATTGCGTTGCCAAGCTCGACGCCACCAGCGAGCAGATTGTTGTTCAGTTCAGCCCGGAATTCGCCAAGCTGGCGCCGATCGAGCCGATCCGCATCATCAACCTGATCCAGAAAAACCGCAGCTACAAGCTCGCCGGGCAGGACAAGCTGCTATTCTCCCGTCATTCACCCACCCTGAGCGACAAGGTGGCGGCGATCAAAGAGCTGTTCAAGCAACTGACCGCCTGAAAGCTCCGACTGTCGCTCGCCGAATGGAGCGATAGCAATGGCGAAAACTGCACTGGTACTGGGCGGTGGCGCCCCCAACGCAACCCTGATGTCAGGCGCTCTGGTGGCTTTCGCCGAGGCCGGCGTGCATTTCGACGTCATTTCCACCGCCGGCGCGGGAGCCTTGATCGGCCTGCTCTACGTGGCCCCGGCCAAGGGTACGCCGATTGAAGCCCTGAAACAGACCACCGAGATGGGCGTCGCCGACGCCATCTACGATCACTTCCCGATCAACTACAAGGTCTTCCAGAAATCCGGTACGGCAGCCGATCTTTACCGTCGCATGCTGGCGATGAACCCATTGGCGCAGTCCATCGCTACCGAACACGGCGACTCGGCCATGGAAAAGCTGTTTTCCGACTGGGTCCAACTGCTGTTCACCAGCGCCTGCCCGACCGACCTCAGCGGACGCAGCCTGGGGCTTTGCGCCAGCGTACCTTTCCTCGAAGAAACAGTAGATTTCGACGCCTTGCGGAAGATTGAAACGGCCTTCTACATCAACGCTTACAACATCACCGACCGGCGCATGGAGAATTTCGCCAAGGCCGAAATCAATGCCGACCACTGTCGCGCTGCGCTGGCCTTCCCTTTCCTTTACCCGCCCTACCCGATCACCGACCCGAAAACCGGTGTCGAGAAGTATTACTACGAAGGGGCGGCCCACGACTGCCTCAACTACAAGGCGCTGGTCGATCACGAACCGGAGGTCAAGCGCATCGTCGTCTTCGACGTGCTCGGGGCCGACGAACTGATGCGCACGCCGCGCGATCTCTACGACGCCTGGCTGCTGTCTATCATTACGCCACTGGTGGAAATCGCCCGTGACGATACGAAGATTTTCGAAGCAGTCCACAACCGCAACAACGAACGCCAGTTGTTCAAGGTGCCCTTCGACATCCCCAAGGATCACCTGGTGGAGGCCCTCGACTGGTCACGTTCGAACCTGGAAATACTGTTCAAGGCAGGTTACGACTCAGCGAGGCGCTACCTCGCCGGCGATGGACGCGCGCTACTGGGATGATGACTTGCCGGTGAGCCGCGGACACCCGCCCTCAGCCACGGAGCGGAAGGCTCGCTCTCCTGGAACGCTGCGCAAAATTTCCAGGTAGTCCCACGGTTCCTTCACGGCGGCCGGGGTCTTCACCTGTAACAGAAAGATGTCGTGAATCATCCGCCCGTCTTCACGCAGACGGGCATTGCGCACAATCGGGTCGCGAATCGGAATCTCGCGCATGGTTTTCACCACCACGGTACCGACATCGCTGTTGGCCGCCTTCACCGCCTTGAAATAGTGGGTCAGCGACGAATAGACCCCGGCCTGCAGATCGCTCGGCATGGCGCCGGTGCGCTCAAAAAAACGCTGCGACCAGGCGCGCGACTCGGCATCCATGTTCCAGTAGAAGGAGTGCGACAGGCGTAACCCCTGTGCAAGCTGAGGCTTCATGAGATGCACGTCGTTGAGCGCCGTGGCAACAGCGGCCAGCATCGTCTGGCCCTTGCTGACGCGCAGCAGATCGAAGGCTTCCCGTACGGTGTTGATCATGTCCTGGCCGGCATTGACCAGGGCAATCACTTGCGCCCCGGACGCCGAAGCCTGGCGCAGCTTGGCAAAGAGATCCAGCTCGCCGAGCGTATGCCTGACACTTCCCAGCACCGTACCGCCGCTATTGCGAACAATGGTTGAAAGCGACGCTTCGACGTTGTTTCCGAAAGCATTGTCTACTGTCACGAAGTACCAGGTCTTTGCCCCCGAGCGGGTGAGCTCGCCACCAAGGACGGTGTTGAAGGCATGACCGTCGTACATCCAGTGAATGCCGGTCGGCGCACATTTACTGCCGGTAATTTCGGTCGTCATGACGCCGTTGTAAAAAACGACCGCACCACGCGGGCGGTTGATTTCCTGAACCAGCAGCGCCAGTGGTGAGCTGGCCACATCGGCAATGACATCGATGCCTTTTTCGTACAGCCATTCGCGCGCAACGCGCGAAACCTGGTCAGCACTGTTGGCGTGATCCTCATGCAGCAGACGAATCGGCTTGCCGTTGATTTTTCCACCAACATCCTCGATAGCCATTTGCGCAGCAACGACCGAGCCCTGGCCGGTGATATGCGCGTAGATCGACTTCATGTCCACCAGCAGGCCGACGCGAATCTCGTCATCGCTGATTTCGGCCTGTGCCGCACCGCTTGCCACCGCAACGGAAACGACCAGCGCCAAAAAGCGGAGCACGTGACAAAGGCGAAAGTCGGAAAAATTGTTTATCATCTTCAATAGACTGGCGGTGCCGAGCACACAGGATTGATGCCGAAAGCTGGAGCATCGAACCATTGCCGATACCCTGTCAAGAACAATACGAGAATGATTCACACGCCTGAAGGAGGCACCCTGAAAGCCGGACGCTCGACACGAAGTTCCTGGCCGCTGCTGCTGACCTACGCCGTCGCTACCATTGGCGGACTGGCGTTGGTGATCGGTTTTGCGCGTTTCAATTCACTACACCAGGAATTTCTGAGCGCCAACTTCGACAGTGTTCATGGTGCCAGAACCCTGCTCAAAGCCCGTTTTCTGATCGATCAGGCGGCGCGCGACGTCGAGCTGGCGACCATCAGTCCCGAGCGTCGCCAATCACTCCTGCAATCGGCCGACAAGCGACTGCTTAATGCCGAGAACTACAGCGCAGAGGGTCGGGACAGTGACCCACGGGCGAGGGAAAAACTGGTTGCCCGCATCCGTACTGCACGCCTCGACCTCGAGCGTATGGGCCTCGCCAGCAACAGCGGCATCCCAGCCTCTTCCGGCCACGCCTTCACACTTGAACTGCAGCGTCTGGCCCGCGATGTCGATGCCGCAGAGCTCGATCGCTGGGGAACCCTTTCCGGACTGAACACAGAACTGGCTGCGCGCATGCGCACACTGAACCAGTTGATCGCCGGCGCCTTGGTGCTCTTTGTCGGTGTCATGGTCGTGCTGGCTTGGGCTTTGCTGCGCGCACGGCGGGCGGAAACCGATCTGCTGACCGCCAAGCTGGAAACCGAAGCGATTCAGCAGACAACGCTCGATGCATCGCCTATCGGTATCGCCTACATCGACACTTCCAATCCGGAAAACCGAAGGGTTTCGGCAGTCAACCGCCAGATGAGTGTAATTTTCGGCTATGAGCCAGAAATGATGCCGGGCCTAAGCGTCCGTCGCGTCTTCGCCAGTCAGGAAACCTACAACCATTTTTCGACGACTGCGCCCGAGCGCCTCGCCCAGGGGGAAGTATTGCAGGAGGAGGTCGTCATGCAGCGCCGGAACGGCATGCCTTTCTGGTGTTCGTTATCGATCAAGGCTATCGACCCCGCCAACCTCTCCCGTGGCGTTGTGTGGACGTGCGAGGACATTACCGAACGCAAGGCTGCCGAAGTCGCGTTGCAGCAGGAACGAAGCCGTGCCGAGGCAGCCAACCAGGCAAAGAGCGAGTTTTTGGCCAATATGAGCCACGAGTTGCGTACGCCGTTTGCCGGACTCTTCGGCCTGCTCGACCTGCTCCGCGAAAGCCCGCTTGGCGCCAACCAGCGAAGACACCTCGACCTTGCCCGCGACAGCGCACTTCAGATGCAGGCAATCGTCACCGACATCCTCGATTTTTCCAAGATTGAAGCTGGCAAGCTGATCATCGAGTCCTGCCCCTTCAGTCTGCGTCATCTCATCACCAGCATTGGCAACGGCCATGCCACGAGCATTTCGCGCAAAGGGCTCAACTTCGTGGTCGACCTGGTTGAACCCTTCCCAGACGCACTGCGCGGCGATCCTGTACGGATTCGCCAGATTATCGACAACCTGCTTGGTAATGCCATCAAATTTACCGAGCAAGGCGACATCCGCCTGACGCTTCAGGCGACCGCGGAAGGCTCAAGCCGGAGTGCTCGCGAGACCACGCTGCGAATTACCATCGAGGATACGGGGATCGGCATTCCTGCGGAGATGCAGGCCAGGATCTTCGACAAATTCACCCAGGCCGATTCGTCTACAACGCGTCTCTATGGTGGTTCCGGGCTCGGCCTTGCCATCTGCAAGCAACTTGCGGTGCTGATGGGCGGACAAATCAGCCTGAGCAGCCGGGAAGGTCGCGGTAGCCGGTTCGCGCTGACTTTGCGCCTGCCGATCGCAGATGCTGCCGACCTGCCGTCACCCACTGAAACCAATGCGGCAACCGCTCGCCGCCTTGACGGCATCAACATCTTGCTGGCTGAGGACAACCTGATCAATCGCAACATGATGGCGGAAACGCTGGAGGCGACGGGCGCCGTTGTGTGGACAGCAACCAATGGAGAAGACGCTATCCGCCTTGTCAGCGAGCATCCACCCGATATCGTTCTGATGGACTGCCAGATGCCGGGTATGGACGGTCTTGAGGCCACACGAAAGATTCGTGCTGCCGAAGTACCCGGACAACACCTGCCGATCATTGCCACCACCGCCTTTGCCACCAGTAACTATCGCGACGACTGTCTGCTCGCCGGAATGGATCATTTCCTGCCAAAGCCGATAAGCGGCGGCCAACTCGTTGCAGCAATCCACAGTCTGCTCCCGGCGATAGCGGAAGAGGAAACCGCAGACGTTACCAATCTGGGCGGCCGCATTCTGCTCGTCGAAGACAATCCTGTGATCCGTGAAGCGATGGAAAAACTGCTTCAACGCAGCGGTTGCGAGGTGGTGATGGTCGCCGATGGCGGCTCGGCCCTGGCGGTCCTAGAGGCCACCGCAACCCGTGGAAATGCGCCACACACCGCTCAAGCCGAGGCTGAATTTGACCTGGTCCTGATGGACTGCCAGATGCCGGGCCTCGATGGCTGGGAAACCACTCGCCGCTGGCGCGAGCGCGAGCGGCTTCTGGCACTGTCTCCGCTGGGCATCATCGCTGTCACCGCCGACGACCGCGCGGAGATCCGCGAGCGTTGCTGCGTGGCAGGAATGGACGGCACGCTGATCAAGCCGTTCAGCGCGGCCCAGTTGCAGTCGCTACTCGCCGACTGGCTGCGCTGACACGCCCGGGAGGTGCAGACACCTCCCCCAAACCCGCGCCAACGCGGTAAACTTCAGCCCTTTCCCTGGCGGTGGCACCTGTGCTCCGCCAAATACCCAAATACCCCCCAGCAGGCTGCCAAAACATGACAACACTCGACATCGACAATATCAACGTCAGCGCTTTCGATCCGATGCCCTCGCCGGAGGACGTTCACGCCAAGCTGCCGCTCTCCCTGAACGCAGCGCGTACCGTGATGCAGGGGCGCGACGCCTTGCGCAACATCCTCGACCGCAAGGATCACCGTTTGTTCGTGGTGGTCGGCCCGTGTTCGATTCACGATCCAGTCGCCGGCATCGACTACGCCCGCCGTCTGAAGGCACTGGCGGAGGATGTTTCCGACACCCTGCTGCTCGTCATGCGCGTCTATTTCGAAAAACCGCGGACCACCACCGGCTGGAAAGGCTACATCAACGATCCCGACATGGACGACTCCTTCCACGTCGACAAGGGCATGGAGAAGGCCCGCGAATTCCTGCTGCAGGTCTGCGAACTCGGGTTGGCGACGGGCACGGAAGCGCTCGACCCGATTTCACCGCAGTACCTCGGCGACCTGATCGCCTGGAGCGCTATCGGTGCCCGGACGACAGAATCGCAGACACACCGCGAGATGTCCTCCGGCCTGTCGACCCCGGTTGGTTTCAAGAACGCGACCAACGGCGACATCAGCGTCGCTGTGAACGCCATTCTCTCCGCCTCGCGTCCGCACTCTTTCCTCGGCATGAACAGTCAGGGCCGCACAGCCATTGTCCGCACCACCGGCAACCGCTATGGCCATGTCGTCCTGCGCGGCGGCGACGGCCGCCCGAATTACGACACGGTTTCGGTTTCACTCGCCGAACAGGCCATGGTCAAGGCCAAGCTGGCCCCGAACATCGTCGTCGATTGTTCGCACGCCAACAGTTACAAGAAGCCGGAACTCCAGCCCCTGGTCATGGCCGACGTAGTCAACCAGATCCGCCTTGGCAACAAGTCGATTGTCGGGACGATGATCGAATCGAACCTCGTTGCCGGCAATCAGCCAATTCCGGGCGATCTCTCGCAGCTCAAATATGGCTGCTCGGTGACCGATGCCTGTGTCGATTGGGACACCACCGAGCAATCGCTGCGCGATGCGGCTACCTTGCTGCGCGACGTATTGCCGGAACGCATCGCCCGCTGATTTCCGTCGTTTCTCACCGCCAGTCAACGAAAGAATCCGCCCTCCGGAACCGCAAGCCATGTCGCTGATCAAACCTTTTGCCGGACTACGCCCGCTGACCGAACGTGCCAGCGATGTTGCAGCACCGCCCTACGATGTCCTCTCCAGTGCCGAGGCACGCGAACGTGCGGTCGGCCGCCCCTGGAGTTTCCTGCATATATCCAAGGCCGAGATCGACCTCGCGGATGACATCGACCCCTACGCGCCCGAAGTCTATGCCCGTTCGGCAGAGAACCTCGGCAACATGATCGCGGCAGGCGTCCTCGTTCGCGACCCGTCGCCGCGTTTCTATGCCTACCGGATGACCATGGGCGAACATGTGCAGACCGGTCTCGTCGCGGCAGCTTCGGTCGCCGACTACGAGACCAACCGCATCCGCAAGCATGAGTTCACCCGGCCGGACAAGGAAGACGATCGTGTTCGCCAGATCGAGGCACTCAACGCGCAGACGGGCCCGGTCCTGCTCGCTTACCCCGATTCCGCCGCGATCGATGCCCTGCTCGCCGCCGGCACCGAAAGTGACGCCATTGCCGATGTCGTTACCGATGGTGTTCGCCATACCACCTGGGCAATCACCGATGAAGCGGCCATCGCTGCCATCGGCAAAACTTTCGACACCCTGCCGGCACTTTATATCGCCGACGGGCACCATCGTTCCGCCGCCGCCGCGCGTCGCCGGCGCCCGCCGCTCACGTGAACTGGTCGCAGCGGCCGACGAAAACAGTGCCGAACATTTCCTGGCAGTGATTTTCCCCGCACACCAGATGCGGATCATGGATTACAACCGGGTCGTCCGCGACCTGAACGGCCTCTCACCGGAAGCTTTTCTCGCCCGTATCGCCGACGGTTTCACCATCACCGCCTCGGCCAGCCGTGTCAGCCCGGAGGCACCGGGCGTTGTCGGCATGTATCTCGACAAGGCGTGGTACCGCCTCGTCATCAAGCCAGCGCTCGTTGAAAGCATCCCGGCCAATGACCCGGTGGCCCGTCTTGATGTCAGCCTGCTTTCTGCACATTTGCTGGCCCCGGTGCTGGGCATTACCGACCTGCGCCGCGACAAGCGGATCGATTTCGTCGGTGGCATTCGCGGCCTCGATGAGCTTGAACGACGCGTCGATAGTGGTGAAATGGCGGTGGCCTTTGCCATGCACGCCACGCGCATGACCGATCTGATGGCGGTTGCCGACAGTGGCGAAGTGATGCCGCCGAAATCCACCTGGTTCGAACCGAAACTCGCCGACGGCTTGCTCTCGCACGTCCTCGACTAGGCATTCTGCGGCGTGAACCTGGTCATCCACGGCGGCGCGCTGCCGACCTTCCTGCTCGACCGGATTGTGGCGGCAACGGGCGCCACGGCGGTCACCCCGCGACCACCACAAGTCTCCTGCCTGCAAGGCGCGCAACGGACGCCTGAGTTCGACGCACTGCTGCCGCTGATAGAAGCCGAAAAGCTGGATTGGGCCTTTGTCAGGCCGGCGGTGAAGCTGTCGGATTTTGGCCTGATCGCCTTCGACATGGATTCGACACTGATCACCATCGAATGCATTGACGAGCTGGCCGATTTCGCCGGCAGGAAGCATGAGGTTTCGGCCATTACCGAAGCCGCCATGCGCGGGGAGCTGGATTACCGCGAGAGTCTGCGTCAACGCCTGGCCTTGCTCGCCGGGCTGGATGCCCGTGTGCTGGCGCGGGTTTTCGAAGCGCGGCTACGCCTTTCGCCCGGCGCACGCGAGCTGCTGGCGGCAGCACAGGCGGCCGGACTACGCACGGCGATTCTCTCGGGCGGCTTTACCTATTTCACGGAACGACTGCGTATCGAGCTCGGCTTCGATTTCGCCACTTCGAACGAACTTGAAATTTCGGGGGGCAAGCTGACCGGCGCGGTCGTCGGCGAGATTGTTGATGCCCAAGCCAAGGCCCGGCATCTGGTTCGCCTGCGTAACTCACTGGGATTGAAGAAGGAGCAGATCATCGTCATCGGCGATGGCGCCAACGATCTGCTGATGATGGCCGAAGCCGGCCTGTCGGTGGCCTTTCGCGCCAAGCCGGCAACCCGCGCACAGGCAAGCGTTGCCCTCAACTTTGCCGGCCTCGACGGCCTCCTGAAGCTCTTCAGTTAAGGTCGACGGCGCAAGCCTTGAGACTATCGAGGCTGACAACTTCCAGCGTTGCCTCGTTGGTCGCTCCGAGCACGACGCGTGGCGCAGCGCCCGCCTCCCAGGCCTCACGCCAGCGTGCGGCACACAGGCACCAGCGATCGCCGGGCTTGAGGCCGGGAAAGCCGAATTCCGGATGCGGCGTCGTCAGGTCGTTGCCGCGCATTTTCGAGAACAGCAGAAAGTCGGCGGTCATCACGGCACAAACGGTATGCAAGCCGACATCTTCGGGGGATGAGTTACAGCAACCGTCGCGAAAGAAGCCGGTTACCGGCCGTTCGCTGCAAACTCCCAGCGGACCGCCAAGCACATTGCGCTGAACGTTACCGCCGAATTCGTCGGGCATCATTTGCGGCCCCTCTACTCGCGCTCGTCAATCCAGGCTTGCTGGATCGCTTCCAGAAGCTTCTCGCCGCAGCGCTTCGGATCATCGTTGAAATCCGGAAGCGTAATGACCCAGTTCATCAGGTCGACAAAATTGACGTGTGTCGGGTCGACAGATGGAAAGGCTTCATCAAGTTCGATGGCGATGTCGTTGATGTCGGTCCACTTCATTGGTGCTGTCTCCGCAGAGCCGTCTCAAGGAGACAGCCGTCAGCAGGCACAGGACATCTCGCAGGCGTGCTCGATGGCGATGCCGTTTTCTAGCAGTGCCTGGCAGATCGTCTTGCCGGGCTCGACTTCGAGCACCGTGCCCTCCGGGCAGAGTTCAACGTGCGGCAGCACGATCATCTGCGTCATGCTTGTTCTCCTTTGGCTTCCAATCCATTGCCGAGTTCCTCAACGCGACGCCCTGCAAGCGCCCGCCTGATCGATTTGTCCATGCGGCGAGCGGCAAATTCCTTGGTTTCGGCTTCCAGATCGTCCATCGCCAGCGTGACATGCCGGCGGTTTTCACTCTGCGCGACCTCCTGCAGCTTGGTGATCGCGACATCGATCCGCCCGCGCTCACCAGCGGAAACCAACTCACCGTCGCTCTGCAATGCGGCCTGGACGGCCTCGACCAGACGTTTGGCCTCGACCTGCGCTTCGGCCAGCGCCCGGCGAAAAGCGTCGTCCTTGGCGTGCTCCATCGAATCCTTGAGCATGCCGGCGATTTCGTCGTCAGAAAGGCCGTAGGAAGGCTTCACCGTTACCGAGGCTTCGACGCCGGAAGTCTGTTCGCAGGCAGAAACCGACAGCAAGCCGTCGGCATCGACCTGGAAGGTGACGCGAATGCGGGCGGCACCGGCCACCATCGGCGGAATGCCGCGCAGTTCGAAGCGGGCCAGCGAACGGCAGTCGCTGACCAGTTCGCGCTCGCCCTGCACGACATGGATCGCCATCGCCGTCTGGCCATCCTTGAAGGTGGTGAATTCCTGGGCCCGTGCCGACGGAATGGTCGAGTTGCGCGGGATGACCTTTTCGACGATCCCGCCCATCGTCTCCAACCCCAGCGACAGCGGAATGACGTCGAGCAGCAGCCAGTCGTCGCCAGCGGCACGGTTGCCGGCCAGCAGGTTGGCCTGCGTGGCGGCGCCGATCGCCACGACCTTGTCCGGGTCGAGGTTGTTCAGGGGTTCCTGGCGGAAATATTCACCAACAGCGCGCTGGATCTGCGGCATGCGCGTGGCGCCGCCGACCATGACCACGCCCTTGACGTCCGAAGCGGAAAGGCCGGCATCGCGCAGCGCCTTCTTGACCGGCTGGATGGTTTTCATCACCAGCGTCTGGGTGATCTCGTTAAAAATGGCGGTAGTCAGCGTCATATCCACGAGCACGCCGGTCGACAGGCGTGCCGTGATCGGCGCCTCCGAGTGGTAGGTCAGGTATTCCTTGGCTTCGCGCGCGCGTGTCAGCAGCAGACGGGCGTCGTTGGAAGACAGCGGCGCCAGCTTCGCTGATTCGAGAATCCAGCAGAAAATCCGGTGATCGAAATCATCGCCGCCGAGTGCCGAATCGCCGCCGGTAGCCAGCACTTCGAAGATGCCTTTGGACAGGCGCAGGATCGAGATATCGAAGGTGCCGCCGCCAAGGTCGTAAACCGCGTAGATGCCTTCTGCACTGTTATCCAGACCATAGGCAATCGCCGCAGCAGTAGGCTCGTTGAGCAGGCGCAGGACACTGATACCGGCAAGCTTGGCCGCATCCTTGGTAGCCTGACGTTGCGCATCATCGAAATAGGCGGGCACAGTAATCACCGCGCCCACCAGCGGACCGCCCAGCGCGGCCTCAGCCCGCGCGCGCAGCACGCTCAGAATCTCGGCCGAGATCTCAACCGGGCTTTTGATGCCGGCAACCGTGCGCAGTTTGACCATGCCCGGCGCGTCAACAAAATCGTAGGGGATCGATTCGACATGGGCGATATCGCTGCGCCCGCGCCCCATGAAACGCTTGACAGATGCGATGGTGTTCTTCGGGTCCTGCGACTGGCGAGTCTGTGGTTCGTAGCCGACTTCAGTCGCACCGTCTGCCTTGTAATGGACCACCGAGGGCAGCAAGGAGCGGCCCAACTCGTCGCTGAGGACGACAGAAAGACCGCTGCGCACCGTCGCCACCAAGGAGTTCGTGGTGCCGAGATCGATACCAACCGCCAGTTTATGTTCGTGAGGCGCGGCCGACTGGCCGGGTTCTGCTATCTGGAGGAGAGCCATGTAATTTTTCTAGCGATCGTTATTCTTCTTCAAGGGCGACGATGGCATCGTCGATCTCGAACAGCAGTTTTTCCAGGAACATCAGACGGCGCACCCGATCGGCCGCCGTGTCGTAATCCTTTGTATCGTCGAGCAGCGCAGCCAGCTCTTCGTAGCTGGCCACCATGCGCTCGCGCAAGCGGTGGTGCAGATGCTCAAGCTCGTGGTGGTTACCTGCCGCCCGCGCCTCGGCCACCCCTTCCCGCCATTCCATCTGTTCCATCAGGAAATCGACAGGCATCGCCGTGTTGTTCTCGGCGCCGACATCGTGGCCGGCCAGATGCAGCAGATACTTCGCCCGTTCCTGCGGCTTCTTCAGCGCCTGATAAGCCTCGTTGGCCTTGGTCGCCCACTGCATCGAACGCCGCCGGTCGGCGTCGCCGGCATTGGCGAAACGGTCGGGATGCACCTCGGCCTGCAACTCGCGATAACGCGCATCCAGCGTCGCCGCATCAATGCGGAAAGCGCGGGAAAGTCCGAAGAGTGCGAAGTGGTCAGCGTTGAAGTCCATAGGCCGTGATTCTACAGGCGCCCAACAAGCAACGCACCTAATGACGCGGCACCACAGCGGTACCGCCCCCAATCACCTCAAGGCGAAGGCGGCGCGAGGCGCGAGCGCGCAGACAGTGCGAATAGCACGGCAAGCGCGAACAACGAAGCGCCGCCGAGCAATCAAACGTTAAAAGATTCGCCGCAGCCGCAGGCGTCTTTGACATTCGGGTTATTGAACTTGAAGCCTTCGTTCAGCCCCTCACGCGCATAGTCCAGCTCAGTACCTTCGAGATACGGCAGACTCTTCGGATCAATCAGCACGGTCACCCCGTGCGATTGAAAAGTAATGTCGTCCGCCGCAATCTCGTCGGCAAACTCCAGCTTGTAAGCCATGCCCGAGCAACCGCTGGTACGAACGCCCAAGCGCAATCCAACGCCCTTGCCACGCTTGGCAATGTAGTTGCTAACGTGCTTTGCTGCCTTCTCTGTCAGGGTAACGCCCATGCTTGACTCCTAGTTTTCTTACTCGCTGCGCTTCTTCTTGTAGTCGGCAACTGCGGCCTTGATCGCGTCTTCGGCCAGAATCGAGCAGTGAATCTTCACCGGCGGCAGCGCCAGTTCTTCGGCGATCTGCGTGTTCTTGATGTCGAGCGCCTGATCGACGGTCTTGCCCTTGACCCACTCGGTAACGAGTGAGCTGGAGGCAATCGCCGAACCGCAGCCGTAGGTCTTGAACTTGGCATCCTCGATGACGCCTTCCTTGTTCACCTTGATCTGCAGCTTCATGACGTCGCCGCAGGCCGGCGCACCGACCATGCCGGTACCGATGCCGTCTTCTTCCTTGGCAAAGGAACCGACGTTGCGCGGGTTCTCGTAGTGATCCAGTACTTTTACGCTATAGGACATGGTGTTTCTCCTTCAATATTCAGTGTGCGGCCCATTGCACCGTGCTCAGATCGACGCCGTCCTGAACCATCTCCCACAGCGGTGAGAGTTCGCGCAGCTTGCCGATCTTCTGGTGCAACAGTTTGACTGCGAAATCGATCTCTTCCTCGGTCGTGAAACGGCCGATGGTGAAGCGGATCGAGCTGTGTGCGAGTTCGTCGTTGCGGCCCAGTGCGCGCAACACGTACGAGGGTTCAAGCGAGGCCGAGGTGCAGGCCGAACCGGACGATACGGCCAGATCCTTGATGGCCATGATCATCGACTCGCCTTCGACGTAGGCAAAGCTCATGTTCAGATTGTGCGGTACACGATGTTCGACATCGCCGTTCACATAAGTTGCCTCGATATCCTGCAAACCTTTCAGCAGGCGGTCGCGCAGCTGGCCGATACGCTTGTTTTCCTCGACCATTTCTTCACGGGCCAGACGGAAGGCCTCGCCCATGCCGACGATCTGGTGCGTGGCCAGCGTGCCGGAGCGGAAACCGCGCTCGTGGCCACCGCCGTGCATCTGCGCTTCCAGGCGGACACGCGGCTTGCGGCGGACGTACAGCGCGCCGATGCCCTTCGGGCCATAGGTCTTGTGCGCCGAGAAGCTCATCAGGTCAACCTTCAGCGTCGCCAGATCAATGTCGACCTTGCCGGTGGCCTGCGCCGCATCGACGTGGAAGATGATTCCTTTTTCACGGCAAATTTCGCCGATCTCGGCGATCGGCTGGATGACGCCGACTTCGTTGTTCACGAACATCACCGACACAAGAATGGTGTCGGGGCGGATCGCTGCCTTGAACACATCAAGGTCGATCAGGCCGTTTTCCTGCACGTCGAGGTAGGTCGCCTCGAAACCCTGGCGCTCGAGTTCGCGGAAGGTGTCGAGCACCGCCTTGTGCTCGGTCTTGACGGTGATGATGTGCTTGCCCTTGCCGCCGTAGAAATTGGCCGCACCCTTGATCGCCAGGTTGTTCGATTCGGTGGCACCCGAGGTCCATACGATTTCCTTGGCGTCGGCGTTGACCAGCTTCGCCACTTCCTCACGCGCTTCCTCGACCGCCGCATCGGCTTCCCAGCCGAAGCTGTGCGAGCGCGAGGCGGGGTTGCCGAATTTTTCGACGAGGTAAGGAATCATCTTCTCCGCAACGCGCGGGTCCACCGGGGTCGTCGCCGAATAGTCGAGGTAGATTGGCAATTTCAGCATTTTCTGGCTCCGCTTCGTATTTGCGTTTGTGCTTGTTGGTTTCGTCTAGGTCGATCGTCAGTCAGGCAGCGTCACGCCTGAAAGAAGTCATCTGCTGCAATCCGACCACAGTCGACTGCAATGTGTTCAAAAAATCTTCAATTTCTTTTTGCGTCGTCGCATATCCGAGGCTCACGCGCACGGCACCGCGAGACAGCTCCGGCGCCACCCCCATCGCCGACAGCACGTGCGAAGGCTCGGGATTCGCGCTTGAGCAGGCTGCACCGCTGGCGACGGCAAAACCTTCGCGGTCAAGTTTGCCGACCAGCGTTTCGCCATCGATATCCGGCAGTGCAAAGTAACTTGTGTTCGGCAAACGCTGCGCTGCAGCCCCGAATAAACGGGCGCCGATTGTCACTAAGCCGGCTTCCAGTTGATCGCGCAGCTTTTCCAGGCGCAGCGATGTCTCCGCTTCCCGTGCAACCGCCAGCATCGCCGCCACACCAAAACCGACAATGGCCGGTACGTTTTCGGTACCGGAACGCAAACCACGCTCATGCCCGCCGCCGGCGATCAGCGGGGCCAACTCCACACGCTTGTCGAGTACCAGCGCCGCAGCCCCTTTGGGGCCGCCAATCTTGTGCGCAGAAATCGTCATGGCATGAACGCCCGCCCGATTCCACTCGCGAAAGCTGATCGGCAATTTGCCCAGCGCCTGCACGGCATCGGTATGAAACCAGGCGCCGGTTGGCAAAGCCGCGCCAGCCAACGTCTCGATCTCCTGAAGGACACCGGTTTCATTGTTGGCACGCATCACCGAGAGCAGCCTTGGCTGCTGCGCCAGCACTTCTTTCCAGCTATTCGATTCAACCCGCCCGGCCGCATCAACACCGACCCGCTCGACCTGCCAGCCCAGCTTGGTCAGCTGGTCAGCCGGTTTGATGATGCAGGGGTGCTCTATCGCCGAAACCGCCAGCAAGCCGGGCTTTAAACAGGCTGCGGCCCCCTTGATGAAAAGATTGTTGGCCTCGGAGCCGCCACTGGTAAAAACCACTTCGGTGGGGTGCGCCCCTACCGCCTCGGCAACCTGCTGCCGGGCATCGTCAACTGCACGCCTGGCCGCCCTGCCGTATTCGTGCCGGCTGGAAGGATTGCCGAACTGACTTTGCAGCCAGGGCAACATCGCCTCCAGCACCGCCGCATCGAGGGGGGTTGTTGCGTTGTGGTCAAGATAGACCGGCGCGAACATGATGGTCAGGCAGACACGGCGATGATCTTGGTGCGCGGACGCGGACCCACGCGCTGATCGGGAACCGCCGCCATGAATTCGACGGCCTTGTGCGCGTTCCGGGTGACCAGATCGTGCAGCGAGACCGAAGTGAGATATTCGTACATCTTGAAATTGAGCGTTGCCCAGAGATCGTGCGTCATGCAGCGATGCTCGTCGTGGCAATTTTCCTTGCCGCCACACTGGGTTGCATCCAGCGGCTCGTCCACCGCCCTGATGATATCGGCGACCGATATCTTGTCCAGCGGGCGCGCCAGGCAATAGCCGCCACCAGGGCCGCGGACGCTGTCAACCAGATGGTGGCGGCGCAACTTGCCGAACAATTGCTCGAGATACGACAGCGAAATCTTCTGACGCTCGCTGATACCCGCCAGCGTCACCGGGCTTTCGCGACCACGCAAAGCCAGATCGATCATTGCCGTAACAGCAAAACGTCCTTTGGTCGTCAGTCTCATGTTTTCTCCCGGATCTAATACTTGAGCGGTTTAGTCAACTATATTCAAACCATACCAAATTAGTCAACTATTTTGCTCAGGTACTTCGGGTCGAATTTATCGGCGGTGGCCAATTCATCTTCGATGCTCACCCCGGACTGCTCCAGCTTCTTCCGCAACACATCGATCCGGCGGTCGGTCTCGACGGCATGGTCAAGCAGACCGTGAATGGCCTTGGCCAGCGGATCGTCCTGATTGCTTGCCAACGCGTAGGCCGAGAATCCCATCTGCTCAGCCTTCTCTTCGCGCTTCAAGGCCAGTTCCGCATCGATGATGCGCGCCGGATTGCCAACCGCTGTCGCACCCGGCGGTACGTCCTTGACCACCACGGCGTTGGAGCCGACCTTGGCGCCGGCGCCGATGGTGATCGGCCCCAATACTTGGGCGCCAGCACCAATGACGACGCCGTTTTCCAGCGTCGGATGCCGTTTTCCCTTGTTCCACGAAGTGCCGCCTAGCGTAACGCCATGATAGAGCGTTACTTCGTCGCCAATCACCGCCGTCTCGCCGATGACCACCCCCATGCCGTGGTCGATGAAGAATCTCCGACCGATGCTTGCGCCGGGGTGAATTTCGATTCCGGTCAGCATCCGCCCGAGGTGCGAAACAAAACGTGCCAGCCAACGCAAGCGATGACCCCACAACCAATGCGAAAAACGATAGGTCATCGCCGCGTGCACTCCCGGGTAGCAGGTCAGCACCTCCCAGGACGAACGCGCAGCGGGGTCACGGTCAAATACTGACTGAATGTCTTCACGCAGACGGGCAAACATTACGACTCCCAGAATTTTTTCAGCTTCTACAGGGTGGAATTCTAAAATACCCGACTAATTTGATCTACTATTTTTGCCCTGGTTCCCGATTTGCGGTTTGCACCCCACCACCGCCATGCCAGCGCGCCCCAGTGGGCGTCTCGATCGAATCGAGGATGCCACGAAGGATATTGATTTCATCTTTTTCCAGCGCCGCCCGGCCAAAGAGACGGCGCAGTTTCGGCATCAACCGTCGCGGCTTGGCCGGATCATGAAAACCGGTGGCCACGAGAACGGACTCCAGGTGGGCGTAAAAGCGCTCTATTTCATCAAGGGCCGCCGCTGGCGAACTGAAAGGCGTTGCCAGTGTTGTCAGTGCCGGCGGCGCCTCGCAAAAAGCCGCCATGCGGAGCTCGTAAGCCATGACCTGAACAGCGGCCCCAAGGTTCAGCGAACTGAAGTCCGGGTTACTGGGAATGGTCACCGCCTTCTGGCACCGTTGCAGTTCCTCATTGGTCAGGCCGCTGGATTCATTGCCGAAAACGATCGCCACGTCGCCGCTGGCCGCCTCCGCCAGCAGCGGCACGGCCGACCCTCGCACGCCCGTGGCTGCAGGGCCAAGGTCGCGCAGTCGTGCCGACAAGGCAAGCGCATGCACACAACCGCCAAGGGCTTCGCCCAGCGAAGGACAATGAACCGCGCCGGCAAGTACATCGGTCGCTCCTGCGGCGCGTGCTTCCGCAACGGCATCGACGGCACACAGCGGCGAAACAAGGTACAAGCGGCTGAGACCCATGGTCTTCATCGCCCGCGCGGCGGCGCCGATATTCCCGGGGTGACTGGTGCGGCAAAGCACCACACGAACCCGGTCAAGCAGGGCTTGCGCCGCTTCGTCGGTTGGAAATGTCGGGAGCAAAGTGGGCACTCGAGCCTGGTTCATATTAAAATGCGCGATTATTCAAATGATTCGGGCGGCGCAGTACGTTGCAACACGCTTCGTACCTACTCCGCCCGACAAGTTCTTTACAAAGCCATGCATCCAGCACTCAATATCGCCGTCAAGGCCGCGCGTCGCGCAGGTCAGATCATCTCCCGCGCTTCGCTTGACGTGGACCTGCTGAAGGTCACCACCAAGCGCCAGAGCGACTTTGTCACCGAGGTCGATAAAGCCGCTGAAGCGGCCATCATCGAAGTGCTGCGCGAGGCTTATCCGAACCACGCAATTCTAGCAGAAGAGTCTGGCGCCTCCGGTGGCTCGCAGGCCGAATACCAGTGGATCATCGACCCACTGGATGGCACGACCAATTTCATTCACGGCTTCCCGCAATTTGCGGTTTCGATTGCCCTGGCGCACAACGGTCAGGTCACGCAGGGTGTCGTTTACGACCCTGAGCGTAACGAACTGTTCACCGCCAGCAAGGGTCGCGGCGCCTTCCTCAACGACCGCCGCATCCGGGTTTCCAAGCGCATCAAGCTGGACGATGCGTTGATCGGTACCGGCTTCCCTTTCCGCGAACTCGACAACATCGACACCTACCTCGCCATTTTCAAGGAACTGGCCGGCAAGACTGCCGGTATGCGCCGCCCCGGTGCCGCAGCACTGGATCTGGCCTGGGTAGCCTGTGGCCGCCTCGACGGTTTCTGGGAATTTGGCTTGTCGCCTTGGGATATGGCTGCCGGCACACTGCTCATCAGTGAGGCCGGTGGCCTCGTCTCCGACCTCGCCGGTGAATCGAGTTACCTTGAGACCGGCAACCTCGTTGCCGGCACGCCAAAGGTCTTCTCGCCGCTGCTACAGCTAATTCAGTCGCACAAGACAGCGACACTGAACCGCTGACGGCGCCTCGTCACGCGCAATAAACCACCTGCAAGACATCAATAAGGTTTAAGCCAGGCATTAGCGTTTGGCATCGGCAGGCCACCCGGGCTATCCTTGGGCAATGAGGCTTCTCAAGCGCACACATGAAGCCGTGGCGTCTTGAACGACGCCGCCATCACCGCCCTTCCACGGAGACCCGGCCCATGCAGCTCTACGCCATCGTTGCCATCATCGTCGCCATTGCCAGTGTGCTTTTCGCGCTGCAGAACAACGTTCCGGTCAGCGTCGGCTTCCTCACCTGGCGCTTCGACAGTTCGCTGGCCATGGTCCTGTTGCTGGCGCTGGCGCTTGGCGCCATCGTCATCGCACTGATTTCGACGCCTGCCACCCTCAAGCGGCAATGGACGATCAACCGCCAGCAGAAGCATATCCGCGACCTCGAGGCGCAACTCGCGACGGCGAGAAGTGCGGCGAGCGGCATGCGTGATGTCACCCCGGCCAGCACCGGCATGCTCATCGACCCCTCGCGCTTTGTCGGCATGTCGGAGAGTTTTGCCGGCAGCGACTCCCTCTCCCCTGCCCGACCCATCCGCGGCGACACCGAAAGAATGAGCGTGCTACACGAAATGGTGCTCGCAAGATGCAATTGAAGCCATTACGCGGCGCGACACTCGCGCTTGCACTCACCCTCCTCGCGGCTATCACTTGCAGCTGGCTCGCCCCGCTCGACAGCGCGGCAGAACAGCAGGCGGAGTCGGGCATGAAACGCGCGCTGCTCAGCTTCGCCACCGCACGCAGCCTCAACGCACTGATCTCGGTGGCACAGGAAACCCGCATCGCCGTCGAGCCGGCCGGGGTTGGCGTCAGCCTTGCGCCGGGACAACTGCTTGACCCGCTGAACGATCTGATCGAAAACTTCGGTGACCTGATGCTGTTGTCCAGCGTCATCTTCGGTGCCGAAAAACTGCTGATTGCCGCCGGCGCCCACTGGCTCATTTCGCTCGCACTGACGCTGACGGCGCTCGCCTGGCTGGCGCTACACCTGCGTTCGCTTGCACCACCGCCACTGCTCTCGCGACTGCTGCTGGCACTGCTGCTGGTGCGCTTCATCGTGCCGGTCACCGCTTTTACTGGCGAGCTTGTCTTCCAGACTTTTCTTGCCGACACCTACCAAAGCAGCCAGACGGCAATCGACTCGGCGATGGGGCAAGCGAAGGGCACAAGTTTCGAAGGCGCCGCAGCGGACAACTCGACTTCACTCGTCGAGCGATTTCGCCAGTGGCTGGCAAACACCGGCGATCTCAAGGGGGCGATCACCAGACTGCAGCAAACGCTCGATCAGGCGATCGAACATGTCGTCATGCTCATCGTCGTTTTTGTCCTGCAAACGCTGGTCATGCCACTGCTGACGCTCTGGTTGCTGGTAACACTGGGGCGGGCGACGCTGCTGTCACCAGCGCCGGTGCGGCAGCGCTGATTGAATCAAACAACAACGGCACAAGGAAACGTACTCATGATTCCCATCGATCTTTTCACCCACAACGCAGAAACCCACCACGTCGACGCCGGCGACTATCTGTTTCGTGAAGGCGACCCCGGCGGGCTGATGTATGTGCTCAACACCGGCTCGGCCGCCGTGCTGGTTGGCGACCGCGTCGTCGAAACACTTGCACACGGCAGCATCGTCGGCGAAATGAGCCTGGTCTCGCCCGGGCCGCACTCGGCAAGCGTGCGCGCAATCTCCGAGTGCAGCTTCGTCGCCGTCGACGAGAAGCGCTTTCATTTCCTCGTGCAACAGACGCCTTTCTTCGCCACGCGAGTGATGCGCGTAATGGCCGAAAGACTGCGTGCGACCGACGCGCTGCTCAGACAGGGCTGAGGTCAGGCAGTCGGCCGCATAACGGCCGCGACAGCGACACGCGCGGGACAACGTTCCCGCGCATGAAGTCAAAGACGCCGCTTGATCGCGTCAAGTCTCTCCTCAAGACCTTCCTGCTCACCGGGCTGGGCGCTGAATGATGGGGAGCAGCACGCCCATTTGTGTAGCCTGCGAAGCGCACACCCAAACAGCGGTAAAATGGCGCCCCGCCTCACCTTCTGCCGCAACCTCCATGCCTGCAAGCCTGAAAACGCAATGCCGGACTGCCAACCGCCTTGAGCGACTCGAACTGCTTGCCCCGGCCAAAACCAGCGAGTTCGGCATCGAAGCCATCAACCACGGCGCCGATGCCGTCTATATCGGCGGCCCGGCTTTCGGGGCGCGCGCCAACGCCGGCAACAACATCGGCGAGATCGCCCAGCTGGCCGAACACGCCCACCGCTACAACGCCCGTGTGCTGGTGGCGCTGAACACCATCCTGCACGACAGCGAGCTGGAGGAGGCGCGCAAGGTGGCCTGGCAGGTGTACGAGGCCGGCGCCGATGCGCTGATCGTGCAGGACATGGGCCTGCTGGAAGTCGACCTGCCGCCGATCGAGCTGCACGCGTCTACCCAGTGCGACATCCGCACGGTGGAAAAAGCGAAGTTCCTCGGCGAAGTTGGCTTCTCGCAGATGGTGCTGGCGCGCGAACTGAGCCTGGCGCAGATCCGCGAGATCCATGCGGCAACAGATGCCACGCTGGAGTTCTTCATCCACGGCGCGCTGTGCGTCGCCTTCTCCGGCCAGTGCTACATCAGCCACGCACATACCGACCGCAGCGCCAACCGCGGTGACTGCTCGCAGGACTGCCGGCTGCCCTACACGCTGCAGGACGATCAGGGCCGCGTGGTGGCCTTCGAGAAACACCTGCTGTCGATGAAGGACAACAACCAGACCAGCAACCTGGAAGCACTGATCGCCGCCGGCATCCGCAGCTTCAAGATCGAGGGGCGCTACAAGGACGTTGGCTATGTGAAGAACATCACCGGCCACTATCGTCGCCAGCTCGATCATTTCCTCGAAGGCCATTCGCAATTCCGGTCCGCTGCCTCCGGCAAGACCGCCCTCTTCTTCACGCCCAACCCCGACAAGACTTTCCACCGCGGCACCACCGACTACTTCGTCAATGACCGCAAGACCGACATCGGCGCCTTCGATTCGCCGAAATTCGTCGGGCTGCCGATCGGTACTGTCACCCGTCTCGGCAGCGGCTGGTTCGAAATGGAGGCCAACGAGCCGCTGACCAATGGCGATGGCCTCAACTACATGCACAAGCGCGAGGTTATCGGCCTGCCGATCAACGTTGCGGAAAAGCGAGGCGATGTCTGGCGCTGCACGCCGAACGTGCCGCTTGCCGAACTGCCCGGCCTGCAACCGGGCACAGCGATCAACCGTAACGGCGACCACGCATGGGAGCTGGCGCTGACGAAGAAATCGGCCGAACGGCGCATCGGCGTTGATATGGCGCTTTCGGAAACCGAAGCCGGTTTCACGCTGCGCCTGAACGATGAGGAAGGTGTCAGCGCGGAGGCGGTGCTGACAACCGAAAAATCACCGGCTACGCAGCCGGACAAGGTGGATGCCGCTCTGCGCGAAAACCTCGGTAAGCTCGGCACCACGATCTTTGCAGCACGCAACATCACGCTTGCCTTGAGCCAGCCGTGGTTCCTGCCGGCCTCCAGCGTCAATGCACTGCGCCGCGAGGCAGTGGCCGCACTGGAAGCGGCGCGCAACGCTGCCTATCAACGGCCGGCACGCAAGCCGGCGGTCGAACCGCCAGCGCCCTACCCGGAAGAATCGCTGTCCTACCTGGCCAACATCTACAACGATGCCGCCCGCCAGTTCTACGCGAAGCACGGCGTCAAGCTGATGGATGCGGCCTTCGAGGCGCATGAGGAAAGCGGCGAGGTGTCGCTGATGGTGACCAAGCACTGCCTGCGCTTCTCGTTCAACCTGTGCCCGAAGCAGGCCAAGGGGGTTACCGGGGTGCAGGGGCAGGTGCGCGCCGAGCCGATGACGCTGGTTTCCGGCGGCGAAAAATACACGCTGCGTTTTGACTGCCGCCCGTGCGAGATGCATGTGGTCGGCAAGATGAAGAAGCACATCCTGCAGTCGCCGCCGCCCACCACGGTGACGGCACCGTTGGTGTTTCACCGCCAGCGGCCGGGGGCAGATTCTTGACGCTCAGTAGTGCGGCGGCAACTCGTCGGCAAGGCTGCGGGCGCCACCGCCGGGAATGCTCTGCACCTGCCGTTGCAGATCGCTCAATTGCCGCTGCAGCGCCTCGATCTGCTCCTGCTGTTTATAAACCGTATGGTTCAGCGTTTCGAGCATATCCTCGGCGTACGAGACCTTGATTTCCAGTTCGTTGATGCGTGCTTCCACAATTAGACTCCACAGATACTTGCCGCGATGAAATCCCACCGCCACCACTGGTTTGAAGATGCGCAGGCCCTGCTCACCGGCACCCTGCTCTTTGCGCTGGCCATTGTGCTTTTCCGCCAGGCCGGGTTGCTCACCGGCGGCACCGCCGGTGTGACCTTCCTCGCCCACTACGTGAGCGGCGTTCCGTTCGGCACGCTCTACTTCCTGATCAACATCCCGTTCTATCTTTTTGGCCTGAAGGCGCTCGGCAAGGCGTTCACCATCAAGACCTTCTGCGCCGTCGGGCTGCTCTCACTGTACAGCGAACTGCTGCCGCAGTGGATCGTCGTCGAGCGCATCCATCCGTTGTTTGCCGCCATCATGGGTGGCCTGCTGGCCGGCGCCGGCCTGCTCATGCTCATCCGCCACCAGGCCAGCCTGGGCGGGCTGGGCGTCATGGCCATCTACCTGCAGAAGGAAAAAGGCTGGCGGGCCGGCAACGTGCAGATGTTCGCCGACGGCTTCATCGTGCTCGGCGCGCTGTTCGTGGTGGATATCGAGAAGGTGGCGCTGTCGATCCTCGGCGCCTTCATGCTCAACCTGGTGCTGACCATCAACCATCGCCCAGGGCGCTACTTCGGGCAGTAAAAGGCCTGACATTGCGGGTCAAGTACCCTTCGCCCGCTTGAGTACGCGCGGTGTGAATTCATGGTTGCCGGTGCCGTCGGCCAGCCAGACAATGCCATCCTGGATCGTGCATTGCAGCCGCATCGACTTTCCCGCCAAGTTCTTCAGCACTGCACTCTCGTCGGTGGAGAGATTGAGTACCGTCAGGTTGTCGAGCCCGGCCAGTTTCGACTCGTTCTGCGCCCACCACATGTCGGCGACGCGGCCGCCGTAGGTTATCAACACCATCTGCCGCGAACGGTGCGCGGCACGGCGGACGTTGCGCTCGTCGGGCAGGCCGACATCGATCCAGCGTTCGATGGCGCCGGTCAGGTCGCGCTCAACCAGTGCCGGCTCGTCTTCGCTCGACAGCCCCTGGCCGAAGGCCAGGGTTTCACTGGCGTAAAGGGCAAAGGCAAGCAGCCGCACCATCATCCGCTCATCGGTTTCCGAGGGGTGCCGCGCCAGCGTCAGGTTGTGCGCAACGTAATAATGCCGGTCAAGGTCGGAGACCTGAAGTTCGGCCTTGCAGATGGTGGATTTGAGCGCCATGAGCCTTGCTGCCTTTTAAAGAGCGCGAATTATCGCCGCTTTCGCTACACTGCGCCCTTCGATCGCGATTTCAATGTTTTCGCTGCATTGCTGTAGTGGATCACGCCCTGATATTTACCACGACCCGGATTCGCCATGTTTTTCCAACCCGTCGATCGCAAGCGTTGTGCCAGTTGTCACCGCTGGTCGGGGCCGCGCGCGCCGGGAGACCTGCCCGGCACGGTTGCCATCGAAAGCGAAACCATTGCCGGCCTGTGTGTCGGCGGCCCCTGGGACGGCCAGGAACGCCGCGCCCGTTCGGCCTGCGGGCACTGGGTCGTCTGGCTCGCCCTCACCCTCGTTTCAACGACTGGAAATCCATGAGTACCGACACCCTTTGCCTCAGTCTTGCCAGCGCACTCGATGCCCGGGCCAATCTGCTGACCCGCCTGCAGGCCGAGCAAACCGACGCCTATCGCCTCTATCACGGCACAGCCGAGGGCAACCCGGGGCTGACTATCGACCGCTACGGCGAACTGCTGCTGATCCAGGCCTTCCACCAGCCACTCGACAGCGAGACGGAGGAAGCCATCAAGGCTTTTTACCGCGCACATTTCCCGGCGCTCGTGGCGATCTACAACGACCGCAGCGGTAGCAACTCGCGTATTGCCAACCCGTTACCGGAGGAAGCGCTGCTGGCAGCGACACAGCCGCGCGTAGCGCACGAGATGGGTGTCAGCTACGCCATTCAGGCCCGCCATGGCGGCCAGGACCCCTGGCTGTTTCTCGACATGCGTGCTGGTCGTCGGCGAGTGATGGCGGAAGCGGCCGGAAAATCGGTGCTCAACCTCTTTGCCTATACTTGCGGCGTCGGCATCGCCGCTGCGGCCGCCGGGGCACAAGCGGTGCTCAACGTCGATTTTTCCGAGTCGAGTCTGGCCGTCGGCAAAGAAAACGCGCGCCTCAATACCCTGGCAGTGCGCCCGCGTTTCGTGAAAAGCGATGCTTTCGCCGCCATGCGCCAGTTGTCCGGCCTTGGCCAACCCTCAGTGGTACGCGGCCGGCGCCTGCCGCCCTTCCCCAAGCTTGACGCGCAGCAGTTCGATCTGGTTTTTCTCGACCCGCCCCGCCACGCGAAAAGCCCGTTCGGCGTTGTCGACCTGGTCAATGACTATTCGGCGCTGTTCAAGCCGGCCCTGCTGTGCACCCGCGAAAGCGGGACGCTGATCTGCTGCAACAATGTCGCCGAAGTTGAACGCGACGCCTGGCTGGACCAGATGGAACGCAGCGCCCGCAAAGCCGGCCGCCCGGTGCGCGAGATGGAATGGATTCTTCCGGAAAGCGACTTTCCCAGTCGGGATGGCCGGCCACCACTCAAGATTGCCTTGCTGCGCGTCTAGATTCTGAAGATCGGCATAAGCGGGCACCACCACATCAACCAACGGCACTTGGGTCCTTTGCAAACAGCGCAAAGCGCAGCAGCCACAGGGAGAAGTGAAATCGACGATCAGTCCGGAGCCGAAACGATGGCTGGCTCGTTCGTCAGAAACAACGCCCGACTCTGCGGTGTTTCCAGACTGATCCGCCCAAGGCTGCCAGCGCGGTAGTCGGTGAGCAGGATCAGCGAGGCCTTGTCGATGTCGTATTTGCCGCCGCCGCCCTTGATCAAGCAGCCACGTTTCTTCGCCACCATTTCGATCACCGCCGGCGCATCCATGCCTTCGACCGGAAAGCCGTAACGCGAAGTCAGCATGGCCGGATAGGTGGCCAGCAGAAAACCCGCCAGCCAGGTCGCCACTTCTTCATCAATATAGGCGTTGATCCCGACCGCATGGCTCGCCGCCAGCATCAGGCCATCAACCGGATGGGCGATCTTCGGCCAGAGCATACCGGGGGTATCGTAGAGCGTCAGCCGCGGGCCGAGGTCGATGCGCTGCTGGCTCTTGGTCACCGCCGGCTCGTCGCCGACCTTGGCCACCTTCTTCTTGACCAGTGCATTCATCAGCGTCGATTTGCCGACGTTGGGGATACCCATGATCATCAGCCGCAAGGGCTTCAGGTTGCTGTCGCGATGGGGCGCCAAGGGCTGACATAGCGCGGGAATGCGCGAAGCCTCGCCGGCCTTCTTGCACGAGATGGCCACTGCCTTGACGCCGGGCTGCGCGTTGTAGAAATCGAGCCAGGCCTTGGTCGCCGCCGGATCGGCCAGATCGGCCTTGTTCAGCAGCTTGAGGCACGGCCGCTGACGGAAGGCGCGCAGCTCGTGGATCATCGGATTACTGCTGGCGGCCGGCAGGCGCGCATCAAGCACCTCGACCACCACATCGGCCAGTGCGAGCGTCTCGCCCGCCTTCTTGCGGGCCTGCGTCATGTGGCCGGGATACCATTGGATCGACATTTGCTGAGTGGCTCTGTTTGAGTTTGGTTATTATCGCAGGTCGCTGGATTACCAGCCTTCTTACAAGTTTTCTGGAACACTGCCATGCACATCTGGGTCGATGCCGACGCCTGCCCTGCCGTCATCAAGGAAATTCTCTACCGCGTTGCCGAGCGCACCGGCCTGCCGGTGACGCTGGTCGCCAACCAGTGGCTGAAAACACCGCCCTACCCCAGCCTGCGCTCGGTGCAGGTGCCGAAGGGCTTCGACGTTGCCGACAACCACATCGTCGAACAGGTCAATGCTGGCGATATCGTCGTCACCGCCGACATCCCGCTGGCCGCCTTCGTCGTCGAGAAAGGCGCCACCGCCATCAACCCGCGTGGCGAACGCTACACCGCCGAAAACATCAAGCAGGCGCTCGACATGCGCAACTTCATGGAAACCCTGCGCAACAGCGGCGTCGAAACCGGTGGGCCGCCGGCTTTTTCGCAGGCCGATCGGCAGGCTTTTGCCAATCAGCTGGATCGGCTGCTGGCGAAGCGGTGAGGTTTTGGCAATGCTTCGATACGCCTGCGATGCAGGCTACTCAGCACGAACGGGCCTCGGACATCCAACCCAAACACCGTTCGCGCTGAGTAGCGCGCAGCGCGTATCGAAGCGTTGCTGACACCTCAAGCAACCTCCCGCGCCTCCAGAAACTGCAGCTTCGGGTATTTCTCTTTCACCATGTTCAGATACACGTTGTTCGGCGCCAGATAGACCGGATCGTCCGCCCCATCCAGCGCGACGTTGGCGCTGTAGCGGTCCGACAGCTGGCGCAGTTCGCCCTCGTCGCCCTGGATCCAGCGCGCCGTCGAGCAGTTGTACGATTCGAAAATCACCTGCACGCCGTATTCGTGCTCCAGCCGGTGCGCGACCACGTCGAACTGCAGCGTACCCACCGCGCCAAGGATCAGGTCGCTGCCCGACACCGTGCGGAACAACTGCGTCGCGCCCTCTTCCGCCAGCTGCTGCAGGCCCTTGTGCAACTGCTTGATCTTCAGCGGGTTGGCGATGCGCGCCAGGCGGAAATGCTCGGGGGCAAACGACGGGATACCGGTGAAACGCAGGTCCTCGCCTTCGGTGAAGGTCTCGCCGAGGCGGATGGTGCCGTGGTTCGGGATACCGATGATGTCGCCCGGCCAGGCTTCGTCGGTGGTGCTGCGGTCGCGGGCCATGAAGGTGATGGCGTTGTTCACCGAGATCATCTTGCCGCCATCGACCTGCTTGACCTTCATGCCGCGCTCGAAGCGACCGGAGCAGACGCGCACGAAAGCAATGCGGTCACGGTGCTTGGGGTCCATGTTGGCCTGAATCTTGAACACGAAGCCGGAAAACTTGGGCTCGTGCGGATCGACGCTGCGGCTCTTGGCCGGCCGTGCCAGCGGTGCCGGCGACAGTTCGACGACGGCGTCGAGCAGCGACTGCACGCCGAAGTTGTTCACCGCCGAGCCGAAGAACACCGGCGTCTGCTTGCCTTCGGAATAGGCCTTGGCGCAGAAGGCATGCGAGGCGCCGCGCACCAGTTCGATGTCGGTGCGCAGCTCGTCAGCCTGGGTGCCAAGCAATTCATCGAGGCGCGGGTTGTCCAGCCCCTTGATGACCTCCGAGGTGCCCTTCTCGGCCTGCGGGTCAAAGAAGGCGATGGCGTCGTCGTAGAGGTGGTAGACGCCGCGGAAGCGCTTGCCCATGCCGATCGGCCAGGTCATCGGCGCGCACTGGATGCCGAGCACCGACTCGATTTCGTCGAGCAGGTCAATCGGCTCCTTGCCTTCGCGGTCGAGCTTGTTGATGAAGGTCAGGATCGGCGTGTCGCGCATGCGGCAGACGTTCAAGAGCTTGATCGTCTGCGCTTCGACGCCGTTGACCGAGTCGATGACCATCACCGCCGAGTCGACGGCGGTCAGCGTGCGGTAGGTGTCTTCCGAGAAATCCTCGTGGCCCGGCGTATCGAGCAGGTTGATCATGCATTCGCGGTACGGGAACTGCATCACCGACGAGGTGACCGAGATGCCGCGCTGCTTTTCCAGCTCCATCCAGTCCGAGGTGGCGTGGCGCGAGGCCTTGCGTGCGCGGACTTCGCCGGCAACCTGGATGGCGCCGCCGAACCACAGCAGCTTTTCGGTCAGCGTGGTCTTGCCCGCATCCGGGTGCGAGATGATGGCAAAGGTGCGGCGGCGGGCGATTTCGTTGTCTAGGGCGGTCACGGCAGCGGGTTTCAGCAGATTGTGGCGGGGATTCAGCTCAAGGGGCGCGATTATACCTTCTCAGCCCCTAAACCACGGATTCGCATATCGTTTTGAGAACGTCGTGATACCCTTTTCCCATAAACGACGGCAACATGTTTTTTCCTCGGGCGGCGCCCTCGACCTGGGCAAACCCCTTATCCCTCGCAGACGCCAACGCCGACACGCCGTTGGGCGCTCATGCAAGCTATCTGAAGGAAACTGGCGCACCGCTCTCGCTGGACGAAATCGTCGCCGCGCATGCTGCCGGAAAATTCACCGCAGCCACGTGACCGATTCTCGATTTCGGTATTGGATCTCCACCAGTCGGTTCGGCGGAATACCGGCATGGACCGGTAGTGCGACGACTGCTGATCGAAAACTCCTGGCAGGACCAGATCGACATCCATTTCCTGGCCGCCAATGGCAAGACGCTCCATCCAGGGGCACCTTCACCTTCGCCAGCCGCCATTAGCTGGATGCTTTGCCCCAGGAACGACAGACATCTACTGCGCCTCCGACCCTGTCTACGCCGATTTATCGATCGCGGCGGCTATCGAAGCCAGGAAGCCGCAAGATCGGCCTCCTACCACGCCTGGGCACACCCGCTTTTCGGCGCGACCGCACTTTCCTACGCGATGTACATCGGAATGTTCGTGCTGATGAACATCGCCTACACCGGCCACGGTTTCGCCCATGTCTGGAGTGAGCACGTGGTGATCCAGCGCTGGACCATTCCGATCCTGATGGTACTCGACTCAACCTGCGGCCTGGTTTTCGCCCGCTACTTTCTCGACACGCCACGTAATTTCCCGCGGGCACACAAGCTGCGGGGTCAGCTTGCCCGCGTTTTCCTCTCCGAGGTCAGGGGCGGCATCCTTGCCCTCTACTCTGACGATGCGGGGGGGCCCCCCCTTTCCACACCATCAGCGGAGCGGTAACCGCATTGCAGGATGGGCCATTGAAAAGCGATCTGAAATATCGGGCGATCGAGTTCGGCATGCTGATCGACGCGACCTTGCTGGCACTTGCCTTGGGCAGCCAATTCCGGAGTATTCAGGCGAAAGCAAGTAGCCCGGCCGCCGGCTCTCAATCGCCGCTCTTTTCTCGAATTGGCGCCCCTGGCACCAAAACGAAGGGTCAGCTTTCATGATCGACGGCCATGTTGCGGTGACGAGCTCTGTGGGTACTTCGCGCCTGGAGAACGTTGCGCGGGGAGGAGGAATTTCTCGTGCTGCTGCCGGAAACATCGCTCGATTCTGCAGTAGCGCTGGCTGAGCGCCTGCGCAAGACGATTGCACAAGGGAGTGTATGCGGGGGGCGCGTTGTCCGCCCGCGCGGGTAGGGGAGGCAGACGCGCTGGGGTGCCGTGGAATTCATGGTTCAATGTTGGGTTCATGTTTTTGTCAATAGGCTTGCGACGCCTACACCAGCGGAAGCAGCGCCCAGGCCGATATAAAGTCCGATCTGGCAGCGTCCAATCGTGGTGCCGTTTCAGCGCCGCACACCGCGATGCGTCGGCGAGTCCTTGGCCGTATAATCGCGGCTGACCCCGAACCCAAGTCGTTTCAAAACCATCCATGCTCAGCTACCGCCACGCCTTCCATGCCGGCAACCACGCCGACGTCCTCAAGCATCTCGTGCTGGTGCAGCTGATCGAGTATCTCAAGCAGAAGGACAAGCCGTTCTGGGTCATCGACACCCATGCCGGCGCCGGCATCTACGGGCTGGACATCGGTCACGCAACCAAGCTGGCCGAGCACGAAGGCGGCATCAGCCGCCTGTGGTTGCGCAACGACCTGCCGGCTGCCGTGGCCGCCTATGTCGACACGGTGCGCCCGCTCAACACCAAAGGTGCCGAGGAAAAGCCCACCGCCTACCCCGGCTCGCCGTGGATCGCCTACCAGTTGCTGCGCCCGGAAGACCGCCTGCGCCTGTTCGAACTGCACACCACCGACATCAAGCTGCTGGCCGACAATTTCCACGACGCCGGCCGCAAGGTCATGGTCACGCTCGGCGACGGCTTCGCCGGCCTCAAGGCCCTGCTGCCGCCACCGCGCCGGGCGCTGACGCTGATCGACCCTTCCTACGAAACTGCTGCCGATTACCGGAATGTGCACAAGACGCTGGAAGCAGCGATCGAGCGTTTCCCCACCGGCACCTACGCCATCTGGTACCCGATCCTCACCAAGCCGGAAGCAAGGTCGCTGCCGGAAAAGCTGAAGGCCATCGCCGACAAGGCCGGCAAGCCGTGGCTGAACACGACGCTGACGGTGCGCAAGCAGCCGCCCGGCACCTTCGGCATGCCCGGCAGCGGCATGTTCATCGTCAATCCGGCGTGGACTCTGGAGAATACGCTGCGGGAAACCTTGCCGTGGCTGGTGGAAGCACTCAGGGAAGATGGCGGCGCCAGCTTCTCGCTTGAAACCGGTACCGGCGAGGATGCTGTCGAAACCGTCAAGCCGCGTACCGAACGCTCAGTGCGCACTCCTCTGCGCCCCTCGCGCCGCCCCCAATCTCGCTAAGTTTCTCTTCGCTGGGCGCAAGGTGCCCAGAATCCTTGTCCGGAACACAAGGCCGTCACGGCTCTATTGCGTCGCCTGCATCTGCCGCACTGTCTGCTCGGCCTCCCGCTGCAGCCATTTGAAAAAACAGTCGACTTCGGGCCGTCCACTGGCTGCAGCCCGGACCAGGTAATAGCCCCGTGCCGGCATTTTTTCCCGCTTCACCGCCAGTGCCTTCAAGCGCCCCTCGGCAAGTGCCCGCACCACCAGCGGGCCACGCCCAAGAGCGACCCCTTGGCCATCTTCGGCGGCACGCATGATCTGGTCGTACTGGTTGAAGCGCAGCACCGCCTTCGGCTTGGCGCCGGCAAGCCCCAAGCCGAGCAACCAAGGTTCCCATGAGAACCAGGGCGCAGCGCGATCGTCGTCGTAGGCAAGCAACACGACTTGCGAGAAATCCTCGGCGCTGAGCCGTTTGGGCAGTCGGGCAGCCAGTTGCGGTGCCGCAACCGGGAAAACCTCCTCCTCGAAAAGCAGAGTCGCGCCCGGCGACGCTTGATCTGCCGCCAGATAGCGCAAGGCCACATCAAAACCTTCGCGCTCGAGGTCGACCACCCGGTTATCAGCAGAAATGCGTACGTCCACGTCCGGCTGCGTCTGCTGAAAGGAGGCCAGGCGTGGCACCAGCCATAACGAGGCGATACCCACTGCGGCGGTGAGGTTGACCTGGGGCCGTCGCTGTGCCGCCCGAAATCCGCTACAAACCTCGGCCAGACGCGCCAGCATCTCGCCGACCACTCGCTGCAGCGCTTCGCCCTCGTTGGTCAGGCGCAGGCGACGCACCTCCCGGTGGAACAGCCGGACCCCGAGTTGATCCTCCAGCGTCTGGATCTGCCGGCTGATGGCCGACTGGGTCAGGTGCAGTTCGGCAGCCGCCAGCGTGAAGCTGAGGTGTCGTGCCGCCGACTCGAACCCCTTCAGCGGGTCGAGTGACGGCAAACGCCGGTTGCGCTCGTTGATCCGTGCATCGATTGGCTTATTCATGCGATTTTCTCATGCGTAGCATTCCGAATGACCGTTTGTTAAGCTATCTGCCTACATTGGCTATACGCAAACACGCATCGTGAATGCGTAATGTGCATGGAGAATATCATGAGCACCGAAATCAAGCAGAAACGCTACACCCTGGCCCGGCGCGAGCTGATGGCGCTTGCGCATACTCACGGCTTCATGATCGAGTGCGCGGAAGGGGAGCTGTGGATTACCGCCGAAGGCGGTGCAGACGACATCATCCTGCACGCCGGCGAACGCCTGCGGCTTGAGCATCACCCGAAAGTCGTCATCTCGGCGCTACGCCCATCGGTATTCACCGCCGCACCCTGCTGCAGCGAGACACCACTCAGGGAAATTGCGGCGCGCTGCGCAGGCCTGATCGCCGACCGCATCGCACGCTGGCAGCATCCACCGCTGGCCAGCTATTCGGCGACGAGAATCTACTAAAGCCGGTGGTATTTTGCGGACGAGCCGTAGCACTTCTCGACCGGATATTTCTCCGCATTCTTGTCGAGCTTGCGCCGTGCGGCATCGAGCAGATCGATGCCGGCGGCGTCTGCCACCAGCAGCAGGTAGAGAAACACGTCGGCACACTCGTCCGATAGCGCCTCGCGCGCTGCGGGGTCAGCGGCAAGCGCATTGACCTCGACATCGCTCTTCCACTGCGTCAGTTCCAGCAGTTCGGCGGCCTCAAGATTGAGCGAGACGATCAGGTTGCGCAACGAATGAAACTGCTGCCAGTCGCGCTCGTCGCGAAAGCGCAGCAAGGCATCGCGCACCGATTCAATGCTGTTCATGACGATCACCTCCTGCACCACCGACCAGCGTCAGCCGTGCGCGCAGGCTGACCAGCACGACATCCTGGCCAAGCAGCGTAACGCTGCCCTGCCGCCGGTTGTCGCCGGTATCGCTGTATTCGAAGCCATAGGTACGCTGCAAACGGAGCCGCCCGAGATCGTCCCGTGCAAAGCGCAGACTGCGGAAAGCCACGGTATCGTCAAGCAGTTGCAGATCCTCTTCAGCACAGGCGCTGCGTGCTTCGCGCACGCCTGCTTCCCTGGCCTTGAGGCTGTCGTGCCAAAGCCAGGCGAGCGCGCCCAGCACGAGGATGGAAAGAGATTCGAATAGCGGCATGGGCGCCAGTATACTCGCCGGATGAACCCGACTCCTGAGTTGCATCCTCACCCGCAGCCACACCCCTATTCCACGTTGACGCCAGACCATGTGCTCGATGCACTGGAATCTGTCGGATTGCAGCCGGACGGCCGCCTGCTGGCGCTGAACAGTTACGAAAACCGGGTCTATCAGGTGGGGATGGAAGAAGGCCCACCGCTGATCGTCAAGTTCTACCGGCCGGAACGCTGGAGCGACGCAGCCATTCTCGAAGAGCACGGCTTTCTCGCCGAACTGGGTGAAATGGAAATTCCCGTCGTGCCTCCCTTGTTGTTGCCCTGCGGCAGCACACTGGCCACCCACGGCGCCTTCCGCCTCGCCGTCTTCCCTCGCCACGGCGGCCGTGCCCCGGAACTCGGCGACCCGCAAACGCGGGAATGGATGGGGCGCTTCCTTGGCCGTATCCACGCCATTGGCCGCCTGTCGCGCTTTGCTGATCGGCCAACGCTAGACCTCGCCAGTTTCGGCGAGGAGCCGCGCGACTGGCTGGTGGCGCACAACAGCGTGCCGCCCGAGCTGTTCGCTGCCTGGAAAGGCACGGTGGAGATGGCATTGGAAGGCGTTCGCCATGCCTACGCCCGTGCCGGCCAGATCGAGACCCTGCGTCTGCATGGCGACTGCCACCTCGGCAACGTGCTGTGGACCCACGATGGCCCGCATTTCGTCGATTTCGACGACAGCCGCATGGGGCCGGCAATTCAGGATCTGTGGATGCTGCTCTCGGGTGAGCGCCTGGAGATGCAGCTGCAATTGCAGGACGTGATCGCCGGCTACGAGGATTTCTGCGACTTCGACCGGCGCGAGCTGCACCTGGTCGAGGCCCTGCGTACGCTGCGCCTGATCCACTACTCGGCATGGCTCGCCCGGCGCTGGGAAGACCCGGCCTTTCCCGCCGCCTTCCCGTGGTTCGGCACTGCACACTACTGGCAGGAGCGGATTCTGGAGCTGAAGGAGCAGATCGCGGCAATGGACGAACCGCCGCTGATCGTGTGAAGGCAGTGCTAATATTCAAGACATCCGGGTAACGTAAGCGCGACACGGCAAGCATCATGGACACCCCACTCGATTTTCTCCGCAACTGGTTACCGCTCGGTCGGCGCGATAGCGACAGCGAGGGTGGTGGCAGCAGCGAAACCGCTCAGGCGCTGAAAGCCTGGCTGGAACACATGGCCGACGCCCCAACCGAGGAAATCCTTGCCTCGCTGGCGCATCGCCTTGGCCCGATGGTCGCGGCACAGAGCAACCTGCACATGCGCATGAAACTGCTCGACGCCTTCGACGACATCGCGCGCGACCTGTTGCCGGCGCTGGAACACGATATTGAGACCTCGCCTCTGCCGTTCTCCGCACAGGCGCAAGCCAAGGCACTGGCTGCCGACAATCTGCTGAAGGGCCTGGCAACCGCTTATGGCGCCGTTGTCGCCAACATGGAATCGCGACGCCTGGCGAGCGGGCTGGCGCAGCTGGCGCAACAGGCGACGCAGCGCGCCATCCTGGCGCTGCGCCGGCGCCAGTTGCTCGCCTATCGTGCCTACGCCACCCCCTCTACCGGCTCGTGGCAGCAACTGCACGAACTGCACCGCACGGCGGGCCGCCTCGGTCTGCTCGGTACGCCACGGTCAGGGCTGCCGATCGAACAGCTCTATTTTTCGACACTGCTGGTGGCCTATGCCGACCCGGGAAAATTCGCCCGTACCGAGTTGCAAACCCTTCAGGAGTGCGCCGAACAGGGTGCGGGGCTCGTTCATCTGCGCCCCCCGGAAGCCGTCAAGGACGCCCGCCCCGGCACGCCGCTCTTTGTCGTGACACCGACAGAGACTGGGCCCGGGAAACCACTTGTCCGCACCCGGCTTGCGGGCACGGCTGACCATCTCTACCTCGATTGCACCAACCTTGCCGCAACCTTGCGCAGCGACATCGGCGCCAAGGCGCGTCTCGACATGCCGCATACCTGGCTGCTGCCGCACGCGCCACTGCCGATGCTGCGCACGCTGGCGGAAATGTGGGGGGCGCAACCAACACGGCGCTTCTCGCGCATGCGCTTCAAGCCTCGCGCCGACCTCGTCGTCGGCCTGCTCGACGTCAGCCTGTTTCTTTCCGGCGGGGCTTTCCGACGACGCAACAGCGATGGCGAGCGGAGAGGCGTCAGCAGCCCTGCGGTCAGCGAATGGGCTTTGGTCGATGAAAGTCCGGACGGCTACGGCATCCGTTATTTGCGCGGCGACATCGGCAATGTTGAAGTTGGCGACATCGTTGGCATTCGTCCGCGCGAGAGCAGCCATGTGCAGATCTGCCTCGTCCGCCGCGTCAGCAACGCTGGCCAGACGCGTTTTGAACTCGGCCTGCAGAATCTTTCGCCGCACGCCCTCGTCGTCGACCTGCCAGCGCGCGCCGGTGCGGTGCGAGCCAAGGCCGTTCTGCTTCCGCGCCTGCCGGCCTTCAACAATGCGGCAGGTCTGCTTTCAACCCCCGGGAGCGCGCCGGAAGGGCTGGAAATCCTGTATCCGGTGGCCGGAACACGGATACGATTGAAGCTTTCGCAACGCCTTGAAGGCAACGCTCGCAACGAGTTCCACCTGCTGCTGCCCGCCTGAACTGCGCGCAAGGCCCACCCATCGAGGAATTTTCAATGCCCACCTACCTGATCGGCGAAAAGCGCCCACAAATCGACCCTGCCGCGTGGATTGCCGCCAACGCCACGGTGATCGGTGACGTCCGCCTTGCCGCCAACAGTTCTATCTGGTGGAACGCCGTCCTGCGCGGCGACAACGACCCCATCCACATCGGCGAAAACAGCAACATCCAGGACGGCTCGGTGCTGCATACCGACGAAGGGGTACCGATGCACATCGGCAGGAACGTCACCGTCGGCCACCTCGTCATGCTGCATGGCTGCACCGTCGGCGATGGTTCGCTGATCGGTATCGGCTCCATCGTCCTCAACCGGGCAATCATCGGCAAACACTCGATCGTCGGCGCCAACACCCTGATTCCGGAAGGCAAGACCTACCCGGACCGGGTATTGATCGTTGGCTCACCCGGCAAGGTGGTGCGCGAGCTGAGCGACGAGGATGTGGCACGGCTACTGGGAAGCGCTGCCCACTATGTGGACAACGCCCGCCGCTATCGGGAAACGCTGCAACCTGCCTGAGCCGGGAGGCTGCAGCCAGTTGCCTCGCGGCAGATCAACTGCCGCGATAGACCAGGCTAGGATGAACTTCGCGCAGGATTTTCTGCATGCCAAGCCGGCTACGTGAGTTCAGGACCAGCGGCGAACGCGCGCTGGCAGCGATCTTTCCCCCACCGGCATCCGTCGCCGCTTCACGGTAAACGATGACCACGACGACCGCTTCTTTCGGGTCTTTCAGGTCGATCAGTTTGGCGTCTTCGTCGGAGAGTTCGATTTCATATTCGATATCGAGCAGTTCCGGGGGAACGACGGAAAACGCCAGCGTCGGGTCATCCAGCGACTGCAACAGGAAGACAGTCGGTTTGCCTTCCTCGTGGAACAGCGAATAGCGGGTGTTCTGCTCAAACCCAGCCAGGCCTTGCGGAAAAGTGAACGCTGCGTCCGGGTTTACTTGCACATCCTTCAGGCCATACTGGTCAATGTCGATTTTCATGGCGTTTTCTTTTCTCAAGTGGGTGGAACGGCAGAAGCATTATTCGTGCAGAATAGTCTCTAATTTAACTCGGGGTGCGATCTGCGTCCAAGTATTAAATGACCTTCGAGTTTTCCTTGCAGACGGCAATACTCGGGGCGCTGGGCAGTTCAGCGATCCTCGCGGCCACGCTTGGCTACCTGTGGCGAATCGATTCATCCCGTCGCGCGCTGCTTTTCTGGTGCCTCGCCTTTGTCGCGCAAAGTCTGCGCCTCGCCGCCCAGCTCGGTGTAACCATGGGCATCAGCGCGCTCTGGTTCGTCACCGATGTACTGTTTGCAGTTGTCACAC
This sequence comes from Candidatus Proximibacter danicus, assembly GCA_016710885.1. GTDB lineage: Bacteria > Pseudomonadota > Gammaproteobacteria > Burkholderiales > Rhodocyclaceae > Proximibacter > Proximibacter danicus. The sequence continues at coordinate 238,138 of JADJUC010000001.1, forward strand.
TGTTCATCTGGCTCGGTACCTGCGCACTGAGCGGCCACCGCAGCCGCTATCGATTTCTCGCAGGTCTGCTGGCACTGGCGCTACTCTGGAACTTCCTTGCTTCGCGCCAGGAGCTTTCCTTCCTGGCACGAACCTTTCCGCTCTATGGCATCGCGACAGCGGTCATGCTTCAGGCAGCGGCGAGTCTTTTCCTGCTCGCACGCACATTGCCCGGCATCGGCTATCGTGGCCTCGGCATCCTCTTTGGTCTGCTCGGCCTGCATTATCTCGACTATCCATTTCTGCGGACGGTTGACTGGTTCGCACCGATCGGATTTTCGCTCGCCGCAACGCTGATGCTGTGCATGGGCATCGCCATGCTTTTCATTACCTTGCGCCGCCAGCATGTCGAGCTTGTAGATGCCGCTAGCCGCTTGCAACAAGAGAGTTTCGAACGCCGGGAAACTGAATACCGCTACCAGACGCTGGTCGATGAACTCGATGAGGGAATCATTGTGGTTGGCTGCAACGACCAGGTGATCACCGCCAACCCATCCGCATCGCGCATGCTCGACGTGCCGCTGGACGAACTGCGTGGCAGTGCTATCCGGGCGCGCCCCTTAAGCCTCTTCTGCGAAGATGGCAGCGCGCTCGCAGAAACTGATTACCCGCTGTACCGGGCACTTAGGAACGGCACGCCATGCGCGGCGGAAATCTACCGTCTGCTACGTGGCGACGGGCAGAGCCTGTGGCTAACGATCAATGCACACCCGCTCGTGCGCGACGGCGAGGTACTCCCGTACGCCGCCATTGTTTCCTTCAGTGATGTCAGCGAACGCAAGGTCGCCGAGCGCAACCTGCTGGCCAGTGAATTACGATTCCGCAGCATATTCGAGGCGGTCTCCGGAATCGCCGTTCAGGGCTATGACCCGAGCCGGAACGTCATTTACTGGAACCGTACCAGTGAACAGTTCTACGGTTACAGCAGGGACGAAGCGCTTGGCAGGAAAATCGACGACCTCATCGTTCACAGTAACGATGCCGAGAACTTCCGCCGCGATCTGGATCGAAGCATCGCCCGCGGCCAAGCGCCGGAGGCGGGGGAGTGCTCGGCAAAACGCAGGGACGGCAGTCTGCTCTCGGTTTATTCGACTCAGGTGCTGATCAGCAATCTGGCCGGCGATCCGGAAATCTACCGGATCGATATCGACCTCTCCGACATTCAGCGTCTGCAGCAGGAAGTGCAGGAATTCTCGGAACGTTTCCGGGCGATTGCGGAGAGCTCCGAACTGGGCGTCGTTGTCACCGACAAGGCAGCCAACTTCGTCTATTGCAACCCGCGCTACCTGACGCTGGTCGATTCGACGATGGAAGAAATCCATTCCGGAGCCTGGATCACGCACCTGCACCCGGATGACCGCGAACCCATGCGCCAGCGCTGGCGCAATGCAGTCGCCACGCACACCGGTTTCAGCATGGAGCGCCGGGTGATCCTGGGCGACGGTGGGTTGATCTGGGCCAATGCGCACATCGTGCCGATCCACTCGCTTCAAGGCGAGTTTCGCGGTTTCGTCGCAACGGTTGAAGACATCACCGCCCGCAAGAATGCCGAGGAAGCATTGCGGCGTAACGAAGAAAAGTTCCGCGCCACGTTCGATCAGGCCTTTCAGTTCATCGGCCTGATGAATACCGATGGCATTCTTCTCGACGCCAACCGGACCGCGCTTGCCTTTGCCGGCATTGCGCCCGAGGACGTCATTGGCAAACCATTCGCAGAGAGCCCCTGGTGGCACGAACCCGAAGCCAGGGAAAAACTGCTCAACGCCATTGCCCTCGCCACCAATGGAGAACTTGTCCGCTTCGAAACCACGCACACCGATCACAAGGGCGTCCGCCACTACATCGACTTTTCGCTGAAGCCGGTCATCGACAGCACCGGCAAGGTCCAGTTGCTGATTCCGGAAGGCCGTGACATCACGCCGCTGAAAGCGGCCGAAGCGGCGCTGCGTGCATCGGAAGCCCGCTTCTCCGGCGCATTCCATGCCAGTCTCGACTACATCACCATCAGCCGTCTCGATACTGGCGAAATCATCGACGTCAACGAAGCCTTCGAACGAATCACCGGCTGGACCCGTGATTACGCGATCGGGCGAACCTCGAGCGATCTGGGTATCTGGGTGTCCTCCACCTGCCGCCAGGAGGCCATCGACAAGCTCAAACGCGAAGGTTATTTGCGCGAGTATCCGATGCAATTGGGAACGAAATCGGGGGCAGCGCTTGAATGCGTGCTGAACGCCTCTCTCATCAATGTCGGTGAATCCCAGTTGCTGCTGGGCGTCGTTCGCGATGTCACGGCCCAGCGACGTGCCGAGGAGATCCTGCGCCAGAGCGAGGAAAACCTCTCGCACATCGTGCACTACTCACCCGCCTCACTGGTCATCACGGACGCCGAAACCGGCAGGATCATCGATTTCAACCTGGCCTGGCAGGCGCTGCTGGGCTATACCCGTGAGCAGGTCATCGGTAAAACCTCGCTGGAATTCGGCTTGTGGGCAGACGAAGCTGACCGCGCCAGGCTTTACCAGGAACTGGCCGACAATGGTGGGCAGATAGATCGCTTCGAATGCTGCTACCGCCGCGCCGACGGCAGCCTGCTCTATGTCCTCAATTCAGGGCGGCAGTTCGATATCGGCGGCCGCCCAAGCTATTTGTGGAGTGTCACGGACATCACTCCCCGGCATGAGCTCGAAGAACGCATGGCGGCACTCAACAGCGAACTGGAAGAACGCGTCGAGGCCCGTACCGAGGAACTGCGCCACGCGCAGGATGAACTGATTCGCGCCGAAAAGCTGGCAGCGCTTGGCGCCCTAGTAGCCGGTGTGGCGCACGAGCTCAACACGCCGATCGGCAATAGCGTCATGGTCGCCAGTACCTTGCACGAAAAGACGGTCGATTTTCTGGCGCTGGTGGCCGATGGCGCACTGAAAAGATCCTCGCTCAACACCTATCTGGAAGCCGCCGAGACCGCCAGTGACCTTCTGTTGCGCAGCCTCAGCCAGGCCCGCAATCTGGTGGCCAGCTTCAAGCAGGTTGCCGTCGACCAAACCAGCGATCAGCGACGGCGCTTCGATCTGCGCGAGGTCGTCGTTGAAATCCTGACCACCCTCTCGCCAACGCTTCGCAAAACGCCTTTCACGATCTCGATCGACATTCCCGAGCACGTGGTGATGGACAGTTTCCCCGGCGCCTTCGGCCAGGTCATTACCAACTTTGTGACCAACGCACTGCTACATGCGTTTGACGGACGCAGTGCAGGAACGATCGCGATCCGCGCCGAATTGTCTGGAAAAGACCAGTTGGTGATGACAGTCAGCGACGACGGTATCGGTATCGGCGACGAGGATTTGCGCCGAATCTTCGATCCGTTTTTCACAACCAAGCTTGGCAAGGGGGGGAGCGGTCTGGGGCTGAATATTGTCTACAACATCGTCAATCGCGTTCTCGGCGGAAAAATATCCGTAAAGCTGCCTTGGCATGGGCACGACGTTTATGCTTACAATGCCATTGTGTGCGCCGGGCAGCATCAATAACAACGATAGCCAAAAACAGGGATAGCACGACACGACTCCACCATGGTCAACGAACCTTACAACGACGAACTGAACATCATCGACGACTTGGCTCCCGGCCTTGTCGATACGGCGAAGATCAGCGTGCGTCCCTGGCGGATATTGATCGTTGACGACGACGCCGAGGTGCATAACGCCACGGTATTTGCGCTGCGGGATATCCGCATCGACGGCCAGCCCCTCCATTTCCTGCATGCCAACTCCGCCGAAGACGCACTGGCAGCTATCGCCGCCGATGACGATATCGCGGTCGCTGTCCTCGACGTGGTCATGGAACACGAAAGCGCCGGCCTTGATCTCGTCCGGCAGATACGCGACGACCTCGGCCGCAAGGCCATGCGCATCATCCTGCGCACCGGCCAGCCGGGCTATGCGCCGGAGATGCGGGTCATTCGCGAATACGACATCAATGACTACAAGACAAAATCGGAACTCACCCGCGTTCGTCTGCTGACAACACTGACCACCGCCGTACGTTCCTATGACCAGTTGAAGACCATCATGGCCGCGCGAAAAGGGCTGTCGATGATTGTCGACTCGGCGGCCGATCTCTTTTCTCACCGCGACCTGGCAAGCTTTGCCACTGCTGCGCTAACCCGAGCCGTTGCACTTGCTGGCGGCACGGCAAGTGCTTTTCTCTGCACGCGCAAGACGGGTTTTGGCAATGTACGCAGCGAGCAGCAACGCTTCATCGTCGGCGCCACAGGCACGTTCACCGAATTTTTTGGCCGCCCCCTGGCCAATTGCGGCACCGCCACTGCCCGCGTCGAACGCGCCTTCGCCGAGAAGAAAAGTGTCTTTGAAGACAGCGATGCCGCCTTCTACGTCGCCGGCGACGGTGATCACAACGCCGTGCTGTATCTGGAGACACAGACAGCGCTATCGGCGGGCGAACAGCAGATGCTCGATGTTTTCTGTGTCAACGTCGGTGTCGGCCTGAAAAATGCTGGCCTGGTTTCTGACCTCAGTTTTTCCGCCTATACCGACCGCCTGACCGGCCTCTCGAATCGCGGCGGCTTTGTCGTCAGAATCGACGAGCACCTGCACACCCGTGCCGCCGGTTGGACCATGGCACTGATCGATATCGACCATTTTTCTGAACTGAACGATGCGCTGGGCCACCAGAAAGGCGACCAGTTGCTGCTCGCCGTTGCTGAGCGGTTGGTCGGGATGGTGTCCCAGAATATGGTCCTCGCCCGCATTGGCGGCGACGTTTTCGGCCTGCTTGGTCCCGATGATGCTCTCGATCCGCGCCGCCTCCTCGAACAGTTCACCCTGCCGTTTTCTGTCGGCGAGTATTCCCTGCCGATCAAAGCCACACTTGGATTGACGCATCTCGACAGCGCCGGTGGCGGCGATGGCATCGACCTCCTCAAGGCAACGAATATCGCCCTCAACCGGGCCAAGAGCGGCGATCGCGGTCGCTGGCACTACTACACCGCAGACATGGCTGCCGCCACACGCAACCGCCTCGACCTGCTGCACGACTTGCGCCTCGCGGTCATCCACCAGCATGGGCTGGAACTGCACTATCAGCCACAGATCGATCTTGTCAGCGGCAAAGTGATCGGTGCCGAGGCTCTGATCCGCTGGCGCGGCAACGATGGTCAGTTCATCCGCCCCGACCTGTTCATTTCGCTGGCCGAATACTCGGGTCTGATTGTCGACCTCGGCGCCTGGGTTTTTTATACCGCGGTCAAGGAACTCAAAAGCCTGGGACGCTCAAGGATTAACCGGCATACGCATGGCAATCAACGTTTCCCTCGTCCAGTTCCGCGACCCGCAATTTCTGCAGCGGGTGCAGGCAGCGCTGGCCGAAACCGGAATCGCCCCGAACCGTATCGAACTCGAAATCACCGAGAGCGTAGCCATGATCGAGGCGGATACGGTGATCGCGATTCTCGCTGAGCTCAAAGCCATGGGCATCCAGATCGCCATCGACGATTTCGGCACCGGGTTCTCCTCGCTCGCCTACCTGCACCGCTTGCCCATAGACCGCCTGAAGATCGACCGAGCGTTCGTGCGCGACCTCGACTCGCACAAGGGATCGGGTGCGAGTATCGCCCAGACCATCATCCGCCTTGGTCAGTCACTCGGGCTATCGGTTATCGCCGAAGGCATAGAAACCGAAGAGCAGGCTCAGCTGCTGATGAACCTTGGCTGCCCGCTGGCGCAAGGATTCCTCTATTCACGCCCGGTCAACTCGACGGCCTTTATCGCTTGGTGCCGGGCACGCGAGTAGTGCTTTCGCCCAGAAAAAGCTGCGCTGCCTGAACGTAGCTTGAACGCCGCTTGAGTTTTCCCCGCCGTTTCTGCATAGTTCGCCCCTTTTCCGCAAAGCCTCGCCTCGCATGCTGCCACCCATCGCACACCGTATTGCCGCCGAACTCGGCGTCCGCCCCGCCCAGGTCATCGCCACCATTGCACTGCTCGACGAGGGCGCCACCGTGCCCTTCATCGCCCGCTACCGCAAGGAAGTGACCGATAATCTCGATGATACCCAGCTGCGCAATCTGGAAGAGCGCCTGACCTATCTGCGCGAAATGGAAGACCGCCGCGGCGCCATCATCGCCTCGATCGAGGAACAGGGGAAAATGACGCCCGAGCTGCAGGCCGAGATCCTGCACGCCGAGACCAAGCAGCGCCTGGAAGACCTCTACCTGCCGTACAAGCAAAAGCGCCGCACCAAGGCCCAGATCGCCCGCGAAGCCGGTATTGCGCCATTGGCCGAGGCGCTTCTGAACGACCCGACGCTCGTACCGGAAACCGAAGCCGCCAATTACCTGAACGCCGAAGCCGCTGTGGCTGGATTCGCCGACACCAAAGCGGTGCTCGACGGCGCCCGCCAGATCCTCATGGAACAGTTTTCCGAAGACGCGCAACTGCTCGGCACACTGCGCGAATACCTGGAAGAACACGGCGTCGTGAAGTCGGTCGTCGCCGAAGGCAAGGAAACCGAAGGCGCCAAGTTCCGCGACTACTTCGACTATTCCGAACCGCTCGGCGCCATCCCCTCGCACCGCGCGCTGGCCCTCTTCCGTGGCCGTAACGAGAGCATGCTGCAGGTCTCGCTGGTGCTCGATTCCGGAACTGAATACCGAGACCAAACCCGTTGGCCACAACCCCTGCGAAGCCCGCATCGCCGCCCGCTTCGGCATCAAGGACCAGGGCCGCCCGGCCGACAAGTGGCTTTCCGACACCGTGCGCTGGACCTGGAAGATCAAGGTCTTCATGCACCTCGAACTGGAGCTGATGAACGCCCTGCGTGAGCGCGCCGAGGAAGAAGCGATCCGCGTCTTCGGTCGCAACCTGAAGGACCTGCTGCTCGCCGCGCCGGCCGGCCCGCGCGCCGTGCTCGGCCTCGACCCCGGCATCCGCACCGGCTGCAAGATCGCCGTCGTCGACCGCACCGGCAAGCTGCTCGACACCGCCACCATCTACCCGCACGAGCCGCGCAACGACTGGGAAGGCTCATTGCACGTGCTGGCCGCGCTGTGCGCCAAGCACCAGGTCGAACTGGTCAGCATCGGCAACGGCACCGCCTCGCGTGAGACCGACAAGCTGGTCGCCGAGCTGATGAAGCGCTACCCGGCAATGAAGCTGACCAAGATCATGGTCTCCGAAGCCGGCGCCTCGGTCTATTCCGCCTCGGCATTCGCCGCCAAGGAATTCCCGGAGCTGGACGTCAGCCTGCGCGGCGCCGTGTCGATTGCCCGCCGCCTGCAGGACCCGCTCGCCGAACTGGTCAAGATCGAGCCGAAAGCCATCGGCGTCGGCCAGTACCAGCACGACGTGTCGCAGACCAAGCTGGCACGGACGCTGGATGCCATCGTCGAGGACTGCGTCAACGCCGTCGGCGTCGATGTGAACACCGCCTCGGTGGCGCTGCTCACCCGCATCTCCGGGCTGAACGCCAACCTTGCCGCGAACATCGTTTCGCACCGCGATCTGCATGGCGCCTTTGCCGACCGCAAGGCCCTGCTCTCAGGTGCCGCGCCTCGGCGACAAGACCTTCGAGCAGGCCGCCGGCTTCCTGCGCGTGATGAACGGCGACAACCCGCTCGACGCCTCGGCGGTGCACCCGGAAGCCTACCCGGTGGTCGAGCGCATCCTGGCCGACATCAAGAAGGGCATCAAGGAAGTGGTCGGCGATTCACGCGTGGTGAAAACGGTTAACGCCGCCAAGTATGTCGATGAGAAATTCGGCCTGCCGACCGTGCAGGACATCCTCAAGGAACTGGAGAAGCCGGGTCGCGACCCGCGCCCGGAATTCAAGGCCGCCACCTTCCGCGAAGGCGTCGAGAAGCTCTCCGACCTCGAACCGGGGATGATGCTCGAAGGCGTCGTCACCAACGTTGCCAACTTCGGCGCCTTCGTCGACATCGGCGTGCATCAGGACGGCCTCGTACACGTCTCGGCGCTGGCCGACAAATTCGTCAAGGACCCGCATGAAGTGGTCAAGGCCGGCGACATCGTCAAGGTCAAGGTGCTGGAAGTCGACCTGCAGCGCCAGCGCGTGGCGCTGACCATGCGCATGTCGGATACGCCAACGCAGAAGAAGGGCGGGCCGGCAGCACCAGGCAACCGCCCGGGGGCCACACCGCAACGCCGGGATTCGCGCCCGGCCCAGCAAGCGCAAGGCTCAATGGCTGCAGCCTTCGCCAAGCTCCGGGGCTAAACCATGATCAAGATGTATGGCATCAAGAACTGCGACACGATGAAGAAGGCCATGGCCTTCCTCGAAGCCAGAGGTATCGCCTTCGAATTCATCGACTACAAGAAGGCCGGCGTCGCCGCCACCCACCTGCCCGACTGGAACGCCCGTGCCGGCTGGCAGAAGCTGCTGAACACGCGCGGCCTGATGTGGAAGAAACTCAGCGACGAACAACGCACCAATGTCGATGAAGCCAAGGCACTGGCCCTGATGGCCGAAACCCCCAGCCTGATCAAGCGCCCGGTGCTCGATACCGGCAAAGACCTGCTGGTCGGCTTCGACGAAGCCACCTACGCCAAACTGAAATAACCCATAGCCCAACCACCGTTCGCCCTGAGTAACCCGCACCGAAGGCGTATCGAAGGATCAAAAGCACCAAAGCAACCTAACCACCGTTCGCCCTGAGTAGCCCGCATCGCGGGCGTATCGAAGGATCAGAAGCACTAAAACAACCCAACCCCCGTTCGTCCTGAGTAGCCCGCATCGCGGGCGTATCGAAGGATCAGAAGCACCAGAGAAACCACCATGTCCAACAGCTACGTACAACGCTTCCTGTTCGAAGACCTCGACATTCGCGGCGCCTTCGTGCATCTCGGTAGCGCCTGGCAAGGCATGCAGGCCGACCGCGCCTACCCGGCCGTCGTCACCCGCCTGCTCGGTGAAATGATGGCCACCGCCGCCATCATCGGCGGCAACCTCAAGCAGCCGGGTCGCCTCACCTTCCAGCTTTCCGGGCACGGCCTGCTCAAGGCGCTGATCCTCGATTGCACGCAGGATCTGAAAATGCGCGGCATGGCCCGCTTCGAGCCGGGCATCGCCGAAGCACCGCTGCAGGAACTGGTCGGCGACGGCCGCCTGCTGCTCACCCTCGACAACCCGCAGGCAGCGCTGCCCTACCAGAGCTTCGTCCCGCTGGAAGGTGGCACTATCGCCGAGGTTTTCGAGCACTATCTGGCGCAGTCGGAACAACAGCCGGCGCGGCTCTTCCTCGCCGCCAACGAAACCACGGCAGCCGGACTGTTCCTGCAGAAATTGCCCGCCGCCGACACCCGCGATGCCGACGGCTGGACGCGTCTGACCCACCTGGCTTCAACGGCAAAACCGGCAGAACTGCTGACGCTGGATACGGAAACCCTGCTGGCGCGGCTGTTCGCCGAGGAGGACAAGCGCCTCTATGAGGCCCGCGAGGTGTTCTATCACTGCCCGGAAGACTGGGAGAAAGTGCGCGGCATGTTGCAGCAACTGGGCCGTGGCGAAGTCGAGGCGATCTTGTCCGAGCACGGTGAAGTCGTCATCCGCGACGACATCTGCAACCGGGATTACCGCTTCGGCGCTGCCGACATTGCCCAACTGTTCGACGGCGCTGCGCCGCCGAAACCGACGCTGCACTGATCCCGCCTCAAGTGCCGCGCCGAATCTACGCACCAGAACATTGATACCAAATTGGTATCGTGCTACATTGACTCATGCGAATCATCGCCTTGAGGGCATTACGCGAGTTCTGGGAACGCCATCCGCCTGCGGAAACGCCTTTGCGCGCCTGGTATGCCGACGCAAGCCATGCCGACTGGAAAACACCGGCAGACATCAAGTCCGCGCACAGGAATGCCAGCTTCATCTCCGGCAACCGGGTGGTGTTCAACATCAAGGGCAACGACTACCGCTTGATCGTTGCAGTTCGCTATGCGCAGGGGCTGATGTTCATTCGCTTCGTTGGCACCCACGCAGACTATGACCGCATCGATGCAGCCGGCATCTAGAAGCAAAGGAGCAGCGCCATGAAAATCAACCTGATTCATTCGGAAGCCGACTACCAGGCGGCCCTCGCCCGCATTGAAAGCCTGTGGGATGCGGAAGACGGTTCGGCTGCAGCCGAACAACTCGAAGTGCTGGCGATGCTGGTCGAAGCCTATGAGAAAGCGCATCACCCGATCAAGGCACCGGACCCGATCGACTTCCTGCACTACATCATGGAAACCCGGGGGCTGACCCGCAAGGATATGGAACCCTGTATTGGCCCGCGCGGCCGGGTATCCGACATCCTGAACCGCGTTCGGCCGCTCACCCTCGACATGATTCGCCGCCTTTCACTGGAGATGAACCTGCCGGCGGAAGTACTGATTCAAGACTATCCGTTGCGGAGAGAGGCTGCATAGCATTCCCGTAACCACTCGCCCCTGGCATCTATGGCAGGCAATCACCGCTCCCTCCCCGCCTCATGCCACGCCTTACGCACCGGCGACAGCAGATACTCCGCCACCGTACGCGTGCCGAGCATGATCTCAGCACTGGTCTGCATGCCGGCCGAGAGCGGGAACTTCTCCCCGTCCATTTCCAGTTTCATCGCCTTGAGCGTCACCAGCGCCTTGTAGACCAGCGGCTGGTTCCTGCTAAAGCGCACCTGTTGCCGCCCCCAAGGGGCTTCCTTAACTCAAAGGGGTCAGCTTCACATTCTTTTTTATCTCAAACGACATATACGTTTCTCCCACTCAGAATCCAAAATCGACCTGCAATTCAGTGTTTATCGGCTGATCCGCCTTCCCCACCGGTCTCCCCGGTCGCTTCTGCGTACGCCTGATCCCCGTTGCCGCACAAATCTGGTCACCGAACCTGCCATGCCCCAATGGCTGCCCCTGTGACAGGGCGAGACGGATATCAGAAAGGGCTTCTTCATCGAGTTCACTGCGGAACAGCGTGCGATAGGCGGCCTGTCTTTCTGGACCACCCCGATCAAGCGCAAGGAATACCGGGTGCGGGGTTATGCGCGGATCGGCCTGACCTAGCCCGTTATGCCGTAGCTGCTCCAGCGATATTGGCCGGGGTCTTGCACCATCAATGCGCGAACGGGGTTGAGTTCGACGTAGCGCATGCAGGTGAGCAGGTAGGTTTCTGCCTGGATGACGCTGGACTTGTAGCGGCCTTCCCACAAGCTGCCGGTGCGGCGGTAGGCGCGGTTGATGTATTGCACGTAGCGCCGCCCGATGGCTTGCATGAGCTTGGCGATTCCTGTCTCAGTTTCCGGTGTTACCAGCAGGTGAACATGGTTGGTCATGAGGGCATAGGCGTGGATGTGGCAGTGCCAATCGACAGCCGATTTTTCCAGCCAGCGGAGGTAGAAGTGATAATCCTCCTCGGCAAAGAAACAGGGCGCTCGATTGATTCCGCGCTGAACGATGTGCTGCGGCATTCCGGCTAATTTAATGCGTGGGCGACGCGGCATGGCTGCTCCAGAAAGAATGTGAAGCTGACCCCTTTGGTGGAAATGTAGTTTTCCTTCGCCCGGCGCGAATCGCTGTGGTCATTGGTTGAAATCGAGCGAATGTCCAGCTCGGTCAATGTCTTGAGTTCGTTGGCCTGACTGGCGCCATCCTGATTGGCGTCCTGCCAGACGCGCAGGTTCGCAAAGGCCGCATCTTGCGCATCGACAAGCCCGTCATGATTGCCGTCTTCCATCCGGAGCTTCTCGAACGCAGGCATCCTGTCGTCGCCGTAGAGTTCGGTGATGTCGTCAATCATGCCGTTGCCGTTGCGGTCCATGGCAAGCAGGCCGTCGTCGGCCTTGACCCAGCCTACACGTTCTGCAAACCCGTCGGCATCGATATCGAAGAATGCGGCATCGCCTTCATATGCGTACTACAAAGGTCTGGGGCCACTCCGTCACCATCGAGATCAAGCACGAGCGGACTGGCGTAGTTCATGGCGCCGCCGATATTCCTAAGCAATAAAATAAAACCGGGATTAGCAGCCACAAACGGTGCGGCAATAACCCCCCTCGCCCAGGACAAACCTGCGGCTTGCCACCACGTCGGGGAACGAGGCCGCTCCAGCTCCGAGAAGCCGTTGTTCAGATGTAATTCGTTCCGCCAACGCTGATGCTGAGATCGTCCCGAGGCCGGAATTCTGGCTGCCTACAGCGCCGAATCCGTCGGCAAGAAAATCCTCCGCATCGGAGAGACCGAGGCTGGTCGAGGCGAGCGGCAATCTCTTCTGGGTGAAGAAACCGAGTTCGTGGCGGGTGGCGGCGTCCGCATCGAGATCGAAGACGCGTCGCGCCATCAGATTGCGTGATCCAAACGTCGCTGGCTTCGCCGGTTTCGTATTCGGCGGTGACCGAGGCCCAGTCACCACTACCGGTTTCGTTATGGACGGTGCGTTCGATCAGGGTGCCGAACTCGTCGTAGGTGAGAATTTCGTGGGCGGTCGCAGGCCCTGTGTTTGCTGTCCTGAACGATCGTCTCGTGTTCGGTCAGTACGCCGGCTGTGTCACGCGTGTCGATGGTGAGCGTTGATTGGCCCTCGCCCGGTTGACAGGTGCCGGTGATCGTTTCGTCCGGATAGTCAGGCGAGATAGCGGCGCTTCCGTCCCTTGCTGTTCATAGCTTGCTGAGACGCCGCTTGCCGTATCCGACATCCCGGATGGCGCTGCCTGCTTCGTCGTCGGAGAGGACGGTTGCCGGGGAGCCGGGTTGTTCGTCTGGGGAGTCCATTTTGAGCGACCCCATCTGCTTCAACCTTGCAATACTGCAAATAGGTGGTACCGGTATTTGAAGTGGTTTTCCCCTTGTTTGAGTCGCCAAGTGCATGGGCGGGCGCGCTATCCATCTCCGCCGCTGTCCAGCTTGTTTCCGCTGCGGCTGGCAGCAGCACCTTGTACTGCTTGTATTCTTCCGCCCCAGTCAATCTGGCGCGGGTTACACCGTCGAGCGGCCCAGCGGTGATCTCGTCAATCACCTTGGCGGTCGCCAGCCGGGCGCCTTCGGTCATGTGGCAGGACGCTTCCGAAGGCAGCAGCATCACCCACTGCCCTGGCATTTTCCGCGCATTGGCGATCACGGCGCTGGGGTTCTCAACTACCTGGTGACCAAGCTCGTGCGACAGAATCTGGACAAAGCCTTCCGGGGGTGTTGACGCGGTCGGTGCCGAGGTTGACGTAGCCACGCTTATCTCCTTCGCTGCCCGTCGGCACATAGTATTCAGCGATGCCGGCCTTTTGGGTGTCCGGCTTCACGTCCTTTATGTAGTCGCTGGCCTGATGCAGGCAGATCAGTTCCTTCAGTGTCTCGGGCGATTCACCAGCGCCAGCGTGTCAGCGGTAACGTAGGCACTGATGGCATCAATTTCCCCTGGAATTCGGCAGGGGTAAGGACCGGACGTAGTCATTATTTGGCTCCTTCAGGTCGGGCATAGGAAAAAGAGAAACTCTTGGCGCACAACTGGTATTCAAAGGTGAAGGTAATTCTCGTTCGCTCGGCGAGTGGGTTTTCTCGCAGACGAATCACCAGATGGCCGGTATCGTGCTGGCGAGGCGGTCGCGGATTGGGGTGGATATAGGTCATACGCCGGGATAACGTTTCCAAGGCGCGCGGCGCGAAACGCTGGCGGACTTCGTCGATGTGGGCACAGGCCTCCTCCATTGCAAAATCGCCTTCAAAACTTGCTATCACTGAACTGTATTGAGAGGGCGATCGCACGGGATCAGCCTGTATGGATGCCCAACCCGTCCCCACCAAATCAGCCGGCAGCATCTGCCTGCCATTACCGGCTCGCGGCTGCACGTAGGTGTAGGTCGCCTGTTCTCGCGTGATCGGCTCAGTGAATCCGAACACCTTGAGCACCGCCGCCGCATCAGTGAGCGGCACGTTGTCGATAACGTAGATGATCTTGTCAAGCAGTTCGCGCCCGCGCTGGAGCTGCGCTTCGGTCGGTAGCGGCAAAGCTGGGAGCTCGCCCTCGCCGGTCTGGGCAAGGACCGGATTGGCAAGCAGTCCCAGCATCAGCCATGCGCTCACCAGGAAATTCGCGGTACGACGCGTCATGCCGTCTTTCTCCAAGTATCGTCATTGATTGCATCGAGCATGATGTTGTCGAGCATGCCGGACGCCTCGCCAATCCACGCCACCGGCAGAAACGCCAGTTCCGCACCATCTTCTTGAGCGTCGGGTTCTCGCTCATGGCGAGGTGCAGCGAGGGCAGCGAGGCCGTAGCCGCGCGCGAGAGCGGCAGCATGATCGCATCGAGGTCAATCTTCACGTCGGCGCCGAAGACTTGGCTATGGGCGCCAAGCTGCCAGGTATTGATGTTGTCGTTGAGGAAGTGGGCATCGGCAATCTCGCGGGTTCCTTTGAAATACGCCGAGACGCTCCAACGATTTTTCTTGCACAGCGCTCACCGAATATTGAATCTGTTTCATTGTGTATACGCACCGAAATTTGACCATATAACCGAGGTTATGCGCGTTCAAAACTGACCAGGGTGTTCAACCTATCCTGCCTATTTTATGGGCGGGGGAATGAAAGGTGATCACCATGGCCATGCTTGGCAAGATACGCAGGATGTATTACCGGGACAAGCTCACTGTTTCCGAGATAGCGCGGCGCACGAGCCTGTCGCGCAACACCATCAAGAAGTGGTTACGTGCGCCGGACGGAACGGAACCCAAATACCATCGGCAGCACAGCGACCGGAAGCTCGCGCCCTACGAAGCGCGTTTGCAGAAAGCGCTCGAAACCGATGCCCACCGCCCCAAACGAGACCGGCGCACCGCCCTCAAGCTCTGGCAGGAGATCAGCGCCCAAGGCTTTACCGGGAGCTACAGCCGGGTCACGGAATATGTCCGCCACTGGCGCGAGGGCGTTGGCCAGGGCGCGGCAACCAAAGCCTTCGTACCCCTCAAATTCGCCTTGGGCGAAGCCTTCCAGTTCGACTGGAGTGAAGAAGGGCTGATCGTTGGCGGCATCTACCGCCGCCTGCAAGTCGCCCACCTCAAACTCTGCGCCAGTCGCGCCTTCGTTCTCGTGGCCTACCCCAGCCAGGGCCATGAAATGCTCTTCGACGCCCATACCCGCGCCTTTTCGGCCCTGGGCGGCATTCCCCGCCGCGGCATCTACGACAACATGAAGACCGCCGTCGACAAGGTGCACAAAGGCAAGGGCCGTACCGTCAACGCCCGCTTTGCCGCGCTGGCTTCGCACTACCTTTTCGATACTGACTTCTGCAATGTCGCCAGCGGCTGGGAGAAAGGCGTGGTCGAGAAGAACGTGCAGGATAGCCGTCGGCGTATCTGGCAGGATGCCGGCCAACGCCGCTTCGGTTCCTTCCTCGAACTCAACCTGTGGCTACTGGAGCGCTGTCGAGCCCTGTGGCGGGAAATCCGCCATCCCGAGTATTCAGAACTCAGCGTCGCCGAGATGCTCGAACACGAGCTGCCGCATCTCATGCCAATGCCCGTCCCGTTTGACGGCTATGTCGAGAGTCAGCACAAGGTCTCCAGCACCAGCCTGGTATCAGTGGCCCGCAACCGTTACTCCGTGCCCTGCGAATTTGTGGGCCAGCGCGTCAGTGCGCGCCTCTATCCCGAGCGGATCGACATCGTGCAAGCCGATACGGTCATTGCCAGCCACCTGCGCCAAGCCAATGCCGGCAATATCCTCTACGACTGGCAGCACTATATTCCCTTGCTGGAACGCAAACCCGGTGCCTTGCGCAATGGCGCCCCTTCGCCGACATGCCGGAAGCCTTGCAACGCTTGCGTCGCGGGCTGTTAAAACGGGAAGGCGGAGATCGGCTCATGGCCAAGGTTCTAGCTGCCGTTCCCGGCCATGGCCTGGAAGCCGTGCTGGTGGCAGTGGAATTGGTGCTCGAATCCGGCGTGCTCAGTGTTGAGCATGTCGAGAATGTGCTGTCCCGCATCCGCCATCCGGCACCATCGGCGCTCACGGTCGAGACGGGGCTGGTCGTTGAGGATCCGCCGGTGGCGGATACCGGTCGCTACGACGCTGCGGGACAGCGGAGGTGGATCATGCGTGAGGTGATCACCGGGTTCAAAGCCCTCAAGCTTTACGGGATGGCTGGCGCCTGGAGCGATCTGGCCGGCAATGGCAATCAGGCCATGCTGGACACCTCGCACGGACTGATCGAGCATCTCCTGGATGCCGAGAGCACCGACCGGGCGATCCGCTCCATTCGTTACCAGATGCATGCCGCCAAGTTTCCGGTGCATCGCGATCTTGCCGGGTTTGATTTCAGCGCGACCGCCATTGATCGCAGCTTGATTGAGCAACTGGCCGCCTGCGCCTTTACCGAGACCGCCCAGAATGTGGTGCTGGTTGGCGGCACGGGGACAGGCAAGACGCATCTGGCCACGGCGCTTGGCGTGGCCGGCGTCAGCCAGCATGGTAAGCGGGTACGCTTTTACTCGACGGTGGATCTGGTGAATGCCCTGGAGCAGGAGAAGGCGGCCGGCAAATCGGGGCGCCTGGCGTACAGCCTGATGCAGATGGATCTGGTGATTCTCGATGAGTTGGGCTATTTGCCGTTCAGCCCCTCGGGCGGGGCGTTGCTCTTCCACCTGCTGTCGAAGCTCTATGAGCAAACGAGTGTGGTGATTACGACCAATCTGACCTTTGCCGAGTGGGCCAGTGTTTTCGGCGATGCCAAGATGACGACGGCGCTGCTGGATCGGCTGACGCATCACTGCCATATCCTGGAGACCGGCAATGAGTCCTACCGTTTCCGCCATAGCAGTGCGACGGCGAAATCGCGGATCAAGGCGAGGGAGTCTGAGAAGCGGCCAGGCTTGCCAATAACCGAAGCGAGCGCAGCGGTGGCACCCTAAAAGCGCCCGCAAGGGGGATGCCGTTCCGGGCTGCGCCCTCCACGGCATTCCCCTTGCAAAAACCCATCAAAACCGAAGGAGAAGAACGATGCAAATACGATAAACTTATCCACAGCCGATCCTATGACGGACGGCTATCACCCCTGGTCAAATTTCAACGAGCACAGGTGGTCAATATTGAATGCGCGCAGACAAACTGCTAAAGCACCTTCCCCAGATTCATTAGCCCAAGCGGATCAATCGCCCGCTTGACGGCACGCATCATCTCCATTTCAAGAGGACTCTTGTAGCGCAGTAGTTCCTCGCGCTTGAGCTGGCCAATGCCATGCTCGGCACTGATGCTGCCGCCATGCTGGTGCACCAGATCGTGGACGATCCGGTTCTCTGGTTGGGCGGCAATCAGCGCAGTGTTGTCGCCATGGGCTGGCATCGACAGGTTGTAGTGCAGGTTGCCGTCACCGACATGACCAAAGGCGACGACGCGCAGGCCGGGCCAGGCCGCTGCCAGCGCGGCATCGGCCTGTTCGAGGAAGTCGCCGATTCTAGAAATCGGCAGCGAGACATCGTGCTTGATGCTGGGCCTTCGATCTTCTGTGCTTCCGAGATGTTCTCGCGCAGCGACCACGGCGCTTCGCCTGATCCTCTCGCTCTGGGCCACGACAGCATCGCTGCACAGGCCACGTTCAAGAACGCTGGCGAGAAGGCTTCGAGCCAGGCCTGCAGGTCGGCATTGCCGCCCCCCGACGAGAGTTCGACCAGCACGTACCACGGGCTTGCATCCAGCGGCCGTGCCGCGCCGGGTATGTGCTGCAGTACCAATGCCAGAGAAACGTCCGAAACCAGTTCGCAGGCCGTCAGCTGCGGCCCGAATTCTCCCTGCAGTGCGCTCAAAAGGCCGATCGCCGCCCGCGGTGACGGAACGGCGACCCAGGCGGTGGCGGTGGCAGTCGGCAGCGGAAAGAGCTTCATCGTCGCGGCGGTAACGATGCCCAGGGTGCCCTCGGCGCCGATGAAGAGCTGCTTGAGGTCGTAGCCGGTATTGTCCTTGCGCAGGCCGCGCAGCCCCTGCCAGAGATCTCCGGAAGGCAGGACGACTTCCAGCCCGAGGTCAGGTCGCGTGTATTGCCGTAGCGCAGCACCTGCACGCCACCGGCGTTGGTCGACAGGTTGCCGCCGAGCTGGGCCGAACCTTCGGCCGCCAGCGACAACGGAAACAGACGCCCGGCTTCGGCAGCAGCGGCCTGGATGGCCGCCAGAACGCAGCCCGCCTCGGCGGTAATGGTGTTGTTCTCGATATCGATGGCGCGGATGCGGTTGAGGCGCGACAGGCAGATGACGGCCTCGCCTTCGCCATCCGGCGTTGCCGCGCCGCACAGGCTGGTGTTGCCGCCCTGCGGCACCATGGGCGCGCCCACCTCGGCACAGGCACGGACAACGGCGGCGACCTCCTCGGCCGTACCAGGCGCACCACAGCGTGCGGCCCACGGTAACGCCCACGCCAATCGACGAGATACGGCGCCATGTCGTTGCCACACAGGACATTCGCCGTGCCGACAATTTCGCCCAGTCGTTCGAGAAGCATCAGTGGCTCTCCAGTGCACGCATGATGGCTGGCTGCATAACCGGACGGCCTCGAGACCTTCCTCAACGCCCTCTTCGCCACGATGATAGTCAAAAAGCCCGACATGGCCGAGGCGCGGCGCGATGAGCACGTCGGCTGGCTCGCCAGCCAAACGGCTGCGCGCGATGCGGACCTGCATGATGTTGATGCTGCCGGCGACAACATCAAGGAGCGATGGCCCTTCCGCAGCGGTCAGGTTGCGCCTCGCCAGGAGCGCCGAACATTTGCCCGATGCGTTGGCGCCACCTGGCACGCACCGGTTCAGCCGGTTTGAAACGTTTGCCGACCACGTCAGGCCGAGATCGACGGCGATCACAACATCGGCACCCATGGCCCGGCATACAGAGAAACCGGGACCGGATTCACTAGGCCGCCATCGACCAGCAGGCGCTCGTCCCTGGTCTGCGGTGCAAACAGGCCTGGCAGGGCAATCGAGGCACGCACGGCATCGGCAACATTGCCCTCGCGCAGCCAGATTTCACGGCCACTCAGCAGATCGGTGGCGACACAGGCAAAAGGCAGGGGTAAATCGGAAAAGTCGCGGTCAACGAAATAGCGGGCGAAGAAGGCCGTGAGTTTGTCGCCCTTGATCATGCCGCCACGGCCGCCAACGTCGAAGAAGCCAACGGCTTCCTGCCAGGTCAGCGTACGCACCCAGCCTTCCAGGCGTTCCAGGTCGCCATTGGCGTAGGCGGCACCGACGAAAGCGCCAATCGAGGTACCACAGATGATGTCGGGCTTGACGCCGATTTCGGCCAGTGCGCGCAGCATCGAACACACCATCGAGATAGACGAGACCGTCGATCTCCGGTGCATCGGCCTTGCTGCGGGCCATGGCGCCCTCCTCGTCCACTTCATCGACAAGGACTTCGATTTCGCGGCCGATCTTGGCGGCCATCAGTTCAGCGGAAATGTCTTCCTGCAATTCCATCAGCTGGCGCTGGCGTTCTTCGCGTACGTCTTGCGGCACAGCCTCGGCCAACGAGTTGGCGACGGCACCTTCGACCGGTGAGTAGGCAAAGCAGCCGACACGGTCGAGCTTCGCTTCTTCCAGAAATCCGAGCAGCTCCTCGAACTCTTCTTCGGTTTCGCCGGGGAAGCCGGCGATGAAGGTGGAGCGGATGGTGATCTCCGGACAGATCGCGCGCCAGGCCTTGATGCGCTCAAGGTTGTTCTCGGCGCTGGCCGGGCGTTTCATGGCCTTGAGCACACGTGGGCTGGCGTGCTGGAATGGCACATCCAGATACGGCAGCAGTTTGCCCTCGGCCATCAACGGGATCAGTTCATCGACGCTGGGGTACGGATAGACGTAATGCAGGCGCACCCAGATACCGAATTCGGCCAGCGCCTCGCACAACTCCTTCAGCCGCGTCTTGACCGGGCGCCCGCCCCAGAAACCCATGCGGTACTTGAGGTCGACGCCGTAGGCCGAGGTGTCCTGCGAGATGACGAGGATTTCCTTGACGCCGGCTTCGGCCAGGTTCTTCGCTTCCTGCAGCACGTCGCCGATCGGCCGGCTGACCAGCGGGCCGCGCATCGAGGGAATGATGCAGAAGGTGCAACTGTGGTTGCAGCCTTCGGAAATCTTGATGTAGGCGTAGTGCTGCGGCGTCAGGCGAATGCCCTGCGGCGGCACCAGGCTGGAGAATGGATCGTGCGGCTGCGGCAGGTGGTTATGCACGTGGTGCATGACCTCGTCCGTCGCATGCGGACCGGTGATAGCCAGTACCGACGGATGCGCGCTGCGCACCACCTCGTCCTTGGCGCCCAGGCAACCGGTAACGATGACCTTGCCGTTTTCGGTCAGCGCCTCGCCGATGGCGTCGAGCGATTCCTCGACGGCGGCGTCGATGAAGCCGCAGGTATTGACGACCACGAGGTCGGCGCCTTCATAGGAGCCGGAGATCAGATAACCCTCGGCACGCAAGCGGGTGAGGATCTGCTCGGAGTCGGCGGTGGCTTTGGGACAGCCAAGAGAAACAAAGCCGACGGTTGCCGGCTTTTGCGAAGCACTATTCACGTGATGCTGCCCTGAAAAAAGTTACTTGTCGCCCCCCTCGGGCTTCTTGCCGTCGGGCGGGAAATTGGGGGGAAAGGGGAAACCGGTAAAGATGTTGCGCGTCTGGCTCTGCAACTGCTCCTGCATCTGCTGTGCCATTTTCTTGCTCTGGTCCATGTAGGCCGCCATCATCTGGTTCATCGCCGGCCCCTGAAAGTTCAGGAACTGCGTCCACATGTCGCTCTGCATCTGACTGTTTTCACTACCGTACAACCCGCGGGACTGCTCCTGCATCTTGCCCTGGAAGTCGACGAAGGCCTTGATGTTGTTCTCAAGGTACTTGCCCAGCATGCCTTGCATGGAATGCCCGTAGAAACGGATGACCTGGCCCAGCAGCTCAGTGGTAAACAGCGGCATGCCACCGCTCTCTTCTTCAAGAATGATCTGGAGCAGAATGCTGCGAGAAAGATCTTCCCCGCTCTTGGCGTCCACTACCTTGAAATTCTCGAACGCCAGGACCAGATCCTTGACGTCGCTAAGCGTGATGTAAGCGCTTGTTTTGGTGTCGTAAAGACGGCGATTCGGATACTTCTTGATCAGTCGCGACTGCTCCGACATGACGACATTTCCTCCAGAGAGTGATTCACGTTCATGGCGCTCTTCGGCACCTCGAATTGCTGCATCGCAAAATTATACAACAGTATGAAAAACGGCCCCTTGCGGGGCCGTTGATTTCTGCTGTGACTTACTGGTAGTACAGGCCGCCGTTGATGTTCAACGTGGCACCGGTGGTGAAGCCCGACAGGTCGTTGGCCAGGAAGGCGCAGGCGTAGCCAATTTCTTCCGGCTTGGCCAGGCGCTTCATCGGCACGGAATCAACGATGCCCTTGAGCACGTCTTCACGGATGGCCATGACCATCTTGGTGGCGACGTAGCCCGGAGCGATGGCATTGACCGTCACGCCCTTGGCGGCGAGTTCAGCGGCCAGTGCCTTGGTGAAGCCAATGACGCCGGCCTTGGCGGCCGAGTAGTTGGTCTGGCCCATCTGGCCTTTGACACCGTTCACCGACGAGATGTTGATGATGCGGCCCCAGCCGCGCTCGGCCATCTTGCCGGAAACCTGCTTGGTCAGGTTAAAGAGGCTGGTCAGGTTGGTGGCAATGACGGCGTCCCACTGGTCGCGTTCCATCTTGGCGAACATCTTGTCGCGGGTGATGCCGGCGTTGTTCACCAGAATGTCGATCGGGCCAGCATTGGCTTCGGCTTCAGCGACCATGGCCTGGCAAGAGGCGAGGTCGGCAACGTCGCCAGCGACGCAGACGAAATCCTTGAAACCAGCGGCTTCCATTTCCTTCAGCCACTCGTCCTTGTTGTCGAACTGCGGATGATAGGAGGCAACGACCTTGTGGCCGGCCTTGGCCAGTTCCTGACAAATGGCGGTACCGAGACCACCCATGGCGCCAGTTACGAATGCAATTCTTTGTGTCATTTTTTTATCCCTCTGCTGCTGTTGAAAAAACCGAAAAACAAGCGATTCGGCCAGCCATTAGAACATGTGCTGACCACCGTTGATTGAAATATTGGCGCCGGTGACAAAGGCAGCTTCGTCGGACGACAGGTAGGCGACGAGGCCGGCGATTTCCTCCGGTTTGCCCAGACGCGCCACCGGAATCTGCGGCAAGATCTTCGAATCGAGGATCTCCTGCGGGATGGCCATGACCATCTTCGTGCCGATATAACCGGGTGAAATGGTGTTCACCGTTACACCGGCCCTTGCCACTTCCAGCGCCAGCGCCTTGGTGAAGCCATGCATCCCGGCCTTGGCTGCGGAGTAGTTGGTTTGACCGAAAGCCCCCTTCTGGCCGTTCACCGACGAGACGTTGATGACGCGCCCCCACTTGCGCTCGATCATGCCCTCCATGACCTGCTTGGTCATGTTGAAGACGGAGTCGAGGTTGGTGTGAATGACGGCATCCCAATCGGCCTTGGTCATTTTCTTGAAGGTCATGTCACGGGTAATACCGGCGTTGTTCACCAGCACATCCACCGGTCCGACCTCGCGGGTGACTTCATCGACACACGCTTTGCAGGCATCGAAATCACCCACGTCGCACGGGAAGGCGCGGAAACCATAGCCCATGGCATTCATCGATGCCAGCCAATCCTTGGCCTTGCTGTTGCCCTGGCGAATAGGTCGTAACGACCTTGTATCCCAACGCTGCCAGCTTGATACAAACCGCTTCACCCAGCCCGCCCATACCCCCGGTGACTGCATATTGCTTCAACCAGGCGGACCAGTCGCTCCACCAGCTGCCTTTCCTTTCTTCGGCAGCCGCCAGCCAGGCATCGGAATCAAGCCGGGTGTCGTCGTTAACCCAGAAACTGCGCTTGTTTTTTACCGCCGGGTTGACGACCCCGGCAATATGGCCGCTGGCCCCAAGGACGAAGCGCGAGTTGCCGCCAAGCAGGCGGGTGCTCAGATAGGCCGTCTGCCACGGCACAATGTGGTCTTCGCGCGCAGCCAGCAGGTAGTTCGGCATGCCGATGCGGCCAAGGTCGACACGCGCACCACACATTTCCAGCTTGCCGGGAACGCGCAGGCTGTTGTTCAAGTACAGGTTGCGCATGTACCACGCGGCGAACGGCCCCGGCAGGTTGGTCGAATCGGAATTCCAGTAAAGCAGGTCGAAGGCTTGCGGCTTCTGACCCTTCAGGTAGTTGCCGGAAACATAGTTCCAGATCAGGTCGTTGGCGCGCAGCGATGAGAAGGTGCCAGATAGTTCACGCCCTGCCAGCAAGCCGCCTTTGCCTATGGTGGCATCACGCCTCGCACAGCTCTGCTCGTCGATGAAGAGCCCGATCTCGCCGGTATCGGAAAAATCCAGCAGGGTGGTGAGCAAGGTCAGGCTGGAAACCCAGTCCTCGCCACGCGCCGCCAGCACGGCCAGCGAACTGGAAAGGATGGTGCCGCCGACACAGAAGCCGAGCGCATTAACCTGATCGACCTTGCAGATTTCACGGGCAACTGCCAGCGCGGTCAGTGGCCCCTGTTCCAGATAATCGTTCCAGCCCAGATGCCCTTGGGCCGCCTTCGGGTTGCGCCACGAGACAAGGAAGACCGTATTGCCCTGCTCCACCGCATAACGGACGAATGAATTCTCGGCCTGCAGGTCGAGAATGTAGAACTTGTTGATGCACGGCGGAACGATGACCAGGGGACGTTTCGCCACCTTGTCGGTCAGCGGCGAATACTGGATGAGCTGGATGAGTTCATTCTCAAAGACGACGGACCCGGGCGTCGTTGCCAGGTTCTGACCGACTTCGAAAGCCGTATCGTCGGTCATCGAGATGCGGCCTTTTTCGAAGTCCCTGATCAGGTTGTTGATGCCCTCAGTGATGCTCTGCCCCTTGGTTTCAACCGCGTGTTTGACGAACTCCGGGTTGGTTGCCGCGAAATTCGAGGGGGCCATTGCGTCGAGATACTGGCGAGCGAGGAAACGCAGGCGGTCACGCGCCTTGTCGTCCTCCGCCGGGGCCAACTCAACAAGTTCGCGAAGGTAGCGTGAATTGAGCAGATAGCTCTGGCGGATGTAGTCAAAAATGGGACTCTGCCGCCATTCCGGCGCAGAAAAGCGACGGTCACCCGGTTCTGCCGACACTTCGAACGCGGCGGCGCCCGGTGCACCGTCCTTGCCACGGGCAAGCATGGCATTCCAGAGCTGCGTTTGTTCCTGAATAAATTTCTGCTGCAGCACCGTAAGCTGCGCGGGGTCGGGCGTACCGAGCTTGATCGGGGCGCCACCGAAGGGGTGCTGGGCCTCGGGCGATTCGAGGAAGCTGAAGAACTGCTGCGCCATCGCCTGCCCGGCCTGAACGAACTGCTGCATTGCGGGAGCAAAGGGGTCTGTCGTCTTCGACATTGTGTCTGAATCCTGGCTTGGGGGCTGATGCAGAGACCGAGAAAAGCGTCTGCGAACAAACCGTGTTGTTGTCGCGATGATTTTGCATTGCACCATGGGGCCTGTCAATGGCGAGCGGCATGGCTTTTCAGTCAATGGCTATTCGATGCTCGCAACGGCCTATTGCAAGGTCGCTACCTGTCGCGGGAAAGCACTCAGCACGCCAGCTGACTGGCCAGGCAAACGCTCTGCCGCGCATAGGCCAGCGCGATCCACAACCAGAACAGCAGGAAGAAGGTGACGAAGGGGAGATGTCGGTCGATCACGACACGGGGAGTAATTGCGCGGGCAATGCGGATCACGGGTCGGGTAAGTAGCTGAAAGAGCTGATAGATGACGTTTTTCTCGCGTCTGGCACCAACGATCAGAGTCAGAATCCCTTGCCCAAGCAGAAACAGGCCGGCAACTTCGACGAGCGAACGAAGTGCGCTGATAACGAACACTGCGGGGTTATCCACCCTCTTCTTCCTCGCTTTCGAGGTGCCCATACTCGATATCGAGATTGTTCATGTAACGGGCGTAGTACCAGATAATCACCACGTACACCAGCAGCGCCCCCTGCGCACCCATATAAAAACCGAGCGGAAAGCCGAGGATGACGATGCTGTTGAGTTCGCGGGCGTAGAACGGGACCACGAAAGTGACGACAAACCAGATGAGCAGGAGAACAGCTGTCACCACCAGGTTTTTGTGCCAGTAACTTTCGTGCTTCCGTATCGTTTGCAAGGAAGGCTCACTCCGTCGGTAAATATCGTAACGCTAGCGGCATGGCGAGCATTGCCAGCATCCAAACAACGCTAATGCACCGGGTAACGCAGCCGCTCAATCAGCTCCTGCGTTTTTTGCGGCGGTGGCGGCGTCATCAAACTGACAACGACAATCACCAGAAAACCCACTGGCACGCCCCAGATACCAGCGGAAGTCGATTGCACTTCCAGCCAGGGTTCCATGCCGATGCCGTGCAGCCCAAGCCAGGCAATGCTGTCGAATTGCACACGCACCATATAGTAGAGCGTGATCAGCAGCCCCGCCAGCATGCCGGCCACAGCCCCTTCCTTGTTGGCGCGCTTCCAGAAAATACCGAGTACCAGCGCCGGAAAAAATGCCGCGCCGGCAATCGAAAAAGCCCAGGCCACCATCGAGAGAATGGTCGCCGGCTTTTGTGCTGCAACCATTGCTGCGAGCACCGCCACCACGAGCAAAAGCGACTTCGAAATCACCAACCGCCATTGTGTGCTCGCCTGCGGGCGGATGATCTTGTAATAGACGTCGTGCGAGAGCGCGCCAGTGATGGTCAGCAAAAGACCATCCGCCGTCGACAGGGCGGCAGACAATGCTCCGGCGGCAACCAGGCCGGAAATGACGTAAGGCAGCCCGGCGATTTCCGGCGTAGCCAGCACAATCACATCCGGGTTCAGCGTCAGCTCCGCCAACTGCAGCAGGCCATCACGATTGATATCCTCGATCGATACCAGACCAAGCTTGCCCCAGGCGGCGATCCAGCCAGGCAAGCGGGCAATTTCGCTATTCACCAGGTGCAGATAAATTTCATATTTGGCGAAGACGGCATAGGCAGGAGCCGTCAGGTACAAGGCCAGAATGAAGAAAAGCGACCAAAAAACCGAGGACCGCGCTTCGCGTACGGTCGGTGTCGTGTAGTAGCGCATAAGGATGTGCGGCAGCGCCGCCGTACCCACCATCAGACAGAAAACCAGCGTCAGGAAATTGATGCGCGCCGCATTGCGTGCGTCTTCGCTGTTACCGGGAAAGGCCTCGGCATGCGGATTGGGAACGCTGGCGCGCTCCAGCGCTGCCTTGCGCGCCTCGTTCCATTTTGATCGTGCTTCATCGGCATTGGCAGGCAACTCCCGACGCTGGCGCTCGAGCACCACGATTTCGCGCATGCTGGCGCTGCTGTCCAGCTTGCGCTCATTAATCTGGGTCGACAGGCGCTGCTTCTCCTCGGCCAGCGATTCTGGAAGCGCCTGAATTCGCTCCGCGAGCGCTTCGGCACGCTCGCGATACAACTGGCGGGCGCTTTCCTCTGCTGGCGAATAGAAGACCTGTGTCTCCAGTACCCGCAATCGCTCCAGCACCTCGCCGTAAACGATCTGTGGAATCGGCA
Source organism: Candidatus Proximibacter danicus (assembly GCA_016710885.1). GTDB lineage: Bacteria > Pseudomonadota > Gammaproteobacteria > Burkholderiales > Rhodocyclaceae > Proximibacter > Proximibacter danicus. The sequence goes on from JADJUC010000001.1 coordinate 264,778, forward strand.
CGTTAGTGACCTTGACGGACAACATTGCGACCGGGGTGATGTAAGCGACGATCAGGATCACGTACTGCGCCACCTGCGTCCAGGTCACTGCACGCATGCCGCCGAGAAAGGAGCAGACCAGGATACCGGCCAGCCCGAGAAAGACGCCGATCTCGAACTGCAAACCGACGAAGCGGCTGGCAATCAGGCCGACGCCGTAGATCTGTGCAACCACATAAACAAAGGAGGCGAGAACAACGGCAAAAACACCTACCAGGCGCGCCGCATTCCCTCCGTAGCGAGCTGCGAGAAAGTCGGGGATGGTGTATTGGCCGAACTTGCGCAAGTAAGGTGCAAGCAGCAGGGCGACCAGCACGTAGCCGCCGGTCCAGCCCATCACATAGGCGAGCCCCTGGTAGCCGGAGAGATAGAGCGTGCCGGCAAGGCCGATGAAGGATGCTGCACTCATCCAGTCGGCACCAGTCGCCATGCCGTTGAACACCGCAGGTACGCGGCGTCCGGCCACGTAGTACTCGGAAACGTTGGAGGTTCGGCTCATGATGCCGATGGCGGCATAGATCATGATCGTGAAGAACAGGAAGGCGTAGCCAATCCAGCGCGGCGGCATACCTTGCTGCTCCAGCACCGCAAGCAGCAGAATGAGCGCGATGAAGCCTCCCGTGTAGGCGAGGTAGTACCCGCGCAGACGGCTGGAGAGGTCGTTGCTCATCGAGGAATCTTCAAGATTTTCTCCCTACCCTGCACGCCGCAACCGACGACGCGCCTTCTCCATGCCCATGAATATTTCGGCAGAATCCTTGCCCAGCGCGACGCCACGCGTCTGTGCCACTTGCAGGAGCATAGCCGTGGCATAAGCATCGGAAACGGCATTGTGCCGAAGGATGTTCTCGATACCAAAAGATTCCAGCCAGGGGTCCAGCCCCACCTGATCATCGATGCGCTCACGATAGAGCTCCGGCAATACCCAGGCCAGGTCGATCCACGGCAGGGCGATGGTACACCCAAGATAGCGCGACATCGCGCGCTCGATCATGGTCTGGTCGAACAAGGCGTGGTAGGCCACCAGCGGCGCCTTGCCGATGTAGTGGAGAAAATCCAGGAGTGCATCGACAGGATCCATCCCCTCCCGCTGGGCACTGCCGCCAATGCCGTGGATGAGGATATTGTCGTGCGAGCTCACCTCATCCTGGCGCAACACGACTTCAAAGGCGTTGTCGAGCTCGATCATGCCGCGATTGACAGCAACGGCACCAATCGAGATCAGGCGATCCTTCACCATATGCAAGCCGCTCGCCTCTACATCGACGACCACATAACGCGTCAGAAAGTGCGAACGAGAAAGATATTCAGTCGGCAGCATGCGCCAGGCCTCAAGAGACGCGGCCTGCTCGGGCGTCAAGGCAACGGCAGGCGACCCGACCACACCGCCAAAGAGGTTCCTTAGCCACTGCATCGCTCAGACCTGATAGTCGAGCTTGAGCCGCTGCTGGAGCTTACGCACCTGACGGAAGGCTTCCTTCAGGATGCGCCGGTCAAGTTCGTTGAGCTGGTCGGGATTGACGAAGTTGTCGCCCGACCGCCCATGCTCGTTCTCAAAATGCTGGTGCCGAAGGCGCAGGGCCTGAATGAAATTGAAGCCTTCGACAATCGCCGCTGCTTCTTCCGGTGCCACGCCCATGCGCTGGCTGGACAAGCGGATGCGCTGCACGGTATTGGTGTTATGCAAACCGGTGGCCAACGAAAAATACGCGCAGCATCGATGAAAATACGGGCGCCATAGGCTTTCAGGTCAATGCAGCCTGGATGGGCAGGATCGAGGTCGGTGATGAAGTCGCGGATCTTGCCCAGCGGTGGATGCACCTGCAGGGCATTGCCCGCCATCATGCGCAGGAAAACTGCCTGGGTCTTGACCAGGTTGAGTAAGGTCACGCGCAAACGGTCGGCCAGGTGCGTGGCGCCATAGAGGGCGCGAAAATCGAAGAAAATCGTGGCGTTGAGCAGGGCCTTCGGCTCCGGCACCCTTATCCAGCGCGAGAATTTTTCTTCCCATGCCTCCAGCGTCAGGCAAAGCTCCGGGTTGCTGGCCATGATATTGCCCTTGCAGAACGGGAAGCCGACGGCATCGAGATCACGGTTCACATCCTGCGCAAATTCGAGCAGGCGCAGTTCGAGTTCGTCCCGATTCTGGATATCGGTACAGGTATAGATGATGCCGTTATCCTGATCGGTGCTGAAAGTCTGCTCATCGCGGCCTTCCGAACCGAAGGACAGCCAGGCCCATTCGATGCCGTAAAGGTCATGCTGGGCAAGGTTGAGCTGGATCACCCGACGCGTCACCGTATCGTTCAGCGCCGAGATGAACTGCGTCAGTTGTTCGGCCCCGACGCCTTGGGCCAGCATGTTAAGCGCAAGCTGGCGAACATCGGCGCCGGCCTGTCTGAGCACATCGATATCCTGAGCACCTTCAATCGACTGCCGAACCTGGCGCAAGCCGACGCGCTGCAAGGTAAATAGATCGCGCTCTGAAACCACGCCCTTGAGGCGCCCCTCGCCATCGACGGCAAGAACGTGACGAACGCTATGCATGGCCATGGCCAGCGCTGCGTCATACACATGCGCATGTTCCGAAAGTGCGTGTGGCCGGGTTGACATGACTTCTGAGATCGGCCGATCCAGTGACATGCCCGGCAACAGAATGCGCTTCAAGGCATCCGATTGGGTAAAGATGCCCACCGGCTGCTTGTCCTGGTCTACCACCACCATCGACCCGATGTGGCCAGAAACCATGGCTTCGATCACCTGACGGATCGGTGTTTCCGGGGAAACCGATACCGGCGTCTTGGTAATGATCGAAGACAACGGTGAACTCATCGATTGCTGTTCGGCGGCCCGCTGCGAGAACTGAACCTGCAGCTGGCGGCGCGACTGGTTGAGCAGCGTCGCTATGTACTGCGTACAGAAGAGATTGAACGGCTGGCTCATCTGCATCAGCTGCACGAAATCATCGGCCGGCAGCTGGTAGCAGAAGGTATCTTCGATGGCGATGTAGGCATTGGTTGACGCACGTCGCGCCATCACCGAGCCGATCGGGAAACACTCACCGGTACCGAGGGTCAGCGACGAATACTCGGTGACGTTGATCTCACCGGTCTGCTTGGCCTGCACCTTGCCGCGCTGAATGATGTAGAACGTGTTGACCGGCCCCATGTCCGGCGTGACGATATGGGAATCCTTGGGGAAATAGCCGAGCCTGGATTTCTCGGAAAGAAAGCGCAATGCATCCAGTTCCATGCGGTCAAACGGCGAATGCCGTCGCAGCGCTTCAACCGCCGCATCTACCAGCATTCTGGTCGCACTCGTACTCATCCATCCCCCGGGCAAAAAAAAACCGACGCTGTAGCAGCGCCGGTTTTAATGAAGCGGTCTCTCCTCCGCATCAACTGTTGGCGCATTCGTGGCAATTGTATGCCACTTGAACGCACCCTTGTCTCCCCCTGCCCGATTTAACCAGGTCAGGTTTGCGCTGGTGGAAACGACCACCAGCGCACTTCACTTCTTTAAGCAGCGGGCTGCTTGAGTTGCTCCAGGATCGCCGGGTTTTCCAGCGTCGAGGTATCCTGAGTGATGTCCTCGCCCTTGGCCAGCTGACGGAGCAGACGGCGCATGATCTTGCCGGAACGGGTCTTCGGCAGGTTCTCACCGAAGCGGATGTCCTTCGGCTTGGCGATCGGCCCGATCTCCTTGCCGACGTGATCCTGCAGCTCCTTGATCACGCGCTTGATGTCGTCGCCGGTCGGGCGGGCGCCCTTGAGCACGACGAAGGCGCAGATGGCTTCGCCGGTCAGATCGTCCGGACGGCCAACCACGGCTGCTTCCGCAACCATCGGGTTCGACACCAGCGCGGATTCGATTTCCATCGTACCCATGCGGTGACCGGAAACGTTCAGCACGTCATCGATACGACCGGTGATGGTGAAGTAGCCGGTCTTGGCATCGCGGATCGCGCCGTCGCCAGCGAGATACAGCTTGCCGTTGAAATCATCGGGGTAGTAGGACTTCTTGTAGCGGTCCGGATCGCCCCAGATGGTGCGGATCATCGACGGCCATGGCTTCTTGCAGACAAGAATGCCGCCCTTGCCCCAATCGAGCTCGGTGCCAGTCTCATCGACAACAGCGAACTCGATGCCGGGGAACGGCAGCGTGCAGGAGCCCGGAACCATAGGCGTCACGCCCGGCAACGGGGTGATCATGTGGCCGCCGGTTTCGGTCTGCCAGAAGGTATCGACGATCGGGCAATTGCCATTGCCGACGTTGTCGTAGTACCACTGCCATGCCGCCGGGTTGATCGGCTCGCCGACCGTGCCCAGCAGGCGCAGCGACGACAGGTTGTAGTTCTTCGGATGCGTCGCCGGGTTGGTATCGGCCGCCTTGATCAGCGAACGAATGGCGGTCGGCGCGGTGTAGAAGGTGTTGACCTTGTGGTCCTGGATCATCTTCCAGAAACGGCCAGCATCCGGATAGGTCGGCACGCCTTCGAAAACCACTTCGGTGCCACCACAGGCGAGCGGGCCGTAGGTGATATAGGTGTGGCCGGTAACCCAACCGATGTCAGCGGTACACCAGAAGACGTCGTCGGGCTTCAGGTCGAAGGTCCACTTCATCGTCAGGATGGCGTGCAGCAGATAGCCGCCGGTGCAATGCTGGACGCCCTTCGGCTTGCCGGTGGAACCCGAGGTGTAGAGCAGGAACAGCGGATGTTCTGCATCAACCCATTCCGGTTCGCAAACGTCGGACTGGCCGGCAACAGCGTCGTGCCACCAGGTGTCACGACCGGCAACGATGTTGCACTCGCCGCCGGTGCGCTTCCAGACGATGACGTTCTGGATGGTCGGGCAGGCGCCGTTTTCCAGGGCTTCGTCGGCGATCGGCTTGAGCGGAAGGTTCTTGCCGCCGCGGCACTGGCCGTCGGCGGTGATCAGCATGACGGCGCCGGCATCGATGATGCGGTCGCGCACGGACTGGGCGGAGAAGCCGCCGAACACTACGGAGTGGATAGCACCGATACGGGCACAGGCCTGCATGGCGACGATGCCTTCAACCGACATCGGCAGATAGATGACAACGCGGTCACCCTTCTTGACACCCTTGGACTTCAGCGCATTGGCAAACTGGGCAACCTTGACCAGCAGTTGCTTGTAGGTAACGTTGGAGACGGCGCCGTCATCGGTTTCCAGGATGATGGCGACCTTGTCGCCCAGGCCGGCTTCGATATTGCGGTCGAGGCAGTTGTAGGAGACGTTCAGCGTGCCATCGGCAAACCACTTGAAGAAAGGCGCAGCGGAGTCGTCGAGCGACTGCGTGAAAGGCTTCTTCCAGCTAACGTGCTCACGAGCCAGACGGGCCCAGTAACCGTTGTAGTCTTTTTCGGATTCCGCACACAGAGCCTTGTAAGCATCCATGCCGGAGATCGTCGCTTGCTTGACGAATTCTGCTGGCGGCTGGATGAACTGCACGGATTCATTCTGGGACATATTTCATCTCCTGTGAGCTGTATGTACGAATACAAACGGTTATCAGAGTGCAACAAAAGTGGCGACGATTAGAACCGCTCAATCTTACACTCCCCTTACACAGGAAGACAGACACCACAACGGCTTCGCTGCGCCGCAACATAATATCAATGCTAAAATCGCCCGCTCGTTTTCCCCCTGTGCAAACAATATGAACAAAATCGTCAAGCTTCTCGAAACCTCGATTTTTGCCAGCCGCTGGATCCAGGCACCACTCTACCTTGGTTTGATTGTTGCCCAGATGGTGTACTGCTACCTCTTCATGGTCGAGCTGTCGCATCTTGTCAGCACCGCCTTCAGCAGCAAGCACATCAGCGAAACCGATGTCATGCTGGTGGTCCTCGGCCTGATCGACGTGGTGATGATCGCCAACCTGCTGATCATGGTCATCGTCGGCGGCTACGAAACCTTTGTTTCCCGGCTCAACCTCGAAGACCATCCGGACCAGCCGGAATGGCTCTCACACGTCAACGCCGGCGTCCTCAAGATCAAGCTGTCGACGGCCATCATCGGCATCTCGTCGATCCACCTGCTGAAGACCTTCATCAACGCCGCCAACCTGAGCGAGCACACGATCAAGTGGCAGGTCGTGATCCATGTCGTGTTCCTTGTCTCCGCTGCCGCCATGGCCTGGGTCGACCGGATGATGAACGAAACGCTGCAACTGCAACACCAGGCCAAACAACATCACTGAGCACACCACCGAACGGGAGCAACCATGAGCACCATCCGCCAGGAAGATTTCATCCAGTCGATCGCCGACGCTTTCCAGTACATCAGCTGCTACCACCCGCTGGATTACATCCAGGCGCTGGGCAAGGCCTATGAGCGCGAACAGTCGCCGGCCGCCAAGGATGCGATCGCGCAGATCCTGACCAACTCGCGCATGTGCGCCGAGGGCAAGCGCCCGATCTGCCAGGACACGGGCATCGCCGTCGTCTTCCTGAAGGTTGGCCAGAACCTGAAGTGGGACGCCAAGATGTCCGTGCAGGACATGGTCAATGAAGGTGTCCGCCGCGCCTACGGCAACCCGGACAACAAGCTGCGCGCCTCGGTGCTGCTCGACCCGGCCGGCAAGCGCCAGAACTCGAAGGACAACACCCCGGCTGTCATCCACTACGAGATCGTCGACGGCGACCACCTCGAAGTGATCTGTGCCGCCAAGGGCGGCGGCTCGGAGAACAAGTCGAAGTTCTACGCACTGAACCCCTCCGACTCGATCGTCGACTGGGTGCTGAAAACCATCCCGACCATGGGCGCCGGCTGGTGCCCGCCGGGCATCCTCGGCATCGGCATCGGCGGCACGCCGGAAAAGGCCATGCTGCTGGCCAAGGAATCGCTGATGGCGCCAGTCGACATCCACGAACTGCAGGAGAAAGCAGCCTCCGGCGCCACCCTCACCCGCGTCGAGGAGCTGCGCCTGGAACTGATGGAGAAGGTGAACGCGCTGGGTATCGGTGCCCAGGGCCTCGGTGGCCTGACCACCGTGCTCGACGTCAAGATCATGGACTACCCGACGCACGCCGCTTCGCTGCCGGTCGCCATGATTCCGAACTGCGCCGCCACCCGCCACGTGCATTTCCACCTCGACGGCTCGGGCCCGGCCAAGCTGGAACCGCCGAAGCTGGAAGACTGGCCGGATGTCACCTGGAAGGCCGACACCAACATCGCCACCCGCGTCGATCTCAACACCCTGACCAAGGAACAGGTCGCTTCGTGGAAGCCGGGCCAGGTGCTGCTGCTCAACGGCAAGATGCTCACCGGCCGCGATGCCGCGCACAAGCGCATCAGCGACATGCTGGCGAAGGGCGAGAAGCTGCCGGTCGATTTCACCAACCGCGTCATCTACTACGTCGGCCCGGTTGACCCGGTGCGCGACGAAGTCGTCGGCCCGGCCGGCCCGACCACCGCCACGCGCATGGACAAGTTCACCCGCATGATGCTCGAACAGACCGGCCTCATCTCCATGGTCGGCAAGTCCGAGCGCGGCCCTGCCGCCATCGAGGCGATCAAGGACAACAAGTCGGCCTACCTGATGGCCGTCGGCGGTGCCGCCTACCTGGTGGCCAAGGCGATCAAGTCCGCCAAGGTCGTCGGCTTCGCCGACCTCGGCATGGAAGCCATCTACGAGTTCGATGTGCAGGACATGCCGGTCACGGTGGCCGTCGATTCCAACGGCACCTCGGTGCACGAGACGGGGCCGAAGGAGTGGCAGGCCAAGATCGGCAAGATCCCGGTCAGCGTAGCCTGATCCACGCCCTCCAGAAGAAACCGGCGATGCCAAGCATCCGCCGGTTTTTTTTCGCCCAATCAACCTACAACGAGCCTGCAACGTGCTAAATTATGACCATAGTTTGCGACCATAGGAGAAAGCCATGCAAACAGCGATCGGTGCCGGAGATTTCAAGGCGAGGTGTCTGAAGCTCCTTGATGAAGTTGCCGCCACGCGGGAACCGCTGGTCATTACCAAGCACGGAAAAGCCGTCGCCAAGCTGGTGCCAGTGCCGGCCGAGGCGGAACTGTTCGGCGCCATGGCCGGCAGCGTGCATCATGAGGGTGACATCGTTTCGCCACTCGACAACGAGTGGGAGGCATCCCGTTGACCCCGCTGCTCCTCGACACTCATGCTTTTGTCTGGCTGCTGTCAGGAAACGAACGCCTTGGCAAACGCAGCCGCAAAGCTATCCAGACAGCCGCCGAGGCTGGCATGCTCCACCTGTCCGCGATCTCCCCCTGGGAAATCGCCGTTTTGGTCAGCAAGGGCCGGCTGCTGCTGGAACAGGATGTCGGGGAATGGATACAGACCGCGCTGGCGCTGCCGGGTATCAGCCTCGCCCAGCTTTCGCCGGAAATCGCTGTCGCCAGTACCCGCCTGCCGGGAGAGATACATGCCGATCCGGCAGACCGCATCATCGTCGCCACTGCACGCCACCTCGGCGCCACGCTGGTCACGGCCGACGGCCTGCTGCTCGCCTACGGAACGGCCGGCCACATGAAGTTTCTCGATGCACAGAAGTAGCAGCAAGCTTTCCTCAAACATTCCGGAATAAATCGTATGGATATCGAGCGCCACGGCACCACCCGCCGCTACTCCGACATCGTCGCCCACGGCAGCACCATCTACCTCGTCGAAGTACCGGAAACGCTCACCGCCGACATCGCCACCCAGACGAGCGAAATCCTCGCCAGTATCGAACGCCTGCTGACCCAGGCCGGCAGCGACAAGACTCGGCTACTGATGGTCACCATCTACCTCAGCGACATGCGCGAATATGCTGCAATGAACGAGGTCTGGGATGCCTGGGTACCAGAAGGTACGGCGCCGGTACGTGCCTGCGTCGAAGCGCGGCTGGCGAATCCGGGGTATCGGGTGGAGATGGTGGTGACGGCGGCTCGGTAATACAGCCAGAAACTGCGTGCTATGCTGCGTTTGCAACACCTTAACCTTGGCACGATCTCCACCACATGAAGGATTGAATATCCACAGCATCCACCCGTTGGCTTGCGGACTTGGTACGTGGCGCCTTCCGAAGCCAGCAGATGGAAACACAAAATCGGACAGGCTGGCATGCGCGCGAATGTGTCCTGCCACGACAACAAGGGTCATCATCGGCATTTCGCGTAACAAGGAAAGTGTCAGTGGCACCGTGAAATTGCTCTCGACTGCCAGAATGACATAGCGAGGTGGAACCATGAAAACCCTAACCCTCGATGTGCGAAAACCTGCCGACTCGATGGCCGATTTCACACGGGCTTGGAAGACAGGCAAGCCTCAGAAATCTGCGCGCATCAGCTTCGCCACCCCGGAATTGCTTTGGCGAGTGTTAACCCAAAAACGATGGGAACTGCTCAAGGCGCTCTGCGGCGCGGGTCCGGTGTCGATCCGCGAAGCGGCGCGCCGTGCGGGACGCGATGTCAAGGCGGTCCACGGCGACGTTACTGCGCTGCTTAACGCCGGGGTTCTTGATCGCACGGAAGACGGCCGCATCGTTTTCCCGTTTGAAGCGGTGAAAGTCGAGTTCCTGTTGCAGGCTGCGTAGCGTGGCGGGAAAAAATTAGCCCCTTTTCTTCCGTCTTCTTCCTCCCTTTTCCTCAAAAACCGCGCAGTCCGATAAATTCAAGCGTTAACACTCTCACCATGATCGGCCTCTTTCGACTCTGGCCTCGGCGGCCTCTCCGTTCTCGCAGCCATCGCCCGTGCGTTGCCGCGGGCCGATCTCGCCTACTTCGCCGACACCGCGCATGTGCCTTATGGCAACAAGCCGGATGCGTTCATTCGCGGGCGGGTGGCGGCGGTTGGTGAGCATCTGGTGGCGCAGGGTTGCGCCATGCTGGTGGTGGCCTGCAACACGGCGACAGCGGCGGCGGTTGGGGTGTTGCGCGAGAAGTATCCGCAGTTGCCCATTGTTGGCGTTGAGCCGGGGGTTAAGCCAGCGGCGTTGGCTTCGCAGTCGCGGCGGATTGCGGTGCTGGCGACGGAGTCGACGGCGAAGAGCGAGCGGCTGGCGCGGCTGATCGCGGACCACGCACAGGGCGTGGCGGTGCATGTTGAGCCCTGCCCGGGCTGGGCGACGCGGGTGGAAACCCTGCATCTGGATGGGCCGGATTTTGCGGCGGAAATAGCGACGCGGGTCGAACCGCTGCTGGCGGCGGGCGCTGACCGTATCGTGCTCGGCTGCACGCACTACAGCTTTCTGACCCCGATCCTGACTCCGCTGGTTGCGGGTCGTGCCGAGCTGGTCGATGTCGCCGATGCAGTGGCCCGGCAGTGCCTGCGTCTGGCCGGGCCAGCCGGCGAAGGCCATGCGCAGCTTCAGCTACTGGCCAGCGCACAGCCGGAACGCCTGCATGCGGCCCTGCCGGCGCTCGGCCTCGGCTGGCTGGCAGAACGTGCCAGCGCGCCGACACACCTCGCCCGCCTTTGATCAGCTACGCAGGTACTCCACCTGCAGCATCTGTTGCAGGCGCTTCACCAACTTGAAGGCTTCCTTGAGAATCACGCGATCAAGCTCGTTCAACTGATCGGGATCGACGCGATTGGCTGCGGCGGGCGACGCCGCGGTGAGCTGGTTGGCAAAGCGCATGCGCTGCACCTGGCCCAGCGCGGCGAGATAAGCCGCTGTTTCTTCCGGCCGCTGAAAGAGCAGCGGGCCCACTGTGCGCAGGCGTTCCGCCGTATTCGTGGCCGGCACCCCCTTGGCCAGCGCCCAGATACGTGCGGCATCGACAAACGGCCGCACGCCATGCGCCTTGAGGTCGATGGTGTGCGGAAAATCCTTGTTGTCTTCGTAGCGAAAACCGGACAACCAGCCCAGCGGCGACTGCCAGTTCAACGAAGCCTCGACCATCGACCGCAGGAACAAGCCGCTTTCCGGCGTACGTTGCAGCAACCAGCCCTGCAGCTCGGCGGCCAGATGCTCATCGCCATAGAGCGGACGCAGATCGAAAAAGATCGTCGCGTTGAGCACCGCCTGCGGTTCTGCCTCGCGCAGCCAGCCGGAAAATTTTTGCTTCCATTCCGTGAGCGACAAGCACAGGTCGGGGTTGCTGGCCATGATGTTGCCAGAGCATAGCGGGAAACCGCAGGCATCCAGCGCAGCGTTCACGGCGCGGGCAAAGGGCAGGAAGATCGCGCGCAGCGATGCCGCTTCTTCACTGGTCTCGGCAGCAAAGATGAGGCCGTTGTCCTGATCGGTCGACAAGGTCTGTTCCAGCCGTCCTTCCGAACCAAACACCAACCAGCACCAGGGCACGTAAGGCAGCTCGTGCTCCGCCGATACCAGATCAATGGCCTGCAGGCCGATCAGATCGTTCAGCGCGGAAATCTGCTGGCAGAGCGCTTCCGCTGTCGTGCCCCGGGCCAGCAGCTCGGCTGAAAACCGCCGCACTTCGGCAGCAACCCTGGCCAGCGCCGGGATGTCGGGCGCGGCGGCAATGGCCGCAACCAGTTCGCCGCTGCGGGCACTTGGCTGGGCATAAAGATCGGCTTGCGAAACGATGTTGCCAAAGCGCCCGTCCGCCTCGACCAGCACCAGGTGATGCACGTTGCGGCGAATCATCAGCACACTCGCCTGATGCATCGTCGCGTCGGCCGGCAAGCGAATGACACCGCCGGTCATCACCACTGCCACCGGCAGGCCGAGGTCTCCCCCGCTCATGACGACCCGTTTCAGTACATCACGCAGCGTCAGTATTCCGAGTGGCGAGCCACTTTCCGGGTCAACCACGGCCACCGCATCGGCCCGTGTGCGATCGAGGCATTCGATCGCCTCCCGGATTTCTGCCGAAGGCGGCAGGCTGGGGGCCTGACGGCGCACCACGCTACGCACCGACACGTAGGGTGACAAGCCGACCGCCTGATCAGTAACTGACGCGGGCATAGTAGGTTTTTTCGGCGGCCGCTCTTGCCTCGCCCAGCGTACGCACGCCCATTTCGGCAAGCATCGGCACCATCTTCAGAAAAACTTCACCTGTCACATAGGCATCGCCCAGCGCCGTATGGCGGCCAACGATGATTACCCCCAGCCGTTCGGCAATCGCCTCCAGCCGGTGCGACTCCTGATTCGGGTGCAGCACGGCGGAAAGCAGCAGCGTATCGAGCACCGGCAGATCGAAAGCAATTCCGGTCGAGGCTTCCTTGAGTTGCAGGAAGCGCATGTCGAAAGCTGCGTTGTGGGCCACCAGCACGGTATCCGCGCAGAAATTGCGGAAGGCCGGCAACACCGTGTCGATAGCCGGCTGCCCGACCAGCATTTCCGGCGTGATGCCATGAATCTTCACCGACGCCTCCGGCAGATGGCGACGCGGGTCGATCAATTGGTCGAATACCTCATGCGTCAGCAAACGACGATTGACGATGCGGGTGGCACCGATCTGGATGATCTCGTCGCCCTTCGAGGGTTCGAGACCGGTCGTTTCGGTGTCGAAAACCGTATAAGCCAGTTCGCTCAACAAATGGTCATCAAGGGCATGGCTGCGCTCCGACCAACTGAACAGGTCGAAGTCGTAGAACTCCGGGCGACTGCCCCGCGCTCCGGTCGGGTTGCTGCCGAGATGCTGCGGCGCCTGCGCCAGCGGCAGCAGGAAGCGGAAGGCGGCGCGATGCGAGGCGCGCTTGCGCTGAAACCAGATCTCGCCATTGCAGCGATCCATCACCTCGCGCACCGACAGCGGCGACTCTTCGCCGGCACTGCGCATCGGATCCATCTCCCAGTTCATCACCGTCTCGGTGCTCATCGACGCACCCATCCATATCAGGTCAAGACAGGCGTGATCGTTCTCGGCAGAGAGTGCCAAGCGCACCTCGCTGATCTCGTATTCGTCGCGCAGCCGCGAAGTCAGGTAGCACAGCACCTGCAGGAAGGAATAGCTGTCCACCCGCATCCACACGCCTTCGTCGATTTCCTCGGCCTTGACCGGCAAGCCGCAGCGCTCGGATACACGCGGAATGGCCACGGCCACGAGGTCAGCGCCGCGCATTTCCTCCAGCGGCCAGCGGACGGTCAATTCACGCGCATACTCGCGCGCCGATTGCTCAACGCGGCCGGAAAGTCCCTCAACTTCAGTACGGATAACCTTGAGAAAGCGACTGCGCTCATCGGCATTCATGTCCGGGTACGAAGAAAGCATTTCGGCGGCAGCGCGGATATTGCCGAGCGGCCCGCGGCTGCCCTCGGTCAGCGACTGGATCAGCACATCACGGCGGCCTTCGGTTTCAAATGAAGCGGTAATGTCGTCAAGCAACAGCACGAAACCGGTCATCTTCACCTTGTCGCTGTCTGCTTCATGGCCGGTGACCGGGGCCAGGTGAACCCGCAGCAGGCGACCGGCCTGAGTGGCTGTTACCAGTTCGGCGGCAGGCGGAACGCCTTTCTCCAATCGGCGCGCCATCTGTTCCAGCGCATGGGCGATCAGGCTGCGTTCGAAAACGGCGTAGAGCGAGCGCCCCAGCCCGACCATTTCACCACCGGCGCCGGCCGAAAGTACCGTTCTTGCCCGCTGGTTGTAGAGCAGGATACGGCCGTCGAGGTTGCAGACGATGACGCTCTGCTGCAGCTCCGCCATCAGCACCGCCAGGCGATTGCGGTCGGCTTCCAGATTCTCCTGCGAGCGGGAAATTTCGGCCTTCACATCCTGCTCGAAGGCCTGCCGCCGGCTGGCCAGTTCGTTGATGGCATCGGCCAGTGCACACAACTCGCTGCTGCCCACCCGTTTCACACGGCGGCTGCTGTCACCAAGGAGAATGCGGGTTTCCTCGGCCAGTTGCATTGGTGCACGCACCAGCAGATCGACCAGCGGTCGCAGCACCGCGAAGATCAACGCGCCAGCCGCCAGCCCGACCATGACCAGAGGTGCAGTTGTCCCGTCGTTACCGGCTTCCGCTGCGCTCTGGAGGATGGCCACGGCGGCGTAGAGCAGCACCGCAATAATGGCCAGCGTGATGGCTGTCGCCAGCGCAAGTTTATGAACAGGTTTAAGCATCATGGATCAGACCAGCAGGTCGCGAACCTTGTCTACCAGATCCTTCGTCGAGAACGGCTTGGTCATGTAACCGTCTGCCCCCAACGCAATGCCTTTCGCCACCTCCGTTTCGCGGCCACGGGCCGTCAGCATCAGGATGCGCACCCCGGCCAGGGCGGCATCGGCGCGCACTTCCTGGCAGACATCGAAACCGTTCTTCTTCGGCATCATCACGTCCAGCAGCACCAGATCCGGTTTCTCGGCACGAATACGCGCCAGCGCCTCCTCGCCATCAGCGGCGACGGTCACCTCATAGCCTTCGCGCTTCATCAGAAATTCAACAGAAATGACGATATTTTGCTCGTCGTCGGCAATCAGGATTTTTTTGCTCATTCACTTTTCCCGTTCTCTTGATTGTGCAGCGGCAGGGTAAAAATAAAACTGGCCCCTTGGCCGGGTTCGCTTTCCACCCAGAGTCTCCCACCGAAATATTCGACGATTTTCAGGCTGATAGGCAAGCCCAGCCCTGTTCCCGTCGGCTTGCTGGTCATCGCATCGCCGCCCTGGCGGAAGCGATCGAAGATGACCTTCTGGTCTTCGCGGCGAATGCCGGGGCCGTTGTCGGTCACGGAAACCTTCAGCGACTCGGCATCAGCCGCGAGCCGAACCGTTACCCGCCCGGCGTTGACCGGCACGAACTTGACGGCATTCGACAGCAGATTGATCACCACCTGCATCAGGCGATCCTGGTCAGCGCGGATCAACGGAACGCTGTCAGCCAGGTCGAGCGACAGGACGACCCCCTTGTCGCGGAAAAGCTGACTGGTCGTCGCCACCGATTGTTCGACGACCGCATTCATGTCCACCTCGTCCACCAGCCATTCGGCGTTGCCGGATTCGATCTTGGCCATGTCGAGGATCTGATTGACCAGGCGGGTCAAACGCTCGGTCTCGCTGACGATGATGCCGAGAAAACGCTCGCGATCGGGCAATGCGGTTTTCGGGTCGTCGCGCAGGATCTCCGAAAAGGCGCGGATCGAAGTCAGCGGCGTACGTAACTCGTGGCTCACTGACGCCATGAAATCGTCTTTCAGCCGATCCACCTCCAGCAGCCTGTCGTTGGCTGCCTTCAATTCGCCGGTCGCGGCCTCCAGCTCGCGCGACTTGCGTTCCAGTTCGCGGCTGTAGGTACGCAGTTGCGAGGCCTCGTCGAGAATGTTCATCACCTCGGGCAAGGAAAGCGGCTCCTCCTTGGCCACCGAGGCGACCATGGCACGCGCGGAAGCGCTGCCGATGGCGCCGGCCAGCAGCGACTCGGCGTAATGCACCAGGTCGGCGTCGGCCTCCAGTCGCTCCGCATCCGCGAGGCCATGGCGCCGGGCATAGGAAGCAAAGGCCGTTTGCGCCCGGGCCGGACCGAGAAAGCGCCCGACCAGCGCCACCAGATCGGCCGCGTCGGCACTGCCTCGCCACAGCGCGGAGCCGACCGGTCGTGTGGTTTTCAGCGCATCGACGAACTGTGTCGCCTGGCTGGCCTCCGCTGCTGTCGGCGCTCGCAGCAGGGAAACAAAGACATAGGCACCGATATTGGCGGCAAAGCTCCAGAACAGGCAGTGCGAAATATCATCCAGCCCCGTCAGCCCGAATAGCTGGTGCGGCTTCAACAGTTCGATACCGAAAGGCCCCTCGGAAAGAAAGCTGGCCGGGAACCAGCCGGATTTCGAGAACGAGGGCAGCAGCAGCGTGTAGCCCCACACGACGAAACCAGCCAGCAGCCCCGCCAGCGCTCCGTTACGCGTACCGCCGCGCCAATACATGCCGCCGATCATCGCCGGGGCAAACTGGGCAACGGCGGAGAAGCTGATCAGGCCGATGCCGACCAGTGCATAGGCATCGCCGGCCAGCCGAAAATAGAGGTAGCCAAGGAGCAGGATGACGAGGATGGCGCCGCGCCGGATCGACAGCAGCAGGCCGGAAAGGTCACGCTCGGCATTCAGCGCCAGCCGCTTGGTACGCAGCAGCAGCGGCATCACCAGATCGTTGCAGACCATGGTGGACAAGGCGATGGTCTCGACAATCACCATCCCGGTCGCTGCCGACAGCCCGCCGACGAACACCAGCAGCGCCAGCCATTCGTGCTGCGCCGACATCGGCAGGGTGAGCACGAAGGTATCGGCATTCATCCCCTGCCCGGAAAAATGCATGAGCCCGCCCAGCGCAATCGGCAGCACGAACAGGTTGATCAGCAGCAGGTAGAGCGGAAAGAGCCAGATGGCGCGCTTGAGGTGGGCCTCGGAAACGTTCTCGACCACCGTGACCTGAAACTGGCGCGGCAGAAAGAGAATGGCCAGACCGGCCAGCAAGGTCAGCGAAAACCAGGTGGCGTAACCGCGGCTGCCGCTGGCGACAGCCGTCAGTTGCGCCAGCTGCGGATCGGCCATCGCACGTTCGAAGATATCGCCAACACCGTTGTACAGCCCGAAAGTGACGAACAGGCCGACCGCGCCGAAAGCCAACAGTTTGACCACCGACTCCAGCGCCACGGCCGCGACCATGCCTTCGTGCCGCTCGGTGGCGTCGAGGTGGCGGGTACCAAAGAGAATGGTGAATGCGGCGAGGATCAGCGCAATGTAGAACGTGGTATCGGCGAGGATGGGCCCATGCCCGCCGGTTGGCGAAACCAGCGCCGGGTAGCCGGCAATCAGGTCGTAGCTGATCGCCACCGCCTTCAGTTGCAGCGAGATGTAGGGAACGATGCCGACCACCGCAATCACCGTCACCAGCCCGCCGAGCAACTGGCTCTTGCCGTAGCGCGAGGCGATGAAATCGGCAATCGAGGTGATGCGGTTGGCCTTGGCCGTGCGGATCATCTTCAGCAGCAGAAAGCCGCCAAGGGTCATCACCAGCGTCGGGCCGAGATAGATCGGAAGAAAGCCGACACCCGTCACCGCTGCGCGGCCGACGCTGCCGTAGTAAGTCCAGGTCGTGCAATAAACCGCCATCGACAACGCGTAGATGGTCGGATTGGAAATGATCGACCGGCCGGCATCGGCGCGCTTGTCGCCCCAGTAAGCCACCGCGAACAGTAGCGCCAGATAGAGGAAGGAAACAGCAATGACGACGGGGCCCTGCAGCATCGTCTAGCCTCCCGCCCGATCAAGGCGCTCTGCACGGTCTCCTCGCCGCTCAACCACCCAGGCCATGAGCAGGATCAGGCCCGCCCAGACCAGAAACAGATAGGCAAAGACCAGCGGCAAACCGAACAAGGTTGCCGTGCGATCAAACAGGGAGAGAACGGGGTAGTTGAAGAGGACAAAACCGATCAGAAAAACTGCGACCAGTCGCTGCCCCGTGAGCGTGCTGCGCTGCATGTCGGCCCCTCCTGTTTTTCTGATATGGAATCATTATAGGGGAGAACTCGCGCGGCATTCCTGACGCCCACACGGGTAGCCGTGTTGATCGCTCGCTGATGCAAATTCGTCGCTGCGTTCAGCGACTGCCCCAGGGCATCACCGGCACCGTTGAAATGCTGTTTGCCGGGGCACCGTCTATCAGCTTGCGGCTGACGGCGAGATAGACCAGCGTCTTGTTCGCCTCGTCCCACAGGCGAACCACCCGGGTCTCCTTGAACAGAATCGACGTGTCTTCCGAAAAAACCGTCTCGTCCTTCGGCAACTTGGCCGGCAACTGGATCGGGCCGGTTTGTCGGCAGGCCAGCGAGAACTGCGAGGGATCCTGCGCCAGACCCAGCGACCCCGAAACACCGCCGGTCCTCGCCTGACTCACGTGGCAGGTCACACCGGAAATTTTTGGATCAGCAAAGGCTTCGACGCAGACCTTGTGATTGGCCCCGATCAGCTTCCAGGCCGTTGTCACGCAGCCGATGTTTTCAGCACCAACCGAGGCGCTGGCCAGCACCAGACCGAGTATCACGGCGAGTTTCATCGGCATCTGTTTCATTTTCCCCATTCCTTTCGCGCTTCAATCGTTCACTCGTCGATCGACTCGATCAGCTCGAACAGGCGGCGGTAGAAATCAGGGTCGGCGACCGTTTCTTCGCCGACCTTCATCAGCGATTCTTTCTCGGAAAGCCACGGCAGCGAGATCGAGCCCATGCCAGCCACGCTGACGCCGGCGCTGGAACTGCTGGATTTCAGCTCATAGCGTGTCTGCAGCGCATTGGCGTAAACCACAGCGCCAGCCTGGATCGGCAAGCAGACCAGCGTGATGTTCAGTTCCATGTGATGCCCCGGCTCCGGCTGGAACAGCTTGCGGCCGCGCACGGTCTGCGGCTTCTGGTCGTCCACCTGATAGCCCTGGCTGAGCAGGGCGCGCTGGGCAACATTGCATGATTCCTGCGGATTCAGCGGAGTGCGGTATTCGAACGGCGACGCCGCCGTAAATTGTTCGGCGCGATACGCAGGCGCCGGCTTGGCGCAGGCGCCGAGCAGCAGGGAGGCAAAAAGGGCAGGAAGCAAAAGGAAGCGCATGTCGATCCGGAAAAGGCGGTATTTGCTGCGGTGCGAAAGGATAGCAGAGGCAGGGCATCAACCAAAAGCAGCATCGACTGGAAAATCTGCCTGCGCCCCGGCGCAATCCTGTGGCCTGCCCTACCTGACTTCAGCCGGGTTCTACGACAGCATTGCGCCCCATCAGCCAGGCGTGCACCTCCTGGGGGCGGCCGTAAAGATAGCCCTGGTGAATCACCTGTTTCCGCGCATTGAGGAAATCCGCCTGGGACTGCGTTTCGACACCCTCCGCAACGACCTGCAGCCCCATGTGGCTTGCAACGGCAAGAATGCTATCCACCAGCGCAGCATCGTTGGTATCGACCGTCAGGTCGCGGATGAAACTCTTGTCTATCTTCAGCTCATGAATCGGCAAGCGCTTGAGGTAGGAAAGACTGGAGTAACCGGTACCGAAATCGTCCAGTGAAAAACGGATACCGATGGTTTGCAGGGTATTCATTTTGGCGATGACATCATCAACATCGCCAATGAGCAAACCTTCGGTCACTTCAAAAACAAGATGCGTCGGGTCAGCGCCAGTGGCGGTGAGAATTTCCATTACAACCCCGACAAAATCCTCGCGCTGAAAATGGCGGGGGGAGATATTGACGGCGATACGCAACGCCTTTCCATCGGCATCCATGCGTGCGAGCAAGCGGCACACCTCACTCAGCATCCAGCGATCGACCGCCACGATCAAATGGGTCGCTTCAGCGATCGGAATGAAGCACATCGGGGAGACAAGTCCTCGCACCGGATGCTCCCAGCGAACCAGCGCCTCGGCGCCAACCGGCAACCCGCCCACGTCCACCTGGCTCTGCAGATAAAGGCGCAGCTCGCCGGCGTCAACGCCACGGCGCAGATCCTTTTCAAGCTCGAATCGCTCGCGAACCGCATTGCCCATGTCCGATTCAAAAAAGCGGACGCGGCCGCCGCCTTCCGCCTTCGCTTGCTGCTCCCCCAGCTCCGCTTGGCGCAGGATGTCCTCAGCGCATTCCTGCGTACTGTCTGGAAAGACAGCGACCCCGATACTGCAATCCGGATGAAGCGCTTCGCCATTCACTGCAATGCCGCCGAGCAATTTCTCACGCAAACGCTCGGCGACCATCAGCGCCGCCTGTGCAACCTCTTCGCGCGAGCCCGAGAGGCGTGGAAGCAAAATAGCGAATTCGTCGGCCTGCAAACGCGCGACCGTGTCGTCGGTATGCAGCATCTCGACAAGGAGCGACGAAACCGTTACCAGAACAATGTCACCCACGCCCAGACCGCGCGCTTCGTTAAGCTGGCGGAAACGATCGATATCGACCAGAAGCACAGCCGCCATGCGTCCCTCGTGCCGCGCACGGTTGGTTTCCTGTGCGAGTTGCTTGAGGAAATAGCTGCGGTTTCCCAGTCCAGTCAGCGTATCGCGCCAGGAAAGCTGTTCCGCCAGCGCCTGTGCATGACGCATTTCTGAAATATCGGAAAGCACTGCCACATAGTGTGTCACCGCACCTTGCGCAGTCCGCAAGACGCTCGCACTTTGCCGCATCGGCCGCACATCCCCGTTTTTCAGCCGGATCCATTCCTCGCCGGACCAGGCCCCGGTCGCTTCCAGCTGCTGCCAGATTTCCTCGTGAAAGGCCTCGTCGTGACGATAGGAGGTAAGAAAGCGGGAAGACCTGCCAACGACTTCCTCTTCCTCGTAGCCCGTGATCGCAGTAAATGACCGATTTACGCGCTGAATGATGCCCCGCGCATTGGTCACCATCACGGCTTCGGCCATCGTTTCAAATACCTGCGCGGCGATCTGCTGATGTTCTTCTGCCGCACGATGCTCGGTGATGTCGAGGCAATGGCCGACGTAGCCGCAGAACTCGCCGTCATTGCCGTAGCGCGGCGCCCCCTCGCAGACCATCCAGCGATAGACACCATCGTGCCGGCGCAAGCGCCACACGATGCTGAATTTTTGCCGTTGCTCCAGCGCCTTTCGGAAAGCCTCCTGGCAACGCGGCAAATCTTCCGGATGAACGCCGTTGAGCCACGCACGGCCCAGCTCGGCATTCATCCTGCGGCCAGTAAAGACAAGCCAAGGGCGGTTGAAATAGTTAGCCTCACCATCTGCCCCTGCCATCCAGATCAGGGCCTGGCCGTTGTCAGTCATGGCGCGATAACGCTCCTCACTGGAGCGCAAGGTGGTCTCGGCACGCTCGCGTTCCTGCATCTGCTCAAGCAGGCGTTGATTGCTATCGAGCAACTCCAGCGTACGCACACTGATGCTGTCGTAGAGTTCGCTAACCGTATTGATCAATGCATCGTGAATTGAACTCTGTTCATTCGAACCATCGCCATTCCCTGCATCTGCATCCGCCACGACGGGGACGAGCGGCATGCCAAGTGCCGCGAGCTCGCGCGCCATGCGCGCATCGACACCGGTAATGTGATGCACCAGCCATTTCACGAGAAAAGCCAACAGGTGGTCGAGGGCATCCGCTGAACTCGCCTCCAACATTTCCTCGGCCTTGCACAAATACTCGACAAAACTGGCGTGCGCCCGCAGGTGTGCGCTCCGGTTATTCTCGTTCACCGGCCATTGCGCCATCAGATGTTCTTCGGCTTGGAAATGAAAGCTGGCGTATCGGCGCAGCTCGTAGAGCAGAATGCGCACCTGCTGCATATCAGCGCCCTGCTCCCGCTGTCTGGCCAGCGCGTTGAGCATGTGAATCAATTGACCATGCTGGTTATCGACCTCGGTTATCCCGGTAGCCAGTTGGCTGCTCCAGCGGATGGTCGAGAGCATCTACCTATCTCCCTGCAATCAAAGCATCCGGGATACGGTCGAGAGGCACGATCCGCGCTGCGGCATCCATTCGTATGGTTTCCTTCGGCATCCCGAAGACAGCGCATGTCCGTGCTACCGCCAACAGGCGTTTGTCCGATACGGAGATAAAATTTTTCGCAGTCATGGAGAAAAGCATCGGTTCATTGACGGCAATGAGAATAGCAGAGACCGCCGATGGCGCGAGATTATCGGTAGGATTCATTGTGAATCAGGGGCGCGAAAAAAACTGGCTGCGTATAATTTTGCCAAATGGATGAAAATCGACCCACCTGAAGCGCGCTTCTCCCTGATTTTTGCTGTGCTTTATGGCTAACCGAGGTTTCAGAATGAATGTCGAGCTGATCGAGATCCGTGATTTTCTGGCCGATTACCCGCCCTTCTCGCTGCTTGATCCGGCGGCCCTCGACACTCTGCCGAAGCTGATGGCCGTTCGCTACCTGCGCCGTGGCAGCGCTTTTCCGCCCACCGGCGAAGCTGCCGCACTCTACGTAATACGCAAGGGCGCCGTTGAGCAGCGCAGTGCCGATGGCAAGCTGATCGACATGCTTGGCGAGGGCGATATTTTCGACGCGCCGTGTCATGGCGCCCTGCCTGCCAGCAGCACTGTGCCCGCGACCGTCGCCTCCGTCGCGGTCGAGGACACGCTGCTCTACCTGCTGCCCTGCCCGGCCCTGCAGACCCTGCGCCGCGAGCAACCGCGCCTCGATGAATTCTTTGTTCGCTCGGCGGCCGAACACCTGCGCCACGCACGCCACACCCTGGACCGTCAGGCGCAGCAGCGCCCGGACCTGATGGCCCAGCCGGTCAGCAGCTTCGCGCAACGCGCACCGGTGACGGCTGCGCCCGAACTGTCGATCCTCCAGGCATCGCGCTTGATGACCCGTGAGCGCGTTTCAGCGCTGATGATCGTCGACCGGGATCGGCTGGTGGGCATCGTCACCGACCGCGATCTGCGCTCGCGCTGCCTGGCGGAAGGCGTTTCGCCAGAAGAACCGGTGGCAAGGATCATGACCTCCGGCGTCGCCAGCATCGGCCCTGAAAACGCAGCGAGCGAAGCGCTGCTGACGATGACCCGGCACGGCATCCATCACCTGCCGGTGGTCGATGCCGGCGGGGTGCGCGGGCTGGTGTCGGCCACCGACCTGATGCGCTGGCAGAGTGCCAATGCGGTGCACCTGGCCGGGCAGATTCGCAAGTGTGCGAGCGTTGCAGCGCTCGCGACCGCCAGCGCCGAATTGCCGGAACTGCAGATGCGCATGCATGCCGGCGGGGCCAATGCGGCGCAGGTGGGGCAGGCGATTTCCTCGGCCAACGATGCGATTACCTGCCGGCTGATCGAACTGGCGCAGCAAAGCCTGGCGACAACGCTGGGGCCGCCGCCGATTCCCTTTGCCTGGGCGGCCTGTGGTTCGCAGGGGCGCCACGAGCAGACGGCGCATTCGGACCAGGACAACGCGCTGATCCTGCATGACGATTATCGGCCGCAGGAACATGCGGCCTGGTTCGAGGCACTGGCGCGCTTCGTCAATGACGGCCTCGACGCCTGCGGTTTCCGCTACTGCCCGGGCAAGGTGATGGCCAGCACACCGGCCTGGCGCCAGAGCAGCCAGGCGTGGGTGGCAACTTTCCAGAGCTGGATGCGCCACACGGACAACATGGGCGCCATGCTCGCGGCCAATTTCCTCGATTTGCGCGTGGTCTTTGGCGACCCCGCACTGCTGACGCCGCTGCATGAAACGGTGGTGCGCGAGTGCGCGAGGAACGAAGGGTTTCTTGCCCGGATGGCGGCCAATGCCGTGGAAACCCGCCCGCCACTAGGCTTCTTCCGTAACCTCCTGCTGGCCGGTGGCGGCGATCATGCCCACACGTTCGACATCAAGCGCGGCGGGCTGATCCCGATTACCGATCTCGCCCGCATCCACGCCTTGAGCGCCGGGCTGGCAGAAATCGGCACCGTTGCCCGGCTGCGCGCGGCGGCGGGTCACGAGACGCTGAGCAGCGAAGCGGCGCTGGAACTGGAGGAGGCTTTTTCGTTCCTCGGCGGCCTGCGCCTGCGCCATCAGGCGGGACAGATTCGCCAAGGCCTGCCGCCGGACAACTTCATCGCTCCGGAATCGCTGACGGCGCTGGAACGCACGCAACTGAAGGCGGTGTTTGCCGTGATCGGCCGGCTGCAGGACGTACTCGCCCAACGCTATCCGAACCGCACGCGCGAATGATGCTGGAACGCCTTTTCAGCCTCGACTATCGCCGCCGACGGCTGCTGGCGCGGGCACCGGCGGGGCCGCTTCGGGATTTTCTGGCAACGCCGTTTGCCGATGGCAAGGTGCCGTGCACCGAAACCCGCTATCTCGCCCTTGACCTGGAAACCACCGGCGGCGATCCGCAGCAACACGAAATTGTCAGCCTCGGCTGGGTCTGCCTCGACGGCACGCGCATCGATCTGGGTAGCGCGCGACATCGGCTGGTGCGCCTCGCCGGCGCGATGACTGGGGACTCGGCCGTCATCCACGCCATCACTGACGATGAGGCGGCGACGGGCGTTGCTCTGGAGGAGGCGCTGCGGGAACTGCTCGCCGCACTCGCCGGGCGCGTGCTGATTGCGCATCATGCCAAAACGGAACTCGGTTTCATCGGCCAGGCCTGCGCGCGACTTTTCGGTGGCCGCATTCTGAGCCCGGCCGTCGATACGCTGGACATCGCCGTTCGCCGCCTGAATCGCCAGCGGGAAACGCCAGCGCCCGGCAGCCTGCGTCTGGGTACGCTCCGGCGACAGTACAACCTGCCGCGCTACCCGGCGCACAATGCGCTCAGCGATGCGCTGTCAGCCGCCGAACTGTTTCTGGCCCAACTGGCGCAATGCCCGGAGCCACCCTTGCTGAAAAATTGGCAGTTCCGCCAGTAGGCAAGCCTGGCGCGGATTTGCCGGAATCTGCCAGCGCCGCCGGTATGCGCGAGCGCACACGGTAAAACACGTTTTTCCCTGTTAATATCTGGACTTAGTTGCCGATAAGCTTACTTTGCTCCAATTCAAAAGGATCGCTGGATGGCTGGCGCGACACCGCTACGCAAGCGAGAGGCTCGAAAATCACTGATTCACCATGAGCTTGGTTTTACTACGGAAGTAGTACAGCAGCTCGTTGTGCCGACTTTTGTGCTCAATGCGGAGCGGCGGGTCATTGTCTGGAACTCGGCCTGCGAGCGCCTGACCGGCATGGCAGCGTCAAGAAGTTCTTGGCACACAGGATCACTGGCGTGCCTTCTATGGGGTCGAACGTCCCTGCCTTGCCGACCTGATTATCGAAGGGCGGCTTGACGAGATCGACCAGTACTACCCGATCCACCATCACTCCCTTGAAGTCACCTACGGCATACACACCGAAAACTGGTGCGTGATGCCGCTGCGCGGCACCCAGCTTTATCTCGAAATCGACGCCGGCGTCATCCACGACAAGGACGGCCGTCTGATTGCCGTGGTCGAAACCCTGCGCGACATGACGCTGCGCCAGAGCGCGGAAAGCCGGCTGCGAACCATGTTCGAGTCGTCGCCCGACCCGGTCTGGATCATTGAGGATGACCGCTTCGTCGAATGCAATGATGCGGCCGTCAGTATCCTGGGGTACAGCAGCAAGGGCGAATTTCTCAATACGCACCCTTCGCAGCTTTCGCCGCCAGTGCAGCCAGATGGTGAGGATTCCTTTACCAAGGCGCAGCGGATGCTGTCGCTGGCTCGCGAAAAGGGCCTGCACCGTTTCGAGTGGGTGCATACCCGCGCCAATGGCGCGAACTTCACCGCCGAAGTGACGCTGTCAAGCATTGACCTCGGCGGCCGCCAGGCGATCTACTGCGCCTGGCGCGACATCTCCGACCGCAAGCGCGCCGAGGAGGCGCTGCGTCTTTACGCCAAGGTATTCGAGAACAGCGGCGAGGCGATCCTGATCACCGACCGTGACAACCGCATTGTCGCGGTCAACAACGCGTTGGTTCGCGACACAGGCTACACGCAGGAAGATTTGCTGGGCAAGGACCCGCGCGTGCTTTCCTCACACAAGACCCCACCCGAAACCTATCGGGCGATGTGGGCAGCCCTGAACGAATCAGGCTACTGGCAGGGCGAATTGTGGGACCTGCGCAAGGATGGGGTGACGTATCCGAAATGGGCCGCGATCTCTGCCGTCTCCGACGAGAAGGGTGGGCGCACCAACTACATCGCCAGCTTTACCGACATCAGTGACCGCAAGGCGGCCGAGGCAAAAATCGACCACCTTGCCCACCACGACGCGCTGACCGGCCTGTTCAATCGCTACAACCTCGAGAGCCGGCTGGGGCAGTCGTTGCTTGCCGCTCGCCGGGAAACCGGCCTGATGGCGGTGATGTTCATCGATCTCGACCGTTTCAAGGTCATCAACGACACCCTCGGTCACCATGTCGGTGACTTGCTGCTGGTAGAAGTGGCACGCCGCCTGGGCGATTGCGTACGCGAGAGCGATATCGTCGCGCGGCTTGGCGGTGACGAGTTCGTGGTTGCGCTGACCAGCCTCGCCTCCGACATGGATGCCGTGACGATTGCGGCAAAGATCCTGGCTGCGCTGGGCCGCCCCTGCACAGTTGAAGGCAAGGTGCTGCATACGACGCCGAGTATCGGCATCAGCCTGTTTCCGGCCAATGGTGACGACTCGGACACGCTGATGAAAAATGCCGACACGGCGATGTATTACGCCAAGGAAAAAGGGCGGAACAATTTCCAGTTCTTCAGCCCGGCCATGACCGCCGCCGCCAGCGAACGGATGGAGCTTGAACGCGACATGCTGGGCGCCCTGGCTGCCGGCGAGTACGAGCTGCACTACCAGCCGCAGGTGTGTACGAAAGATGGGCATGTTGTCGGCGTTGAAGCGCTGATCCGCTGGCGCCATCCGGAGCGAGGTCTGATCCCGCCGATGAAGTTCATTCCGATCGCCGAGGAAACCGGCGTCATCGAGGCCATTGGCAGTTGGGTGCTCGAAGAGGCTTGCCGACAGCAGGCACGTTGGCGGGAGGAAGGCTTTGGCAAGCTGCGCATGGCGGTCAATCTGTCGGCCTACCAGTTGCGCTCGCCGACGCTGCTGACGCAGGTCCGTGCGGCCATGGAAGCCAACGGAATCGGCCCCGACGAACTGGAACTGGAAGTCACCGAATCAGCCGCGATGGAAGACCCGGAACGCGCAATCGGGCGACTCAAGGCCTTGCGCGATATGGGCGTCGGGCTGGCCATCGACGATTTCGGAACCGGCTATTCGTCGCTGGCCTATTTGAAATTGCTGCCGATCGATACCCTCAAGCTGGACCGTGCCTTTGTCCGCGATATTGAAACCGACGAGAACGATGCGGCGATCAGCGCCGCGACGCTGGCGCTGGCCAGGAACCTCGGACTGAAGGTGGTTGCCGAGGGCGTCGAAACCGAAGCGCAGCGAGCATTCCTTGCCAAGCACGACTGTGACCTGTTGCAGGGCTACCTCTTCGGAAAACCGGAACTGGCCGCAGTCTGGACCGAACGCTGGCAAGCGCTCAAGCGCTAGCTTCAGCCCTCAGCCTACCTTCGCAGCGCGTACCAGGCCTGCCCGATCCACTCATGCAGGGCGCGAGCGGAGCCGTGCAGCGCACCTGCACGAGGAACAAAATCGAGGGCCGATATCGGCCCGACCGACAGGTAACCGGTGGGTGCCGCCAGCACTGAAAGACCTGCCGCCTCGAAGGCCGCCACCGCGCGTGGCATATGCCAGGCGTGGGTGACCAGCGCGACGCGCCGGATGCCCGCCGAGTGCAAAATCTCCGCCGAGAAGCGGGCGTTATCAAGCGTATTGGCGGAAGCCGATTCAAGCCAGCGGACGCTGACACCGAAATCGCGGGCAAGCGAGGCCGCCATGGTTTCTGCCTCCGAACGCACCCCGCCATCGGGCGCCCCACCGGTGACCAGCAAGGGTTTTTTCGACTCCCGGGCGAGCAGTGCGCCATAGCGCAAGCGATCGAGCGCCGGCCCGATCACATCGTCTTCGGCGAATTCCGGGGTGCCGCGATAGCGACCGGCACCAAGAACAACAATGGCCTCGGCATCCAGTGTGTGGAGGCTGGAGGGTGGCAGCGCCGGATACTTTGCCTCCAGTGGCACCAGCAGGGCCCGCGCCACGACTCCAGCCAGCAGATTGGTCAGCAACCAGGAAAGCGACATCCGGACATCCCGAAAACAACATGAAAAAGGCCCGCCAGGCGCAATGCCTGGCGGGCCTCAATGATGCCAAGAAGCGGCTTAGCTCGCCAGCAAGTTCTTGATGTTTTCGATTGTCGACGGATCGTCGATGGTCGTCAGATCACCCGGATCACGGCCTTCGGCCAGCGCCTGCAGCGAGCGGCGCAGCATCTTGCCGGAACGGGTCTTTGGCAGCGCAGTGACGAAATGCACGCGGGCCGGGCGGCCGATGGCACCGAGGATGCCGTCAACCGTTCCGAAAACTTCCTTCTCCAGCGCCTTGACCATCTCGGGCGTTGCCACCTTGGAGGCGTCCTTGACGACGGCGAAGGCCATCGGCACCTGCCCCTTCAGCTTGTCCTCGATACCGACCACGGCGACTTCGGCGATGGCGGTGTGATTCTGGATCGCCTCTTCGATTTCGCGCGTTCCCAGGCGATGGCCGGCAACGTTGATGACGTCGTCGGTACGGCCGAGGATGGTGAAGTAACCATCGTCATCCTTGATCGCCCAGTCGTATGAGGAATAGACCAGCGGGTCCTTGAACAGCGTGAAATAGGTGCTGACGAAACGGTCGTCCTGACCCCACACGGTCGACAGACAACCCGGCGGCATCGGCGGGATGACGGCAGCGATGCCCTTTTCGTTGGCCTCGCACTCGGAACCGTCCTCGCGGAAGATCTTGAGGTTGTAGCCATAGACCGGGAAGCTCGGCGAGCCGAACTTGATCGGGGTCCGCTCGACGCCCGGCAGCGCGGCCAGCATCGGCCAGCCGGTTTCGGTCTGCCAGTAGTTGTCGATCACCGGCTTCTGCAGTTCGTTCATGAACCACTCGTGCGTCGGCTGGTCCAGCGGCTCGCCGGCCATGAAGATGTGCTTGAGCGAGGACAGGTCGTACTTGTGCATGTACGCCGGATCCTGCTTCTTCAGCACGCGGGCGGCAGTCGGCGCCGAGAACATGACGTTGACCTTGTACTTCTCGACAATCTGCCACCAGATGCCCGGATCGGGGCGCAGCGGCGTGCCTTCGTACATCACGGTGGCCATGCCGGCGATCAGCGGACCGTAGATGATGTAGGAGTGACCGACCACCCAGCCGATGTCGGACGTGGAGAAGTAGGTTTCGCCTTCGCCACCACAGTAGATGTGCTTCATCGACGAGGCCAGCGCCACGGCGTAACCGCCGGTGTCGCGCTGCACGCCCTTCGGCTTGCCGGTGGTGCCGGAGGTGTAGAGGATGTACGACGGCTCGGAGGATTCCATCCACTCGCACGGCACCTGGGCATCCATGTGCTCGGCACGCAGCGTGGCGTAGTCGACGTCGCGACCTTCAACCTTGCTGGATTCCTTGACCAAGCCACGGTCAATCATCAGCACCTTGGCCGGCTTGTTCTCGGACAGCTCGATGGCTTCGTCGAGCAGGTGCTTGTAGGGAACCGCCTTGCCGCCGCGCATGCCGGCGTCGCTTGATACGATCAGCACCGGCTTGGCATCGTCGATGCGGGTTGCCAGCGAACCGGAGGCGAAGCCACCGAAGACGACCGAGTGAATCGCGCCGATACGGGCCGAGGCCAGGATGGCGAAGCAGGCCTGGGCAACCATCGGCATGTAAATCAGGATGCGGTCACCCCTCTTGACGCCGAGGCTCTTGTAGATCGCCGCCATGCGCTCGACTTCGCGCTGCAACTCGGCGAAGGAATAAACCTTTTCTTCGTCGGTTTCGGTCGAAACAAAAATCAGCGCGTTGTCGTTCGGCCGCTTGGCTGCGTGACGATCGACTGCGTTATGGCAGAGGTTGGTCTTGCCACCGACAAACCACTTGGCAAACGGCGGGCGGGAATAGTCGCAGACCTGGGTGAATGGTTCTTTCCAGTCGATCAATTGGGCCTGTTCCGTCCAGAACTGGTCAGGCTTTTCGATGGAATACTGGTGAAATTCCTTGTACGTCGTCATTAGTTACCCTCTTGCTAATTAACCTGCACACATCGAATCATTCCGCCGGATGTCTTATTTGCTTCAGCTCCGGTCGCGAAAACGTTCTTTCAGTGCTGCCAACGGCAACTCAATGCCGCTTTCCTCCTGAACCAGTGCCAGCAGCGGCATCAATTCCGCTACCAGCAACCCCACATGCGGCCGCACCATATTGGCATGGCCACCACGCAACAAATCCAGCGCATGCCCCAGTTTTGGCGGCGGCGTCACGGCATTGACCTTGCCGGCTGTCCCGACCAACCGGTTGCCACCGGCGGCGATCGCCATTTTGAGGCGCTGCGCTGCCAGATCCAGCAAAGCCCCCGCCGAAGCCACGGGATCGGTCGGGCTGTTGGCGACGCCAAGACTGACCGAGAGCTTCAGTCGCTGGCCGTGCGCCGCAATATTCGCCACCTCGATCGCCTCACGCAGGCGGTTACCAAAAGCCTCGCAGGAAATCTCCGGCGTTCCTGGTGAAATGACGGCAAACCAGTTGTCGTCATAATGCCCGAGGCTATCTTCCTTGCGGATCTTGCCCGCCACCAGGCGCGCAAACCGCAACTGCAATTGCTTCACCAGTTCATCACCGGCCTCGGCCCGCAGCGCATCAAAACGGTCAAAACCCAACACCATCACACTGACTTCACTGGCGTGGCGCGAGGCGTGTGACAAGGCCTGCGCTGCCTGCAACTCGATGTACTTGCGGGTGAAGAGCCCGGTATCCGGGTCCTGCACCTGCTGATCCCGACTCTTCTCCAACTCACGCTGGGCCTGAGCCAGGCGAATCAACGACTCCAGGCGCGCGAGCAGCTCAGTTGCGCCCGTGCTCTTGGTTATGAAATCCGAAACCCCAAGTGCCTTGGCGCGCTCCTTCGACGATTCGTCTTCATCGCCGGAGATCAAGATCACCGGCATTTCCCGAATCCGTGCCAGGCGCGAATTCCGTACGCGGGCCAAGAGGCCGAAGCCATCCAGCACTGGCATGCTCAGGTCACAGATAACGGCCCGGACCGTGTGGTCCAGCACCAACACCTGCCACCCCGCCTCGCCGTCGCCTTCTTCGCGGTAGTCATAGTGACCACGGATATGCTTGGCGATCGTAGCGCGCACCATGCGCGAATCATCGACAATCAACACGCGCGGCAACTGGTTCAGATTGCTGGCCATCCTGCCCTCACGCTCCACTCACACGGGAAGTACGAGCACTTTGCAGCCCGGCTACTCTAGTGCCACCAAAATTTCTCAGACAAGCCTTGAACGGGCTCATGCCAACTCCTTGGATAGGCGGGGCACCGTACGCTGCTGCTTCGCTAATTCATAATTACGAATTATAAACACAAAATCAGCGCGCTCAAACAATCGCGGTGCCACCCCACCAAAGGCCCGCCAGCGCAAGAGAAAGATTACTCCATCCTGTGGGCAGGTTGTCTACCCCCAACCGCCACGAGCGAGGCCATCTTGAAAAAACAGTGGTTTGGCGGTTTACAAGCGGCAGTAATTGACATAAATTCCGCCGCTATGTCGATTTTCCGCACCGCCACCACTGCCATTCGTCGCCCTGCCTCGCCCTCCCTCCGTAACTTCGTACCGTTGATTGCGGCCGTCGTGCTGGCGTTTGGCATCGCAACGCCGGTTCAAGCCAATGAGGAAAGCCGTCGCCAGGACGACAGCACCTTCCTTGAGCGCTACACGAACAAGGCGCAGGATCTGATCCTCAAGGGCTTGGAGATGGTCGGCGTGCGCTACAGCCGCGGCGGCACCGACCCCGATGCCGGTCTCGACTGCAGCGGCTTCGTGCAGCTGGTCTTCCGCGACGCCATTGGCCTTGGCCTGCCCAGGACATCGCGCGAGATGAGCGAAGTCGGCGACCGCGTAGACCACCAGGAACTCAAGCCGGGCGACCTCGTTTTCTTCAACACCATGCGCCGCGCCTTCTCGCATGTCGGCATCTACCTTGGCGAGGGCCGTTTCCTGCATTCGCCCCGTCCGGGCGGCGAAGTGCGGGTCGAGGATATGGGCAGCAGCTACTGGGTCAAACGCTATAACGGTGCCCGCCGGGTCGTCGAACGCTGATTGTCAGATTTTTGGCAAGCGTCGCGCCTCACGCAAACTGCCGCCAATGCGGCATTTTTTTCGCCATTATTCGATAACGGTTCTCATTTACAAATCAAAAAACTCGCGTTAGAATCGTCGCAAATATTCCACTTCTTGTTCAACGACTATCAAGCAGGACACACTCAAACCATGCTCAAGACGATTACCCGCCCACTGATCGGCACGCTGCTCGCGGCAGCACTGCTTGCCAACGCCAGCGCCGAAGAGAAAGTGCTGAACCTCTACTCGGCCCGCCACTACCAGACCGACGATGCGCTCTATGCCAATTTCACCAGGCAGACCGGGATCAAGATCAACCGCATTGAAGGCAAGGAAGAAGAGCTTCTTGAGCGCATCAAGAACGAAGGCAGCAACAGCCCAGCCGATGTGCTGCTGACCGTTGACGCCTCGCGCCTTGCCAAGGCGCACGAGCTGGGACTGTTTGTGCCGGTGAAGTCGAAGGTTCTGGAATCGCGCATTCCGGCCAATCTGCGTACCGATGACTGGTTTTCCTTCTCCACCCGGGCCCGCGTGATCGTCTACAACAAGGCCACCGTCAAGCCAGCGGACGTGCAGAACTACGAAGACCTCGCCAACGCCAAGCTGAAGGGCGCCGTCTGCACGCGCTCCGGTTCGCACCCCTACAACCTCTCGCTGATGGCCTCGATCATTTCCCACCAGGGGGAAGCGGCTGCGGAAAGCTGGGCCAAGGGCGTCGTCGCCAATTTCGCGCGCGCACCGAAGGGTGGCGATACCGATCAGATCAAGGCGGTGGCAGCCGGCGAATGCGGCGTCGCCATCAGCAATTCGTACTACGTGGCACGCCTGATGCGTTCGGAAAAGGCAGCAGACAGGAAGGTCATGGAAAAAGTTGGCGTGATCTGGCCAAACCAGAAAACGACCGGCGCACATATCAACGTTTCCGGCGGCGGCGTATTGAAGCACGCCCCCACAAGGAAGCGGCGGTGAAGTTCCTCGAATACCTGGCTTCCGACGAGGCGCAGCGCTACTTCGCCGATGGCAACAACGAATGGCCGGCCGTCGCCAGCGTCAAGGTCAGCAACCCGGCACTGGAAGCGCTCGGTGCGTTCAAGGCCGACAGCATTCCCGTCGGCAATCTGGCGATGTACGCCGTAAAGGCGCAGGTGATTTTCGACAAGGCTAGCTACCGCTAGCCGCCTGCCCGCCAGTCAGGCATTACAACAAACGCTCCGCACTGCCGGGGCGTTCTGCTTTCAGCGGCGAGCGCGGGCAATCTGCCGTGAGAGGGCAATCAGCGGCACGATACCGACGGCGACAATGGCCAGTGCTGCAGTCGAGGCTTCGGCCAGACGTTCGTCCGAAGCCAGCGTGTAGGTTTGCGTGGCCAGCGTGTCGAAGTTGAATGGGCGCATCACCAGCGTTGCCGGCAACTCCTTCATGACGTCGACGAAGACCAGCAGGCCGGCGGTGAACAGACTGCCGCGCAGCAGCGGCATATGCACCCGGCGCAGGGTCTCGCCTTGCGAACAGCCCAGGCTTTTCGCCGCATCGTCCATGCTCGGCGTGATCTTCGAAAGGCTGGCGCCCACGGTCTGCAAAGCCACGGCGAGAAAACGCACGAGGTAGGCATAGACCAGTGCAGCAATGCCGCCGGTGAGCAACAGCCCCGGGTTGGTGCCGAAGGCCGACTGCCAGCTGGTGGCGATCAGATTGTCGAGACGCGTCACGGGGATCAGCACGCCGACCGCGATGACCGAACCCGGCACGGCATACCCCAAGCCAACCGCACGATTCAGCCCCCGTGCCAGCAAGCCCTTCGACTGGCGGGCGGCATAGGCCAGCAGCAGCGCCAGCATCACCGCACAGACGGCCGTCACCCCGGCCAGGACAAAACTGTTGCGCGCCAGCATGAGGAAACGCTCGCCATACTGGGTCTCGGCTTCTGCCAGCGAAAGTCGCAGCAGCAAGCCCCCCGGCAATAGAAACCCGACTGTCAGCGGCAATGCGCAAACAACGAAAGCGACGGCAGCGCGCCAGCCGGAGAGCCGACGGCCCGACAGGGGGCGATTGCGGCCAGTGGTGTTGTGGAAGCGGGCTCGTCCTCTTGATAGACGCTCCAGCGCCAGCAAGAGGATAACGAAACCGAGCAGCACGGCCGCCAGTTGAGCGGCAGCGATGCGATCTCCCAGCGAAAACCAGGCGCGATAGATGCCGGTGGTGAAGGTCTGTACGGCGAAATAGGAAACGGTGCCATAGTCGGCCAGCGTTTCCATCAGCGCCAGCGCAGTACCGGCAGCCACCGCCGGCCGCGCCAGCGGCAGGGAAACGCGGAAGAACGACGCCCAGGCACCAACCCCCAGTGTGCGCGCCGCTTCCAGCATGCCGCTGGCGCGCTCCAGAAAAGCCGCGCGGGCGATCATATATACGTAGGGATAGAGAACAAAGACGAACATGGTGATGGCGCCGCCCAGCGTGCGCACATCGGGAAACCAGTAATCGCCCCTGCTCCAACCGAAAGTTTCGCGCAGCGTCGTCTGCAGCGGCCCGACGAACTGCAGGAAATCGGTGTAAACATAAGCCAGCACATACGCCGGCATGGCCAACGGCAAGACCAGCGCCCACTCGAACACCCGGCGCCCGGGGAAATCGTGCATGGCCGTGAGCCAGGCGGTGACCACGCCAACGACCGTCACACCGAAGCCAACACCGAGACACAGCCACAGCGTATTGCCGATATATTCCGGCAACACCGTCGATGCCAGATGTGTCCAGGTTTCGCCCGTGCCGCCCGAAAACACGTTGAGCAGCACGCTGGCGATCGGCATGCCGACCAGCAGGGCGATAACGAGAGAGAACGTCAGCAGCGGGCTAAAACCTTGGCGAGTCATGGCGATCCATTGTGAATGCGAATTATAATTGACTGGACAGTCTTACCGTACCGGTTCCCTTCGTCGCTTTTCTTGCTGGCCGCATCGCAACTACGCCATGGCTCACCTCGAACTCCAGGATCTCAAGCAAAGCTATGGCACGCATGTCGTCGTCAACGGCGTTTCGTTCCGCGTCGAAACCGGCAGCATCGCCTGCCTGCTCGGACCTTCCGGCTGCGGCAAGACAACGCTGCTGCGCTGCATTGCCGGCTTTGAACCGGTGGCCGCTGGCGAAATCCACCTCGAAGGAAAACTTGTCAGCCGTGCCGGCTATGCATTGCCACCGGAAAAACGGCGGATCGGCATGGTCTTTCAGGACTACGCCCTCTTCCCCCATCTGACCATTGCCGGCAACATCGCCTTTGGTCTTGGCGCCACGCCAAACAACGAGCGTGCTGCACGGGTAACGCAACTCCTTGAAACCGTCGGCCTTGCCGGCCAGGGCGAAAAATTCCCGCACGAGCTCTCCGGCGGCCAGCAACAACGGGTCTCACTAGCCCGCGCGCTGGCACCGAAACCCGAACTGATCCTGCTCGACGAGCCCTTCTCCAACCTCGACGTCGATCTGCGCGAACGCCTCTCGCACGAGGTGCGCGAAATCCTCAAGCGTGAGGGCATGACTGCGGTGCTGGTCACCCACGACCAGAACGAAGCCTTCGCCATGGCCGACGAAATCGGCGTCATGGACGAAGGCCGCATCCAGCAATGGGACACGCCCTACAACCTTTACCACCAGCCGGCCAACCGCTTTGTTGCCGACTTTGTCGGCCAGGGTGTTTTCCTGCCCGGGCAGGTGATCAGCGCGCATGAAGTGGAAGTTGAACTCGGCACCCTGCACTCGGCCCTCCCGCTCGAGTGCAGCCAGGGTTGCATGGCCTGCGGCAAGGAGTGCGGCGTCGATGTGCTGCTGCGCCCGGATGACATCATCCATGACGACAGGAGCACGCTTCAGGCGGAGGTGGTGCACAAGGCGTTTCGTGGCGCCGACATCCTCTACTCCTTGCGCCTCGTGAGCGGTGTGCGCGTGTTGTCGCTGGTTCCCTCGCACCACAATCACGCGCTGGGCGAGAAAATCGGCATCCGTCTGGACGTCGATCACGTTGTCGCCTTCAAGACGCCGACGCGGCAGTTCGCATCGGGAAGCGGCCCGAAAGTTGTTCCCGTCACTTTCCGCGCATGATTTCCTGGCTCGTCGACGACGCGCCCTTTCCTCCCGTAGAACAGGCACTGACCGAACCCAACGGTCTGCTGTGTGCCGGCGCCGACCTCTCGCCGGCACGCATCCTGGCCGCCTACCGCGCGGGGATCTTTCCCTGGTTCTCCGCCGGCCAACCGATTCTCTGGTGGTCACCAAACGCATTCGGTCGAAACCTGGAAGGACGGGCAACTTGTCGGAGGCTTGTACGGGCTGGCCATTGGCCGCATGTTCTACGGCGAATCGATGTTCTCGCACCGCACCGATGCCTCGAAGATCGCTGCCGCTCACCTCGCCCGTTTTCTTGAGACGCACGATTTCGGCATGGTAGATTGCCAGATGCGAACCGACCACCTCGCCTCGCTGGGTGCCCGGGAAATTCCCCGGCAGGACTTCCTTGAGCGCCTACGAACGCTCTGTCAGGCTGATGTAGCGCCTGCCCGCTGGCCAGCCAGCGGGCAGTTTTCGACTGGAGTTGAATTGTCGCGGCTGAATGACTCCGAACTGCCGTTCTCGCTACTGCAGTTCTATTCAACGTCTCCCTACACCTGCAGCTACCTGCCGGGCGAAACCGC
Source organism: Candidatus Proximibacter danicus (assembly GCA_016710885.1). Classification (GTDB taxonomy): domain Bacteria; phylum Pseudomonadota; class Gammaproteobacteria; order Burkholderiales; family Rhodocyclaceae; genus Proximibacter; species Proximibacter danicus. The sequence continues at coordinate 301,104 of JADJUC010000001.1, forward strand.
GCGTTCGCAGGTTGCCACGCCGACGCACCTGATCACCGCCGAGGTCTACAGCGAACTGGTTCGCACCGGCTTTCGCCGCAGCGGCGTCTTCACCTACCGCCCCCACTGCGACCACTGCAAAAAATGCATCCCCGTGCGGCTGCCGGTCGCGGACTTTCACCCTTCGCGCAGCCAGCGGCGCGCCTGGCAAACACACCATGAACTGCGCGCCTGCGAGCTACCGCTCGAGTTTTACCCCGAACACTACGCGCTCTATCTGAGTTACCAGAGCAGCCGCCACGCCGGCGGCGGCATGGATCAGGACAGCCACGAGCAGTACGCGCATTTCCTCCTGCAAAGCCGGGTCGATACGCGGCTGATCGAATTCTCCGACCCCCAGGGCCTGCGCATGGTCAGCATCATCGACGTGCTCAGCGACGGCCTGTCGTCCGTCTACACCTTCTACGACCCGGACCGTACCGGCAACAGCTACGGCACCTTCAACGTCCTCTGGCAAATCGCCCAGTGCCGTGCCCTTGGTCTGCCCTACCTTTACCTCGGCTACTGGATCGGCGACACGCCGAAGATGTCCTACAAGACCCACTTCAAACCCATTGAAGGCCTCATCGATGGCGAGTGGCGCAATTTGCACGATTCAGACTGACCCCCTCTCATAGAGCGGGCTGCAAGCAAATTCGGCTTTGGCGTAATTTGCACGATTTGTGCAAATTGACGAACCGCGGCCTTCCCTTAAAGGGCGGCGGCCGCGCAGGGCGATGCGGCTGGGGAGTTAGAGAGCCATCGCGGTAAAGTGCGCCCAGGCAGCAAGAGCGATTTTCTTGCGGCCTGGGTGGCCTCTGGTTGAACCGTTTTTCGAGGACAATGGCTTGGCAACTTTCTCGCAAACTGCTGGTGGGGTGCAGACCCTCGAGATCAGAGACCCTGGCCCGCCAGCGCAGCTGGGCCGCCATGCCGGCCGGAAAGCGTCGGCAGAGCCGTCCGCACGCGCTCCTGTGCAGCGCGATGAGATGCTCGATGCCCGCTCGCGCATTGCCGGTTATCGCTTCACCGTTCGCCGCGTCGCCAGGGGCTTCGCCGACTGGCGCCGAAACCGCGCTGCGTGCCGAGAATATCGCGGCCTTAGCACAGGACGCCTTGCGCTCTTGCAGGTACGGTGGCCGACAGCCATCGTGCCAGCATTCGCCAGTTCATCGCGCCAAACACTTTCTTTCTCATTTCCTCGCCGCCTGCTGGAGAAGACTGGGGTGCCTGGCAGCAAGCCGTGGAAGCGCTCAAACTGGCTGGCGGAAAACTTGCCGTCGACGATACGGCTGCCGCCGAAAAGACGGCGCTGGCATGCGCCGATCTGTGCGTGCTTGATTTTCGCGGCTATGCACTGGAAAACTTTGAGCGCCTGCTGCGCCGCCTGACACGCGGCGAGACGCCACAAACAGTGGCAGTCAATGGGCTTTCGGCGTGGGCTGAGCACCGCCTGTGCATGGATCGCCGCGCCACTTCTCCGCCCGGCGGGTTCGCGTCGCAGCCCGATGAAGCCGAGAGTGGCGAGCGCCTCAACCCGAGCCGCCTGGTGCTGATCGAGATGCTAAACCTGCTGCGCCGCGACGCCGACATTGCCGAGATTGCCGCGGTCGCCAAGCGCGATCCAGTAGTTGCAGTCAAGGTTCTGGCGATGGCCAATACGCCGATCCTCGGTCTTTCAGCGCCGGTTGCGAACATCGATCAAGCCATGCTGGTACTTGGGCGCGCCACCCTCTACCGCTGGCTTTCGGTGTCGATGTTCGTGCCGGGTCCAAGGCGGCCGCGACGAGTCTTTGCTCGAAATGGCCCTCTGGCGGGCACGTTTCCTCGAACTCGCCGCAGCCGGCCTGCACAAAGGGAAGCGTGCGACGAACTGTTCCTCGTCGGCCTCTTCTCGCTGCTCGACAGCCTGCTCGGCATGCCGATGGCCCGCGTTGTCGAGCGCATGACGCTGCCGCCTGCGGTGCGTGAGGTGTTGGTGGATAGCAGCGGCCCCTATGTCCGCCACCTGATGCTCGCGCTGGCGGTCGAAAAAGGGCGCTTCGATCACGCCAGCCGGGTTGCCGACATGCTCGGGGCATCAACGAAGCCAATGTCGAAACCTCGGCGCGGGATGCCCGAGCCTGGGCCGAAGCTGCGCTCGACGCCGGCCGGGGTGACGGCACGTAGGCGATAGAGCAACCCCCTCAGCGCCCCCCGGCAGATAGCCGCCGACGCACCATTTTCGGGCGAAGCGCCCCGGCAGAAAATGGTGCGTTGCGGTAAAATCGCGGGATGCTCTATCCCCTCATTCGAAAATTTTTCTTCTCGCTCGACGCCGAGGATGCCCACGGCATCGGCATGCGCGGCGTTTCGCTGCTTTCCTGCAATGCACTCCGGTGGCGTGCTGGCCAAGCCCGTTCCGTCCTGCCCGGTCGAAGTCATGGGAATCAAGTTCCCCAACCCGGTTGGCTTGGCTGCCGGCCTCGACAAGAACGGCGACCACATCGACGGGCTGGCGGCGCTTGGGTTCGGCTTCCTCGAAATCGGCACCATCACGCCGCGCCCGCAGCCCGGCAACCCGCGCCCGCGCCTGTTCCGCATCCCCGAGAAGCAGGCCATCATCAACCGCATGGGCTTCAACAACGAGGGCGTCGACAAGCTGATCGCCAACGTCAAGGCAGCCAACTTCCCGAAAAAGGGCGGCATCCTTGGCATCAACATCGGCAAGAACTTCGACCACGCCGATCGAGAAGGCCGCCGACGACTACCTGGCCTGCCTGGAAACGCGTCTATCCGCTGGCCAGCTATATCACCGTCAATATCTCCAGCCCGAACACCAAGAACCTGCGCGAGCTGCAGAAGGACGAGGCGCTCGACGCCCTGCTCGCGCCGCTCAAGGCCGCGCAGCAGCGGCTGGCCGACACGCACGGCCGCTACGTGCCGATGGCGCTGAAGATCGCCCCCGACCTCGAAGCCGCACAGATCACCGGCATCGCCGACCTGCTTCGCCGCCATCGCATGGATGGCGTCATCGCCACCAACACCACGATTGCCCGTACCGGCGTCGAAAGCTGCGCCAACGCGGCTGAAACCGGCGGCCTCTCCGGTGCGCCGCTGTTCGGAGGCTTCGACCGAAGTCGTCAAGAAGCTGGCGACGGCGCTCAAGGGCGAACTACCGATCATTGGCGTCGGCGGCATCATGTCGGGTGAAGATGCGGCAGCCAAGATCGCCGCGGGTGCCAGCCTGGTGCAGTTTTATTCCGGTTTCATCTATCGCGGGCCGGATCTGGTCAGCGAGGCGTCAGCCGCGATTGCGAAAATGTCCCGCCAGGCCTGAGCCGGTGGGCCAATTCCCTATTTTTCGCAGGGTTGTTTGATACAAAGCAAAAGCCGATAATTCGCCCTCCGTATCATTTCGCGACCATGACCCACTACCTCTTCATCCTTCTCGGCGCCGTGCTGGTGAACAACGTCGTCCTGGTGAAGATCCTTGGCCTGTGCCCCTTCATGGGGGTATCGAAGAAGCTCGATACGGCCTTCGGCATGGGCGCGCGACCACTTTCGTCCTGACCGTCGCCACCGGTGCCAGCTACATCATCGATCACTACCTGCTGATACCTTTCGGCCTGGAATACCTGCGCACGCTGTCGTTCATCGTCACCATCGCTGCCATCGTCCAGCTGACCGAAATGGTCATCCAGAAAACCAGCCCGGTGCTGCATCAGGTGCTCGGCATCTACCTGCCGCTGATCACCACCAACTGCGCCGTGCTCGGCGTTCCGCTGCTCAACATCGCCAACAAGAACAACTTCGTCGAATCGCTGCTTTTCGGCATGGGCAGCGCCGTCGGCTTTTCGCTGGTGCTGGTGCTCTTCGCCGGCATTCGCGAACGCGTCGAGGGGGCGGATGTCCCGCTCTATTTCAAGGGCGCGGCCATCGCCATGGTCACTGCCGGCCTGATGTCGCTGGCCTTCATGGGCTTCGCCGGTCTGGACAGATACCAATGATCATGTCCATCGCCATCATGGCGCTCGGGGCCATCGTGCTCGGCGCGGCGCTCGGCTACGCCTCGATCAAGTTCAAGGTTGAAGGCGACCCGCTGGTCGAGAAGATCGAAGCCATCCTGCCGCAGACGCAATGCGGCCAGTGTGGGTACCCCGGCTGCCGCCCCTACGCCGAAGCGATCAACAAGGGCGAAGCCGACATCAACCTCTGCCCGCCGGGCGGGATGGAAAGCGTGGCCAAGCTGGCCGACCTGCTCGGCGCGAGGTGAAGCCGCTCGAAGCGGAAGAAAAACCGAAAGCCGTTGCGTTCATCGACGAGCAGACCTGCATCGGCTGCACACTCTGCATCCAGGCCTGCCCGGTCGATGCCATCGTGGGCGCCGCAAAACAGATGCATACCATCATCGGTCCATCTGTGCACCGGCTGCGAACTTTGCCTGCCACCCTGCCCGGTCGAGTGCATTCGCATGGAAGCGATTGGCGAAAACCTCGACAACTGGAAGTGGAAATACCCGATTGTCGAAATCAAGCGGGTCGCCTGATGCTGCAATTGTTCAAATTCAAGGGGGCGGCGTCAACCCCGAATCGCACAAGCAGGAATCGGCCAATCAGCCCATCCGCACGGCACCGCTGCCATCGCGCGTCATCATCCCGCTACGCTTGAATGCGCGTGCGACCGCAACGCCGACAGTCGCGGTCGGCGATGCTGTCAGCAAAGGTCAGTGCATCGCGTCGGCCGAGGGCATGATGGCTACCGGCATCCATGCTTCGACCTCCGGTCACGTTGTTGCCATCGAAGACACGCCCTATCCGCACCCCTCCGGCTTCTCGGCGCGCAGCGTCATCATCGCGCCGGACGGGGAAGACCGCTGGTGCACGCTGACGCCATTCGATGAAGCCAATGCCGACCCGCAGGCATTACGCGATTTTCTGCGCAACGCCGGCATCGTCGGCCTGGGCGGCGCCGGTTTTCCGCGCCACGTCAAACTCTCACCGGGCCAGGCGCGCGTCGACACGCTGATCATCAACGGCGCCGAATGCGAACCGTGGATCACCTGCGATGACCGCCTGATGCGCGAGCGGGCAACGGCCATCATTGCCGGCGCCCGCATCATGCGCCGCGCCGTTGGCGCCCAGCGCATCATCGTCGGCATCGAGGACAACAAGCCGGAGGCGGTTGCCGCCATGCAGGCCGCTGCAGCAGCTGAAGAGGCAACCGGGGGAGAAGCCGCCATCCGCGTCGTCGCGGTGCCGACACGCTATCCGGCTGGTGGTGAAAAACAGCTCATCCGCGTACTGACCGGCATCGAAATTCCTTTTGGCAAACTCGGTTTTCATTACGGCGTTCAATGTTTCAATGTCGGTACCGCCTACGCCATGACACCGCGCGGTGGCTTTTGGTGAACCGCTCGTCAATCGGGTCGTCACCCTCACCGGCAATGTCGAAACGGCGGGCAACTGGGAAATACCGATCGGTATGCCGATCGACGAATTCATCGCCCTTGGCAAGCCGAAAGCCGATACCGACCGTTTCCTGATGGGCGGCCCGATGATGGGTTTCAGCCTGCCCGGTACCGACGCCCCGCTGATCAAGACCAGCAATTGCATCATCGCCGGTTCACCGAAACTGTTCCCGCCACCGGCGCCGGAAATGCCCTGCATCCGCTGCGGCGAATGCGCCAAGGCCTGCCCGATCGAACTGCAGCCTTTCGAGCTCTACTGGCACACACGCGCCAAAACCTTCGGCAAGACGCAGGAATATCACATCTTCGACTGCATCGAATGTGGCTGCTGCAGCTTCGTCTGCCCGTCGCGAATCCCGCTGGTGCAGTATTTCCGCTTTGCCAAAAGCGAGATCTGGGCGCGCGAGAAGGAAAAGAACGCGGCCGACCAGGCGAAGGCCCGCTTCGAATGGAAGACGGCGCGCGACGAACGCGAGAAGGCGGAAAAAGCCGAAAAACTGGCCAAGGCTGCTGCCGCCCAGGCCGCCAAGAAAGCGGCGGAAGCCGCTGCTGCTGCCGCAGCCCCGGTTGATGGCTCAACCCCGCCCCGCCTCCTACCCCGGCCACGGATGCGCTGCCGTGCCGACGCCGAAGCCGCCGAAAAGCTGCCATTGCCGCCGCCATGGAACGAGCCCGCGCTCAACGGGAAGCCGCCGCCCCAGGAACACGGACCATCTGACCCCCGCCCAGCAAAAGGAAGTTGCCGAGATCGATGCCCGCCGCCAGCAGGCCGGCGTGGAACCGCCTCCCGAATCTCCTGCCGAGGGAAGCAAACCGTGACCGATTTCAGCACGCCCCCCTACCTGCTGCAGAATGCCAGCGTACAGCGCGTGATGCTGCAGGTGCTGGCTGCGCTGGTCCCGGGCATTGCCGCCTACGTCTGGCTGTTCGGCCCGGTCATTCTCGTCCAGTTGGCCATTGCCACCGTTACCGCGCTGGCCGGCGAAGCGCTGATGCTCAAGCTGCGCGACAAGCCGATGTCGCTTTTCCTCTCCGACGGCAGTGCGGTCGTCACCGCCTGGCTGATTGCACTGACCTTCCCGCCGCTTTCGCCCTGGTGGCTGGTCGTTACCGGCACGCTGTTCGCCATCATCGTCGCCAAGCACCTTTACGGCGGCCTCGGCCAGAACCCGTTCAACCCGGCGATGATCGCCTTTGCCGTCTGCATCGTTTCTTTCCCGGCATTGATGTCGCAATGGCCCGGTGTTGGCCTCAAGGTCAGCTTCATGGACCAGGTCGGCATCGTTTTCGGTACTTTTCCGCGCCTTGATGCCGTTACCGGCGCCACCCCGCTCGATGCACTGAAGACAGCGCTCAAGCTTGAAGAAGGACAGTTCAGCGTTGCCACCCTGCTTGCCAACCAGGAGCTGTTCGGATTCTTCGCCGGCCGTGGCTGGGAATGGGTCACCGGCGGCTACCTGCTCGGTGGCCTCTGGCTCTGGCAACGCGGCATCATCTCCTGGCACGCACCCCTGTCCTTCATTGCCGGCATGTCGCTGCTCGCCGGCGGCCTCTGGCTCTACAACCCGGCCCAGTTTGCCAACCCGGTGTTCCACCTGTTTTCCGGTGGTGCCATGCTTGGCGCCTTCTTCATCGTCACCGACCCGGTCTCCGGCTGCACAACGCCAAAAGGCAAGATCATCTTCGGCTTTGCCGCCGGCCTGCTCGCCTACATCATCCGCGTTTTCGGCGGCTATCCGGACGGCGTCGCCTTCGCCGTCCTGCTGATGAACCTCTGCGTGCCCCTGATCGACATGTACACCCAGCCCGCCATCTTCAGCAGGAAGGGGCAGCCGTGATCAAGAAGAAAGCCTCTACGACAGCCGGCATGGCGCTCCGCACCGCCATCATCCTGTTTGTTTTTGTCATCATCTTCACCACCCTGCTCGCCGGCGTTTACCTGTGGACCAAGCCCGCACTGGAGGCCTCGGCCACGGAAGAGAAGATGAAGCTGGTAGACGAAGTGCTGCCCCGCACCGACTACGACAACGATCTGCTCAAGGATACGATTTCCCTGCCGGCCACGCCGGCGCTCGGTACCGACGACACGACGCTGGTCTACCGCGCACGCAAAAACGGACAGCCGCAGGCGCTCGTCTTCGAAGCCGTGGCGCCAGACGGCTATGCCGGACGTATCCGTCTTATCCTTGCCATCCGCAGCGACGGCACCCTGGCCGGCGTGCGCGTCACCCAGCACAAGGAAACACCGGGGCTGGGCGACTACATCGAGCCGAAGAAGGACAAGAACAAGGCGCGCCCCTGGATCACCCAGTTCAACGGCCTCAGCTACGCGGCACTGACCGACAAGGAATGGAAGGTCAAGAAGGACGGCGGGCGCTTCGATTCCGTTGCCGGCGCCACGGTCACACCGCGCGCCGTAATCAAGGCAATACACAAGGCGACAAAATTCGTTGCCGAAAACCAGACGCAGCTCTACGCATCGCCAACCGGCGAAGGAGCACCAACCCGATGATTACCCGCGAAGAAATCCGTAACATCACCCACAACGGCGTCTGGAAGCAGAACAGCAGCCTGATTCAACTGCTCGGCCTGTGCCCCCTGCTGGCGGTGACCACCAACATGGTGAACGGCATCATGCTGTCGCTGGCCACGATCATCGTCATGGCCGTGGCCAACGTTGCCGTCGCCAGCCTGCGCAATTTCATCCCGCACGAGATCCGCATCCCCGTCTTCATCCTCATCGTCGCCTCGCTGGTCACGGCGGTCGATCTGCTGTTCAACGCCAACCTGCATGAACTCTATCTGGTGCTCGGCATCTTCATCCCGCTGATCGTCACCAACTGCATCGTGCTCGCCCGGGTCGAAGCCTTCGCCGCCAAGAATCCGCCGCTGCAATCGACCTTCGACGGCATCTTCATGGGTGTCGGCATGTTGTGGACACTCGCCCTGCTCGGCGCGCTGCGCGAACTGATCGGCGCCGGCACCCTGTTCTCGGGCATCGACATGGTCTTCCCCAGCCTGCAGCCGCTGCAGGTGCTACCAGCCGACTACCCCGGCTTCCTGCTCGCCATCCTCCCTCCCGGCGCCTTCATCCTGCTCGGCTGCATGATCGCCTGGAAGAACTGGGTCGAAGCCCGGGCAGCAAAGCGCCAGCAACAGCCCGCCATTGAGCCCGTCGCTACTGGAAACTGAGCAGTAGCGCATCGCGGCTGGTTTCATACAGATTGACGATTCAATCTTCAATTTGTATGAAATCGCTGCCAAAAACCTGAAGTGGCTGGCGACAACAGCGTTCGGACATCAATTCGGACATCAATCTTGACCCGGCAAAACGGTTGCGTTATGGTTCCCAAAAGCAACCACGCAAGAGATTCCGACATGCCCTCCATCACTCTCAAGAATATTCCGGAAACGCTGCACCAGCGGCTGCGCGAAAGCGCGGAGCGCAATCACCGCAGCATCAACGGCGAAATGCTTGCCGCGCTCGACCAATACGTCAGCCAGCAGCGGCCGAACAAAGCACAGTTACTCACCGACATCCGCACACTGCGGCAGGAAACCGCCCTCTACGTCACCGAGGAAGAAATCGACCGCGCAAAGCGTGAAGGGCGGCCGTGATCGTTGCCGACACCAACCTGATCGCCTATCTGCTGATCGATTCGGCGCAGACGGCGCAGGCCGAGGCCATTCTGGAAAAGGATGGCGACTGGCACGCACCGTCCCTGTGGCGCCATGAATTCCGCAACATTCTTGCCACCTATGTCCGCGCGGATCGCCTCACCCTGCCCGTGGCACTTCGCCACATGAGCAACGCCGGAAGCGCTGATCATCACCGACGAATCGGGAGAACTTGCCGACACAGCGGAGATACTCCGCCTTGCAAAAATCAGCGGCTGCTCCGGCTACGACTGCCAATTCGTGGCCTTGGCCAAACGACTCCGCGCGCCGCTTGTCAGCGGCGACAAGCGCCTGATTGCGGCTTTTCCGGAAACGGTGATCGCCATCGAAGCCTTTGCCACCCATTAAAGACGGTCGATCGACACGCTCAGGAAAGTCGCCATGACTCCGCAATCCTTCATCGCCAAATGGCAACATAACGAGCTCACCGAGCGCGCCGGCGCGCAGGCCCATTTCCTCGACCTCTGCGAACTGCTCGGCCAGCCGAAACCCGCCGACCCGGAAAACTACTGTTTCGAACGCGGCGCCCACCGCACCGGCGGCAACCACGGCTGGGCCGATGTCTGGAAGCGCCACTGCTTCGCGTGGGAATACAAGGCGCCGGGCGCCGACCTCGAAAAAGCGCTCAAGCAGTTAATGACCTACGCGCTGGCGCTCGACAACCCGCCGCTGCTCGTCGTCTCCGACCGCCGCCTGATCCAGATACACACCCACTTCACCGGCGCGCCCCTGAGGTGCATACGATCCGCATCGAAGACATCGGCACGCCGGAAAACCTGCAGAAACTGCAATGGCTGTTCGAGTCACCCGAGCGCTTCCGCCCCGCCCGCGACAACCGCCAGATCACCGACGAAGCCGCCCGCGCCTTTGCCGAACTCGCCAGCCGCCTGCGCGCCAGACACCCCGGCAGCGAGGGCGAGCAGCAAGTCCCCCAAGAGGACTTCCTGCGGGGCGTTGCCCACTTCCTCACCCAATGCCTGTTCTGCCTCTTTGCCGAAGATGCCGAGCTGCTCCCGCGCGGCCTCTTCGAACGCCTGCTCGACAAGAGCAAGGCGGACGGCCAGAACTCGACAGCCGCCTGCGCGAACTCTTCGCCGCCATGCAGAAGGGTGGCGATTTCGCGCTGGAAGACATCGCGTATTTCAACGGTGGCCTCTTTGAAGTCATTGAGCCGCTACCGCTAAACAACGAAGAAGCCAGCATCCTGCACGCCGCCAGCAAGCTCGACTGGAACGCCATCGACCCCGCCATCTTCGGCACCCTGTTCGAGCGCGGTCTCGACCCGAAGAAGCGCAGCCAGCTCGGCGCCCACTACACCGACCCGGCAACCATCATGCGCCTGATCGACCCGGTGATCGTGCACCCGCTCGCTGCGGAATGGGAAGCCGCCAAGGCCGAAATCGCCGCGCACATGACGAAGCGCAAGAAGGCCGGCGACAAGGCGCACAGGGAAGCACAGGCCCGCTTCGTCGCCCACCTCGAACGGCTCAAGAACTACCGCGTGCTCGACGCTGCCTGCGGGTCGGGAAACTTCCTCTACCTCGCGCTCAAGGCGCTGAAGGATCTCGAACACAAGGCCAATCTGGATGCCGAAGCGCTCGGCCTGCAGCGGCAGGTGAGCATCGAAGTCAGCCCGGCCAACGTGCTCGGCATCGAACTCAACGAATACGCCGCCGAGCTCGCCCGCGTCACCGTCTGGATCGGCGAACTGCAATGGATGCGCACGCACGGCTACCCGGTGCGGCGCAACCCCATCCTCGCCCGCCTCGACCACGTGGAGCACCGCGACGCGCTAATGAATGCGGATGGCAGTGAAGCCGGCTGGCCGGCTTGCGACGCCATCGTCGGCAATCCGCCTTTCCTCGGCGACAAGGTCATGCGCGGCGAACTCGGCAGCGACTACACCGACCGGCTGCGCAAGCGTTACGAAGGCCGTGTGCCGGGCGGCGCCGATCTCGTGACCTACTGGTTCGAAAAGGCACGGGCACAGATTGCGCCGGCAGTGCACCGCTGCGGGGCTAGTTTCAACCAACAGCATTCGCGGCGGCGCCAACCGCAAGGTGCTTGAACGCATTGCCGACTCAGGGCGCATCTTCGAGGCGTGGAGCGACGAAGAATGGGTGAATGATGGTGCGGCGGTGCGCGTTTCACTGGTCGGCTTCGGCGACTCCTCCGTTCGCTCTGAACTCGTCGAAGGGCAAGCTGCTAGGCTGAACGGGGTGCCGGTAGAGGCGATCCACGTCGACCTGACATCAGGAGAGCAGAACCTGACTGCTGCAGTCCGGCTTCAAGAGAACAGCGGTTGTGCGTTCCAAGGGGCGGTCAAGGTTGGAGATTTTGATATTCCCGGGGAATCGGCTCGAACGTGGATGCGATCCCCAAACCCACATGGCGAATCGAATCAGACAGTATTGCGCCCACTCCGAAATGCAAGGGACTTAGCTACGCGGCCGAGAGATTGCTGGCTTATCGATTTCTTCAAACGCTCGGAGTCGGAAGCATCATTATTCGAACTACCGTTCGCGTATGTGGAGGAACACGTCAAACCAAAGCGGATTTTGAATGCGCGAGCTGTGCGGGCAAAGTACTGGTGGCGGCATGGCGAAACTTGGCGATGGGTTACGTGCAGCAGTCGCTAGCAGCCAGGGTAATCGTGACCCCGCGAAGTTGCTAAGCATCGCTTTCTTTGTCTGGCAAACCGACTATTGCATACTGTGACGATGCAACGGTATCGATCGCCCGCTCCGGACGACGCCACCTTCGGCATCCTGCATTCGCGCTTCCACGAACTCTGGTCGCTGCGCCTGTGCACCTGGCTCGGCGTCGGCAACGATCCGCGCTACACCCCGACCACCACCTTCGAAACCTTCCCCTTCCCCGAAGGCCTGACGCCGCGCGATACGGCCAAACAGGCCGGCGCCGCCTCGGCCCCCTGCATGGCTGACGAGATCGTCGGCGCCAACATCGCCGCCGCCGCGCGCCGTTTGAACGAACTGCGCGAGAACTGGCTGAACCCGCCGGAGTGGGTCGAGCGCATGCCGGAAGTGGTGCCGGGTTTCCCCGACCGCATCGTGCCGAAGCCAGAACACGCCGCCGAACTGAAGAAGCGCACGCTGACGAATCTCTACAACGCCCGCCCCGCATGGCTCGACAACGCCCACAAGGCGCTCGATGCCGCCGTCGCGGCGGCCTACGGCTGGGCCGACTACACGCCCGACATGCCCGACGAGGAAATCCTGCGCCGCCTGCTGGCGCTGAACCTTGCGCGTTCCGCCGCTTCCGCATAGACAGCGGGATTTCTGTAATCACTTACCGAACGAAACGGAACCGGGAGGCGCAATGATCGAAATATCGAGAATCACCATCGAAGCAGATAAGCGCGGCGGCCGTCCCTGTATTCGCGGCTTGCGCATATCGGTCAGCGATGTGCTGTCGATGCTGGCCGAGAACATGAGCGAGGCAGAAATCCTTGAAGATTTTCCGGAACTTGAGGCCGAGGATATCCACGCCTGTTTCCTCTACGCCGCGCTACGCGCCAATGGCCATTGAGGCCACACTAACCCCCTTGCCATGAACGCCACCAAACGCGCCGAAATCTTCGCCCGGCTGCAAGCCGCCAACCCGCAGCCGACCACCGAGCTGGAATACGCCTCGACCTTCCAGTTGCTGATCGCCGTCATCCTCTCGGCACAAGCCACTGACAAGAGCGTCAACCTTGCCACCCGCAGCCTCTTCGCCGACGCCCCGACGCCGGCGGCGATACTGGCGCTGGGCGAGGACGGGCTGATGGAATACATCAACCGCATCGGCCTCTACCGGACCAAGGCGAAGAACGTCATCGCCACCTGCCGGATACTCGTCGAGCAGCACGGCGGCGAGGTTCCGCAGACGCGCGAGGCGCTGGAGGCGCTGCCGGGCGTCGGCCGAAAAACGGCCAACGTCGTGCTCAACACAGCCTTCGGAGAACCGACCATGGCCGTCGATACGCACATCTTTCGCGTGGCCAACCGGACAGGTCTTGGGCCTGGCAAGACACCACTGGCAGTTGAAATGAAGCTGCTAAAATCGGTTCCGGAAATCTACCAGCGCGATGCGCACCACTGGCTGATCCTGCATGGCCGCTACACCTGCATCGCGCGTCGCCCCCGCTGCGCCGAGTGTCTGATTGCCGACCTCTGCGAATTCAAGGACAAGAACCTGCCCCAATGAATGCCGCCTCCGCCCTGATTACGGGAAACGAGCCACTGCCGGCGCTGGCCGAGCATGCCGTGCGCGAAGCCCTGGCGCGTGCTGGCCACCAGCGCGCCAACAGCGTCGTGCTTTTTCTCAGCGGCGAATTTACCCGCCACGCCCACACCACGGTGCTGGCAGCCGCACGGGCGGCACAATGCACGCAGGTGTTCGGTGGCATTGCCGCTGGCCTGTGCACCGAAACCGGCTGGGCGCTGGATCGGCCGGCAGCCGCCGCCATGGTGCTTTGCGGGCCATTTTCGCTGGCCTCGGCGGAAGTACCGATGGCACCGGTAATAGACACGCTCAACACACTCAACGCCCTCGCCCCCACCCCGCCGCCCCCTTGCTGTGCTGCACCAGCTCGCCTTTCCCCTCGGAGTGGGCAAACAGCCGCCGCTTCGGCACGCATTTTCACGGCAATGCCGGCCACAGTGCCGTCTGGCAACTGGGTCGTCTGGTCGAACATGGCTGCGTCGAGGCCCGGGTGTTGGGCGCCAGCATTGACCTTGCACTGTCCACGGGGCTGCGCAGCATCGGCACCGCATTGCCGGTGGACAGCGTGCGCGGCTACGACCTGCTCTCCCTGGGTGGCCAGCCGGCGCTGGAATCCTTGTTGCGCCTGCTGCCGGCTGATTGGCGCGACCGCCATCCCTTGCCGCTGCACCTGATCAACGCAACGCTTGGCGATGCCGGAGAAGCCGCTGGCGTTCAGGCCGCGGCCGTTATCTCCACCAATGCGGACCTTTCGGTAACCCTGACGGTGCCGCTGCAACCCGGCCAAAGCCTCTGCTGGGCGATCCGCCAGCCGCTGGCGGCCGAAGCCGAAATGCGCGATGCCCTTGCCTGCCTGCCGCTGAAATCCGGCGCAACCGGCTCAACCCGCTCAACCGACTCGGCCGGGTCACTCCTCACGCCCGATTTCGGCATGTTTTTTTCGTGCATCGGCCGTGGCCCGTATTTCTACGGCGACGACGACCGCGATCTGGCCGCCGTCATCGAACGCTTCCCCGGCATGCCGCTGATCGGCACCTATGGCACTGGCCAGATCGCCTTTTCCGGCGATACCAGCCGGCAACTGCAGAACTCGGTCGTAACCGCCCTCTTCAGCGAGACTCCCCATGTTCAACCCCAGTCGTGACCAGGTTCGTCGCTTCTTCTGCGACGCCTGGCAAAAACATCTGCAACGCTCGATCGTCGAAGGCGCCGAGGCCACTGCCATCGACATCATCCTGCGTCACCCGGAATACCAGTCCTTGCTGGGCAGTGGCGAGGAAGCCATCAGCCGTGACTGGATGCCGGAAGGTGGCGAGATGAACCCCTTCCTGCACCTCTCACTGCATCTGGCCGTCGCCGAGCAGATTTCCATCGACCAGCCCCCCGGCGTTCGTGCTGCCTGGCAGAAGCTAGCGGCACGGCTGGACCCGCACGCCGCCGAACACGTCATCCTCGAATGTCTGGGAGAAACCATCTTCCGCGCCCAGCAGGTCGGCGGCGGCATGGATGCCGTTGCCTACGTCGAAAGTATTGAACGCGCAGCAAGAGGCTGAGTCGAACCGCCGCACGCCACGCACGCCACGCACGAAACACAACACGCAACGGAGAACCGCATGACCGATAGCACCCCGCTCTTTCAGCCCCTGACCCTTGGCGCGCTGACGCTGCCGAACCGCCTCGTCATGGCGCCGCTGACACGCAACCGCGCCCTCGATGGCAACGTGCCCGGCCCGCTCACCGTCACCTACTACACGCAACGCGCCTCGGCCGGCCTGATCATCACCGAAGCCTCGCCGATCTGCCCGGAAGGCCACGGCTACCCGCGCACCCCCGGCATCCACAGCGCCGAGCAGATCGCCGGCTGGCGCGCAGTGACGGATTCCGTGCATGCGGCCGGCGGCCGGATCTTCATGCAGCTATGGCACGTTGGCCGCATCTCGCACCCCTCGCTGCAACCGGGCGGTGCCGCGCCAGTCGCGCCCTCGGCGTTGAAGCCGGCGGGACAGGTGTGGACCGGCAGCGGGCTGGAAGACTACGTAATGCCGCGCGCGCTGGCGCGCGACGAATTTCCGGCCATCGTCGAGGCCTATCGCCAGGCGGCAATCAACGCCAGGGATGCAGGTTTCGATGGGGTCGAGGTGCATGGCGCCAACGGCTACCTGCTCGACCAGTTCCTGCGCTCCTCGACCAATCTGCGCGACGACGATTACGGCGGTTCGCTGCAGAACCGTGCCCGGCCGCTGCTGGAAGTGGTCGGCGCTGTCACCAGCGTCTTCGGCGGCGACCGTGTTGGCGTGCGTCTGTCGCCGGAGAACCGCTTCAACGACATCAGCGATGCCGACCCGCAAACGACCTTCACCTACGTCGCCGTCGCCCTCCGCCCCTTCAACCTGGCCTACCTGCACGTGCTCGAAGGCGACATGACCGGCCAGCCCGTGACCACACCCTTCGATTACCCGGCGCTCAAGACAGCCTTTGGCGGCTGCTACATGGCCAACTGCGGCTACGACCGTAGCCGCGCGCTGGCCGCCGTTGCCGACGGGCAGGCCGACCTGATCGCCTTCGGCCGCGCCTTCATCGCCAACCCCGACCTGCCGGCGCGATTGAAAGCAGACGCCCCGCTTACCGAAGCTGATCCAAAGACTTTCTACAGTGGCGAGGCGCACGGGTATATCGATTACCCGACACTCGGCGCCGTATAAGGACTCGACCATGCGCTTCGAAGGCTCCGACAAATACGTCGTCACGCGCGACCTGACGCTGGCCGTCAACGCTGCCGTCACTCTGCAGCGCCCCTTGCTGATCAAGGGAGAACCCGGTACCGGCAAGACCATGCTGGCCGAGGAAGTCGCGGCGGCACTCGGCCTGCCGCTCTTCCAGTGGCACATCAAATCGACGACCAAGGCCCAGCAGGGGCTCTACGAATACGACGCCGTCTCCCGCCTGCGCGACTCGCAATTGGGGGACCCGAAGGTTGCCGACATCAGCAACTACATCGTCAAGGGCGTGCTCTGGCGGGCTTTTGAATGCGACACCCCGTCGGTGGTATTGATCGACGAGGTGGACAAGGCCGACATCGAATTCCCCAACGACCTCCTGCGCGAACTCGACCGCATGGAGTTCTACGTCTACGAGACACAGCAACTGGTGCGCGCCAGACACCGGCCGCTGGTTTTCATCACCTCGAACAACGAGAAGGAATTGCCCGACGCCTTCCTGCGCCGCTGCTTCTTCCACTACATCAAATTCCCGGACAGGGAGACGATGACGAAGATCGTCGATGTGCATTTTCCGGACCTGAAGAAAACGCTGCTGCGCGAGGCGCTGGAAGTTTTCTTCGAACTGCGCGAAATCCCCGGCCTGAAGAAGAAGCCATCGACCTCGGAACTGCTTGACTGGCTGAAGCTGCTGCTGGCCGAAGACATCCCGCCCGAAGCCCTGCGTGCCAAGGATCAGAAAGCGGCGATCCCGCCGCTGCACGGCGCGCTCCTGAAGAACGAGCAGGATGTGCATCTGTTCGAGCGGCTAATCTTCATGGCCCGCCAGAACCCAGGCCCGATGCTTCGTTGGGCGGCTCCTCGCCTACCATTTGATATGTCCGTCGCGCGCCCGCCCGGATCCGCCCGATTTCTCGAGCTAAAGCCCGCACGCGTCAGCACCATGCTCGTCGACTTCTTCCTGCACCTGAAAGACCGCAAGCTACCGGTTTCGACCAAGGAGTTCCTGACGCTGCTCGAAGCGCTGCAGCAGGGGGTGATCGACCACAGCCTCGACGATTTCTATGTGCTGGCGCGCAGTACGCTGGTCAAGGACGAAGCCCATTTCGACAGGTTCGACCGGGCCTTCGGCGAGTACTTCAAGGGCATCGAGTCCCTGCCCGGCATGGAAGCGCTGATCCCCGAGGACTGGCTGCGCCAGTCGATGAAGCGTTACCTGACGCCGGAAGAACAGGCCAAGCTGGAGAAGCTCGGCTGGGACAAACTGATGGAAACCTTCAAGGAACGTCTCGCCGAACAGAAGGAACGGCATGCGGGGGGCAGCAAGTGGATCGGCACCGGCGGCACATCCCCTTTCGGCCATGGCGGCACCCACCCGGAAGGCATCCGTGTTGGCGGGAAAAGCGAAAACCGCTCGGCGGTGAAGGTCTGGGAAAAACGCGAATTCCAGAACCTCGACGATCAGGTGGAACTCGGTACGCGCAACATCAAGGTGGCGCTGCGCCGTCTGCGCCGCTTTGCACGTGAGGGCGCCGCCGAGGAACTTGATCTCGATGGCACCATCGCCGGCACCGCCCGCAATGCCGGCTGGCTCGACCTGCACATGCGCCCGGAACGGCACAACGCCGTCAAGGTCCTGCTGTTTCTCGACATCGGCGGTTCAATGGATGATCACGTGCGCATCTGCGAAGAACTGTTCTCGGCCTGCCGCAGCGAGTTCAAGCATCTGGAGCACTACTACTTCCACAACTGTGTCTATGAAGGACTGTGGAAGGACAACCGGCGCCGACACAACGAACGCATCCCGACGCAGGAAGTCCTGCATCGCTACGGCAGCGACTACAAGCTGATCTTCGTCGGCGATGCCAGCATGAGCCCCTACGAAGTCGCCCGCCCCGGCGGCAGCGTCGAACACTGGAACGAGGAGCCGGGCGCCGTCTGGCTGGGTCGGCTGACCCACACCTTTCCCCACGCCATCTGGCTCAATCCGGAACCGGAACATGCCTGGCAGTACCGGCAGTCCACCGCGCTGGTGCGCAACCTTCTCGGCGGCCACATGTATCCGTTGACGCTGGACGGCCTGGCGCGTGGCATGCAGCAACTGAACAAGTAGTGCAGGAATGCGCACCACGGGGATGGCACTGCCGCGCGCGGAGGGGTAGACTCAATGCGCGCTGTCGGCAACGCATCGGCAGACGCCACACAAAGGAGAAAAGCATGGGGTATGGATCGGGTTTTCTGGACGCGCGCGGTTGTGCGCAAGAGACTCCACTGCACTACGCATCGGCAGACGATGATCTGATCATGGTCATTGAGGACGTTGAAGACGATGCCGCCGATGTGCATGCGCACTCCGCCTGGCGGATTCTTATCGCCGATGACGACCAGAGCGTTCACGAAGCCACGGTTGCTGCACTTGCCGGCCAGCGCGTGCATGACCGGCCGTTGAGTTTCCTGCACACCTACTCCGCCGCTGAAACCCTTTCGCTGCTGGCCAGCACCGACAACGTGCATCTCGTGCTGCTCGACGTGGTCATGGAATCGCCGGATGCCGGTCTCCGTGCCGTGACCGATATCCGCGACACCCTCGGACTGCGCGACCTCAAGATCATCATCCGCACGGGCCAGCCGGGCCACGCACCGGAGCAGGAAATCCGTCGCGCCTATGCCATCGACGGCTACGCCAAAAAAGCCGAACTGACGCGCAGCCTGTTGCGCGATGTCATCACCTCAGCCCTGCAACCCACCCACAACCCAACCAGCGGAGCACATTGATGAAGGCCTTGCCACAGCGTCGCCCCCTGCTCCGTGCGCTGCTGGCAGCAGGCATCCTCGGCCCGGTGGGAATAACCGGCCTGATCCGCGAAGCACTGGCCGAAGGCAACAAACCGGTCGCGCCGGGCATGCACAAAGTTTCCGGCACGGTCACGGTCAATGGCCAGCCCGCACGCGAAGGGCAATTGATCCGCGCCGGCGACACCATCGTCACCGGCCCGAAAAGCGAAGCCATCTATGTGATCGGTCAGGATGCCTTCATGCAGCGCGAGAAGAGTACGATCAGTTTCGCTGCAGAGGCCGCCGCCAGCGTCATGCGCGTCATCACCGGGGGCATCCTCTCGGTCTTCGGCAAGGGCGACAAGCGCTTGATCGTGCCGACGGCCACCATCGGCATTCGCGGCACCGCCTGCTACATCGAGGCAGAACCCAAGAAGGTCTATTTCTGCCTGTGCTACGGCATCGCCGAGGTTGCGCCAATGGCTGACCCGAAGCAGATCGAGCGCATCGAAACGCAGCACCACGATCACCCGATTCTTATCCACAACGACTCGGCCATGCCAACGATGGCGCCGGCTAACGTCATCAACCATACCGACGCCGAGCTTGTCCTGCTCGAAAACCTCGTTGGCCGCTGGCCGCCGTTCTACGGAAAGCCGGGCTACGGCAACTACTGATCGCCCGGCGGGGCGACCTTCACCACTTCTTCCAGCGTCGTCAGACCCTGCGCCACCTTGCTTGCACCTGAAATGCGCAGCGCCTTCATGCCCTCCCGATAAGCCTGTTCGCGCACCTTGGCGATCTCCGTCGTCGGCTGGATCAGTTTCTTGATTTCCGGGCTCATCAACATGAGCTCGTAGAGGCCAACGCGGCCTGAATAACCCGTCATGCGGCACTCGAGGCAGCCCACCGGGTGATACACCTTGGCCGGCTTGTTGGCCTTCCACGGCGCCACCAACTGGTTCCATAGCGCCTCGTCTTCCGGGCGCATCGCCGCTTCCTTCTTGCAGTGCGGGCACAGCGTGCGCACCAGCCGTTGCGCCATGATGCCGAGCAGTGTCGAGTTGATCAGGTACGACGGCACGCCGAGATCGAGCAGGCGCGTAACCGCCGCCGGCGCATCGTTGGTATGCAGCGTGGACAGCACGAGGTGGCCAGTGAGCGCCGCCTGGATGGCCATGTCGGCCGTTTCCAGATCGCGGATTTCGCCGATCATGATGATGTCCGGGTCCTGCCGCATCAGCGAACGGACGCCTTCGGCAAACTCCAGGTCAATGCTGCGCTGCACCTGCATCTGGTTGAAGGCCGGCTCGATCATCTCGATCGGGTCTTCGATGGTGCACACGTTCACCTCGGGCGTCGCCAGCTGCTTCAGCGTCGAATACAGCGTCGTCGTCTTGCCCGAACCGGTTGGGCCGGTAACGAGAATGATGCCGTTGGGCTGGGCGGTCATCGAGTGCCAGCGCTTCTGGTCGTCTTCGGTGAAACCCAGCTCGCGGAAATCGCGCACCAGCACATCCGGGTCGAAAATCCGCATCACCAGTTTTTCGCCAAAAGCAGTCGGCAGCGTCGACAGCCGAAGCTCGATCTCCTGCCCTTCCGGCGTGCGCGTCTTGATGCGACCGTCCTGCGGCCGGCGCTTTTCGATCACGTCCATGCGCCCGAGCAGCTTGATGCGACTGGTCATCGCCGTCGCCACCGCCATCGGTATCTGATAAACCTGATGCAGCACGCCGTCGATGCGGAAACGGACGATGCCCAGCTCGCGCCGTGGTTCGATGTGGATGTCCGAAGCGCGCTGCTCGAAGGCGTATTGCCACAGCCAGTCGACGATATTGACGATGTGCTGGTCATTGGCGTCGAACTGGCGGTTGCTGCGGCCAAGGTCGATCAGTTGCTCGAAGGATGCCAGCCCACTGGTGTTGCCACCGGCCTTGGCCGCCGTCTTCACCGAGCGGGCCAGGTTGTAGAACTCGACAAGGTAGCGCGCGATGTCGGAAGGGTTGGCGATGACGCGGCGTACATCCTTCTTCAGGATCGGCGCCAGTTCCTTTTCCCATTCGCGGATATACGGCTCGGCGGTGGCGATCACCACCTCCTTGGTCGTCACCTTCAGCGGCAGGATCTTGAAGCGCCCGGCATAGGCGCTGGACATGACATCGGTGACGATCGAGAAATCGACCTTGAGCGGATCGATATGCACATACTCCAGCCCCACCCGCGCCGCCAGCCATTCGGAGATATCTTCCAGTTGCAGGGGCTTGTTCGGCGGTAGCAGGTTGCGCCATTTCTGGTCCGCAATCAGCACCAGCGGGTGGATATCGCCGCGATAGAGTCGGCGCTCGGCCACCAGCTTCTCGCCTTCCGCCTTATCGACCATGCCATCGGCAATCAGCCAACCCACCACTTCAGCCAGCGTCAAACGGTGTTCGTGCACAACCTGCGAAGTCATCCGGCATTCCTTGAAGGATCGATCGAGGCACTATACCGCCCGTGGCAGCAGCACTCAATGGCGCGCAGCGCATTCCCGCAACAAAGGTCTAGAATGAAACCATCATCAATCACCACGGAGACCTTCCATGAAAACAGGAATCGCCATCGTATCGCTCGCTGCGGCGCTGCTTGCGCTGCCCGCACTCGCCCAGCCAGGCCCCAGTGGCGGAATGGGAGGTGGAATGGGAGGCGGCCCCGGCATGGGCGCCGCCAGCGGGTCTGGCATGGGCCCCACCAGCGGCACCGGCAAGCGCCAGCCCATGGACTGCAGCAAATCGAAAAATCCGGAAGCCTGTACCGCTCACCAGGAAGCCCGCAACAAAGCCCAGCAGGCTTGCAAGGACAAGGCCGGGCCGGAACGCAAGCAGTGCATGCACGAGCAGATGCAGAACGTCGACTGCGGCAAGGCACGCAGCCCACAACAGTGCGAATCGCGCAAGCAGGCTTACGGCGCATGCAAGGGCCAACAAGGCCCGGCATTCAAGCAATGCGTGCAGCAGAAAATGCCGTCGCCGGACTGCGCCAAGTCACCCAACCCGCAGCAATGCGAGCAGCACGCCAAGGTGCGTGAGGCCTGCAAGGACAAGGTCGGCCCCGAGCACAAAGCCTGCCTGCGCGAAAAACTCGCACCGGCCAAGTAAGTCGTTTGAACCGAACCATCAGCCCGCCACTCGGCGGGGTTTCTCGTTGACGGAACGCGGCACCACGAATCGCGTCAAAGAATACGAGCGACAAAACCATCAGGAGAACCGGTAATGCCCAGCATCTACGACTTTTCAGCCACGACCCTCGACGGCCGCGACATCAGCCTCGGCGACTACAAAGGCAAGGTCCTGCTGATCGTCAACACCGCCAGCAAGTGCGGCTTCACCCCGCAGTACGATGGGCTTGAAAAGCTCCATCGCCAATATGGCGAGCGCGGCCTGGCCGTCCTCGGCTTCCCGTGCAACCAGTTCGGCGCACAGGAACCGGGAGACGCTGCGGAGATCGCCAATTTCTGCTCACTGACCTACCAGGTCACCTTCCCGATGTTTGCCAAGGTCGACGTCAACGGCGACAACGCCCACCCGCTGTTCCAGTTCCTCAAGATCGCCAAGCCGGGGCTGCTCGGCACGGAAGGAATCAAGTGGAACTTCACCAAATTTCTGGTCGACCGCAACGGCGAGGTTGTCGAGCGCTATGCACCGGCGACAAAACCGGCGGAACTGGAGAAGACAATCGAAGGCCTCCTCTAACTGACGGCCGCTTGCGGCCTGCTGCCTGCGAGAAAGTCAGTGGGGGATCGGCGTGGTCCGCCCTGAATAGCGGTCGCTCATCCGCATCGCTGCTTCGGATACCGTAGCGGCCGAATGCTCCGAGCAATAGCGATCAACGAATACAGCGCTTTCTTTATCGCCATATTGCGACCCTTTTGGCTACGCTTTGATTCGGGCCTCTTTGATTCGCAATCACTCAAGATCACGGGCCAATCGGAATCCTAGCAAGCTAAACGTAACATCAGCACTCATCCTTACTCGATAGTCTGCTCGCGAGGCTCGTTGATCCGTCATAGAAGCGCCTCCTCGGACCACGCGTTCGCGGCAACCTGACTCATCCCATGCACTGCCATCGTCTGGAGCGCCGTTGTAATCAGGATGCCAACAATCAGCTGTCCATTGATGCACATTCCCCAATGTGTCGTAAAGTCCCCAAGGGTTTGGCTTAAAGCTTCCAACAGGGGCCAGCTCTTCATCCCAACGACTGCTACAGCCATCACAGTTGGCGTTATCGATACCGATTTCGTCACCCCAATAGCGTGCGGTCACCGTTCCGGCACGTACCGCATATTCCCACTCTGCCTCGCTGGGCAATCGGTAATTCTTTTCCGTTTTTTCGGAGAGCCATTTCGCATAGTGCTGAACATCGCCCCAGCTAACAAAGGTGACTGGCTTGTTATCGCCTCGCCATAGACCACTTTGCCGCGGATGTTGGCGGCACCGCCCCGCTGCAACACAAGCATCCCATTCCTTATACGTAACCGTATAAATCCCGATAGCAAATGATTTTTTTTATTGTTACAGGATGTGATGGCTCACCGTTTCCTTTGAGAGATGTACCACCAGGGACTTTGCCCATGTGAAAAGACCCCGCTGGAATTGCCATCATCGCCGGACATTCTGGACAGTCCTGAATCGCTCCGCCCCAACATAGATTCACTGCAAATAGCACCCATATTGCAACTATCCCCCGACCGAGGGCCAAAGACGTCGGCTTCATTATTCTTTCTCGCTGAAATAAAGTTTTAAAGGGAGCATTTTCTACCCAACCTTGCCGCCAGTATCCCTAGTGGTAGTCATCTTCCCGCTGATGCCTGACCGCCAGAATGGTGACGGTTGTTTCATCGTCGATTTCATATAGCGCGACGTAGCCGCTCGCACCAAACGGGATGACGATTTCACGAAGGAAGGGATTGTCCCGCGTTGCCTTGCGGAAGCTGAATGGCGACAGTTCCAGGCTGCGGATGCCATTCCTGATTGCCGTAAGCGCACGTTCCGCCAAGGCCCAGTCGCCTTCATCCCGAGCCAGCACAAACTTGTAGAGGCGAACCAGATCGTTTTCCGCTTCTTCCGTAAAGCGGACGCGAAATGTCACTTGCGAGCCTTCTTCGCAGACACCAGCATTTTTTCCAGCCGCCCGACGACGGCATCCGCGCTGGTGTAGTTCCCCGTTGCGCGGGCATCTTCGCGTGATGCCAGCCCACGGGCAACGAACTCACCTTGCAGTTGCCGGCGGGCGATGTTTTCGCGGATCGACGCCTCAACGAAGCTGGAAAGGCTCTCGCCTTCCTGCAGCACTTGTTCAGCCGCTTCACGGAACTCTGGCGTGACGCGCAATGAAGGGAAACTGGCATTTTTCATTTCAACTCCTACGATGCGTTGCAATTGCGATGCAATTTTGGCATGGGTTCAATGGCAAAACAACCGCTATCGGCATGCACAAACAAAAACGCCCATCATCACTGACGGGCGTTTCAAGGGCGACGCTCGGTTTGCCGATCAGGCCGCTTCCGTCTCCGGCAGCGCAACCTTGTTGTTGGTGCTGAACTGGTAGTCGCGGAAGATGTGTTCTGCGCTGAGGATCTGGTAGCTGCCGTCCGACCGTTGCACGGTAGTGTCCTTGAGCCGGTAGGTCAGGTGGCCGCAGGTCCAGCAATCGAAGTTGCGCATGTGGGTGCACAGGCAGGTTTTGTCCATCACCGACACCTTGCGGGCGCCGGGGTGCGCTTCCACCTCGCGGTTGTAGGCAGCGACGTAGGCGCACTTGCCGGTGGAGTCGAGCAGGTAACCGTAGGCTTCGCAGTTGGGGCGGATTCCGCTGCCGATGGCCGGGCTGTTCTTGAGCATGCGCATCGGGTAACCGGTGGGCGAAATCTGGTTGACTTCGATGTCGTCTTCGCTGGCCTTGAAATACTCCTGCTGCACCTTCTCGGGCAGGCCACATTCCTTGGCCACGGTGAAGCGTGTTGCCACCTGCACGGCGGCCGCGCCATTTTCGAGAAAGCCGACGGCGTCGCTGCCAGTGAAAATACCGCCAGCCGGAATCACCGGGATATCCAGATTTTCGTCGCGAAGATATTGCAGCACTTCCGCAACGATGGTGGCCAGGTCGTATTCGGCCCAGTCAAGGCCAAAGCCGAGGTGCCCACCAGCGAGCGGGCCTTCGACAACAACGTAATCGGGCATGCGGTTGAGGCGGGCATTCTTTTTCAGGAAAAGCTGCAGCGCGCGCACCGAAGAAACGATGATGCCGATTTTGGCATCACGGAAACGCGGGTGGTCCGCGATCAAGCCCAGACTGCCGAGGTGAAGCCCGGCAGCGAGGGTAACGCCGTCGATACCGGCATCGAGTGCGGCAGTAAGACGCACCTTCAGGGTTTCCTTTGGCGCGTTCATCGTCAACTTTTCCATGCAGTTGATGAAGATCATGCCGCTGCCCTGCTTGCGATCCATCGCACTGCGAACGTGCAGGCGGGTGGCTTCGGCCACGGTATCCAGATCGAACTGGACCACCGCCTTGTCGGTATTTTCGACGTTGAATTTGTACTGCTTGAGTTTGTCCTTGACGAACTTCGTCTTGTAGCGACGGTCGGAAACGGTGTTGATCATTGCGTCGGAGATATGGCCGACACCGCCAAGGCGCGCGGCCTCAAGCGCCAGATCGGTTGTCGAAATATCCACCCCCATGCCACCGATCATGATCGGCACGAGTTCGTGCTTGCCGAACTGCAAGCGGAAATCATCCACACGCTTCATCGTTTTCCTTCCGGGTCATTGTCAGAGCGCTGCCCGAGGGTGGCGCGCATCAAGACAAGGCAACGATTTTACGCGAATGTTCCCGCCCGCGCTTGTTCGTTTGTAGCGCTACCGCCCAGAAATGGGGGGGAAAGCCCTGTCCAGATCAAGGCTTGGCAGCGGTGAAACGTTATAATTTTATTTATTCAGCACGGTCGCTCTGACCGTCGCGAAATATTGCAGGAATTTCCCATGCGCTTTTCGGAACACCCTCTCTGGCTGGTTGGCTTTCGCCCGTTTTTTGCCCTTGCCTGCCTCTCCGGCATGAGCCTCCCGGTTTTCTGGGCACTCATCTTCACCGGCGTCATCACCCCGCCGGCCGCAGCTTTTTCACCGAACCAGTGGCACGCCCACGAGATGTTCTTCGGTTTTGGCTGGGCCGTTCTCGGCGGCTTTCTGCTGACCTCGACGAAAAACTGGGTGAACATCCGCGGCTACCATGGCGCATCGCTGATGCTGCTGGTTGCTGCCTGGCTTTTCGAGCGGCTGGGGATGTGGTTCGCAGGCAGCTGGCCGACCTGGCTCTTTCTCGTTTCAAACAACATCTTTCTGCTCAGCATTGTCCTCATGTTGCTCTGGACTCTGGTCAGTCACCGCAAGGATGACAGCTATCAGGCCGACAACCGCTTCTTCCTGATCGCGCTGCCGCTTTTCCTGATCGCCAAGAACCTGCTGCTCAACCCGGACACTTCGACCATTGGCTGGAGCATGGCCCTCGGGCTGTTCCGTGTCGCCTTCCTGGTCATGCTGGAACGGACGCTGACGCAGTTCATGAAAGGCGTGTTCCAGGCAAACATCCTGCGCCGGCCGGCACTCGACAACGTGATCAAGCTGCTGGCGCTGGCCATGGTTTTCGAAAGCATGATGCCGTCCATATTTTCCGGTGCCATCGGCCTGACGCTGGCCTCAGCCCTGCTCGGCCGCTTCCTCTTCTGGAAACCGATGCTGGCGATGAAGCGCATCGACATCGGCATCATGTACCTCGGTTACCTCGGCATCGTCGCGCAGTTGTTCCTCGACGGTTTCGGGCGCTTTGTGCCGATGGTATGGATCGGTACGCTACCGGTGCACATTTTCACCTTCGGTGTCATGGGGCTGATCATTCCTGGCATGATCATCCGCATCGCCAACGGCCACACCGGGCGCAAGGTGGTGTTTGACCGCCTTGACAAGCTGCTGCTGAAAATCATGATTGCCGGCTTCGTGCTGCGCATCATCGCCCCGCAGTTTTACCCGGAGGCTTACACCGCCTGGGTACATGCCTCGGCCACCTGCTGGTTCATCTGCTTCGGCCTGCTTGCCTGGCGCTACATTCCGCGCCTGATGCAACCGCGCGTGGATGGCAAGGCGCACTGATCAGGATTTGGGAGCCGGCCGGAACTGCATGGCCTTGTACTCCAGGAATTCCTCCAGCCCGTATTTGCCCAGTTCGCGGCCATTGCCGGACTGCTTGTAGCCGCCGAAGGGCGCTTGGAGGTTGAACGGCCCACCGTTGATTTCGACCTGCCCCGTACGCAGCCGACGGGCGATGCGCTCGGCATGTTCGTCCGTAGCCGACCAAACCCCACCAGAAAGCCCGTAGGCCGTGCCGTTGGCGATGCGCACGGCGTCATCCTCATCGGTGTAGGTGATGATCGAGAGTACCGGGCCGAAGATTTCCTCCTGCGCGATCGAATGCTGCGGGGCGACCCGGCCAAAGACCGTGGGCGCCACGTAGAAACCACCGGCGTTAACGCCCGCCGGCAGTTCGACCCCGCCGGTGAGCACTTCCGCGCCCTCGGCAATCCCCCGCCGGATGCACTCGCGCACCCGCTCCTGCTGCATCCGCGAGGCCAGCGGGCCAAGCGTGGTTTCGGCCTGCAGCGGATCGCCGACGCGATAGGCCTCTGCCGCCGCCACCGCCAGGTGAGCCGCTTCCTCGTAACGATGTGCCGGCACCAGCAGGCGGGTCTGCGCCGTGCAGGTCTGGCCGGCGTTGAGGTAGCAATTGCCGACCACAGCCTTCACCGCCACCGCGAAATCAGCGTCGTCGAGCACGATGCCGGCGGACTTGCCGCCCAGTTCCAGCGCCACGCGCTTGACCATCGCCGAGGCCAGTTCGGCGACACGCTTGCCGGCGCGCGTAGAACCGGTGAAGGACACCATGTCGACTTCGGCATGCGTCGCCAGCGCCTCGCCGACTACCGGGCCATAGCCGGTGACGAGGTTGAAGACACCGGCCGGCACGCCGACCTCGTGCATGATCTCGGCGAGCAGGAAGGCGTTGAGCGGCGCCACTTCGGAAGGCTTGAGCACGACCGTGCAGCCGGCCGCCATGGCGGCTGCGACCTTGGCAGCGATCTGGTGCAGCGGGTAATTCCACGGTGTGATCGCCGCGACCACGCCGACCGGTTCGCGCAGGACCTTCGAATTGCCGACCTGCTCCTCGAACGAAAAATCGGCGAGCAGTTTGGCGTACATGCCGAAGGTCGCCGTCGGTGAACCAACCTGAACGCGCTGCGAGAGCTTGTAGGGCATGCCCATTTCACGCGTGATGGTGGTGGCAATCTCATCCGTGCGAGCCTTGAGCTGATCCTGAATCTTCTTCAGCAGCTCCGCACGTTGCGCTACCGGCGTCGCTGCCCAGCCGTTGAAGGCAGCACGCGCGGCATTGACGGCGGCCTCCACGTCACCGACCACGCCAGCCGGAATCGTCGCCAGCGCGGAGCCGTCGATCGGGCAATCGACCACAATCGTCTCTTTTCCCTGTGGGGCAGCCCAGCGTCCGTCGATGTAGAAGGCCTTGCGTTGTTCCATGATCTTTCAGTCCTTGCGGTTCATCCAGCTGGCCATCTTAGCGTGCCATGCCGGCGCGCGCACGGCGTGTCGGCCGAGCGAGCCGGTATAATTGCCGGTCGTCATTCCTGCAGGTTCGCAACGTGTCCGATCGCCTCGCTGTCATCCCCCAGTATCTCCTGCCGAAACAGGCGCTCACGGCCCTTGCCGGCAAGTTCGCCGGCGCCGAGGCTGGCAGCCTGACCACCGCCTTCATCCGCTGGTTCGTCGGCCGCTACGGTGTGAACATGAGCGAAGCGGCCAACCCGGACATCGCCAGTTACAAGCGTTTCAACGATTTTTTCACGCGCCCGCTGCGCGAGGGTGCGCGGCCGCTCGCCGAGGCCGATTACCTGTGCCCGGTGGACGGCGCCATCAGCCAGTTCGGCGCCATCGAGCGCGACCAGATTTTCCAGGCCAAGGGCCACAGTTACTCGACCACCGCGCTGGTCGGCGGCGACCGCGACCTGGCGGCGAAATTCGAGAACGGCAGCTTCGCCACGCTCTACCTCAGCCCGCGCGACTACCACCGCATCCACATGCCCTGCGACGGCCGGCTGACGCGCATGATCTACGTCCCCGGCGCGCTGTTCTCGGTCAACCCGACCACCGCCCGCGGTGTGCCCGGCCTCTTCGCCCGCAATGAGCGCGTGGTCTGCGTGTTCGAAACTGCCGCTGGCCCCTTCGTGCTGACGCTGGTTGGCGCCACCATCGTCGGCAGCATGGCCACGGTGTGGCATGGCGTGGTCAACCCGCCGCGCCCCGGCGTACTGCGCGAGTGGCGCTACGACGACCAGAATATTGTGTTGAAGAAGGGCGAAGAGATGGGCCGCTTCCTGCTCGGTTCAACGGTCGTCATGCTTTTCCCGAAGAACGTCCTGAATTTCAACCCTGACTGGGCCCCTGCGCGCCCGCTACGCATGGGTGAAGCCATGGGCAGCACCGGCATCTGAGCCTTGCCGACGGCAATGGCGAGGCCTTAATCCGTCTCTGCCATCGGTACGCAGACCGGTACCCCCCCATCCGGACCACGATAATCCGGCCGGGCGAAGGTGGTGCGAACGATGTTGGTTGTACCGTCAAAAAGAACATCGAAACGCGCCTGGTAGCCGCCGCTGTCGCAGAAAAGCCACTCCCAGACCCGTTCGTCGCGGGCCATGAAATAGGCCGTCCACTGCGGCGTCGAAGGGCCGAGCAGACGCAACACATCCTCAGGCGTGCTCACCCCAGGGACGATGCGGGCGAAATGCCTTTCGTCGAGCACGTTCTCGATACGCACCAGTTTTCCCGCTGTGTCCAGATGCACCATGAACGTATGAACGCCTTCCGGGCCACGCGGATAGGCCAGCTGTTGCCTGCCATCAGCCTCTCGCCATTGCATCGCCGGGGCGCCCATTGTCGCCAGCACCTCCGGAAGCGTCGCGATACCGGGCGTAAGGCCTCGACCGGCATAGCTGGCGCAGCCGGCAACCGATAGTGCAAGTAAAACCAGGAACAGGGCGGAGCCAAGGCGCTTGACGATCATCACTCATTACTCCAGTCAGCATTTACGGAAACATTTTCACTTTTTTGCATTGTAGTCGCTGGCCCACCAATATCCTCAACAGCCAGGCCCCGCCATCGGCAAGCCCGATCCGTGGGATACTCGCGCCTCGCCACTCAGGCGTTTTTCAGGCCCCGCATTGCCATGACCGCACCCGAAAAATCCCGCGCTCCCGCAAAGCCGGGCCTGCATCCGCGCAACCGCCATCTCACCGGCTACGATTTCACCAGGCTTACCCGCGCTGTACCCGGCCTGGCGCCTCATCTGGTGAGCACCCTTGCCGGTACCCCAAGCATCGATTTCTCCAAGCCGGCAGCCGTCAAAGCGCTTAACCGGGCGCTGCTGGAAGCGGACTATGGGATAAGGGACTGGGACATTCCGGCGAATTATCTGTGCCCGCCTATCCCCGGCCGTGCCGATGTGCTGCACCTGCTGGCCGATCTGCTGGCCGAAGGGAATGGCGGCCAGATTCCACGCGGAGATTGCGTCCGGGCACTGGATATCGGCGTTGGCGCCAACACCGTTTATCCGCTGATCGGTCACGCTGAATACGGCTGGTATTTTCTCGGCGTCGATACCGACCCCAAGGCACTCACCAATGTCCGGCGCATCGTTGCGGCCAACCCCGGCCTCGAGCACGCCATCGAAACGCGCCATCAGGCAGTCGCCGACAACGTATTTACCGGCCTCTTGAAAGCCGGGGAACAATTCGATCTGACGCTCTGCAACCCGCCCTTCCATGCCTCTGCCGCCGAAGCTGCAGCCGCCTCGCAGCGCAAATGGAAAAACCTCGGCAAGGCACACAAGGGTAACCCCACCCCGCGCAACAACTTCGGCGGCCAAAGCAACGAGCTTTGGTACCCCGGCGGCGAGTGGGCGTTTCTCGAGCGAATGATCGAGCAGAGCCTGCCCATCGGCAAACGTTGCCTGTGGTTCACCAGCCTGGTGTCCAAGGCCGACAACCTGCGCTATGTCGAAGCGGCACTCGGCAAGCTCCACCCCTGCGACGTCCGCATCATTCCCATGCACCAGGGCCAGAAGCAAAGCCGCCTGGTCGCCTGGACTTTCCAGTCGAAAGCCGAACGAGCCAACTGGCGAAAGCTTCGTTGGTCACAAGCCAGCCCCTTGCCCACCTCAACACCAGAGGCCCGCGGGAACTCGCAAGCGCCGGCCTGAGTCCGCCGGAGAAAACATCGCCCCCACCGGCACTATCCTTTCCCGCTCCCGGAAACTAGAATCGGAACAAAGGAGTACGGCCCATGTTCTCTGTTTTCGGTGTCGGCGGTCTGTCGTATCAGGGGCGGCTGGAAGAGTTGCCGGGCATACGTCCGGTGTCACGCAGCCAGCCGGTCATGCCCATCGGAACTGCCGGGGCCGAGCTTCAGGATACGGCTGGCAGCAGCGATGCCAGCGCCATCGCTGCCTACCGGAAAATGCTGCGTGTCGATCAGGAGCGCGGCCCGCTCATCCACGCCAAACAGATCATGCGCAGCAAAATCGTTGTTGTCGCCGCCAGCGATGATGTGGCCAAGGCGTGGCGCATTCTGGTCAACCATCAGATTCATCAGGCCCCCGTGCTCGACGCCGGCCAGCACCTCGTCGGCATTGTCAGCGAGCGGGACCTGCTGACCTCGATCAACATCGACAACGACGAAGTTCGCGACGCGCTGGCACGCCGGGTCTCCGACGTAATGACCTCACCGGTGGTTGCCGCTGATCCGCTCACCGATATCCGCCGCATCGCCCGCGCCATGCTCGAACACGGCGTTGAGGGCGTACCGATTGTCGACGCCAGCGAAGCTCTGGTCGGCTTCATCTCGCGCGGTGACGTGCTGCGTGCAGTGGTCACCGATCCACCGCTCAGCCTCTGGCGCTGAAAAAGACAGCGCCCCGGTCACTCAGTTGTCACTGAGCCGACCGGGGCGTCTTGTTTCAGACTGAGCTTACGATCAGACCGTTACAGTCGCGGCCACATCCCTGAACTCGGCGACGGTCGGGATATTGCCCATCAGCGTGCAGCCGGGCATTTCCATACGGGCACCGGACTTGCCAAGGATGGCGCAGTAGTCGTCTTCGTTCAGGATCATGGCGTCCATCTTGGTCGGAATGGCCAGCTTCGGACACCCAGTTCCGATCATCGCCATGATTGTTGCTAGAATGCTGAAGTCATCAAACGGATCCCCGCTTCCGAATGACCGCTGCGAAAGAAAGACAGCCGCCAATGGAGCGCATCGAGCCTCGCATCCGGATCGTTCGCGGACAAAAGGTGATGATCGATGCCGGTTTGGCCGAACGCTACGGGGTGCCCACAAAAAGCGCTCAACCAAGCGGTCAAACGCAATAACGAACGATCTCCAGCGGATTTCATGTATCAACTGACCGCCGAGGAAAAAGAAGATGTGATCACAAATTGTGACCACCTCAAATAACTTCGTGGCAATTTCGAGCACGGAAAACATTGTTCAGAAATCACCGAGCGAATCGTGCAGGTTTTCGCTTTCACTTAGAGGAGGATTAAATGTTTGGAATCTCATTAATTCTAGTAGGCGCCGTATTGGTCGCCGCGATTGCCGGGGCAACTTTTCTTGTTGCGATCATGCTGCGCCGAGTGGTTCCGACGAACATGGTTCATATCGTTCAATCGTCGCGCAAAACGACGCCTTATGGACGGAACAAGGAGGCCGGGAACACCTATTACGCATGGCCATCCTGGGTTCCGATCATCGGTATTTCGGTTATCGAATTTCAGGAGTCAATTTTCCAGGTCTCACTGGATAGCTACGAGGCCTATGATCAGGCTCGCCTGCCTTTTACCGTCGATGTGACCGCTTTTTTCCGGATTGAGCAGGCAGAAACCGCTGCGCAGCGCGTCGCATCGTTTACCGAGCTGGAGAGCCAGCTAACCGCCGTTCTGCAGGGCGCGGTACGGCGCATTTTGGCAACCAACCAATTGGAGTCCATTCTTCAATCGCGATCAGAACTCGGTGATCAATTTACGACAGAGGTGAAAAACCAGATCGCCGAGTGGGGCGTGCTGCCGGTAAAGACCATCGAATTCATGGATATTCGTGACTCCAGCAAGGGCCAAGTGATCGCAAACATCATGGACAAGGAAAAATCACGGATCGAAAAAGAAAGCCGCGTTGCGATCGCGGAGAACCATCGCGCCGCGGAAGTTGCAGAAATTGACGCGAAGCGCACGGTTGAAGTACAGCGCCAGGATGCCGAACAACAGGTCGGGCTGCGCACCGCAGCAAAGGATCAGGCCGTCGGCATTGCCAACGAAAAAGCTTCTCAGGAAGTCAAAGCCGAAGCGAAGGTAACAGCTGAACGAAACATGGCAGTAATGGAAGTGGAGAAAGTGCGATCGGCAGAAATTGCCAAATCCGTTGCCAAGGTCGAAGCCGAACGAGATCAGCAAGTGAAAGTCATTGCGGCCGATGCGGACAAGAAAGTGACGGTCGTTGCGGCCGAAGCCAACAAGGACTCCGTGACGATCAAGGCCGAAGGCGAACTTTTCGCCTCACTAAGGGAGGCAGAAGCCACCAAGGCAATTGGTGACGCAAAAGCCTCCGCCGAGAAAGCCATGCTCCTCGCTCCGGTGGATACCCAAATCGTTCTCGCCAAAGAGATCGGTGCCAACGCCGGCTATCAGGAGTACCTGATCTCAATCAAAAAGGTCGAAGCCGGCCAGGCCGTCGGTATCGAAATGGCTGGCGCCCTCAAGGGTGCAGATCTGAAGGTGATCGCCAACTCCGGAGACATTCAAGGCGGCGTTGCCAAGCTTGGCGACCTCTTTACCCCTCAGGGCGGCACAAACCTGACCGGCATGCTTGCCGCGCTTGGGCAAACCAGCGAAGGGAAGCAGCTGATCAGCAAGATCACCGGTATCGCCGCTCAAGGAGAATCCAAGTAACGGTTCTGTCGGAGAGCACTGAGCAAAAAAACGCCCCGGTCACTCAGTTGTCACTGAGCCGACCGGGGCGTTGTGTTTCAGCCTGTGGTAACGATCAGACCGTCACGGTCGCCGCCACGTCCCTGAACTCGGCAATCTTGTCGAAGTTCATATAGCGATACACATCGGCGGCCTTGGCGTTCACCGCCTTGACGCCTTCCATGTACTCGGCGACGGTCGGGATCTTGCCCATCAGCGCGCAGATCGACGCCAGTTCGGCGGAGCCAAGGTAAACATTGGTGTCGATACCCAGCCGGTTCGGGAAGTTGCGCGTCGAAGTCGACATCGCGGTGCTGCCCTTGCGGATCTGTGCCTGGTTGCCCATGCACAGCGAGCAGCCGGGCATTTCCATGCGCGCGCCGGACTTGCCGAGGATGGCGTAGTAGCCTTCCTCGTTCAGGATCATGGCGTCCATCTTGGTCGGCGGGGCGACCCACAGGCGGGTCGGGATGTCCGACTTGCCTTCGAGGACCTTGCCAGCAGCACGGAAGTGGCCGATGTTGGTCATACACGAACCGATGAAGACTTCGTCGATCTTGGTGCCGGACACTTCGGACAGCAGCTTCACGTCGTCCGGGTCGTTCGGGCAGGCAACGATCGGCTCCTTGACGTCGGCCAGATCGATCTCGATCACGGCGGCGTATTCGGCGCCGGCGTCGGCCTTGAGCAGTTCGGGCTTGGCGATCCACGCTTCCATGGCCTTGATGCGGCGGCCGAGGGTGCGCTTGTCTTCGTAGCCGTTGGCGATCATCCACTTCATCAGCGTGATGTTCGAGGTCATGTACTCGATGATCGGCGCCTTGTCGAGCTGCACCGCACAGGCGGCGGCAGAACGTTCGGCAGCAGCGTCGGACAGTTCGAACGCCTGCTCGACCTTCAGATCCGGCAGGCCTTCGATTTCGAGGATGCGGCCGGAGAAGATGTTCTTCTTGCCCTGCTTGGCAACGGTCAGCAGACCCTGCTTGATGGCGTAATACGGGATGGCATTGACCAGGTCACGCAGCGTGACGCCGTCCTGCAGTTTGCCCTTGAAGCGGACCAGCACCGATTCCGGCATGTCCAGCGGCATGACGCCGGTGGCGGCGGCAAAGGCAACCAGACCGGAAACGCATTGAACAGACAGATAGTACCGATTTATGGCTGAAAAAATGACGTGCAAAGTGATAGAGTCAGCCTCATTATTGCCAACAGAGCTGCAAATAATGAAATTTCTCCGTTTATACGCACTCTTGCTGTTGCTTTCAATTCTGCCGTTTTCGTTGCAGGCCGACACCCCATCGGATCAAATAGCCCTTCAAAACAGCGAACATACACCCAAAATAAATTTTTCGAAGGATCAGCAGGCGTGGCTCGCAGCACACCCGATCATCCGCGTCGGCGTTGACCCCGATTTCGCACCTTATGAATGGCGCGACAAGAAAGGCAACTATGTGGGGATAGCCGTTGATTACCAGCGGCGCCTGGAAAAGGCAATGGGTGTGCGCTTCGAAATCGTCAGGGACAAATCCTGGTCAGAATCCCAGGACATGGCCAAGCGAGGCGAACTGGACATGCTGTCCAGCATGGTCAAAACGCCGGAACGTTCGCAATACATGATCTTTACCGAGCCCTACAGGGAAACACATTTGGTCATCATCGACGACGGACAACGCGGCTTCATTGGCGATCTGGCGCATCTGACAGGCAAACGTGTTGCATTGGAAAAGGGCTATTTCGTCAAGGAACTGCTGGAGAAAGACTACCCGCAAATCAAGCTGATATTCGCCGATAACACGCACGATGCTTTGCTCTTGGTGGCAGATGGAAAGGCCGACGCCTACGTAGGAGATTCCGGTGCCGCCAACTACACAATCAAGAAAAATGACCTGTCGAATCTGCGCTTTTCTGGACAAACGGAATACATCAGTGCGCAAAGCTTCGCAGTCATCAAAAAAAATGCAGAGCTGGCCACAATCATCAGCAAAGTCATGGACAGCATATCTAAGGAAGAGTCCGAAGCCATATTCAACCGCTGGCTGGGGATGAGAATTGAACAGGGAATAAAAACAAAAACATTGATCCAATATGGAGTGGGACTGGTAATATTATCCCTGCTTTTTGGTTACTGGATTTTTCGGCTGCAGCGTGAAATCGGCTACCGCAAAGCAGCCGAGATGCGCGAGCACTCTCGCAACGGCATCCTGGAAATGCTGGCCAAGGCAGCGCCCTTGCCAGCGATCCTTGAAACGATTGAGCGCAGTGTGGAACAACAGTATTCGGGCTTGCAGTGCCGTATTTCCATGCGTGACGACCAAGAAAGACATCAGCCGCATACGGCGACATTCGGCACAGCAACCACCGATATGGCGCCCCGCCTGTCAGACGTCCGCGGCACCCAAGCAATCCAAGCCGCGTCAGGCGAAATTCTGGGGACTCTGACGCTCTACGGCCATACCGCAGACACCACGGTGGTACCCAGCACGGAGCCGAATACGTTCTCCGACGCATTCCTGATTGAGCAATCCACTCACTTGGCCGGCATTGCCATTGAAAAATGGATTTCTGCTGAAAAACTTCGTCACAGCGAGGCGCACTATCGCCAATTGACCGAAGGTGCCTCCGACGTCATCTGGAAAACAGACTGCGAGCTTTACATCACCTATATCAGTCTTGCCGATGAACGACTGCGGGGCTATAAGGCCGACGAGGTCATTGGCCGCCATATTTTTGAAATGTTTACTGAAGAAGGGGTTGCAACGGTCACTGAATTAATGCGTCAGCGACAGGAGAACGAGCAACGCGGAGTCCCCAGTGGGCCGGTCACCTTCGAGGCCCAGCAGCACTGCAAAGACGGGCACCTCATATGGGCAGAAGTGCTTTCAAAACCTGAACGCGACGAGCACGGTACGATTGTCGGATTTCACGGCGTTACGCGGGAAACCACCGAACGCAAGCAGATGCAGGATCAGGTGCGTCAACTGGCGTTTTTTGATCCGCTTACCAACCTGCCCAATCGCCGACTGCTCAATGACCGCCTTGGCCAAGTCATGACGGCTAGCAAACGCAGCGCTTGTCATGGCGCATTGATGATTCTTGATCTGGATAATTTCAAGCAACTCAATGATACGCAAGGGCACCTGGTTGGCGATTTGCTATTGATCGAGGTTGCCAGACGACTGACCCGCTGCGTGCGCGCGATGGACACCGTGGCACGTTTCGGCGGCGATGAATTCGTCGTCCTCATGAGCGACTTGAATGCCGACGCAAAAGCATCAGCAACACAGGTCCGCATCGTCGCAGAAAAAATTCGCGCCAGCTTGTCTGAACCATATTTACTGACTGCCAAACACCCCGAACAGGCCGATACCATCGTCGAACATTGCTGCTCGGCAAGCATCGGCATGGTAGTTTTCATCGGCAACGAAAGCACTCAGGACGACATACTCAAGTGGGCCGATGCTGCGATGTATCAAGCCAAAGCAGCTGGACGCAACCTGGCTCAGTTTTATAGCAAAAAACCTGAGTGATCGAACCGAACAAGCTCAATCCGTTGAACTCAAGCGGCCTATTTAGCAGTATCGGCTTGATAGACCGTCTGCGCGGCGGCCATTCGTGCCTGCATTGATAGCGGCGTGGAACAATAGGAACAATAGGGGTCAGACCCCAGTAGAAAAAAAGATCAACTACCGGAGCCCTCTATGCTTAATCTTTCCATCCCCTTGCCTGAAACCGTTTTTTCCGCCCTGCATCTTGCCCCGGAGGCATTCGTGCAGGAAATGCGCGTGGCAGCCGCGATTCAGTGGTATGCCCAAGCGCGGATCAGCCAGAACAAGGCTGCTGAAATCGCTGGTTTGAGTCGCGCTGATTTCATTCGCGCCCTCTCGGAGGCCAGGGTTTCACCGTTTCAGGTAACTGCGGAATCCTTGCGCGAGGAACTGTCCGATGCGGATTGACCGGGTAGTGGTCAATTCCTCGCCGCTCATTACGCTATTCAACAGCGGACAGGCTGAATTGCTACCGAAGCTATTTTCCGAAGTGCTGGTGCCGGATGCCGTCTGGCTTGAAGTCGCCGAAGGCGGCCATCAGGACATTGCTGCGCAAGCCATTCGTTCCGCGCAATGGATCAAGCGATTGCCGCCTACATTGCCCGACCCAGTGGTGCTGGCTTGGGATGCCGGCCCCGGCGAAACTGCCGTGATTTCGTTTGCCCGGACAGATGCTGATCTGCGCGCTGTCGTGGATGACGATTACGCCCGCCGATGCGCACGCGTTCTGGGGGTCAAAACTTTAGGCACTTGCGGTGTCATTTTGCTGGCTAAACGTCGCGGCATTATTCCTTGCGTCAAACCCGCTCTGGATGCGCTCCGCACAGCCGGACTCTGGCTATCCGACAGTTTGATTCGCACGATCCAGGAGGAAGGAAGTGATGGAAAGGGGGAGAGATTTGAATCGCATAAACAACGCCCCACGGTCCTCAGTGTGTCTGAGGCCGACCGGGGCGTTGTGTTTCAGCCTGCGGTAACGATCAGACCGTTACCGTCGCTGCCACATCCCTGAACTCGGCAATCTTGTCGAAGTTCATGTAGCGATACACATCGGCGGCCTTGGCGTTCACCGCCTTGACGCCTTCCATGTATTCGGCGACGGTCGGGATCTTGCCCATCAGCGCGCAGATCGAGGCCAGTTCGGCGGAACCGAGGTACACGAAGGTGTCGATGCCGAGCCGGTTCGGGAAGTTGCGCGTCGAGGTGGACATCGCGGTGCTGCCCTTGCGGATCTGCGCCTGGTTGCCCATGCACAGCGAGCAGCCGGGCATTTCCATGCGGGCGCCGGACTTGCCGAGGATGGCGTAGTAGCCTTCTTCGTTCAGGATCATGGCGTCCATCTTGGTCGGCGGGGCCACCCACAGGCGGGTCGGGATGTCCGACTTGCCTTCGAGGACCTTGCCGGCGGCACGGAAGTGGCCGATGTTGGTCATGCACGAACCGATGAAGACTTCGTCGATCTTGGTGCCGGCCACGTCGGAAAGAAGCTTGACGTCGTCCGGATCGTTCGGGCAGGCGACGATCGGTTCCTTGACGTCGGCCAGATCGATTTCGATTATGGCGGCGTAGGTGGCATCGCTGTCGGCCTTGAGCAGTTCGGGCTTGGCGATCCACGCTTCCATGGCCTTGATGCGGCGGCCGAGGGTGCGCTTGTCTTCGTAGCCGTTGGCGATCATCCACTTCATCAGCGTGATGTTCGAGGTCATGTACTCGATGATCGGCGCCTTGTCGAGTTGCACGGCACAGGCGGCGGCGGAACGCTCGGCAGAGGCGTCGGAGAGTTCGAAGGCCTGCTCGACCTTGAGATCGGGCAAACCTTCGATTTCGAGGATGCGGCCGGAGAAGATGTTCTTCTTGCCCTGCTTGGCGACGGTCAGCAGACCCTGCTTGATGGCGTAGTACGGAATGGCGTTGACCAGGTCACGCAGCGTGACGCCTTCCTGCAGCTTGCCCTTGAAGCGGACCAGCACCGATTCCGGCATGTCCAGCGGCATGACGCCGGTGGCGGCGGCAAAGGCGACCAGACCGGAACCGGCCGGGAAGGAGATGCCGATCGGGAAACGGGTGTGCGAGTCGCCGCCGGTACCGACGGTATCCGGCAGCAGCAGGCGGTTCAGCCAGGAGTGGATGACGCCGTCGCCCGGACGCAGGGCGACACCGCCGCGCGTGCTGATGAAGGACGGCAGTTCGCGGTGCATCTTGACGTCGACCAGCTTCGGATAGGCGGCGGTGTGGCAGAAGGACTGCATCACCATGTCGGCGGAGAAGCCGAGGCAGGCCAGGTCCTTGAGCTCGTCGCGGGTCATCGGGCCGGTGGTGTCCTGGGAACCGACGGTGGTCATCTTCGGTTCGCAGTAGGTGCCGGGGAGGATGCCCTTGCCTTCCGGCAGGCCGCAGGCGCGGCCAACCATCTTCTGCGCCAGCGAGTAACCCTTGCCCGGGTCGTTCGGCTGCGCCGGCAGGCGGAACAGCGTCGACACCGGCAGGCCCAGCGCTTCACGCGCCTTGGTCGTCAGGCCACGGCCGACGATCAGCGGGATACGGCCGCCAGCGCGGACTTCGTCCAGAATCACCGGGGTCTTCAGTTGCGATTCGGCGATCACGGCGCCGTTCTTCAGCGCGGTGACCTTGGCGGTAGCGTGATCGATCTTCAGTTCGATCTCATCACCCATGTCCATCTTCTCAGCGTCGATTTCGATCGGCAGCGCGCCGGCATCTTCCATCGTGTTGAAGAAGATCGGGGCAATCTTGGAGCCGAGGCAAACACCACCGAAGCGCTTGTTCGGCACGAACGGGATGTCTTCGCCGGTGAACCACAGCACCGAGTTGGTGGCGGACTTGCGCGAGGAACCGGTACCGACCACGTCACCGACGTAGGCGATCAGGTTGCCCTTCTTGGCCAGCGCTTCGAGCTGCTTGACCGGGCCGCGAGCACCCGGCTTCGTCGGCTTCGATACCCGGACGCGGGTTCTTCAGCATGGCCAGCGCGTGCAGCGGGATGTCCGGACGCGACCAGGCATCCGGGGCCGGCGACAGGTCGTCGGTATTGGTTTCGCCGGTGACCTTGAACACGGTCAGCTTCTGCGCGGCCGGCACTTCCGGACGCGAGGTGAACCACTCGGCGTCGGCCCACGATTGCATCACGGCCTTGGCGTTGGCATTGCCCTGCTTGGCCAGTTCAGCGACATCGTGGAAGAAGTCGAAGACCAGCAGGGTCTTTTTCAGGCCCTCGGCGGCAACTGCGCCGACGCCAGCATCGCCGAGCAGGTCGATCAGCGGCTTGACGTTGAAACCGCCGAGCATGGTGCCGAGCAGTTCGGTCGCCTTTTCCTTGGAGATCAGCGCGCAGCTTTCTTCGCCCTTGGCCACCTTGGCCAGGAACTCGGCCTTGACCTTGGCGGCGTCATCCACACCGGCCGGAACACGGTAGGTGATCAGCTCGACCAGAGCGGCTTCCTCGCCCTTCGGCGGATTCTTCAGCAGGGCGACCAGTTCGGTGGTCTGTTGCTTGGACAGGGGCAGCGGGGGGATACCGAGGGCAGCACGTTCAGCGACGTGGGCGCGATAGGCTTCAAGCACGGCGACTTCCTTTCAGAAAGGTTGCTCAGAAAACTTGGTAAATACGCGAGGCAAAAACGCCAAGCAAAAGCGACATCAGGGAAAACGAATATTCTACTGCAACAGCGACGGCGCAGCGTTTTACGGGGCACCGAGACCCGCCTGCCGGCAGATCAAATTCAAGTCTTATATATGATATAAGTTATGTCGAAATCTGTGAACTGGAAAATGGCTAAAAAGTCGTGAATTTGGCAACGGATAAGCCCACTTTATTGGCAGCCGGAATTTTTCCAGTCATTTCTGGCAGATGCCGAAGTTACCCCCAGCTTATCCACAGACTTGTACCCAACACCTGTGGGTAAAGCAGTGCCAGTCAGACCGCCGATCAAGCAGGAACGTTCAGCAGCGGCGGCAAGTTGTGCCGCGCCCTTGCTCGCGCACAGGCATCGTGGCTGATATCGAACTCGCGGCAGGGCGAAGGCCGTGCATCGTAGATGGTGCAACTGACATTGCACCCGATTTCGCCGGAAAGTGCCTCGCAGAGTGGCACAGCAGCATCGGTGCCGCGCATGCGGACGATCTGCGCGGTGACCGGCACGCTCATCACCAGCGGCACCCCCTCCCCCCAGGCAAACGCGCCGCCGGCCAGCTCGACCGGATGAAAATCGACCCGGAAGGATGCACAGCAGGCACCACAGGCCGTGCAGGGATTGCTGTTATCACTGCTCATCGAGATCGACCACGCAACGGTAAAGTGCCTGGCCGGAGTCGCGATACTTGCGCTCGAACGGCGAGACCGGCTCATCGGCAACGAACGATCCCCATGGCACCTCGCGTCCGAGTACACGCCCCAGCGCAAAGGCAAATTCCTCGACGTAGATCTGCCAGTTGCTGCGGCACTCGATGATGCCGCCAAGGACAGGCAGCACCGGAAACACCGCGTGACCATGCCAGCGCCGCGACAGGTGCCCGATCTTCGGCCAGGGATTCGGATAGAGCAGGTAGTGGCGCGCCAGCCGGATCTGGGCGTCGCGCAGCAGGCGCCAGTAATCGACCAGGTCGACGCGCACCAGGTAAAGGTTGGCGGGCAATTCACCTTTCACCGTGGCCAGCCGGTCCGAGGACTGATCGACACCGATGACAAAGCTGTCCGGATGGCGAAGCGCGAGGCCAATGCTGCTGGCACCGGTGCCACAACCGGTATCGAGGATCAGCGGCCGCTCGCTTCCGCACGCAGCCCAGGCGGCCATGCTCTGCGTGAAGGCTGCACGGTTGTAATCGAGAACCGGCTTGCGGAAAGGCTCGCGCAGGTGGCGATCCAGCAGTTCGCCGAGGCGATCGTGAATGCCGGTCTGTGCGCTATGCGGCACTGTCGAGTTGGCATACATCGCTCAGGCAGCCTGCAAGGTGGCTGGTGTCAGGCGCGCCAACACCTCGGTGATTTCCGCCGGCACCCGCAGCGGACGAATCAGCCCATGCAGCGCCTCCGCCTCCGGCCAGGTTCGGCGCAGATAACCCAGCAGCAACTTGAGGCGTCCAGGCGCATGACGCGGCTCGACCTTCTGCAGCACACCCTGCCAGTAGTCAGCGAGATGCGGCAACAGCGCCTGCCACTCGTGGGCTGTCGGCGCGGCTTCAGCTTCGCCGCGAATGCGCAACGCCAGATAAGGATCGGACACCGCGCCCCGGCCCAGCATCACGTCGTCGCAGCCACTGATCTCGCGACAGCGCTGCCAATCGCCCACTGTCCACACCTCGCCATTGGCGATTACCGGCACCGCCACGGCTTCGCGGATGCGGGCCACCCATTCCCAATGCGCCGGCGCGCGATAGCCCTGTTCCTTGGTTCGCGCATGCACCACCAGCGATGCAGCACCGCCCTCGGTCAGCGCCTGCGCGCACGCGATGGCCAGCGAGGTATCGGCGATGCCGAGGCGCATCTTGGCCGTGACCGGAATTTCCGCCGGCACTGCAGCCCGCACGGTGCTGACGATCAGGTTCAGCAATTCCGGCTCGCCGAGCAGCGCGGCACCACCACGATGGCGGTTGACGCACGGCGCCGGGCAACCAAAATTGAGGTCGATTGCCGGCGGCTGCAGGCGCGCCAGACGTTCCGCATTACCTGCCAGACAATCCGGATCGCTGCCCAGCAGTTGCAAGACGACCGGCGTGCCGGAAGGCGTCTTGCCGCCATTTTTCAATTCCGGCGAGATGCGGAAAAAACTGCGGTCCGGCAGCAGCGAACCCGACACGCGCACGAACTCCGTCACCGCCTGATCGTAGCCGCCCACGCGCGTCAGCACGGTGCGCAACACATCATCGGCCAAGCCTTCCATGGGCGCGAGCAGGAGTTTCGACATGAGGGGTTAATTCAAGGAGAGCAAGCAGAGGAAAGGTGGCTATTTTACAATGCCACCCCTATGGAACACATTGAAGCAGTTGTCATCGGTGCCGGCGTTGTCGGTCTGGCCTGTGCGCGCGCCCTCGCCGCGCGCGGCATCGAAACGATCATCCTCGAACGCCACGACGCTTTTGGCACCGAAACCAGTGCCCGCAACAGCGAGGTCATCCACGCCGGCCTGTATTACGCCAGCGGCTCGCAGAAGGCGAAGCTGTGCGTCTCGGGGCGCGATGCCCTTTACGGTTTCTGCGAAGATCACCATGTTGCGCACCAACGTTGCGGCAAGCTGGTCGTAGCAACCGATGAGGCACAACTGCCAAAACTGCAGGCCTTGTATCGGCAAGGCCTCGCCAATGGCGTGACCGACCTGCGCCTGCTCGACGCCGCCGAAGCCAAAGCGATGGAACCCGCGCTTGTCTGCGTTGCGGCACTGCATTCACCCGCTACCGGCATCGTCGATAGCCACGGACTGATGCTGGCGCTGCTCGGCGAAGCGGAAAGCCGGGGAGCTGCTCTGGCACTAAAGAGCCCGCTGCAGAGTGGGGAAATTTGCGACGGCGGCATCGTCCTCGACATTGGTGACAGCAATACCAACCGCACGCGAATCAA
Organism: Candidatus Proximibacter danicus; assembly: GCA_016710885.1. Taxonomy (GTDB): domain Bacteria; phylum Pseudomonadota; class Gammaproteobacteria; order Burkholderiales; family Rhodocyclaceae; genus Proximibacter; species Proximibacter danicus. The sequence goes on from JADJUC010000001.1 coordinate 345,196, forward strand.
GGCCCACCACGTAATCAATGCTGCCGGGCTGCACGCGACACAAGTGGCACGCAACATTGCCGGTTTTCCGGCGCCGCACTGTCCGACACCGCACTACGCCAAGGGCAACTACTACAGCCTCTCCGGCCGCGCGCCCTTCTCCCGCCTGATCTATCCACTGCCGGAAATCGGCGGCACGGGCGTGCACCTGACACTCGATCTTGGCGGCCAGGCGCGTTTTGGTCCGGACGTCGAATGGCTGCCCGACGACTGGATCGAGCATCCCGAATACGGCGTCGATCCGCGTCGCAGCGACAGCTTCTACGCAGAAGTACGGCGCTACTGGCCGGCGCTGCCCGATGATGCCCTCGCTCCCGCCTACTGCGGCGTCCGGCCAAAGGTCGCGCCACCGTGCGACCCCGGCGACCCCGCGGCTGACTTCCTCATCCAGGGCCCGCAACGGCACGGCATACCGGGGCTGATCAACCTCTTCGGCATCGAATCGCCCGGTCTTACCTCCTGCCTCGCCATTGCCGATGCAGCCTGCCGGGCGCTCGACGCATGAAGCTGGTACTCGACACCAACGTGGTCATGGAGCTGCTGCACTACCGCGACCCGCGCAGCACGGCACTGATGCAGGCGATCACCGACCGAAACCTGGCATGCTTTACCAACAGGCACTGTCTGGCCGAACTCCTGCGCGTGCTCGCCTATCCGCAATTCGCGCTGGACGAGGTGGCGCAGCACCGGCTCTACGAGCAATACCGGGCGCTTGCTACCGAAGCAGACGAAAGCGACGACACCCCGATCGACATTCCCCTGCCTCGCTGCCGCGATGCCGACGACCAGAAGTTCATGGAACTCGCCGCCCGCAGCCAGGCTGACCTGCTCATTACCCGCGACAAGGAACTGCTGCGACTGGCCCGCAGCCGGGCGCGGCCGGCCCCCTTTGCCATCCTGACCCCGGAACGGGCCATACTGCTTCTCGATACCGCCAACGCCACTGCGCCGGAGCAAACCACATGATCTACAGGGTTCTTGCCGCCATTTTCCTGCTCACCGGCGCCACACTTGCCATCGCTGCCGATTTCGAGATCGTCGGTGCCGAATTCGGAATCTTCGAAGAAGGCAAGGGAAACGAGATCCTGTTTCAGCCATCGAACTACGTTCCACTTGCCGTGGGCCAGCGCTACGGCTGGATCATCGAGGTGCGTACGCTGAAACGCACGCTGGCAGTGCGCGAGGAGTATGTATTGCCGAAGGCGCCCGGAGCCAGGGAACCGGACAGCGCCGTCGCGAAAAACCTTCACATTCCCGACCTGCGCCGCAGCCAGGTCAGCCAGCGACAACTGGTGCCAATGGACGGTCAGATCGTCGGCGAATGGTCGATCGGCCCCGGCGAACCGCCAGGAAAACGACGGCTACAGGTCACCGTCGAAGGCCAGGTCGCCGCGACGTTCGATTTTGAAGTGAAATAACCCACTGGCAGGCTCGTACCGGCTTCGTACTCCGGCAGCCTCACAGCCAAGGAATCAATAGCAGACGGTGACTCGGCCGCTGGTATCGCGGCATACCGTAGTTCCGTCCGGGCCGGTAATGACGGTCAGCCCCTTCTCCTTCGGGTCCCGATAGACCACGTTCGGGCCACCCTGACCATAGCCGGGATAGCCGGAGCCGCGCTGCTGCGGCTGGTTTTTCTTCAACTGCTGGGACTGCTGCGTACCGCTGGTGGGGATGCCCGGAGCAGCCTGCCCCTGCTCGATCACCATGCCTTGCGGCATCTGATTCTTCTTGACCCCGTAGAGGACCGTCTGGTCGCCTGGAGGGGCATATTGCGCAAACGCCACGGGGGCGATGCAGAGAAAAAGAAGCGGGGAAAGACGGCGCATGGCGATCTCCATCGGGAACACTATTTCAGTATAGACCACACCAGAATGTGTCGCCCGGGGTTAAAGATCGCCCGCGCGATGGGATCGGCGAGGAATCGGTGGGGAATCAGCGCGGGAATCATCGGCTGCATCGTTTCGGCTGCATGCTTCTTCGCCTGCTTCGCCGCCTTCTTTTCCTTGGGGGACAGCAGCGGCTGCTTCTTTGCTTCCTTGGTGCTCTGTTTTTCCTTGCCCATGATCATGCTCCTTGAATGCGTCGGCAAATGCACGACGCTGGCTCAGTATAGGCCGATGCAGGGGAATAAACTGCTTGTAACGCAGCAACGCGAATCTCGGCGCACGGTCTCCGCCCACCCCCAGGCACGACGAGCAGATCTCTACCTTTTGCGCAGCGGCTCCAGCAACGGCGACAGGCCGTTATGGTCCAGCTCCTGCATCAGCGCCAGCAAGCGGCCAATTTCGCCGGAGGGGAAGCCTTCGCGGGCGAACCAGTTGAGGTAGTTGCCCGGCAGATCGGCGATCAGTCGGCCCTTGTACTTGCCGTAGGGCATTTCGCGGGTGACCAGCAGTTCGAGATCGGCGGGGTTCATCGGCAGCTCAGGCCAGCTTGCGCCGGAAAACCCAGGTCGCCTCGCCCGAGGCTTCCGGCGCGAAGGCGTAGTCGTCGCTGTCGAACTGCTTCAGCATTTCCACGTCCTTCAGGCGATGCTCGGCAGCGTAGCGCGTCATCAGCCCGCGGGCGCGCTTGGCGAAGAAGCTGATGATCTTGTAGCGGCCGTCCTTCCAGTCCTCGAACACCGGCTGGATCACCGGCACGTCGAGCAGCTTGGGCTTGACCGACTTGAAATATTCTTCCGAGGCGAGGTTGACCAGCACCTGCGACTTGGCAGCTTGCAGGTCAGCCTTGAGCAGTTCGGTGATGCGCTCGCCCCAGAAGGCGTAGAGGTCCTTGCCGCGTGTGTTGGAGAGCTTCGTTCCCATTTCCAGCCGGTAGGCCTGCATCAGGTCGAGCGGACGCAGCAGGCCATAGAGGCCGGAAAGGATGCGCACGTGCCCCTGCAACCAATCCATCGATTTGGTGTTCAGCGTTGCCGCCTGCAGACCTTCATAAACGTCGCCGTCGAAGGCCAGCACCGCCTGCTTGGCATTCTCCGGCGTGAACGGCCGCGACCACTCGGCGTAGCGGGCATGGTTGAGTGTGGCCAGCGGGTCGGAAAGCGACATCAGCGAGGCTATCTCGGCCGGCGAAAGCTCGCGCAGGCGCTGAATCAGGCGGGCTGCCTCGTCGAGTAGGCGCGGCTCGGCATGGGTGGCAGTGACTGGCACCGTGGCGTAATCGAGTCGCTTGGCGGGGGAGAGGACGAGAATCAAGGGCGAAGCTCCGGTTTTTCAGCCGCCCGATTCTAACCGCCGGGCAAGTCACTGTGAATCATGGCTGTGAATCACGACCCTTCCCGACGAGTAGGCGAGTAGCGTTCAGGCCGGAATGACGATCACGGCTTGTTATAATTGCCCATTGAACCGCGAAAGACCCTCCGCATGAAACGCACCCGATTCTCCGCCCGCAGCCGTATTTCGGCAGACGCCAACGAACTCACGCGACTGGCGACCGGGCTTGCCGAATCCGGGGGCAAGCTGGAAGACGCCTTCTGGGAAATCCGCCTGGCCGAACGGGTCGAGAGCATGCTGCAATCCGGCGCCGAAGATGATCTCAACGCGGCCATGGATCGCCTTTTCGACACCAGCCCGCAAGCCCACGACGAACTGGCCGACATGGTCGAGTCGCGCGCCGAATCGGGCGTGCTGTCGCATATGGGTCAGGAATTCGACATTCTCCTTTTCAACGCGCCGGTACTCGCCTGGTCGCGCTACTCGATCCCCGCCGGCACCATCCCGAAACCGACGCTGGAAGCCCTCGGCGTTCAGCTCGGCGCCCATGTCTTTGCTGCCGGCACGCAACTGGCGCTGGTCGATTACCTGTTCAGCCCGGACCAGTTGCCGCGCAGCTTTGTCGACACCTGGCAGCTGATGCGCGAACTCGGCGCCGCCGCCCTTGAAGGCCGTAGTCTGAACCTCGACACCAAGGGACTGGACGAAACCAACCGCTTCCTTTCCGACGTGCGCTATGTGGTCGGTGCCGTCGCCGTACGCCGAGGCCTGCCGATTTTCCGCTGGAACGAGAAGGATGGCACCCGCGAAGGCGCGCTCAAGGAATGGGTGAAGCAGGGAGGCCCGAACATCGAACCGTTGCTCACCGGCTGCGCCTACCAGCCGCTGCTCGCCGACGCCTACCACGCCGCCTGCCGCGACGCCGACCGCGCTTCGCGCCCGTATTCGCTGCGTGCCTCGGTGGCCTTCCTGCAAACCACATTGGGCGTGTCGGCAGACAAGCTGCGCGCCGTCATCGGCCCGTTTCACGAAAACCGGCTGGAAGAATTCCGCATCGGCTTCGGCCCGCGCGAGAGCGAAGCCACCTACCACGGCGTCGTCTGGCCACTGCTCGGCAACGAGGACGAGAACACCGATGCCGTCGGCGAGATCGAAACCGTGCTGCGTGAATGCGGCATGAAGGACATCATCTTCCTCGACCACACCTTCCCCTACGAGTTCTGCGACGACTGCGGCATGCCGCTGTACCCGAACAAGGAAGGCGAAGTGGTGCACCCGGAACTGCCCGAGCATACCAGCGAGCCCGCTTCGCAAACCCTGCACTGAGGGCACCTCGGCAACAGCAACAACCCGACTGACCACGAAGCAATGAACAACGACGAACTCCTGCAACGCAGCCTCGCCGCCGTCTGGCATCCGTGCACGCAGATGAAGCATCATCTGCGTGACTTGCCGCTGGTGCCGGTCACGCGCGGTGAAGGCGTCTGGCTCTATGACGCCGATGGCCACCGCTACCTCGACGGCATCAGCTCGTGGTGGGTCAACCTCTTCGGCCACAGCAACCCGCGCATCAACGCCGCCATCACCGACCAGCTCGGCAAGCTTGAGCATGTGATGCTCGCCGGCTTCACGCACGAGCCGGTGGTGCAGCTTTCCGAGCGTCTTTCGGCGCTGACCGGCAACACCCTCGGCCATTGCTTCTACGCCTCCGACGGCGCCTCGGCCACCGAGATCGCGCTGAAGATGTCGTTCCACAGCTGGCAGAACCGCGGCCGCAAGGAGAAGACCGAGTTCGTCGCGCTGGCCGGCGGTTACCACGGCGAAACTGTGGGTGCGCTGGCCGTCACCGACGTCGCCCTGTTCCGCGATGCCTATGCGCCGCTGGTGCGCAACGCCCATGTCGTGCCCTCGCCCGATACGCGGCAGGCCGAACCCGGTGAAACAGCGGCTGATGTCGCCCACCGCGCTGCCGCTGCCTTGCAGGCCTTCCTCGAACAGAACGGCGAGCGCATCGCCGCGCTGATCGTCGAACCGCTGGTGCAGGGCGCCGCCGGCATGGCCATGCACGATCCCGAATACCTGCGCCAGGCGCGCGCCCTGTGCGACCAGTACGACGTGCACCTGATCTGCGACGAGATCGCCGTCGGCTGTGGCCGCACCGGCACCTTCTTCGCGCACGAGCAGGCCGGCATCAAGCCGGATTTCCTGTGCCTGTCGAAAGGCATTTCCGGCGGCTACCTGCCGCTGTCGGTGGTGCTGACCACCGACGCCGTCTATGCCGATTTCTACGACGACGCCACCGTGCGCGGTTTCCTGCATTCGCACTCCTACACCGGCAACGCGCTGGCCTGCCGTGCCGCGCTGGCCACGCTCGACATTTTTGAGAGCGATCAGGTGCTGGAACGCAATGCCGTCACCGGCGCCCATCTCGAATCGCTGCTGGCGCCGCTGGCCGGGCATCCGGCCGTTCGCCACTTCCGCCGTCGCGGCATGATCTTCGCGTTCGATGTCGAAGCCGATGCCGGCTTTGGCCGCCGCTTCTACCGCGAAGCATTGGCCCGCGAACTGCTGCTGCGGCCGATGGGCAACACCGTCTATTTCATGCCGCCCTATGTGCTCGGGAAGGACGACGCTGCCTTCCTGGCAGCCAACGCGGCAGCAGCACTCGAGGCAGCACTGGCATGATCTGGGACGAACTTCAGGCCGGGCTCCAGGAACTCGAAGGCGAAGGCCTCAAGCGCCGCCGGCGCGTGCTCGACTCGCCCTGCGGGCCGGTGTGCACGGTCGACGGCCGCGAGGTCGTCAGCTTCTGCAGCAACGACTACCTCGGGCTGGCCAACGACCCGCGCCTGATCGCGGCAGCACAGGCAGCAGCAGCCCAGTGGGGCGTCGGCAGCGGCGCCTCGCACCTGGTTTCCGGCCACCTGCGCCCGCACGAAACACTGGAAACCGCGCTCGCCGAATTCGTCGGTTTTCCGCGTGCGCTGAGTTTTTCCACCGGCTACATGGCCAACCTGGCCATCGTTCCCGCCCTCGTCGGCCGGGGCGATGCGGTGTTCGCCGACAAGGTCAACCACGCCTCGCTGATCGACGCGGTGCAGCTTTCGCGCGCCGACAGCCACCGCTACCTGCACGGCGACGTAGCCAGCCTCTCGGCCATGCTCAAGGCCAGCACGGCCCGGCGCAAGCTGATCCTGACCGACGCCGTCTTCAGCATGGACGGCGACCTGGCACCGCTGCCGGCGCTGCTCGAACTGGCCGAACGCCACGACGCCTGGCTGGTCATCGACGATGCGCACGGCTTTGGCGTGCTCGGCGAAAACGGCCGGGGTAGCCTGTCGCACTTCGGATTGGTGACAAAAACGCAGCCGGCGAACAAGCGCGTCATCCTGATGGGCACGCTGGGCAAGGCCGCTGGCGGCTCGGGTGCCTTCGTCGCCGCCGATTCGCTGGTCATCGAATGGCTGCTGCAACGCGCCCGCACCTATATTTTCACCACCGCCGCCAGCCCGATCATGGCAGCGACGCTGCTCACCGCGCTGGACTGCATCATCAATGCCGATGCCGCCCGCGACAAGCTGATGCAGCGCATTGCCCAGTTGCGCAGCGGGCTGGAAGACACGCGCTGGCGCATGCTGCGCTCGGAAACGGCGATCCAGCCGATCATCGTTGGCGACAACGCCGAGTGCGTACGCGTCGCCGAAGCCCTGCTCGAACGCGGCCTGTGGGTGCCCGCCATCCGGCCGCCGACGGTGCCGAAGGGCACGGCGCGGCTGCGCGTCTCGCTGTCGGCGACGCACACTGAAGCGCATGTAGCGGCACTGGTCGACGCGCTGAAGGCGCTGGCGTGAGCCTCAACATCGTGGCAACAGGTAGTGGCCCGGATGTCGCCCTGCTGCATGGCTGGGGGCTTGGTAACCGCGTCTGGGATACCATCGCCGAAACGCTGGCCGCCACCTGCCGCGTCCATCGCGTCAGCCTCGCCGGCTACGACGGTCAGCCGGCTGATGAACTCGATTTCACCGCTACTTCCATCGCTCTGGCTGAGCAGTTGCCGACCGGCTGCACGCTGTGCGGCTGGTCGCTCGGCGGCATGCTGGCGCTGTCGGCCGCCGCCCAGCGGCCGCAATACATCGGCCGGCTGGTGCTGGTCAGCAGCACGCCGCGCTTCGTGCAGGACGCCGACTGGCCGCACGCCCAGCCGCCGGCACTGCTCGACACTTTCCGCAACGCCGTGGCCGGCGATGCCAAGACGACGTTGACCCGCTTCGTCATGCTCTTCAACCAAGGTGATGAGAAGGCACGCGCCATCACCCGCAACCTGAGTCCGCTGCTGGCCGGCCCGCTGCCCGATACGCAAACACTGCTGCGCGGCCTCGACTGGCTGGGCAGTGCCGACCTGCGCAACGCACTGGCACTCATCGCGCAGCCAACGCTGGTCATCCACGGCGACAATGACCCGCTGATGCCGATTGCCGCCGCTACGGCACTGGCCACTACCCTGCCGAATGCCCGCCTGCAGCACTTCGCCGGCGCCGCCCACGCCCCGTTCATCGCCGACCCGGCTGCCTTCGTCGATGCAGTCAGCGCCTTCTGCCATGCAACGGCCTGAAAAACACCGCATCCGCAGCGCCTTCGATCGCGCCGCCGCCAGCTACGATGCTGCCGCCGTATTGCAGCGGGCCGTCTGCGCACGCCTTCTGGCACTGCGCCCGGAAGCAAGCAGCGCAACACCGCACATCCTCGACGCCGGCTGCGGCACTGGTTACGGCGCCCGCCTGCTGCGTGAGCGCTGGCCGCAAGCGCGCATCAGCGCCGCCGACTTCGCCGCCAGCATGGTCGCCAGAACGGCTGCCGACGGTATCGACTGCGTACTCGCCGACATCGAAGCCCTGCCCTTCCGCCCGGCCTGTTTCGACGGCTACTGGTCGAGCCTGACCGTGCAGTGGTGCGACAACCGGCGCGTGCTGGCCGAAGCCGCGCGCGTGCTCAAGCCGAACGGCTGGCTGGCCCTGAGCACCCTCGGCGAAGACACCTACCGCGAACTGCGCAGCGCCTTCGCCGGCATCGACCGCCACCAGCACACCCTCGATTTCTCCGCCGCCGACCAGCTGGCCGACGCCGCCCACGCCGCCAGACTGCAGCAGGTGAGCCTGCACCGCGAAACAATCACCCTGCACTACCCCGACTTGCGCAGCCTCCTCGGCGCGGTCAAAGCCATCGGCGCCAACGCACTCGGCCCGGGACGCCGCTCCGGCATGATGGGCAAGGCCGCCTGGGCCGCGCTGAGTTCCGCCTACGAACAGCATCGCACCGCTGCCGGCCTGCCGGCGAGTTACGATGTGATCCTGCTGAGCGGACATAAATAAACGCCCATGACCCGCGCCTACTTCATCACCGGCACTGACACCGAAATCGGCAAAACCTACGTGGCCTGCGCGCTGCTGCATGCCTTTCGCCAGCAGGGTCTGACGGCCATCGGCATGAAGCCGGTGGCTGCCGGCACCGATGCCGCTGGGCATAACGAGGATGTCGAGGCGCTGATCGCTGCTTCATCCATAACTGCACCGCGCGAACTGGTGAATCCCTACTGCTTTGCCGACCCGATTGCGCCGCATATCGCTGCCCGTGAGGCCGGCGTGACCATGAGAGCAGAGCCGGTACAAGCCGCGCTACAGGCACTCGGTGAGATAGCTGAGGTGGTGGTGGTTGAAGGAGTTGGCGGGCTTGTCGTTCCGCTGGGCGAAAACTTCGATGCGGCCGATCTTGCAGAAGCACTGTCTGCGCCGTTGATTCTGGTGGTCGGCATGCGGTTGGGTTGTCTGAACCATGCGCTGCTGACAGCAGCAGCCATCGACGCGCGCGGCCTGAAGCTGACCGGCTGGATCGCCAACCGCATTGATCCGGCCATGAACCGCTTTGAGGAAAATCTGGCAACGTTGCAGGCCGTGCTCAAGGCGCCGCTGCTCGGGGTTGTTCCGCATGCTGCCGGGGGTGTCGAAACAGCTGCGGCAAGCCTGGATCTCTCGCGGCTCCGCTGACCTCAGACGCCGGTCGGGGGCTCGTCTTCCCGTTGCAGGATCTGCCAGACATAAAGCAGGCTGGCTTCGCTGAATTCCACCCCGGTTTCCATGTCCTGCCACCAGCCGACGCCGCGCCCATCAACACCGCAATGGCGCCAGCGGCGCTGTTCGCCGCTGCACAGTTCGACGAGATACACCGCATTCAATTCGGGCTGGATCATTGCGCGACCGGCCTGGCCTCGGCCGCGAGAACTATCGCGAGGTCCTCGATAGCCACCAGCAGTTGCGGCACTTTGGCAACGGCCTCGTCGAACAGGCCATCCTTGGCCAGATTCTCGATGTCACGCGCTATCGCTGTCGACGCGTCGCAGGCGAAGGTGGCGAGCAGCCCTTTGACGGTGTGCGCTTCACGATGCAGGGTCTTGACGTCGCCGGCGTCAACGGCAGCCTGCAAGGCCGCGCAATAGCCCGGGCTGTCCTGCACGAACATTGCCGCAACCGCGCCAAAGAGCTCTTCATCGTCGCCCATGGCGGCGAGCACAGCGGCGCGATCGAAACCACCGGCAACGGGCGCCGCAAGTGCAGCGACTGCGGCTGCCTGCGTGATCGGCAATGCTGCCCCTTCCACAGCCTCGGGCAAGCACGCAGCAAGGGTGGAGAAAAGATCGTCGGCCCGCACCGGTTTCGATACGTAGCCATCCATGCCCTCGGCCAGACAACGCTCACGGTCGCCCTGCATGGCGTTGGCAGTCATCGCCACGATGACCTGGTGCGCCCCACTCTGCACCTCTTGGGCACGAATTCGCCGGGTGGCTTCGAAGCCGCCCATCACCGGCATCTGGATATCCATCAGGACGACGTCGAACTTTTCCCCGGCCAGTGCCGCCAGGGCTTCCTCGCCGTTGCCGGCAACGCGTACGCAATGACCGCGCCGCTCAAGCAGGGTGACGCCGAGGCGCTGGTTGATCAGGTTGTCTTCGACCAGGAGCACGTGCAACGCACGCAGTTCTGGCACAACGGCCGCAGCCGTGGCGGCAGCGACGGTGGCGGCATCGCCAACCCCGAGGCGCAGCGTGAAATGAAAAGTACTGCCCTGACCGACGGCACTGACGACCCAGATGCGGCCGTTCATCATCGTCACCAGTTTGTGGCAGATGGCCAGCCCCAGCCCGGTGCCGCCAAAACGCCGGGTAATCGAACCGTCGGCCTGGGAGAAGGCTTCGAAGATACCCGCCTGTTTTTCCTGGACGATACCGATACCGGTGTCGCGCACGGCAAAGTGCAGTTCCACATCGTCTTCGGACTTGGCCGCAAGAACGACACGCACCGAGAGGCCGCCCTGCTCGGTGAACTTGAGGGCATTGCCGACAAGGTTGATGAGAATCTGCCGCAGTCGTATCGAGTCGCCGACCAGCACTTCCGGCACCAGCGGATCGACGAAGTAATCGAGGGTCAGCCCTTTCTGCTCGGCACGGAACTGCAGTGGCTTCAAGGTTTGCACCAGTTCCTGGCGGATGGAAAAACCGATTTTTTCGATTTCCAGCTTGCCGGCTTCGATCTTCGAGAAATCGAGAATGTCGTTGATGATGACCAGCAAGGCATCGGCCGAAGCCTTGACCATCTCCAGATAGTCGCGCTGCTGCGGCGTCAGTTCGGTATCCAGCGCCAGATCAGTCATGCCGATCACGCCGTTCATCGGTGTGCGGATTTCATGGCTCATGTTGGCCAGAAAATCGCTCTTGGCGCTGTTGGCCTGCTCCGCCGCCGCGCGTGCCTGGCGAATTTCGGCATCGACCAGTTTACGCTCGGTAATGTCGCGGAACAGCCAGAGATGACCGCGGCAGTCTTCCCGCTGCGGCATCGCCGGGAACAGGTAGATCGGCACGTAGTCGAGTTCCAGCACCCGGCCATTGATCAGTTGCAGTTCGTGCGCCAGGGTCGGCGCGCCATCGGCAAGCAGGCGGGCAGTCAGCGATACGTATCCCTGCGGGTCGCCGCTCATGCCGGCACACTGCAGCATCAATGTTTGTGCCTGAGCACCGATCAACTCCGTACTCGGCACCTCCAGCCCAAAAGCGTCGCAGAACGTCTGGTTGGTGATGACCACCTTGCCGTGCTCGTCCTCCACCAGCACCCCGGCCTGCATGCTCTCGATCAGCGCCGACAGGCGCGAGGACGTGGCCAGCAGATACTCTTCGTCGCGCCGGCGCTCGGTGATGTCCTGGAAAGCGGCAACGGTACCGACAAACTGCTCGCCCTGATAGATGGGCATGGAGACCACCGACACCGGGAAGAGCGAACCGTCTTTGCGCGTAAAAGCATCAAGATCGGAGCGGAAAACGTGACCGGATACGAGCGAGGAATGCATCGGGCATTCCTCCTTATCCATCGGTATGCCGGTTGCCGTCTGGAAGTGCATCAGGTCGTGCACCACCTTGCCGACGACCTCGTCGCGATGCCAGCCAAGCAGCCGCTCGGCCTCGGCGTTCATGAAGGTGCATCGCCCCTCGGCATCCGTCGCCACAACGCCTTCGCCGAGTGCATCGGTGAGGCTGTTGAGGAATCGATTGCTTTCCTGAATCTGGTCTTCCTGCTGTTTCAGCCGTAACGAGGCTCGGTTGAGCGCTTCAACCAGTTGTTGGATTTCCTCGTTGCCATGGAAGGCCGGGAGTACCTGCCCGCGTACGCTATCGAGGCGCCCGGCAAAATTCGCAGCCTGGCGCAGAACACGCATGGTGCGGGCAAGAAACAGCATGGTCAGCGCGGTACTCGCCAGCACCGCCACCAGGGCCGTGACGACACTTTCCGACCAGAGCGTACGCCGGGCCTCGATCAGCTCGGCGAGGCTGACAGTCATTTTCAGCCAGCCGACGGTGCCGGCGGCATTTACCGGTTGGAGAATGACCAGTTCCGACGGGGCAAGGTCACCGAGATCCGCCAAATCGCCGACACCACCAGCGGCCAGCAGTTCGCCAGCATTACGGTATTCAAGCGTGATCGTTTCTTGCGCAGGAACCGGGAATGACATGCCGACCTTGCCTTGAGATCGATTGCCACCAGGCTGAGCAGCAGACGGGTATTCGAACGACTGCAGGAGCAGACCTCCATCGACGCCAGATCGCCGAGACGCAAGGGCTCGGCCAAGCCTCCAGCGATGCTGCGGGCAAGCGCCTGGGTCTGCCGCACCATCACGCTCTCGCTGCGCTGCGGATTGCTCGCCGGCGGTACCACGGGAGGAAAAGACGGTCGCCATGAACAGGATCGAGACCAGCATTGCAAGCTGGGCACTGAGGCGACGCGGCAGCAGCGGAAATTTCATCTGATCGGCACAAGGTCAAAGATGGGGCCTGAAGCACGGGCAGGGCCCCGCCGTAATGTCGATGCGGGGGAATCCCCGACATCGATGCCGGCAAATCACAAGCTGCGGCACCTCTTCATCGAGAAACGTTCGCGCACGGTCAACATCGTCCCACCCCGCCAAAAACGCCTCGACGCAGCGTGGATCAAAGTGCGTTCCGCACCCTTCGCGCAAAAAGGCAACGGCCCGATCCATTTCCCAGGCCCGCTTGTAGGGTCGCTCCGAAGTCAGCGCATCGAAAACATCAGCGACGGCAACAATACGCCCGAAGAGCGGGATGGCTTCGCCGCTCAGGCCGGCGGGGTAACCCGAGCCGTCAAATTTCTCATGGTGGGTCAAGGCGATTTCAGCGCCGGTCTGCAGAATGCGGGAGCTGCTGCCCTGCAACAACTCGAAACCGAGGCTGGCGTGGTTCTTCATGAGTTCGAATTCCTCATGCGTCAACTTTCCCGGTTTGAGAAGTATGTAATCGGGGATGCCGATTTTGCCGACATCGTGCATCGGTGCGGCCTGCAGCAGGAGCTCTTCGGTTGCGGCCCCGAGACCGAGGCGGCCGGCAATCAGTGCCGAATAGTGCGCCATACGCTGGATATGGGCGCCGGTTTCCGGATCGCGGAATTCCGCCGCACGCGACATGCGGAACAGCAGCTCCTGCTCGCGCTGGCGGATTTCCTCGGTTGCCTTGCGCACTTCCTCGGCCAGTTCTTCATTGCGATTGGCCATTCGCCGCTGGCTGGCGCGCAAGGCCAGCATGTTGCTGGTGCGGGCGCGGAACTCGACGGTATCGACAGGCTTGGTGAGAAAATCGGTGGCTCCGCAGCGCAGCGCCTCGTAGCGGATTTCCTTGTCGTCGTTGGCGGTCACCATCAGTACCGGAATGTCTTCCCGCCCGGGCGCCGCCCGAAATCGCTGGATAAAGCCGAGGCCGTCGAGCTCGGGCATCATGTAGTCGACGATCACGAGATCCGGAAGATTGTCGATACACCACGCAAGACCTTGCAGCGAATCGGAGAACAGCAGCGGCTCGCAGCCTTCCAGCTTGTTGACCAAGTGCTTGAACAGCGTCAGATTGATATCGCTGTCGTCAATGATGGCGATCCGGTTCATACGACTCTCCAAGGAGGAAGCGGCAGTATACCTCCGGCGAATGGACACGGCGCGGGTGGATCGGCCATAATCGCCCGTCCCCTCCCCCTTTCAACGCATGTCCCCTGTGAAGCATCCATGAAGTTCCTTTTCGATCTCTTTCCCGTCATCCTGTTTTTCGCCGCCTACAAGTTTTCGGGCATATTCGTTGCCACCGGCGTCGCCATCGTTGCGACCTTTGCCCAGATCGGCTGGGTCTGGTTCCGCCACCGCAAAGTAGACACCATGCTCTGGGTCAGCCTCGTGCTGATTACCGTTTTTGGCGGCGCCACCCTGCTGCTGCAGGACAAGACCTTCATCCAGTGGAAACCGACCGTGCTCTACTGGCTGTTCGCGACCATCCTTGCCGGCAGCGTCATGTTCAAGAAAAAGAACCTGATGAAAAGCCTGCTGTCCGAGCAGATGCAGCTCCCGGACCCGGCTTGGGCGACGATGAATGTCTCGTGGATCGGCTTTTTCATATTCATGGGTATTGCCAATCTTGCCGTGGCATTCAATTTTTCCGAGGACACCTGGGTCAATTTCAAGCTTTTTGGTGGCATGGGCCTGATGCTCGCCTTCGTTCTGGTACAGGGAATGCTGCTGTCGAAATACATTGAGGAGAAAGAATGATGTTCTACGTCATCATCGGCGAAGACCGCGCCGGCACGCTTGACCAGCGCATGGCCGCCCGCCCCGACCACGTTGCCCGCCTGCAGGCCCTGCAGGCTCAAGGCAAGCTGCTGCTGGCTGGCCCCTGCCCGGCCATCGACTCGCCAGATCCTGGCCCGGCCGGGTTTATCGGCAGCATCATCATTGCCGAATTCGCCTCGCTCGATGCAGCACGGACCTGGGCCGATGCCGACCCCTATGTGGCTGCGGGTGTCTATGAAAAAGTGACCGTCAAGCCGTTCAAGAAGGTCTTGCCTGCCTGATGAATACCGCAACCGACATTGAAGCGCTTTTGCGCGAACGGCTGGCACCGCTCGACCCACTACGCTTCGAACTTGCCGATGATTCCCACCTGCACGCTGGCCATGCCGGTGCGCGCGAGGGCGGCCACTACCGGCTACTACTGGTTTCCACCGCCTTCGCCGGCAAAAATACCGTTGCCCGCCACCGCGCCGTTTTCTCGCTGGTCGGCGACCTGATGCGTACGCGCATCCATGCGCTCGGCATCAAGGCGCTTGCGCCCGAAGAAATATAATCGGAAACTTGCACTTGCCCTTCTCCTTTCACTTCAGATCGACACAAGGAACGCCATCCATGCACACCCCCTCGAAACTGCTCGTTACCCTGCTTGCCGGTGCCTTTCTTTCGCTCCCGGCGGTATCCGCCGACGCCACGCCGACCAAGGCTGGCGCAGTTGCCACGGTCAACGGCACGGCCATTCCGCAAAGCACCTTCGATACCTTCTACGCCGAACAAAAGGGCCAGGGGGCACCGGATTCAGCGGAGCTGCGCAACGCCGTACGCGAAGAGCTGATCCGCCGCGAAGTGCTCCTGCAGGAAGCGAAGAAGAGTGGGCTGCACAAGACCCCGGCCGTTGCCTCACAAATGGAAATGGCCCGCCAGGCCGTGCTCATTCGCGCCTACATTCAGGACTACGTGCGCAAGCACCCGATCAGCGATGCACAGCTGAAGGCTGAATACGAAGCGGTCAAGACCAAGATGGGCGGCACCGAGTACAAGAGCCGCCACATCCTCGTTGAAACCGAAGACCAGGCCAAGGCCATCGTCGAAAACCTGAAGAAGGGGGCAAAGTTCGACGAACTGGCCAAGCAGTCGAAAGACCCCGGTTCCAAGGAAAATGGCGGCGACCTCGGCTGGAGCGCTGCCGGCAGCTATGTACCGCCGTTTGCCGAAGCACTGAAAAAGCTCGAAAAGGGCAAGTACACCGAAGCCCCGGTGAAGACCGATTTCGGCTGGCACGTCATCCAGCTCGAAGACACCCGTCCGCTGGAAGCCCCTGCTTTCGAAGCCATCAAGCCGCAATTGTCGCAACGCGCCAATCAGCAGCAGGTTGAAAAGATGATCGAAGGTCTGCGCACCAAGGCCAAGGTGCAGTAAGTCGACCCGGTCTCAAGAAAAAGGGCGCGGATTTTTCCGCGCCCTTTTTGTTTGTCCGCCGAAAGGCTCTGGCCTCCGGCGTCAATGCCTTGACAAGCGGTTATCCCACCCACTTCCGCGCATTGCGGAACATGCGCAGCCAGGGTGAATCTTCCACAAATTGCTCGCCCATTTCTTCCGGATGCCAGGACATCTGTACTGTGCGGAAGACGCGCTCGGGGTGCGGCATCATGATCGTGAAACGGCCGTCGGCAGTGGTCACGCCGGTGAGGCCGTTCGGCGAACCGTTCGGGTTGTACGGGTAGACCTCGGTGGCGTTGCCAGCATTGTCCAGATAGCGCATCGCAGTCAGCACCTTGGCGGCATCGCCAGTCTCGGAGAAATCGGCGCGGCCTTCGCCGTGCGAAACGACCACCGGCATGCGGCTGCCGGCCATACCGGCAAAGAACAGCGACGGCGATTCCGGCACTTCGACCATGGTGAAGCGGGCCTCGAACTGTTCGACGCGGTTGCGCACGAAGCGCGGCCAGTGTTCGGCGCCGGGCACCAGCGATTTCAGCGCACTCATCATCTGGCAGCCGTTGCAGACACCCAGCGCAAAGGTGTCTGGGCGGCCGAAGAAGGCCGAGAATTCGTCGCGGGCACGACCGTTGAAGAGGATGGTGCGCGCCCAGCCCTGACCGGCGCCGAGCACGTCGCCGTAGGAGAAACCGCCGCAGGCCACCGCCCCCTTGAAGTCCTTGAGGAAGACGCGGCCGGCGAGGATGTCGCTCATGTGCACATCCACCGCCGTGAAGCCGGCGCGGTCGAAGGCCGCGGCCATTTCGACATGGCCGTTGACGCCCTGCTCGCGCAGGATGGCAACCTGCGGACGCGCGCCACCGTTGATGAACGGCACCGCGATGTCTTCCGCCGGATCGTAGGTCAGACTCACCGACAAACCCTTGTCGCTGGCATCGAGAATACGGTCGTATTCCTGCTGCGCGCACTCCGGGTTGTCCCTGAGGGACTGCATGCGGAAGCTCGTCTCCGACCAGGCACGCTGCAGTTCGACGCGCTTTTCGCGCAATACGGCCTTGGCGTTGCGGATGATACGGACTTCGTCCCAGGGATTCGGGTAACCGATGAACTGCGAACAGGCGCCGAGGCCGGCCGCGCGCAACACGCGCATCACCGGCTCGCGGTCGCTGCGACGGATCTGCACGACAGCACCCAGTTCCTCGTTGAACAGCGAGCGCATGAGGATCTCGAAGGAGCGGCCACGAAGCTGGTCGTGCTTCTTTTCGTTGCCATCGACATCGGCCATCAGCGGGTCGTAGCAGAGACCGTCCATGTCAAGCGAAACGCCGCAATGCGAAGCAAAGGCCATTTCAGCCACAGTGGCGAAAAGCCCCCCGTCGGCACGGTCGTGGTAGGCAAGCAGCAGGCTTTCCGATGCCAGTTTCTGCACCGCACCGAAGAAAGCCGCCAGACGCTGCGGGTCATCGACGTCCGGCGCATCGCTGCCGGTGGCGTTGAACACCTGCGCCAGCGCCGAGCCGCCGAGGCGGTTCTTGCCAGCACCGAGGTCGATCAGCAGCAGGTCGGTTTCACCGGCGTCGAGTTTAAGTTGTGGCGTCAGCGTGCGCCGGGCATCGGGGACGCGAGCAAAGGCGGTGACGATCAGCGACAGCGGTGACACGACCTGTTTCTTCTGGCCCTCGTCCTCCCACGCCGTGCGCATCGACAGCGAATCCTTGCCGACCGGGATCGAGACGCCGATCTTCTGGCACAGGTCGGAAACCGCGCGCACCGTGTCAAACAGGCGGGCGTCCTCACCCGGCGTGCCGGCGGCAGCCATCCAGTTGGCCGAGAGCTTGACGTCGCCGAGCTTGGCGATGTCCGCAGCAGCGATATTGGTCAGTGATTCGCCGACAGCCATGCGGCCCGACGCCGCGGCATCAAGAATGGCCAACGGCGTCCGCTCACCCATGGCGAAGGCCTCACCCGTATAGCCTTGAAAACCCATCAGGGTCACGGCCACGTCAGCTACCGGCACCTGCCACGGGCCGACCATCTGATCGCGTGCGGTCAGGCCGCCGACCGAGCGGTCACCGATGGAGATGAGGAAGGTCTTGTCGGCAACGGCCGGCAGGCGCAACACGCGGTAAGCGGCGTCCTTGAGTTCGACAGCGGTCGGATCAAAGGCCACCGTCACCGGCGGCAGATGCACGACATCGCGCGTCATGCGCGGCGGCTTGCCGAGGAGCGCGTCCATATCCATATCGACCGGGTTGTTGCCGAAATGACGGTCGGCAACGATCAGGCGATGCTCGGCCGTGGTTTGGCCCACAACAGCGAACGGGCAGCGCTCGCGCTCGCACAGGTGAGCGAATTCTTCCAGGCGCGACGGGGGAATCGCCATCACGTAGCGCTCCTGCGCCTCGTTGCACCAGATCTCGGCCGGCGACATGCCCGGCTCTTCGATTTTGACTTCGCGCAGTTCGAAATGCGCACCGCAACCGGCACCGTGCGCGAGTTCCGGGAAAGCATTGGAGATGCCGCCGGCGCCAACGTCGTGGATCGACAGGATCGGGTTGCCATCGCCCGGTTCAGCAGCATCGCCACGGGGTGCGCCCATTTGCCAGCAGCGGTCGATGACTTCCTGCGCGCGGCGCTGGATTTCCGGGTTGCCGCGCTGTACGGAGGCAAAATCGAGGTCTTCGGTATTGGTGCCGGTCGTCATCGACGAGGCGGCACCGCCGCCCAGCCCGATCAGCATGCCGGGGCCGCCGAGTTGAACCAGCAGCGTGCCAGCCGGGAATTCCGGTGCCTTGAACGACTGGTCGGCGCGAATGCTGCCGAGGCCGCCGGCGATCATGATCGGCTTGTGGTAGCCCTTGACGACGGCGTCGTCACCTTCACCAACCTGCTGCTCGTAGGTGCGGAAGTAGCCAGTCAGGTTCGGGCGGCCGAATTCGTTGTTGAAGGCCGCAGCACCGATCGGGCCTTCGAGCATGATGTCGAGCGCACTGGCGATGCGCGATGGCTTGCCGATGGTCTTTTCCCACGGCTGCCCGGCATCCGGGATGTTCAGGTTGGAGACGGTAAACCCGCACAGGCCGGCCTTCGGCTTCGAGCCGCGGCCGGTGGCACCCTCATCGCGGATCTCGCCGCCGGAACCGGTGGAGGCCCCCGGGAAAGGCGAAATCGCCGTCGGGTGGTTGTGCGTCTCCACCTTCATCAGGATGTGCGTGCTTTCCTCGCAGTAGCCATAACGGCCGTCGGCGCCCGGGTAAAAGCGCGGGATCGTTGCGCCTTCAATCACCGAGGCATTGTCGGAATAAGCGACGACCGTCCCTTCCGGGTGCGCCTTGTGCGTTTCGCGGATCATGCCGAACAGCGTTTCCGCCCTGGCTTGCCCATCTATCACCCACGAGGCGTTGAAGATCTTGTGCCGGCAGTGCTCGGAGTTGGCCTGCGCAAACATCATCAGTTCGACGTCCGACGGGTTACGGGCTGCCTTGGTGAAAATATCGACCAGATAGTCGACCTCATCTTCGGACAGGGCCAAGCCGAGACGACCATTGGCTTCGACCAGCGCAGCACGGCCGCCGGCCAGCACATCGACGGTCGCCAGCGGCTTTGGTTCGAAATGCCGGAAAAGCTGCGCTGTTTCGTCGAAATCGGCCATCACCGATTCGGTCATGCGATCGTGCAGCAGTGCGCCGATCTGCCGAATTTCCCCGGCGGAAAAATCCTTTCCTTCGACGCGGTAAGCGATCCCGCGCTCAATGCGCTCAACCGATTCGAAGCCGCAGTTCCACGCGATATCGGTGGCCTTCGACGACCACGGCGAGATGGTGCCGATACGCGGCACCACGAGGAACAAGGTGCCCTTGGCAGAAGCTGCCTCTGACCGCGCCTCCAGCAGGGCCGCGAGCGATTCGCGGGCGTCATCGGCAAGATTGTCGTGAGCCGCAATGAAATGCCAGTAGTCGGCTTCGACGCCACGAACGCCAGGCACTGCGGCAATCAGTGTCCGGGCCAGGCGTTGCAGGCGAAAGGCAGAAAAAGCGGGCGCGCCGCGAAGGAAAATGATTTGGGCCATGACGGGTACGGCAAAGACAGCGCCGGAAGAGGAAAAGGCAAGGTGCGGATTATAGCCGAGAGCGGCTTGCCGGTCGCCCCGGACGGGGTTCGCTGGCAGGGCAAGCGCGGGGATCAGGAAGCGCGAACGACGACCCGGTTGCGTCCGGCCGCTTTGGCCGCATAGAGGGCTGCATCGGCACGTGCCAGCAGGACATCGACAGACTCGTCCTCTTCCTGGCTCTGGGCGACGCCGATACTGGTGGTAAAACGAACGGTTCCGAGATCGGTATCGATGGCAATTTTGGCGACCGCAACGCGGATGCGCTCCGCCACCGCTTCCGCCTGATCAACGGCGGTGCTCGGCAGCAGGATGCCGAATTCCTCACCGCCGAGACGGCCGATCACGTCCATGCCGCGCAGGCAATCTGTCGCAGCACTCGCAAACATCTTGAGCGCGGCATCGCCTGCCGCATGGCCGTAGCCATCGTTGATCTGCTTGAAGAAATCAAGATCGAGGACCATCAGCGACAGCGGCGCCTTGTAGCGCCGGCCGCGGGCAAACTCGTGATAAAGCAGGGAGAGAAAGTGATGGCGATTATTAATCCCGGTCATCAGGTCGGTCGTCGCCAGATGCTGCAGTTCGGCCGTGCGCACCGACAGTTCGTGCAACACCCGCGTCAAGCGCCATGCTGCCAGCAAGGCGAAGATGCTGACACCGACGCCAAGCAGGGCGATAACCAGCATTTGCCGACGCCAAGCCTCAAAGACATCGCCTGCCGCCGTCGAAACCACAGTGACCAGAGGGAAATCGCTGAGTACCGAGTAAGCGACATATTTTTCCATCGCATCGGTCGCTGTCCGGTCCAGTTTTGCAAACCCCCGCTCCGCACGCGGCAGGAATTCGCGGTAAAGCTGGCCACCGACAAGCGACTTGCCGATCAGACGCTCGTCGTGAGGCGCCCTTGCCAGCAAAGTACCGTCGCGGCGCACAAGCACGATGGCACCGTTAGGGCGGATACGCTCTTCCTCATAAAGGGCCAGCAGGGCCGACAGTTCGACAGAAGCCACCACGGCCGCAACCCCTTTTTGCGGATGTGTCAGCCGCTGGGCAACCGGAATTCCCCAGGTGCCACTAGCGCTGCTGACCTGCGGAGCCCCAATGAAGAAGCGCCCCGAATCACCGCCCATGGCGAAACGAAAATAATCCGTATCGCCGATCGCCAAGGCGGGGGGAGGCGCCGCCGCTTTCGCCAGCAAGGGGAACACCTGTCCGGCTTCACTCGCCAGCTGAATATCGATAGCGCGATCAGTGCGCTCACGGAAATTCTCGACCAGACGCAAAAAGCGCCGGTCACTGCGCGGATCGGCACCGGGGTTGTCGGTGATCCACTGATCGGCAACGCCGAGGAACACGCCGATCATCGCAAATTGCCGACGCGTCTGCTCGCCGACAGCATGATCCATGCGCCGGAGAACCTGCTCGGTCCCTTGCAGGATCTCCGCCCGGGAGCTGACGGCCCAGTAGGCGACAAACGCCCAGAGGAAGCTGAGGAACAGCACCACGGTCAGGACAATAACCCCCTTGGGTTGCTTGCCGCTGGCCAAAAAATTGCTGTTGATCGAATCTGGAATGCTCATTTGACGGAATAGTAACGCGAATTGATGGCGTCGGCATTACGCTCCTGCCAACATAAGCGCCTTCCGTAGCGCCGCCGGCAACATGGCCGGCGGCTCGTTCGCTGCGGTTCTGCGCCATAATCGCGCTTTACGCTATTCAGGATCGAGAACATGAGCGAATTTTCCTACGACGTCGGTATCGATAATTTCGAGGCAGGCGTCCTCCAGGCCTCCCAAAACGTGCCGGTCGTGGTCGATTTCTGGGCTCCGTGGTGTCAGCCCTGCCAGACCTTGAAGCCGATGCTGGAAAAACTGGCCGAGGAATATGGTGGCCGTTTCCTGCTGGCCAAGGTCAATTCCGATGAAAACCCGGAGATATCGCAGCAATTCGGCGTACGCAGCATCCCCACCGTCAAGGTCGTCTTCCAAGGGCGCATCGTCGATGAATTCACCGGCGCCAAGCCGGAGAGCGAACTGCGTGCCTTCATTGATCGCCTGACCCCGTCACCCGCCGAACCGCTACGCGCTGAAGCCGCGGCACTGCTGGCCGCAGGCAAGCAGGAAGAAGCGCTGGCGACGCTGGTGCACGCCAGCCAGCTCGACCCGAAGAACGAAGCGGTGCGCCTCGATGGCATCGAAATTCTGCTCACCCTTGGTCGCAACGACGAAGCGGGCACCCTGCTCGGCAGCGACTTCAGCCAGTTGGCCGACCGTGCCCAGGCCCTGCGCGCGCGCCTGGCGCTGGCCAGTGAAAAAATCGACACGACGGAACTCGACGCACGCCTTGACGCCAACCCGAACGATCATGAAGCACGCCTGGAGCGCTCACGCGCACTGGCGGCTGCCAGCCGCTACCGTGAAGCCTTTGAAGACGCCATGGCAGTCGTTCACCGCGATCGCTTCTTCAACGAAGGCGCCGGTCGCAAGGCGCTGCTGCAACTCTTTGAAGTGCTTTCCGGCAGCGAGCAGTACGACGACCTGGTCCGCGAGTATCGCCGCGCCCTCTCTGCCGCGCTGAACTGATCTTCGCCCCACGGAAAGCAAGCACGGGCAGCGTCGCGTGAAGCTCTATTACACCGACGTTTTTGTCCTGCCGCTGCCGCCGGGACACCGTTTTCCGATGGAAAAATATTCCCGCTTGCGCCAGCGACTGCTGGCCAGCGGCGAATTCAGCATCGACGATTTCGCGACGCCCGCAGCGGCCACCGCCGCAGAACTGGAGCGAGCGCACCACCCCGCCTATGTCCAGCGCGTCACCCGTGGTGAGCTCAGCCCCGCCGAAGTCAAACGCATCGGTTTTCCGTGGAGCCCCGGCATGGTCGAGCGCTCACTGCGCTCCGCTGGTGCCACCCTTGCCGCCTGTCGCACCGCCCTTGCACATGGCTGCGCGGCCAACCTCGCTGGCGGCACGCACCATGCCCACAGCGACCGTGGTGAAGGCTTCTGCGTTTTCAACGATGCCGCCGTCGCCGCCCGCGCCGTGCAGGCCGAAGGACTTGCCCAGCGCATCGCCATCATCGACTGCGACGTCCATCAGGGCAACGGCACCGCTGCCATCCTCAACGGCGACGACAGCATCTTTACCTTCTCGATCCACGGCGCCCGCAATTTCCCCTTCAAGAAAGAATGCAGCGACCTCGATATCGAACTGCCGGATGGCACCGGCGATGATGCCTATCTCGCCGCACTCGACGCCGGGCTGGAAGAAACGCTGGCGCGCAACCAGCCCGATCTCGCCATTTACCTCGCCGGCGCCGACCCTTATGCCGGCGACCGGCTGGGGCGTCTGAGTCTGAGCTTTTCCGGGCTGGAAGCACGCGACCGGCGCGTACTGGAGACCTGTCGCACACGCGGCGTTCCTGTCGCGCTGGCCATGGCTGGCGGCTATGCCCAGCCCATCGACGACACCGTCGACATCCACGCGACAACGGTGATTACGGCAAAGCACTGCTTCTTTGGCTAGAATCCCTCACATGCACAACGCTCCCCTCTACCGCGCTGCCGGTTTGCGCAATCTGGAAGCCGCCGCCAGCGATCAACCGCTGATGCAGCGTGCCGGCCTCGCCGCTGCCGATCTCGCCTGCACGCTGCTGCACGACAGCCAGCGGCCGCTGCTGATCCTCGCCGGCCCCGGCAACAACGGTGGCGACGGTTTTGAGGCGGGCATGCACCTGCTGCAACGCTTCTGCGATGTTCGGCTGGTCTTTGCCGGCGAGGCGGCCAGACTCCCGGCCGATGCCGCCGCCGCGCGGCAGCGCTTTCTGGCCGCTGGTGGCCGCGAACTGACGACAATCCCCAAGGATGAAAACTGGGGGCTGATCATCGACGCGCTCTTTGGCATCGGCCTGCAACGCGATCTCACCGGCCATTTCGCCGAACTCGTGGCGGCCGCCAACGCACTGGCCGCCTGCAACGCCTGCCCGTTGCTGGCACTCGACTGCCCGAGCGGACTCGATGCCGACACCGGCGCAGTCCGGGGCATCGCCATTCGCGCCAGCCACACGATCACCTTCATCGCGGCAAAACCAGGCCTGCTGACGGCCGACGGGCCCGACCACTGCGGCAAACTGCAGACAGCAGCGCTGGATCTGGAGGCCGCCGCCCTCGTCGCACCGGACGGCGAATCCGTTGCTCGCGCACACTTTGCCAATCTGCTGCGCCCACGTCTGCGCAACAGCCACAAGGGCAGCAACGGCAGTGCCGGCATTCTTGGTGGAGCCTGCAGCATGGTTGGCGCCGCCTTCCTTGCCGGTCGTGCCGCCTTGCAACTTGGCAGTGGCCGCGTCTATCTCGGCTTGATCGACCCCAACGCCCCGAGCTTCGACCCCGTACAACCGGAACTGATGCTGCGCAGCGCATCGACCCTGCTGGCAACGCCGCTGACGGCGCTGGCCTGCGGCCCCGGCATGGGGACCGACAGCGCGCAGATCGCCCAGCTCGAAACGGCCGCTGCACTGGACCTTCCCCTCCTGCTCGATGCCGACGCGCTGAACCTGCTGGCCAGCGAAGGCAATCTTGAAATAGCCATCGCCACGCGCAAGGCAACGACGCTGCTGACGCCGCACCCGGCCGAAGCGGCACGTCTGCTCGACTGTGACGTCGCCGACATCCAGGCCGACCGAATCGCGGCTGCCTGCGCCATCGCCGCCCAGTTCAACGCCCATGTGGCGCTGAAAGCTTGCGGCACGGTGCTCGCCACACCGGACGGACGCTGGCGCATCAATACCACCGGCAACCCCGGCATGGGGTCGGCCGGCATGGGCGACGTGCTTTCCGGCATCGTCGTCGCCCTGCTGGCCCAGGGCTGGCCGGCTGAGTCGGCACTGGCCGCCGGCGTCCATCTGCATGGCGCAGCCGCCGATCTGCTGGCGACAAATGGCGGCAACATCACCAGTGCCATCGGCCTCACCGCCAGCGAAACCATCCCCGCCGCCCGCCATCTACTGAACCAGTGGGTCGCCAACGATGACTGACCCCGCGCACCGGCTGCGCGGCGTTCTTCTCGGGGTTCCCCTTTTTCTCACCGCACTGCTTCTTTTTGCCGCCCTCGACGCCACCGCCAAACACCTCTCGGCTTTCGCCGTGCCCTTCATGGTCTGGGTGCGCTATCTGGTGCATTTCGTTTTCATGCTGATCACCGTTGCCCCGAGCGAAGGCAGAACACTGTTCCTCACCCAGCACCCGTGGCTGATGACCCTGCGCGCACTGATGCTGGTCGGCGTCACCCTTTTCATGCAACTGGCGCTGCAGACGCTACCACTCGCAGAAACCTCGGCACTGGTCTTTACCACCCCGCTGCTCGTCGCCCTGCTCGCCGGCCCGCTGCTCGGTGAGAAAGTCACCGGGCGGGCCTGGCTGGCAACGATGATCGGTTTTGCCGGTGCCCTGCTGATCGCCCGTCCCGGTGGCGCGCTCTTCGGCGTCGGTGTCGCCTATGCCGCAGCGGCGGCCCTGTGCTACGCGCTTTATCAGATCCTCACCCGCAAGCTCGTCGGCAGCGAAACGCAACTCCGCCTGCTTTTCTACACGGCGATGGTCGGCACGCTATGCATGGCCTTCGCCCCATTCACCCACTGGAACGGCGAGTGGCCGTCACTGGCGGAAGCGGCCCTGCTCGCCTCGCTGGGACTCTACGGCGGTGTCGGCCACTTCCTGATGATCCGCGCTTTCCGCGAAGCCAATGCCTCGACTCTGGCGCCCCTGCTTTACGTGCAGCTGATCTGGGCCACCCTGCTGGGCTGGCTGGTTTTTTCGCACCTGCCGGATCTGCTGGCGATTATCGGCATGCTGGTCATCGGTGCCTCTGGGCTGACGCTGGCGCTGGCTGAACGTCGGAAAAAATAGGCGCAAATTTGGCGCTTGCATCCGGCAGGCACTTTCGCCCAGAATGAACTCATAAACCGTCATAAATGAGGAGACAGCCATGCCGAACCGTACGATTCGCGACATCATTTCCCAGCAGAAGGTACTCAGCGCTCCAGACACCATGACGGTTCGGGAGGCCGCTATCCGCATGGCCGAGAGCAAGGTCGGCGCCATGCTGATCCTCGAAAAGGGCCAACTCATCGGCATCTTCACCGAACGAGACCTGCTCAACCGGGTCATCGCCAAGCGCCTCGACCCCGACACCACGACCCTGAGCCAGGTCTTGACTGCCGATCCACGTACCATTGCCGCCGATAAGCCGCTGGCACACGCGCTGGTCATGATGGAAGACGGCGGCTACCGCCACGTGCCGGTCATGGATAACGGCGCGCCAGTCGGCATGGTTTCCGCACGCGACGCGCTCGGGGCAGAACTGATCGAGTTCGAAAACGAACTGGAACGCCGCGAGCACCTCACCGAAATCATGTTGTAAAGGAAAGCATCATCGAAGCACTGCACGACCCGCTTGCCGAACTCGCGCCGCGCGAAGCCCAGCTGACCGCGGCGCGTTCCGTTCAGGACGCCTTTTCCCAATCTTTCCGCCTGACGCTCGAAGCCAAGGGGGATGCCCGCCGCGAAGCCATCGCCCAACTGGCGCCGCCGCTGCTCGACTGGTGCCGCATGGCCGGTAGCGACGATGCTCGCGCCCTGCGCCAGGCCATGCTGCTTTCCGGCCTCGATCAATGGGGCCAGGCCTGGAGCCTGACCTACGGCGCTGGCGCGATGATCGGTCTCTCGGAGCTTCTCGGCTGCGTGCGCGACACGCTCGACCCGGTCGCAGAAGCACAGGTTCAGGCCGCCTTCAGCCGCCTCAACGCCGACGAAGGCAGCGCCTTCAGTTTCAAGGCGGAAGTGCACAAAAGCATCGCCGTCGCGCTGTGGCACACCCTGATTGCGGAATCCGACAGGGAAAATGCCGCGACGGTGGCCAGCCAGCTCGGCGGCCTGCTCCTCGGTTTGCTCAAATCGATGCCGGAAAATGGCTGGATCGTTGCCGCCTCGGCGCTTGCCGACATCCAGATCCGCTGCCTCGCCCACCAGCTCGCGCAGGAAGGGCTGGCACAAGAGATGACGCAGGAACTCTTTGCCGCGATCTCGCAGGCGCTCTCGGCGGAGGATCGCAAACGCATTCTCGGCGGCGCCGGCCAGGCCGTGGTGGCCTGGCAACAGGCGCAGCGGGCGACGACCCACTAGATGATGCGACGCAGCTTTCAAGTTGTGCGCTACTGCAGTCCATGAGCGAAAAACGCGAGATGACGGCGCACGGTAGCGAGCGCCTGTTGATCGTCATCGGGCTGGCCTTTATCGCCGTCACGGCGATTCCCTTTGCCTGCAGCGAAGGTGGCGGTTGCCGGCTCG
>JADJUC010000001.1:377500-385635 GCA_016710885.1 Candidatus Proximibacter danicus
GGGCATTCTAGGCCGCCTTGGCGTCGGGCGGGAGCCCGGTTCGGCAACCAGGGCGCGCCTCGCGGCTGCGGCGCACCAGCCGGCCGACAATCAGCGCGGCCGCCAGCGTGGCCAGCAAGTGTTTGGCTGTATGGCCGCTGATCAACCCGGCAGTGGCCAGGAGTTCATGGTCGTTCAGTTCGGCCGCCTTGGCGACAACGTAAATGGCCAGTGCGGCACCGAACCACAGACGGTCGCGGGCATCGCTGCCGTGCAGCGCCTGCCACAGGGGCACCAGCAGGATGGGCAAGAGTTGCAGCAACAGGTAGGGACGCAGGTCGCCTGCCCCATGCAGGCTGGTGGCATACCACCAGACGACGCTGACCACGGCCAGCAGCGCAAGAATGGCCGCCTCCGAGCGTGCGTCGTAACGGGCAACGGTTTCCGCCCGCACCCCCCGCCAGCAACCCGGCACAGGCCAGCGCGATCGGCAGGCGATCCCAGAGCAGGCGATAGTCATCCGGGGCAAGATGGTAGCCGTGGAACCGGCGGCGGTGAGGACCAACCCGACCGCAGCAGGCGGTAACCGAACCAGCCGGCGCGAATGGCGGTGCGTGCGGTGCGGCGACAACTGCCACCGCCCCAGAGGCCAACGACAGCAAAACCGAAATTGAAATACATCGGCCGCATGCGGCACACCAGCCCACGTCGAGTGGTCAGCAAAGTCGCGGTAATTGGCCGGCTGCTCGATAACGCCGTACGCCAGCATGAGTACGGCGATGCCAACGGTAATGAACAGCGGCAGACGGCTGATGCAGCGACGCCAGGTGGATTGATCAGCGCAGTGAGTCATGGCCAAACCCTCGGTGTGAATGAAGCCCGCAGGATGCCGCCAGGTCGCGCCCGCGAGAACCACCACAACCATTGTGTCAACCGGTGAACCATCAAGTATCAGCCGTCGATACTGCCAACAAGGGTTTGCTCGTAATTTCGCGTATCCACCTTCCCCGGATTGCCATATCAGCATCAAAGCGACCGCCACGCACCACGCCAAGACTTTTCTACGAAGATCGGACAGCGACCTGAATTCATGCCCTCCGCACCGAGGATGAGGGGTTGGGCAGGCCGACTATGGTCACTACCCGAATCGCGGCGTCAACGCTCGACATTTCCCAATTCCCTCCCGCCCATAAAGCGTAAGGGCCGCCCATTGTGTGGGCAGCCCTTACGAAGGTTCAAAAACGTTCGGAAGTTGCGCTCAGATCGCCGCTTCGTTGGTCTCGCCGGTGCGGATGCGAACCACCTGCTCGACTGCAGTGACGAAGATCTTGCCGTCGCCGATCTTGCCGGTGTGCGCAGCCTTGATGATGGCTTCAAGCGCTGGCTCAACGGTTTCGCCGGCAACGACGATCTCGATCTTGACCTTTGGGCAGGAAGTCGACGACGTATTCGGCGCCACGATAAAGTTCGGTGTGCCCCTTCTGGCGACCAAACCCTTGACCTCGGTAACGGTCAGGCCGGTGACACCGATTTCTGACAGGGCTTCGCGAACTTCGTCGAGCTTGAAAGGTTTGATGATGGCTTCGATTTTCTTCATGTCGCTGGGTCTCCGGGCATTCGTAAATACGTTCAACCGCTATCGCATCAAAAACTCGTCCTTGCAGCGGTTGCAATCGGGTAACGCCAGTCTTTGCCGAAAGCCGCGCTGGGTGACGCGGATGCGCCGACCGGCGCCGGCGGCGCTTGTATTCGGCGATGCGCAGCAGGCGCACGACGCGGCGGACATCGGCTTCAGCATAGCCGGCGGCGCATGATCTGGCGCGGGCTTTCGTCGCGCGCTCCATATAGGGCCGGCATGATGGCGTCCAGCACCTCGTAGGGCGGCAGGCTGTCCTGGTCGGTCTGGTCCGGCCGCAGTTCGGCCGACGGGGGACGCGTGATGATGCGTTCGGGAGGCCATGTCGCCGTAGAGGCTGCAGTAGTGCCAACGCCCATCTCCGACTTGTTGCCGGTGGTCAGCACCAGTAGCGCCTGTCTTGTTGGAGAGCGCCATCAGCAACACGCCGCGGCAACGTGCCTGCAGGTTTTCCTCGGTGGTGTCGCTGGGCAGGCCAGCGAATTCCTTCGCCAGCATGTCGTCGTATAATCTTCATTGCCGGCGATGGCGATTTCGTCGTAGCGCACGCCGAGCCTCTTCACCATCTGGCGCGAGTCTTCAAGGCTGATGTCGGCGGTGTAGGGCGAGGGCATCATCACCGCCCGCACCTTGTCGGCCCCCAGCGCATCAACGGCATGGCCAGCGTCAGCGCCGAGTCAATGCCACCGGAGAGGCCGATCAGCACGCCGGGGAAACCGTTCTTGCCGATGAAGTCGCGCACCCCCGAGCACCAGCGCAGCATAGACCAGCGCTTCCAGCGTGAGCATCGGCGCCAGTTCGCCGGGCTGCGGCTCACCACCGGCAATCTCCACCAGCCCGAGCGCTTCCTCGAACTGCGGCAAGCGGCAGGTTTCCCCCGCCTGGAGCGAGTCGAGCACCGAAGGAGCCACCGTCGAAGACCAGTTCATCCTGCCCGCCGACCAGATTGGCATACACCGCGGGCATGCCGGTGGTGGCAATGCGGTGCCGCAGGGCGGTAGCCCGATCCTCGTATTTGTCCAGGTGGTAAGGCGAGGCGTTGAGTACCAGCAGCAGTTCGGCACCAGCAGCGCGGGCGGCTTCGGCGGCGCCAGCCTCCCAGATGTCGGCACAGATGTTGATACCGCAGCGCACACCGTGGATCGTCACGACACAAGCCGTATCACCGGCGTCGAAGTAACGCTCCTCGTCGAAGACCTCATAGTTCGGCAACAACTGCTTGTGGTAGGTCGCCACCCGCTTGCCGTTTCCAATCAGCGTCGCGGAATTGAAATGCTGGCCATCATACGCTTCCGGATGGCCGACGATGACGGCGATGCCCGGCAGGCGCGCCGCCAGCGCATCGAGTTCGCGTTCTGCAGGCACGATAGAAATCCGGGCGCAGCAGCAGGTCTTCCGGCGGATAGCCCGCATAGCGCCAGCTCCGGGCGTCAGCAGCAGATTGGCGCCGGCAGCGCAGGCGCGCTCGGCGTAATCAAGAATTTTCGCAGCGTCGGCGGCGAGGTCGCCGAGCGTGGCGTTGAACTGGGCAATGGCAATTTTCAGCATGACGAAACTCACGCGAAAAAGGGGCGCAGATTGCGTCCCCGCCCCTGACGAATGGAAATAGCAGCGATCAGTAGCCGCTGGCTGTCCTTGCTTCCTCGTAGCGAGCGACGCCTTCCACGATTCCTTCTTGGCTTCTTCCTGACCAAACCAGCCATTGATCTTGACGAACGCCTGGCTCCAGATCCTTGTAGTGGGCAAAGAAGTGGGCGGAATCTGGTCGAGGGGTGATCTGCGGCAAGTCGCGCGGGCTTTCGACGCTGCGGTACATCGGGGTCAGCTTGTCGACCGGCACAGCCAACACCTTGGCGTCTTCACCGGCCTCGTCGGTCATGCCCAGCACGCCCACCGGGCGGCAGCGGACAACGACGCCTGGTGGCAGCGCGAACTGGCTCACCACCAGCACGTCGACCGGGTGCCGTCACCGGCGATGGTGCGCGGATGTAGCCGTAGTTGCAGGGGTAGTGCATCGCAGTGCCCATGAAGCGATCGACGAAGATCTGCGCCGCTTGCCTTGTCGACTTCATATGCCACCGGATCGGCATGTGCCGGATCTCGATGATCACGTTGAGGAAATCGTTGGGAGGGATTTGCCGGAGGGGACGTCATTGAGGGTGCCATGGCTTTTCTTTCTGTCAGCTTCGGGAAAGGACGAATTATACCCGCCTTCCCACACCCCCTTCCCACATCAAGCGGCTTTGCAGGGCATCGGCAGATTGCCATCCGGCTTGGGGAACTACTTGACGCCTTGCCACCCGTCACTACCAATGCGAATCATTCTCATTCGTAACCTACAAATAACCATGTGAGCACGGAGCCTGAAATGACGCCAAACCCGGAACTCTCCGACCCCTGGTGGTCGTGCCGGTGCAGCCAACATTGAAGCCGCGCTTGAACAGCCGCCAGTTGTTTCGCGACGGCAAGACCGTCGAAATCGATCACGGTGAGCAACGCTACACATTGCGCGTGACGAAGGACAACAAGCTGATTCTGACCAAGTAGCAAGACGCTCCCGCCCGCAACCCTTCATCTCTCCCGAGGCGACCGATCCAGCCATCTCTCGCTCGTTCCGCCAGCCAGCCAGCCACGGCGGGGGGCGACAACGCGTTTTGGATTATCGGCGAACCCGCCAGGACCGCCGGTCCAGCGACCAACACGCACGACGTTGCCATCAAGACACCGCCATGAGCTTACTGACTGCAACCCAGACCCGACGTTCGCCATACCGCTCCGCCGCCGAAGATCTCCTTGCCGGCATCGGCTTGATCGCGCCGCACACATCGCCCCCATTGCGTTACTTTACAATAGAGGTTGTGCCGCTGCCGACGGCTGTAAGTGCCTTGATGGTTCCGACCTGATTCAGCCGCTACAACAAACACCGCAACCTGAACTGACGACACCGCAGCCCCGTCCGCAGGAGAGCAAACCGACACCCCGGCGCCAGCCGGCCGCTCGCCCGCAACCGACGCTGGCAGCGCAAACAGATGCCCCGGCAGCAACTGCAGAAAATACCCATCGTCAGCGCCCCCGGCCCCACCTGGGCACCCGAAACTGACCCGCAACCCCGCTTCGACCAGGATTGCCTACTCCGAATCCACCGCCGAGCTATCCCCGCTTTCCCCGCCGCATGGGCGAAGAAGGCAAGGTCCAGTTGCGGGTCTTTGTCGACGCCGGCGGTTGCCCGTCAGTCAAATTGAACTCAAGGCATCGAGCGGCTCGCCCCGTCTCGACCAAGCTGCGCAGGACGCCGTCTGGCGCTGGAAATTCGTCCCCGCACGACGCGGCGACGAAACGCATTGCCGCCTGGTGCTGGTTCCCATCCACGGTATTCACCTTGAAAACTGGAAAGAGCACCATGGAAAACCCACTGGGCTTGCCTAATTCCGACACTTACGCCGACGCCATCGCCCCGCATCTTGCTCTGCCTGATGTGATCCCTCCATCGGCACCTGGTACCTGATCGCCACCAAGGGCATCCGTGGCTTCCGCATGCAGCGGATGAGCGCCGCTTTCCTCAATGCTTTCCGGGAAGCGCCCAACCTGGAGGCCGTCCCGGCGCATCCGGTGAAAACGGAACCCTACCGAACCGTTCTCGCACCTGGATGCATCACGGCTTCACCGCCATCGAACAGCAGAACCATGCCGACGGCTGCGGCCGTGCCGGTCTGGTCAACGCTGGCGCCCCGGAAGAACTGCTCACTCGCGCCCTGAAGCGCGCCATCGACGAAGACAAAGCGACCCTCGAATTCGGCCAGACTTTTCTCGCCACGGTCGCCTCTTCGGCGCTTTCATTGTCGGCCTCTTCGGCACCGTCTGGGGGATCTACCACCGCGCGCGATCCGCCATCGGCATGTCCGACCGGGGCAACTCCGACGGGGTTGCCGGCCCGGTCGGCGAGGCGCTGATCGCTGACCGGCATCGGGCTGGCCGTGGCCATCCCGGCGGCGGTGGCCTACAACCACTTCGCCCGCGCCATACGCCCCCCGCTGTCACATCAATTCCTTCGCCTGTGAAGCGTCTTCGCCTTTCTGTCCCTCGGCGTGAAAACCTCGCCGATGCTCACCGATCCGCGCGCCACCAGCGAAAAAGTGATCGCCATGGCACGCGCTAACCCGGACGCGATCGAGCAGCCGAAGACCGCCTGCCCGGGCCACCCCGGCCTCGCCATCCGCTGAGCGAGGAAAAGCATGAAGCTTTTGCGAGTCTCGAATCCGGCGACGACGACCCGCCTTTGACCGAAATCAACATAGATTGCCCGCTGATCGACGTGATGCTCGGTGCTTGCTGATCATCTTCATGGTCACCGCACCGTTGCTCACGCCTGCCTTCAAGTGGACCTCGCGAAGGCCTCGTCTGGCAAAATCAGACTAAACCAGACGGCATCAAAGCTCGCCATCGATGCCGGCAGCCAGATCTTCTGGAACGGCGAGGCCGTCATTTGCCGCACAACGGCGACCGCCTCCCGGCGGCCGGCGCGCAACAACCTCAACCCGAACTGCACATCCGCGCCGGAACAGCACGGCAACTTATGAACGTGTTGCACAGGTGATGTCGGGGGCCGCACGCTGGCCTGACCCGTATCGGCTTCGTCACCGACCCGTCGCCTGCAACACGCCAACAATAATTTTCATCAAAGGGAGTCACACCGTACTTTGCATTTCATCAAAGAAACTGACATCAGCACTTTGGTCCTCGGCTGGCCGCAGCCGGCCACCGCATCCACCTCTTGGCACTGGCCTCGAATACCCGATCGGCGTGCCGCAGCAGAAACCCGGCATGGAAATCGCCGCCGTCTATCCACCGCCGGTCGAGATGGAGCCGGAAGACCGCCTTGCGCAAGACCTCAGGATCCGACATCCACATCGAAGCCGACGTCACGCACTGGCCGCTTGGCGAACGGTTTCGAGGAAGGTGCCTGGATTCCCTCTGATCGTCAGGATTCGAGGTCCAGCAAGATCGATTGCCGATTTCAAGGTCGCTGGCGACTTCATGCCGATGGTGGCCAACGACGGCCCGCACTACGGCGACAACATCAGCTCGCCGGCCCCGGCAAGTACAAGGTGAAGCTCACCATCCTGCCACCGCTTAAAACAAGCACCGCCCCTTCAGCCGCCACACCGACCGCGCCACCGGCGTGCGTCCGTGGTTCAAACCGTTTGAAGTCAAAGATACCCAGAATTCACCTACGTCGGCATCGGCAAGGAGGGTGAATTACTGAGCATGCGCCCAAACTGATCGTTGCCGCGCTTGCGGCGCGGCAGGATTAGCAGTCGTTAGCGATACCGGCATTCGCCGCCGTGACCAGCCCAGCCCTGCTTGAGGTAGCCGCCCGCCCGCCTGGAAAAACTGGAAAGCCGCAACGCCGAGCTGGAAAGGAGTAGGGCAACGAAGGTGATGGCGGAGAGATCGCCAAGGGGCCTCGATGGCGACCGTATTTCGCAGTACGAACCGGAACTGACAGCGCGCCTGAAAGCCGTCGAGGAGGATGCGCTGGACATGAAGAGTCGTCAAAGGTCATCCGAAGGCTGGACGGTCTCGAAGCTGGCGCCGGTCGGGCGACGGTGGCCCAGAAGCCAGAGCGGCTTCCGCATGGCACCAAGGATGGCAACAGCAGCCAGCCTGGCTATCGCCGCCGATACCGCCATCGAGTTGCCGCTGGGAAGCGGTCGGCGATGTCGAGCCTGACTCGCCCCTTGGCCGCTTCCCATGGGCCAGGAGTCTCGGCCTGAACACGCCAGCCTCCGAACATCGGCCTCTTTGCCAGCGCTCCCAATGCCTCGGCCTTCCGTGCCAACGGCATCGAAGCCCGGACGACTCAGTGGCCTGCTGGAAGCACCGTGCCAGGCCAGCGTTCCGCTTTACGGCGGCCACAAGCCGCATTCAGCGCGGAAAGCTCGAACTCACCTTCGGCAAGATCGACATCTTCGGGTTCTTCGACTTGAACTGGCAGCCCCCGGCGACGAATCAGAAGCAGGACCTCAATTCGGTCTTCGTGCGCGCGCCGCCCAGTACCGGCGGCGAAGTCGCAGTCGTTGCCGGCAACTGGCCCCTTCATCGCCGCCTACGTCAACAAACGAACCTGACTGAACCTTTCACAAGCGTTGCCAGCTCAGCTTATTCAGTGCCGGCTTGGACGGGGCGCCGCTTCCTGAAACTTCAATTCACCGCTGGCCATGCTGCAGGATTGAAAAACGGTTGAAGCTCTTCGGTGGCGCCTCCGGCAACTACCGCGCCTATGCCTGGCACCGCAGCGGCGTCCCCCAGGCTGGACGGCGTCACCGCCGTTACCCACACCGGCGTTGGCATCTCCTTCGACCAGCGCGTCGGCGACGGCATCAGCCTGTTCGGTCGCTTTACGACCAGGTTGACTCAGGGTGAACCAGCGGCTTCGACCGTGCTGCCAGAGCTAAATGCCGAAGGTCAATAGCTCCTACTGGGGCCGGCTGGCGGTGATGCCATCGGCGTCGGCGGCGGC
>JADJUC010000002.1 GCA_016710885.1 Candidatus Proximibacter danicus
TCATGGCTACCAGTGTTCTCCCGCGAGAAACATCAGTCCTTGATGGTTATCAAATATTTCCGGTCAGGCCGATCGCGTAGGTGGCCATGGCCTGCACAATCGCCTCGGCCTCGCCTACCGGCAGGCTGAGCACGAAACGAATGTCCGGATGGGCATTGCGCAATTCGTCCATCAGCACCGGCACGTCGTTCTTGAGATGACCGCCCTGGGCAATGAACATCGGCACCACGGAGATGGCTTCGTAGCCCTCCTCCACTAGCGCGCGGGCGCAATCGCCGAGATTCGGCGACATGAATTCGAGAAACGCCAGCTCGACGCGGAGGGAAGGATTGCGCTGCAATACGGCAGCACGGACGCGGCGCATCGGATTGGCCCATTCGGGGTCACGGGCGCCATGGGCAAAGAGGATGAGGGCAGATTTTTCCATAGCCAGAAGTTTAGCGTAGCCGGCGCACCGGCAACGTGAGATTGAAAACGGGACGGCGGATGAAGCATTGGAAAGACACTTACCGCAGCGTCTTGGTTCCCGCCAGCACGATCACCGCCACCAGCAGCACGAACGAGACCACCTTCCAGAACATCACCGGATGCCGTTCTATCAGCGGCGGTTGAGTCTTGCTGATGAAGGCCTGGTTCGGGTGGTGCAGGTCGTAGATGAACTCGGAGAGTTCGGCGTAGCGGTCGTTGGGGTCGGGTTCGACCGCCTTCCTGATCGCGTCATCGACCCAGGCAGGGATTTCGCGATCCTCGTGCAGCACCGACTCATAGGCCAGCTTGCGCTGTGCGGCGCGGGTTCTCGACCGAGGCACCGCTGCGCCATAGGGCAGCTTGCCAGACAGCATCTGACAGACGATGACGCCCAGCGAGAAAAGATCGGAACTGGGCGAGCCGTTCTCACCAAGGAAATATTCCGGTGCCGCGTACTGCTCGGCACCGAGCATGTTGATCTGCGTGATCGGCGAGTCAACTTCCTCGATGCCGGCAACGCGCGTTGCACCGAAGTCGATGATCTTCACCGTGCCGTTGGTGTCGATCATGATGTTGTCCGGCTTCAGATCCTGGTGCAGCATTTCCATCCGGTGGAAGGCCTGCAGCCCACGCGCAATCTGCTCGACGATACTGCGCACGGCAAGCAGGTCCGGCTTCGGATTGTCGATCATCCACTGCGCCAGCGTCTGGCCTTCGATGAATTCGGTGACCACGTAGAGGTAGTTGCGCTTGCGCGTCTGGCGGCAAGGCTTCAGCACGTGCGCGCTGTTGATGCGGCGGGCGATCCACTCTTCCAGCATGAAGCGCTCGAGGGCAGCAGGGTTGCCCTGGATGTCCACCGAGGGAATCTTGACGACCACCGTGTCGCCAGTGTCACTGTCGACGGCGAGGTAGATGTGGCTGCGGGCGCTTCCCTTGATCTCGCGGATGATCTGGTAACCGTCGAACGCCTGGCGCGCCTCAAGCAGCGGCGGGCACGGCAGCTCGGAAACCTGCCGGTACAGTTCGTTGGCCTCGGGGCTGGGCAGCTCGTCAATGCGCACGATCTGCGCCGTCAGATTGTCGCCGCTGCCCCGCTGGTACGCCTCCTCGACGATTTTTTGCGCGGCCTGGTCAAGGTCGTTGCTGCACGCGGCGATGGTCGCGGCAATGAATCCGGCATCGACGAATTCGTAGACGCCATCAGTGGCCAGCAGGAAGAGATCGCCTGCCTTGAGCTGCAACGCCTGGTAGTCGATGTCGACCCGGCGATCCATACCCAGCGCACGCGCGAGGTAGCTCTGCTCCGACGAGATGCGGACACGGTGGTCCTCGGTCAGTTGTTCGAGCGAAATACCGTTCAACCCGCCGTTCAGCCGATAAATGCGCGCATCGCCAACGTGGAACAGGTGCGCGGTGGTGGACTTGATGACCATGCCGCTGAAGGTGCAAACGTAGCCACGCTCGCGGTCGTAGCGGTGTTGGCTCTGATGGGTCTGCGAATGCAGCCAGGAGTTGGTGGCCGTCAGGACATGCTCGGCCGACTTCTTTACCGACCAGGCGTCGGAGGTACAAAAATAGTCTTCCAGGAAACCGCTGACGGAATATTGCGCAGCCACCTGGCTGACATCGCTGCTGCTGATACCATCGGCCAGCGCAATGGCAATGCCCTTGCTGCCAAGCTGCGGCTCCTTGGGTACATAGACGCCGTGGAAATCCTGGTTGGTTTCCTTGCGTCCCTTGTCCGAATACTGTCCGACGGAAATCCTGAGTTGTTGGGTCATGGCAAGCAAGCGGTGACATTCAATTGAAAAGCCCCGCTCCCGAAGGAGTGGGGCTCAGGGCACACAGACTCTACACCATCGTGATCAGCGAGCCGCCGAACGCTTCGGTGCGGTGCGTACGTGGGTGGCGTAGAGCGTCAGACCGACGAAGGTGATGCCGCCGACGAGGTTGCCGACCACCGTCGGAATCTCGTTCCAGACCAGGTAATCGTAGATCGAGAAGTTGCCACCCAGCATCAGGCCGGACGGGAACAGGAACATGTTAACGATCGAGTGCTCGAAGCCCATGTAGAAGAAGACCATGATCGGCATCCACATGGCGATGACCTTGCCGGTCACGTCGGTGGACACCATGGCGCCGACGACGCCCGTGGACACCATCCAGTTGCACAGCACGGCGCGGATGAATAGCGTCAGCATGCCGGCAGCACCGTGATCTGCGTAGCCAATGGTACGGCCTTCGCCGATGGTGCCGATCTTCTGGCCGACCAGGTTGGGTGCTTCGGTGAAGCCGTAGGTGAAGATGATCGCCATCATCACCGCCACCGTCATGGCACCAGCGAAGTTGCCGACGAAAACCAGGCCCCAGTTGCGCAGGACCCCACCTACCGTAACGCCCGGACGCTTGTCGAGCAGTGCCAGCGGGCACAGTGTGAAAACGCCGGTGAGCAGATCAAAGCCGAGCAGGTAGAGAATGCAGAAGCCGACCGGGAAGAGGACGGCGCCGAGCAGTGGCTGCCCGGTCTGCACGGTGACCGTCACCGCGAAGGCGGCGGCGAGCGCCAGGATGGCGCCAGCCATGTAGGCGCGGATAAGCGTGTCGCGGCTGGACATGAAGACCTTGGATTCGCCAGCGTCGATCATCTTGGTTACAAATTCTGTTGGGGCGATGTATGCCATGGGAGTTTCCTTTTATGTAAAAAATTGTTGTTTGCGACGAACAGTGCCTCGCGATCAGACGGCCAGATAGACCTTGCCGCCTTCCACCTTCACCTCGAACTTGCCGCAGTGCCCGACATCCGGCGCGACCGCCTCGCCGCTTTCAAGCTGGATGTTCCAGCCGTGCAGCGGGCAGGTGACGCGCTTGCCATGGACGATGCCTTGCGACAATGGGCCGCCCTTGTGCGGGCATTTGTCGTGCAGCGCAAACACGTCGTCTTCCGAGGTGCGGAAGATGGCGATGTCGCCACCTGCTGCCTGTTGCACGACGCGCGAGCCGAGTTGCGGGATGTCTTCCAGCGGGCAAATCAGTTTCCAGTTGCTCATGTTTGTTTCCTCATTCAATTGCAAATTCAGGCTTCAAGCCGGATCGGGATGAACTGCTTGATCGGCTTTTCTTCGCGCGACGTTTCCCACGGGTCCTTGGCATTTTTGAGTGAGTCGAGCAGGCGGTTGTAGTAAGCCTTGCGCCCTTCGGCGTCCTCGACGATCTTGCCCTTGATGTGCTCGAGGCCGACCCGTTCAAGGTAGTGGCAGGTACGCTCGAGATACCAGCCCTCCTCGCGGTAGAGCTGCAGGAAGGCGCCGGAGTACTCCATTACCTCCTCGTCGGTCGTCACCTTGCAGAAGAACTGCGCAACCTCGGTCTTGATGCCGCCGTTGCCGCCGATGTAGATCTCGTAGCCGGAGTCGACACCGATCACGCCGACGTCCTTGATGCCGGCCTCGGCGCAGTTGCGCGGACAGCCGGAAACGGCGAGCTTGACCTTGTGCGGGGCGTACATGTCGAAGAGCATCTTCTCGAGCTTGACGCCCATCGACATGGCCAGTTGCGTGCCGAAACGGCAGTGCTCGGCGCCGACGCAGGTCTTCACCGTGCGGATCGATTTGCCGTAGGCGTGGCCGGAGACCATGCCGGCAGCGTTAAGGTCGGCCCACATCTTCGGCAGATCATCCTTCTTCACACCAAGCAGATCGATGCGCTGGCCGCCGGTGACCTTGACC
Organism: Candidatus Proximibacter danicus; assembly: GCA_016710885.1. GTDB lineage: Bacteria > Pseudomonadota > Gammaproteobacteria > Burkholderiales > Rhodocyclaceae > Proximibacter > Proximibacter danicus. The sequence goes on from JADJUC010000002.1 coordinate 4,197, forward strand.
GTCGGCACGTTGTACTTCTCCGCTGCGTCGGCGATGGCGCGCAGTTCGGCCGGCGTGGTGAGGCCGCCCCACATGCGCGGCACCACCGAGTAGGTGCCGTCCTTCTGGATGTTGGCGTGCGCCCGCTCGTTGATAAAGCGCGACTGCGGATCATCCTTGGCCTCGTGCGGAAAAGTCGAGATGAGGTAGTAGTTAACCGCCGGGCGGCACTTGTCGCAGCCGTTCGGGGTCTTCCATTCCATAGCCTCGAACACCGATTCCTTGGTAATGAGGTGCCGGCTGCGGATCGTTTCGCGCACATCCTTGTGCGAGTAATCGGTGCAGCCACACAGCGGCTTCTTGTCGGAGGCCGTGGCCTGATAGGCACCACCCAGCGTCGAAGCCAGAATCTGCTCGCACAGACCGGAACACGAACCGCAGGACGACGCCGCCTTGGTGTGCTTCTTCACCTCGTCGAGCGTGAAGAGGCCCTTTTCCTTGATGGCGCGAACAATGGTGCCCTTCTTGACACCGTTGCAACCGCAGACCTCGGCATCGTCGCTCATCGCGGCAGCGGAACTCTGGCCCTGGTGGCCGACGTCGCCGACCATGCTCTGACCGAAAAGAAGCGTATCGCGGATCTCGTGGATGTCCTTGGCGTCTTTCAGAAGCTGGAAGTACCACGGGCCATCCGAGGTGTCGCCATAGAGCACGCCACCGACCAGCTTGTTGTCCTTGACCACCAGCTTCTTGTAGACGCCGCCAGCCGGGTCGTTGAGCACGATTTCTTCCGTGCCCTTGCCGCCCATGTAGTCGCCAGCCGAGAACAGGTCGATACCGGTGACCTTGAGCTTGGTCGAGGTGACGGAGCCGGTGTAGCGGCCGATGCCGTAGTTGGCGAGGTGGTTGGCCGCGACCTTGGCCTGCTCGAAGAGCGGCGCAACCAGGCCGTAGGCAATGCCGCGGTGGGCAACGCATTCGCCAACGGCGTAGACTTTCGGGTCGAAGGTCTGCAGCGTGTCGTTCACCACGATGCCGCGGTTGCAGTAGATGCCTGAAGCTTCGGCCAACGCGGTGTTCGGGCGGATGCCGGCGGCCATCACCACCAGCTCGGCCGGAATCTGCATGCCGTCCTTGAAGCGGATGGCGGCAACGCGGCCGGATTCGCCGGCGATGAGCATTTCCGTATGTTTTTCGAGAAGGAACTTGAGGCCGCGGTCTTCCAGCGACTTCTGCAGCATCTTGCCGGCGACTTCGTCGAGCTGGCGTTCAAGCAGCCACGGGCCGAGGTGCACCACGGTCACATCCATGCCGCGCAGCTTCAGGCCGTTGGCAGCTTCAAGTCCGAGCAGGCCTCCGCCGATGACGACCGCGTGCTGGTAGTGCTTAGCCGCCTCGATCATCGCGTCAGTGTCGGCAATATCGCGGTAGCCGATGACACCTTCCAGGTTGTTGCCCGGAATCGGCAGCATGAAGGGCGTCGAGCCAGTTGCCATCAGCAGACGGTCGTAGGACTCTACCGAGCCATCTTCTGAAATGACCTGACGCTTGACGCGGTCGATCTTCACCACCTTCTTGCCAAGGTGCAGATTGACCTTGTTGTCGCGATACCAGTCGTGGTCGTTGAGGATGATGTCCTGCACTTTCATCTCACCAGCGAGCACCGGCGAGAGCAGGATGCGGTTGTAGTTGGGATGGGGCTCGGCTCCGAAAACCGTGACGTCGTACATGTCCGGAGCAATCTTGAAAAGCTCTTCCAGGGTACGCACCCCCGCCATGCCGTTGCCAACCATTACCAATTTGGGTTTGCTCATGTTGCGACTCCAGTGTGTTTTATGTTTCCACACACCTAACGCAAGCACCGTACCAGAACGCCAACATACTGTTTTTAAATAACTTACCAACTTATCAGGAAAGCGTGACGCACCTTGATAGTGCGTAATTCTCTATCTCGGTGCAAAGATGCAGTCGAGCACCTGAATGGGCGGCGCACGTTCTTTCAATCGACAGTGTTCAACGCAGCAGCAACATCAACAACACAAGATTGGCCACCAGCGATAGCGCCGCGATCAACTTCCAGGTTTGTAACGGGTTGCGCGCCATCAGCGGCACCCGCTGCGGCGCTCTGACCGGGCGAGACGCGCCCCGCTCCAGCGCCAGCAAAAATTCCTCGGCCGTCTCAAAGCGCTGCCCCGGGTCGCGCGCGACCGCCTTGAGCAACATGTTTTCCACCCAGACAGGGATTTCCGGGCGCCAGCGCGTCGGCGGCACCGGCTCACCGAATTTCGGGTGCTGAAAAGGCTCTATCTCGCCGTATGGATATTTGCGCGTCAACAGGTGGTAGAGCGTCACCCCGGCTGCATACAGGTCGTGCTGAACCGAGGCAACGCTACCGTCGAACAGCTCGGGCGCCATGAAGCTCGGCGTACCTGGGTTGCCAGCGACGTTGCTGCTCTCGCCGGCGCTCACCGCCACGCCAAGATCGAGAATGCGCAGGCGGCCGTCCTGGCCGACATGGATATTTGCGGGTTTGATGTCGCGATGAGCAATCTCCAGACGATGCAGCGAAGCGATGCCCTTCATCAGGCGCACCCCGTGCTGGACGACCTCGGCCACCGTAAAGTGGTGATCGGCGTCGAGCATCTGCTGCAGCGTTGCGCCCTCGTGCCAGGTCATCAGGAAATAGAGGCAACTGCGCTCATCGCTCGGCACCACCTGCGGAAAGAAGGGTGAAATGACGCGCCGGGCACGCCATTCCTCCATGATCAGCCCGGAAATTTCCTCGTTGTCGCCCGTGCATTCCGGCCGCAGGGTCTTGAGGGCCAGCCGCTGACCGCTCTTCTTGTCGCGCACGCGATAGAGCAGCGTCAGGCGCGAATCGTGCAGAATTTCCTCGACCTCCAGCCCATCGAGCTCCTGGCCAGGTTTGAGCTTGGGCGGCAAGGGGAGGCGCGCGTTGTTTTCCAGGCTGTCGCGCAGATTGAGTTTTGGCAGGGTCAGGGCTTCAACGACTACTGCCGAGGCATTGTCCTGCCCGCCATTGGCCAGCGCCAGGCTGGTCAGCGAAGCGGCCGCCTGTTGTGGATCGGGATGGTCGAGTAGCACCTCGACCATCGTCTCTTCCGGCAACACACCCCAGACACCATCGGAGAGCAGCACGAAGCGATCGCCCTCCTCCAGTTCACCCTCGGCGTAGTCGAGCAGCAGATGCGCATCGAGGCCGACGGCGCGCGAGAGCACGTTCTTGAGTTCGGGGTGATCCCAGAGATGATCTGAAGTCAGCCGTTGCAACTCGCCGTTCCGCAGGAGATAGATGCGCGAGTCACCGATGTGCGCGGTGTAGTAGCGTCGCCCGCGCAGCACCACGGCCGAGAGCGTCGTGGCCATGCCGGCCAGTTCCGGATCGCGCGCCGATTGCGAGAGCAGCCAGCGGTTGAGCGCGGTGACCACCTTGTCGATGGCGCGATGCACACCCCAGGTATCGGGCGTTGCGTAGTAGTCGCAGAGCAGGCCGCGCACGGTGTATTCCGAGGCTTCACGGCCGCCCTTGTGGCCGCCGAGCCCGTCACCCAACGCCGCCACCAGCCCCTTGTTTTCCAGTTCCTGGCCTTCCGGCGTGACCACCCCGCAGAAGTCCTCGTTCCGCTCGCGTGGACCGGTGAGGGAGGAATGACCGACGGCGACCGAAAGGGGCATGCGCGACTCCGAAATCAAAACGTAGCGAAAAATGGGCGCGAAGCCGCACCCTTGGACAGGACTTTACGTCAGAACCGGGCAACCGTCAGGTGCGTAGCGCGGCGGCTTCGGTTCTAATACGAGGTGGATCATCCGTAGGAAACCAAGTGAAATCGCTCCTTTCAGTGTTCAGCCTCGCCCCCCTCATTGTCGCGGCCGGGGGGGGGGGGGGGCGGGCCGAATACAAGGCGAGGAAGCACGCATCACGCGCGAAGGGAAGCAACGGCGCCACCCGAGAAAGGAAGGAGGGGGGGGGGGGGGGGGGGGGCGGAGGGGGGGGGGGGGGGGGGGGGGGGGGGGGGCGGGGGGGGGGGGCAAAAAAACGGGGCGGCGGCGGCGGGCCGGGAGCAAAGGGAAGAGGGGGGGGAGAAAAAGGGGGGGGGAAGGGGGGGGGGGGGGGGGGGGGGGGGGGCAGCAGCGGGGGGAAGAAAAGAAGGGGGGGGGGGGCCAAACAAGACCGCATCGCCACGATGCGCATGGATTGCATGCAGAAGGTGCGCTGAATGAGCGGGCTTTGCACACGGTTTGTACCCTTGATTCCGGCATTCACCGGAATCAAGGGTACATCCGTCAAATCTTCGCAGCCGTCAGGTGCGCCGCGCCCCAGGTGGTACGCCAGCGGGTCTTGACACCGGTAAGGCCGACCAGTGCCAGCACCGCCAGCGCGGCGAAGATCAGGAAGCCGGCCTGGTAGCTGCCGGTCAGCTGCCGCGAGTAGCCGAGCGACGAAGCCAGGTAGAAACCGCCCACCCCACCCGCCATGCCAACCAGCCCGGTCATGACGCCGATCTCCTTCTTGAAGCGCTGCGGCACCAGCTGGAACACCGCGCCGTTGCCCATGCCCAGCGCCAGCATGGCGCAGACGAAGGCAGCCAGCGCCATCCACGCCTCGGGCAGGCCGAAGCTGACGATAGCCAGGAAGATCGCAGCAAAGACATACATCACCGACAGCGACTTGACCCCGCCGATGCGGTCAGCCACGTTGCCGCCGATCGGGCGCACCAGCGAGCCGGCGAACACGCAGGCCGCGGTGAAGTAGCCGGCCATCTTCGGATCCAGCCCGTACTGGGTGTTGAAGTAGATCACCAGCGACGAGGCCAGGCCGACGAAGCCGCCGAAGGTCACCGCGTAGAAGAACATGAACCACCACGCGTCCTTGTCCTTGAGCACCTTCAGGTACTCGGCAAAGCGACTTCGGCGGCGGCGCATCGGGCGCATCCTTGGCCATCACCAGGAAGGCTATGAAAACGATGGACAGCGGAATCAGCGCGAGGCCGAAGACGTTGGTCCAGCCGTAGGCGGCAGCCAGCCCGGGTGCGAGCAGCGCGGCAAAGGCAGTGCCCGAATTGCCGGCACCGGCGATGCCCATGGCCGTGCCCTGATGCTCCGGCGGATACCAGCGCGAGGCCAGCGGCAGCGCCGCCGCGAACGAAGCGCCGGCAACGCCGAGGAAGCCGCCGAGAATCAGCACTTCGGAATACGAATGCACGCCGACCAGCCAGGCATAGGTCAGTGCCAGCAGCACGATGACCTGGCCGATGATCGCCGCCTTCCTGGGCGACAGGCGATCGACGAGGATACCCATGACGATGCGCAACAGCGCCCCGGCCAGCACCGGCACCGCGACCATCAGCCCCTTCTCGGCGTGCGACAGGCCGAGATCCTTGGCGATCCCGACCGCCAGCGGGCCGAGCATGACCCAGACCATGAAAGCCAGGTCGAAATAGAGGAAGGCCGCCAGCAAGGTTGGCGTGTGGCCGGCCTGCAGGAATGATTTCTTGTCCATGGGTTCGCTCCGGTAGTTGAAAGTAATGGAGCGTTAAATGCAACCACCGTGCCAACCTCATATCCATATGATTTTTATATAATTTTTCTCGCCGACCAAGGGATTTATGCACCAAGTTTGCGCGCGATGAGCGAATGCTGTGCGAAACAAGGCGCCGTTCTATTCGCACCGAGAACTGCGGAAATACAACGGCCAAAAGTTGCTATGGGATGAACCGATGTTTTTCTGCCGATTCTCGCGGCCCCTGACAGGTTGTCAGGGGCGACCCGCTTAGGCGGCAGCGTGCCCGTTGGTTTCAACGGCGACGATCGCTTTCGCCTGATTGAAATCGGCGGCATAGCCACAGGCAAACAGGCAGGCTGCGAGCTGGTTGGCAATGGGGTGTGGCAGGGGAATGTGGCCGTCAAGCACCTTGCGTATCCAGCACGCGGTAGCTGCGGCGTCAGCATCTTCCGGCAGTTGCGGCAAGGCTTTCAGGCTATCGTGTTCGGCTTCGAACAGGGTGTCACATAGACCTTCGTGCAGGTGTTCGATACGTGGGCGACGCTTTGGATTGGCGAAAGGTTCGCCTTCGGTGGCGCGCAGCAGCAGGGCATGCGCGCCCTGGCTACCAAGTACGTCGCGCATGGTCTCCATGTAGGCCGGATGCGTTGCGGCGGCCAGCAGCACGCCTTGCCCACGGAAGGGGTCGAGCATCTTGACCAGACTGTGCGCGCTGTTGCGCACGCCGAGCCGGGCGCGCAGCGAGAGTAGATCGGCCAGACCGGGGGTAATCACGGAGAGTGGCACGAAGGCCAGATTGTGTTCGTTGAGCGCTTGTTGTGCTGCGCCCTGAGAGACCGAGGGCAATACGCCGATCTCACGGAAAACGTGGCCGCTGGTGACGCGGCCAAAACCTTCGAGCAAACCATGCACCACCACGGGTACGCCGAAGCGCTGTAGTAACAGCGCCAGCAGCGGCGTCAGATTAGCGCTCTTGCGGGCTCCGTTGTAGCTGGGAATGACGACCGGACGAACACCTTCGTGCGGTGCATGCAACGTGTTGACGCGCTCGTTGGCGGCGGTCAGAAAACCGATCATTTCTTCGGTGGATTCACCTTTCATGCGCAAGGCGATGAGGATGGCGCCCATTTCGAGATCGGGCACGCCGCCATCGAGCATGGCGCCGTAGAGGTGCTTGGCGTCCTCTTGCGTCAAGTTGCGCGAACCTTCGGCACCGCGGCCGATTTCCTTGATGATGTGGGCGTAACTCATGAGGGGCTCTCCGGTGGGCTCTTACGCCGCTACGGGCTGTGCGGCAACGGCCATTTTTTTCAACTCCGGCAGACATCCGCCGGAGAAAGTTCCGCATTTTAGCCTGTCCTGCACCTCGGTGAGTGAGGCTCCTGCCACTAACTCGGCTCTGATCTGCGCTTCAGTGACATCGCCGCACTTGCATACTACCGGTGAGCGTGCCGGTGCCTGTTTGGGGGGCTTTGCGATGGGGGCCAGGGCGAAGCGGATCAGCGAAGTATCAAGTGCATCGTCGGCCATGGCATCCTGGAGCCAGCCCATAGCCAGGGTTTCTCCACCGAGGCGGATCCCGAGAAGTCGGCCGTCTTTGGCGATGGCCTTCTTGGTAATCGAGCGCTGGGGGTCGACATAGACGATGGCGCCCTCCTCGCCATCGAGGCCGAACAGGGCATCGATTTCTGCTATCAGTTCGGCGGGCGCTGCTTCCTTCAGGGCAGCCCGCAAGACAACGACCGGAGCAATGCTGCCATGAAGTGCCACAGTTGCGTACGGGAAACGCTTGAGTAGCGTGCGTGCGCGTTCGAGAATGGCGAGTGCGTTGTTGCTTGCCGATGCTTCGTCACCGTGGCAGATGACGGCAAGCGTCCATGGCAAGTCAACACTTTCGATGGCGACCGCCGCATGCTTGAGCTCGGGCTGGAAGGAATAAGGATCAGTGGCGGAAGGCATCAATGCATTGGCGCCATAGCCATTCATGAATTGTTCGCCCCAGTGCATAGGCAACCAGGCACGGCCGCGCACCATGCTCTCATCTGCCTCGACTCGAACAACGATCTCGCCGCGGCCATTGCTGACGCGGGCAAGCATGCCGGACTCGAGACCGCGATGACGCAGGTCGCAGGTATTCATCTTCAGCAGCGGCTCCCCCTCGCCTTTGAACAGGCGGGCAACGGTACCCGTGCGGCTCATGCCATGCCACTGATCGAGCAGGCGGCCGGTTAGCAGGCTGATCGGCCGGGCGGGATCGGTGAGCTCGGCGGTGGACTTGTGTTCGACGACAACAAAGCGCGCGCGCCCGTTTGGCGTCGGGAAGACGCCATCTTCATACAGTCGAGTCCGGCCTTCGGCCGCGCCTTCGGGATAGGGCCACTGTTGCGGCCCATTGGCTTCGAGCAGGGCGTAGCTGAGTCCGGTGATGTCGAGGTCGCGTCCGCGCGTAGACTCGCGGTGTTCGGCGTGGATCGACTCGGGGGTGGTGTAGGGAAAGAGTTCTTCGGTCAGCGGCTGGCCAAGCGCCTTGCCGAGGCGGCGGGCAAAATCAAGCGCGATTTGCCAGTCGTGGCGCGCTTCGCCAGGAGGGGGAACGGCGGCACGAACACGCGAGATTCGCCGCTCGGAGTTGGTAACCGTTCCTTCCTTTTCGCCCCACGATGTCGCTGGCAGCAACAGATCTGCGTATTTGGCGGTATCGGTATTGGCATAGGCTTCCTGCAACACGACGAATTCGGCCTTCTCTAGGGCAGCACGAATTTCGGCCTGATCCGGCATTGACTGCGCAGGGTTGGTACAGGCAATCCATACCACCTTGATCTCGCCACTTTTCAGGGCACGGAAAAGGTCGACCGCGGGCTTGCCGGGCTTCGGCGGCACAAACGGAACGCCCCAGAATCGGGCCATTTCGGCGCGATGGACGGGGTTTGCGAGGTCACGGTGCGCGGAGAGGAGATTGGACAAGCCCCCGACTTCGCGTCCACCCATAGCGTTGGGTTGGCCGGTCAGCGAGAAGGGGCCGCAACCAGTACGGCCGATCTTTCCCGTGGCGAGGTGCAGGTGAATGATCGCAGCATTGTTGTGGGTGCCATGCCACGACTGGTTAAGCCCTTGGCAATAGAGGGAAAGCGCTGCCTTGGCAGAACCGAACCAGCGAGCGGCAAGAATTATTGCGTCGGGGTCGAGACCAGTAAGTTCCGCGGCCATTGCCGGGGTATAGCGCTCGACAAGTTTTTCGAGCGCCTCAAAGTGTTCAGTGTGCGCGGCAATGTAGTCGCGATCAACGAAATTTTCGCGCAGCAAAACATGCAGTATCGCGTTGTAGAGAGCGATGTCACTACCAGGCCTGAGTGGCAGGTGAAGATCCGCCAGGGCACAGCTTTCGCTACGCCGGGGATCGACTACGATCACGCGCAAGTTGGGATTTGCGGCCTTGGCGTCTTCGATGCGCCGAAAGACGATCGGGTGAGCCACCGCCGGGTTTGCGCCGGCGATAAGAATGCACTCAGCGGTATCAATGTCCTCGTATGCACACGGTGGCGCATCGGCGCCCAAGGTTTGCTTGTAGCCGGCGACGGCCGACGACATGCACAGGCGGGAGTTGGTATCGAGGTTGTTAGTACCGATGAGTCCCTTGGCCAGCTTGTTGAAAACGTAGTAGTCCTCGGTGAGCAGCTGGCCGGCGAGGTAGAAGGCGACGGAATCGGGGCCGTAGGCGCGGATGGTGTCTGCGAATCGCTCAGCGGCATGGTCGAGTGCGTTATCCCAGGAGGTTCTTGCTGGATCGGCTTTGCGTTCAGCGCGCAGTTGCGGATGCAGCAGTCGGTAGTCGTGGCGGGCGGAAAGGTCGAGGCTGGCGCCCTTGACACATAGTCGGCCAAAATTAGCGGGGTGCACCTTGTCGCCCCGTATACCAACGATACGCTGGTCCTGACTTTCGATTACGACACCGCAACCGGTACCGCAGTAACAACAGGTGGATCTGGTTTCTGTCTTCATGGCTGGTTGAACTCCTTACTCGGAAAGAGCAACAGGCATGCCATCTATGATAATCAATGTGTTAGGAAGTTTTTTGAATCGATGAGGGTAGACAAAGCCTCAGACTAGTGCAGTCGCCAAGTGGCGAGTGCGCCGGATTGGTGCAGGGAAAACGGGGTAGAGGGTAAGCGTACGAAATCGGTGCGCTTTGCACCGACTTGCGCTATTTAACGCGCTGCAGCTTGGGACGGGTTGTTGCCGGCGGAGAAGAAGGGGGTTCGGGGGAGGGCTCGGTAGGTTCTACAGCCGGATCTGTGACGCCTGCCTCATCTTCCGGTTCGAACGCCATACCCGCACCATTTTCCCGCGAGTAGATGGCAGCCACGTTGCTGATCGGCACTGAAATATCGCGTGCAACACCGCCGAAACGGGCCTGAAACGTGATCAGGTCGTTACCCATTGACAGACGATTGGTCGCATCCGGACCAACATTGAGGACAATTTGCCCGTCCCGCACGAACTCCATCGGCACACGCGTACGCGCATCCACCGAGACCGCGAGATAGGGAGTGAAGCCGTTATCGCAGCACCATTCGTGGATGGCACGTATGAGGTAGGGCTTGGTGGAGGGAAGAGACATGTGGGTGCAAGGAGAAACGGAAGGACTCAGATGAACTGCTGTAGCCCTCCCACTTCTCGACTTTATCTGCGCATGACTTTTTCGGGTGGTGTCAGCGCGTCAATGAATCCCTGACGGCTGAAAATCCGCTCGGCATACTTCATCAGTGGCACAGCCTGTTTTCCGAGATCAATATCGTAATGATCAAGGCGCCAAAGCAAGGGGGCGATAGCCACGTCGAGCATCGAGAATTCGTCACCCAGCATGTGCTTTTGCTTGGTGAAGATCGGTGCCAGTTCGATCAGGCGCTCGCGGATAATTTGGCGCGCCTTGTCAGCTGTCTTGGCATTCTTTTCGAGCGAATCGATGTGCGCGAAGATTTCACGCTCCATACCGGACAACAGCTGGCGAGCCTTGGCACGCATGATGGGGTCCGCTGGCATCAACTGCGGATGCGGGAAACGCTCGTCGATGTACTCGTTGATGATGTTGGGTTCGTACAGGATAAGGTCACGATCGACCAGTACCGGCACACGGTTGTAGGGGTTGATGACTGCGATGTCTTCAGGCTTGTTGAACAAGTCGACATCGATCACTTGGAAGTCCATGCCCTTCTCGTACAGGACGATACGGCAGCGGTGGCTGAAAGGACAGGTGGTGCCTGAGTAGAGGTTCATCATATTTGTTACCCTCAAAATGCGAATCGGCATCGCCTCGGCACAGTGTCGCTGTGCCGGCGATGCCGGAGTCTGGAATCAGACGGTTACTTGATGTCTTTCCAATATTCTTTTTTCAGTGCGTAGGCTGCAACAAGCAAGACGCAGAGGAAAGCTAGAACGCCAAAACCAAGGCGCTTGCGTTCTTCCTGCATTGGTTCAGCCATCCACACCAGAAAACCGACAAGATCTGATACGGCTTGGTCATATTCCTTCGGCGACAACTTGCCCGGTACGGCGAGTTCCAGCTTGTGGGTCTCGTGGTTCCGGACCTGCTCGCCCTGAAGTTCCCAGAAAATATGCGGCATGCCGACATTTTCGAAAACCACGTTGTTCCAGCCGGTCGGACGATTGGTATCGCGGTAGAACTGACGCAGGTAGGTATAGAGCCAGTCGGCACCACTACCATCTGCGGAAGCACGAGCACGTGCAATCACCGTCAAATCCGGGGGCGCAGCACCGAACCATTGCTTCTGTTCGTCAGTACGCGCAGCAACGCGCATCTGTTCGCCAATTTTCTCGGCCGTGAACATCAGGTTGTCCTTGACCTGCTGCTCGGTCAGACCGAGTTCGGTCAGGCGGTTGTAGCGCATGTAGGAAGCGCCATGGCAATTCAGACAATAGTTGACGAACAGTTTTGCACCGTTCTGCAACGCGGGTTTGTCGGAAACCGAGCCCGGCCATTTATCCAGTTGTACCGAACTGCTGGCGTAGGCCATCAACGGCGCGAAAAGGAAAGCGAGGAGAAGTTTTTTCATTTTTTGCATCCCCATTACTTGGTGACCCGATCCGGCGCCGGACGGTACTTGTCGACCTTCGAGTACCACGGCATCAGCAGGAAGAAGCCAAAATAGATCAGGCTGCACACCTGCGAGAGCTTCTCGCCCCAGTACGACGGCGCTTGCGTGCCGAGGTAGCCAAGAATGAAGAAGGAGATCACGAACAGCGTCAGGAAGGTTTTGTAAATCGGGCCGCGGTAGCGGATCGACTTGACCGGGCTGCGATCCAGCCACGGCAGTGCGGCGAAGATCACGACCGAGGCGCCCATCGCCACCACACCCCAGAACTTGGCATCGAGACCGAAGATCGGCCACACCCAGGCACGCAGGATGGAGTAGTACGGCGTGAAGTACCAGACTGGAGCAATGTGCGGCGGCGTCTTCAGCGGGTCAGCCGGGTAGAAGTTGTTGTACTCGAGGAAGTAGCCGCCAGCTTCCGGCGCGAAGAACATGATCGCCGAGAAAGCCATCAGGAAAACGACGACGCCGACGATGTCCTTGACCGTGTAGTACGGATGGAACGGGATGCCGTCGAGCGGATGACCGTTCGCGTCCTTCTTGGCCTTGATTTCAACGCCGTCCGGGTTGTTCGAGCCAGTTTCGTGCAGCGCCAGAATGTGCGCTGCAACGAGGCCGAGAATGACCAGCGGGAAAGCGATGACGTGGAAGGAGAAGAAGCGGTTCAGGGTTGCGTCGCCGATGACGAAATCGCCACGCAGCCAGATCGACAGCGGTTCGCCGATCAGCGGGATGGCGGAGAACAGGTTCACGATCACCTGCGCACCCCAGAAGGACATCTGACCCCACGGCAACAGGTAGCCGAAGAAGGCTTCGCCCATCAGGCACAAGAAAATGCCGACGCCGAACAGCCAGGTCAGCTCGCGCGGCTGGCGATACGAGCCGTACATCAGGCCACGGAACATGTGCAGATAGACGACGATGAAGAAGGCCGAAGCGCCGGTGGAGTGCATGTAGCGGATCAGCCAGCCCCACGGCACATCGCGCATGATGTACTCAACCGAAGCAAAGGCCACCGGCACGCCGTTGGCGTTCAGCGATGCATCCGGCTTGTAGTGCATGACGAGGAAGATGCCGGTGACGATCTGGATGACCAGAACGAGCAGCGCCAGCGAGCCGAAGAAATACCAGAAGTTGAAGTTCTTCGGTGCGTAGTACTCCGACAGGTGACCCTTCCACATGGCCGTGGCCGGGAAGCGGGCATCGACCCACTCCAGAACGTTGCCCTGGATGGAACCGTCGGATTTGTATTTTTCGAAGTTGGTGTTGGCCATGGCTTACGCCCCCTTCTTGTCTTCGCCGATCAGGATGCGACCGTCGGCGATGTAGTAGTGCGGCGGCACAGGAAGATTGTCCGGCGCTGGCTTACTCTTAAACACGCGACCGGCGAAGTCGAACGTCGAACCGTGGCACGGGCAAATGAAGCCGCCCAGCCAGTCGGCGGCCATGCCTTCGTCGGCCCCCTCCTTGAATTTCGACGATGGCGAGCAGCCGAGGTGCGTACAGATGCCGACTACGACCATGATTTCCGGCTTGATCGAGCGGGATTCGCCTGAAGTTCTTTGGGGTCAAACTCGGCCTGTTTCTTTCTCCGACTTCGGATCGGCAACTGATCGTCGATTTGCGGAGCGTCTCGAGCATTTCCTTGTTGCGGTTGATGATCCATACCGGCTTGCCGCGCCATTCGACGGTCATCATCTGACCCGACTCAAGCTTGCTGATATCGACCTCGACCGGCGCACCGGCCGCCTTGGCACGCTCGGAAGGCAGCAGGCTGGAAACGAACGGCACCAAAGCCGCCAACGCCCCAACCCCACCGACGGCTGCGGTCGTGACGACTAGGCGCCGCCGGCCACAGTCCACTTTGCACTCATTGCTCATCGCGCTGATCCCTAGACAAAGATAAATGGGAAGAAACCAAACCCAAAATTATACCCTCAATCGCTGTATTTTTAAACGCTTACGACGGATTTTGCAGGGCGATTGCCGAGACCAGGGCTATTCACCGAGCGTACGGCGCTCGCGTACAGCTTGCGCCAGGGTACCGCTATCAACGTATTCAAGCTCACCTCCGACAGGTACGCCACGCGCTATTCGACTAACGCCAATACCTCGATTTTTGAGGAGCTCCAAAAGGTAATGCGCAGTCGCTTCACCCTCATTGGTGTAATTGGTCGCAAGGATGACTTCCTGCACGACGCCATCGCAGGCCCGTGCCAGAAAGCGCTCAAGCTTGAGTTCTCGCGGCCCGATTCCATCCAGCGGCGAAATCTTCCCCATGAGGACGTAATACAAGCCGTTGTATGCATGCGACTGCTCCATCATGTTCATATCAACGGGCGTTTCAACGACGCAAAGCTGCGTCGCATCCCGGCGGGATGAATTACAGCGTTCGCAGATATCGGCTTCGGTGAAGGTATTGCAGCGCTGGCAATGACGAATCGCCAACAACGCCTGTGACAGGCTCTCAGCCAAATGCTCGGCCCCTTGACGATCACGCTGCAGGAGATAGTAGGCCATACGCTGAGCCGATTTTGGCCCGACACCGGGCAGGCAGCGCAAAGCCTGAACCAGGGACTCAAGACTGGAGGGGGTCACTCGCGAATGCTCGGTGCAAGTTGCGGAAGGTGAGAACGGGGCATGAGATGTCTCGAATTGGGAGGGCGCTTAAAGCGCCCTCACGAAAGCATCCATAAACGCTCTCAAAACGGCATTTTAAATCCTGGTGGCAGATTCAACCCTGCCGTGAACCCAGCCATGCGTTCCTGAGATATTTCTGCACCACGCCGAACAGCGTCATTGAATGCAGCAGCGAGGAGATCTTCCAGCATCTCTTTGTCATCCATTACCGACGGATCAATGGTGACACGGCGTACGTCGTGCGAGCACGTCATCAAAACCTTGACCATGCCTGCGCCGGACTGCCCTTCTACTTCGAGCAGGGCCAGTTGTTCCTGCGCCTTCTTCATGTTTTCCTGCATCTGCTGAGCCTGCTTCATCAGGCCGGCAATTCCGCCTTTCATCATGGGGCTATTTCCTCAAATCGGTTTGATGGATGATTCAACAAGTTGCGCATCGAACATTTCGATGACATCGCGTACGAAACCGTCCTGCTCAATCGCGGCAACGGCTTTGTCCTGAAGCTCTTCGCGGGCACGCTGCGCAGTAGCTGCCGGCGTGACTGACTCTGTCTCCGCCAGCTCAATGCGCAAAAGAAGTGCCCGGCCAAAATGAGCGGACAGCGCCTGCTGCATTTTGTCCTGCGCCGGTTTCATCTGAAGATGTCGATGTACCGGCGACAGCCGAAGGAAGATGTGACCCGGCTCCATCCGGCGAAATTCGCAGTGCTGTGCCAGCTCCCGTGCCATACCGCTCAAGTTTAGTTGCTGCAGCACAGAGCTCCAGTCTACGGCTGCCGAAGTTTGGGATTGCTGGGTATCCGCTACCACCGCGCTAACCTGCACAACTTCTGCTGCGGGAGAGCTCGCCGGCACTACTGGCTGCGCCCCAATGGTGCGATAACTGGACTCCGGAGCACGCGCAAGCGGCACCGCACGCGATACGGGAGCAGATGTTGGCTCATGGGTGGGCACGACAACGGCCTCGGGGCGGAATGCCAAAAGGCGAAGCAAAGTCATGACGAACCCTGAATAGTCGTCAGGAGCCAGCGACATTTCCTGGCGCCCATGCACAACGATCTGGTAGCCAAGTTGGGTGAATTCTGCCCCGAACCGACTCGCCAGCGCGACAAGACGTACGCGCTCAGGAAAATCGTTAGCGATCGCATGCGGAACCATCTGGGCAATCTGAATACGGGTCAACAACGTCGAAAGTTCTTGCAAAGCAGCGTCGAATGAAAGACTGCGCGCTGCCATTTCCTCGGCTGTCTTGAGAAGTGCCGCGGCATTTCCATCAAGTACCGACTCCAGAAGATCAAAGAGATAATCAAGATCGACCGTTCCCAACATGTCGCGAACTTGTCCGGCATCAACTCTGCCTGACCCATGCGCTATCGCTTGATCTAGCAAGGAAAGGGCATCACGCATAGATCCCGCTGCAGAACGAGCGAGCAGATTAAGTGCAGCAGGCTCGGAAAACACCCCTTCTACTTCAAGAATCCGGCTCAAATGCCCACTAATAGCCGGTGGCGACATCTGCTTCAGATTGAACTGAAGGCAGCGCGAAAGAACTGTCACTGGAATTTTCTGCGGATCAGTCGTTGCGAGGATAAATTTGACATGCTCTGGCGGTTCTTCAAGCGTTTTCAACATGGCGTTGAATGCCGAATTGGAGAGCATGTGCACTTCGTCGATCACATAAACCTTATAACGCCCCCTGGTTGGGGCATATACGGCGTTTTCCAGCAACTGCCGCATTTCATCGACACGCGTATTTGTCGCTGCATCGACTTCGAGCAGATCAACGAAGCGCCCGGAATCGATTTCTGTGCAGGCAGAACAAGTTCCGCACGGAGTTGCAGTAACACCAACTTCGCAATTT
Organism: Candidatus Proximibacter danicus; assembly: GCA_016710885.1. Lineage (GTDB taxonomy): Bacteria > Pseudomonadota > Gammaproteobacteria > Burkholderiales > Rhodocyclaceae > Proximibacter > Proximibacter danicus. The sequence continues at coordinate 20,310 of JADJUC010000002.1, forward strand.
AACGATTTAGCCAGAATACGAGCAATGGTTGTTTTGCCAACACCGCGAGTCCCCGTAAAAAGGTATGCATGGTGCAAGCGCTGCTCTGATAGCGCGTGGGTCAGCGCACGCACGACATGCTCTTGCCCCACTAGGGTAGCAAAAGATTTTGGCCGCCATTTTCTTGCGAGAACTTGGTAACTCATCGTGCGGATTGTACCCCAGACGTTGTACACGCCCAGCGCAAGCTTGAAGGAAAACTGCGAAAAACGGGGGGTGGCGAGCCTGGCCCCCGGCACTTGCGGACATCGGCTGTGGCTGCTTCCTTCCGGACCTGACCAGATTCACCGCGCCACAATGCGGGGAGACCCGCCACATGAGAATTGTACCAGAACGATCTCTCTACACGCCTCGCGCGGATATGTATTTGGCGAAGGATGTCGAATTCATTATTACAAAGTGAAACACCCCATTAGCGCTGTGGCTAGTGGGGTGTTTTTATGGGGAGCCTGGCGGTGACCTACTTTCGCGAGCGGAAGCTCACTATCATCGGCGCGGTTTCGTTTCACGGTCCTGTTCGGGAAGGGAAGGGGTGGGTCCGAAACGCTATGGCCGCCAAGCATAACTTGTTCGTTCGTCGCATGGTGCGGCGAACGCAAAACTGGAAGAAGGGGGTTGTTGGTTGTGATTGTGTATGAGTTGCGATGTAGCTGATCCAAGGTTATAGGATCAAGCCTCACGGGCAATTAGTACTGGTTAGCTTAACGCATTACTGCGCTTCCACACCCAGCCTATCAACGTTGTGGTCTTCAACGACCCTTTAGCGGGATCAAGTCCCGAGGGAAATCTAATCTTGAGGCGAGTTTCCCGCTTAGATGCTTTCAGCGGTTATCTCTTCCGAACTTAGCTACCCGGCGATACGACTGGCGTCATAACCGGTACACCAGAGGTTCGTCCACTCCGGTCCTCTCGTACTAGGAGCAGGCCCCCTCAAATTTCCAGCGCCCACGGCAGATAGGGACCAAACTGTCTCACGACGTTTTAAACCCAGCTCACGTACCTCTTTAAATGGCGAACAGCCATACCCTTGGGACCGGCTACAGCCCCAGGATGAGATGAGCCGACATCGAGGTGCCAAACACCGCCGTCGATATGAACTCTTGGGCGGTATCAGCCTGTTATCCCCAGAGTACCTTTTATCCGTTGAGCGATGGCCCTTCCATACAGAACCACCGGATCACTATGACCTACTTTCGTACCTGCTCGACTTGTGGGTCTCGCAGTCAAGCACGCTTATGCCATTGCACTATTAGCACGATGTCCGACCGTACCTAGCGTACCTTCGTACTCCTCCGTTACCTTTTGGGAGGAGACCGCCCCAGTCAAACTGCCTACCATGCACGGTCCCAGATCTGGATTCACAGACCATGGTTAGAACCTCAAACAAACCAGGGTGGTATTTCAAGGTTGGCTCCACCGAAACTAGCGTCCCGGTTTCATAGCCTCCCACCTATCCTACACAGATTGGTTCAAAGTCCAATGCAAAGCTACAGTAAAGGTTCATGGGGTCTTTCCGTCTTGCCGCGGGGAGATTGCATCTTCACAAACATTTCAACTTCGCTGAGTCTCAGGAGGAGACAGTGTGGCCATCGTTACGCCATTCGTGCAGGTCGGAACTTACCCGACAAGGAATTTCGCTACCTTAGGACCGTTATAGTTACGGCCGCCGTTTACCGGGGCTTCGATCAAGAGCTTGCACCCCATCACTTAACCTTCCGGCACCGGGCAGGCGTCACACCCTATACGTCCACTTTCGTGTTTGCAGAGTGCTGTGTTTTTATTAAACAGTCGCAGCCACCATTTCACTGCAACCCCATCGTGCTTCGAGAGCAAGTCTCTACACACTACCGGGGCGCACCTTCTCCCGAAGTTACGGTGCTAATTTGCCGAGTTCCTTCTCCTGAGTTCTCTCAAGCGCCTTAGAATTCTCATCCTGCCCACCTGTGTCGGTTTGCGGTACGGTCTCTTTGTAACTGAAGCTTAGAGGCTTTTCTTGGAAGCATGGTATCAATCACTTCGCGGCACAAGGCCACTCGTTATCACGCCTCAGGATTGACCTTCCGGATTTGCCTGGAAGATCTCCCTACACGCTTGAACCGGGACGTCCAACACCCGGCTGACCTAACCTTCTCCGTCCCCCCATCGCATTACAAAGAGGTACAGGAATATTAACCTGTTTCCCATCGACTACGCTTTTCAGCCTCGCCTTAGGGGCCGACTCACCCTGCGCCGATGAACGTTGCGCAGGAAACCTTGGGCTTTCGGCGAGGGAGCATTTCACTCCCTTTATCGCTACTCATGTCAGCATTCGCACTTCTGATACCTCCAGCAGCCTTTACAAGCCACCTTCAACGGCCTACAGAACGCTCTCCTACCATATCCTTACGGATATCCGCGATTTCGGTGCATAGTTTGAGCCCCGTTACATCTTCCGCGCAGGACGACTCGACCAGTGAGCTATTACGCTTTCTTTAAAGGATGGCTGCTTCTAAGCCAACCTCCTGGCTGTCTGAGCCTTCCCACCTCGTTTCCCACTTAACTATGTCTTTGGGACCTTAATCGGCGGTCTGGGTTGTTTCCCTCTTGACACCGGACGTTAGCACCCGATGTCTGTCTCCCAAGCTCGCACTCTACGGTATTCAGAGTTTGCTATGGCGAAGTAAGTCGCGATGACCCCTTCAACCATTACAGTGCTTTACCCCCGTAGGTGATACTTGAGGCACTACCTAAATAGTTTTCGGAGAGAACCAGCTATTTCCGGATTTGTTTAGCCTTTCACCCCTATCCACAGCTCATCCCCTAATTTTTCAACATTAGTGGGTTCGGACCTCCAGTACCTGTTACGGCACCTTCATCCTGGCCATGGATAGATCATCCGGTTTCGGGTCTACGCCCAGCAACTAATCGCCCTTATCAGACTCGGTTTCCCTACGCCTCCCCTATTCGGTTAAGCTCGCTACTGAACGTAAGTCGCTGACCCATTATACAAAAGGTACGCAGTCACCCCCGAAAGGGCTCCCACTGTTTGTATGCATGCGGTTTCAGGATCTATTTCACTCCCCTCCCGGGGTTCTTTTCGCCTTTCCCTCACGGTACTAGTTCGCTATCGGTCGATCACGAGTATTTAGCCTTGGAGGATGGTCCCCCCATATTCAGACAGGGTTTCACGTGCCCCGCCCTACTTGTCGCAAGCTTAGTACCATCGATTTGTTTTCGCGTACGGGACTATCACCCACTACGGTCGCACTTTCCAGAGCGTTCCACTAACAATTCGATTATCACTTGCAGGCTGTTCCCATTTCGCTCGCCACTACTCTGGGAATCTCGGTTGATTTATTTTCCTCCGGCTACTTAGATGTTTCAGTTCACCGGGTTCGCCTCCACGTACCTATGTATTCAGTACGGGATACTCCTTGCGGAGTGGGTTTCCCCATTCGGACATCTACGGATCAAAGCTCTATTGTCAGCTCCCCGTAGCTTTTCGCAGACTTACACGTCCTTCATCGCCTGTGATCGCCAAGGCATCCACCACATGCACTTAGTCGCTTGATCCTATAACCTTGGAGCCTCTTGCGAAGCTCTTTAGCTACAGGCAACTCATATGTTCGGGGTTCGTACTAGCTGTAATACGAACCACGATGCAATCACAACCGTGTCTCTGGTCTGGTTGTCGGCACCAGAGACACAACCTTCTTCCGTTTTGTTAAAGATCGAACTGCACTCTGTCCAGAGGTCAGAGGTAAGCAAGGCTGCTTACCTTTGGCTTCTGGAGGGTTTTGGTGGAGGATGACGGGATCGAACCGACGACCCCCTGCTTGCAAAGCAGGTGCTCTCCCAGCTGAGCTAATCCCCCGTAGTCAAACGTTGGTGGGTCTGGTTGGAATCGAACCAACGACCCCCGCCTTATCAAGACGGTGCTCTAACCGACTGAGCTACAGACCCTCCGTCTGTGCAGTTACTTCAAACAACCGATAGGTTGTGGATACTTGGCAGGCTGATTTGCTCTAGAAAGGAGGTGATCCAGCCGCACCTTCCGATACGGCTACCTTGTTACGACTTCACCCCAGTCACGAATCCTACCGTGGCAATCGCCCTCCTTGCGGTTAGGCTAACTGCTTCTGGTAGAACCCGCTCCCATGGTGTGACGGGCGGTGTGTACAAGACCCGGGAACGTATTCACCGCGACATGCTGATCCGCGATTACTAGCGATTCCGACTTCACGTAGTCGAGTTGCAGACTACGATCCGGACTACGATCGGCTTTCTGGGATTGGCTCCACCTCGCGGCTTGGCAACCCTCTGTACCGACCATTGTATGACGTGTGAAGCCCTACCCATAAGGGCCATGAGGACTTGACGTCATCCCCACCTTCCTCCGGTTTGTCACCGGCAGTCTCATTAAAGTGCCCAACTAAATGATGGCAATTAATGACAAGGGTTGCGCTCGTTGCGGGACTTAACCCAACATCTCACGACACGAGCTGACGACAGCCATGCAGCACCTGTGTTCCAGCTCCCTTTCGGGCACACCCAAATCTCTCAGGCTTCTGGACATGTCAAGGGTAGGTAAGGTTTTTCGCGTTGCATCGAATTAATCCACATCATCCACCGCTTGTGCGGGTCCCCGTCAATTCCTTTGAGTTTTAACCTTGCGGCCGTACTCCCCAGGCGGTCAACTTCACGCGTTAGCTACGGTACTAATGGGTTTAACCCCACCAACACCTAGTTGACATCGTTTAGGGCGTGGACTACCAGGGTATCTAATCCTGTTTGCTCCCCACGCTTTCGTGCATGAGCGTCAGTATTGGCCCAGGGGGCTGCCTTCGCCATCGGTGTTCCTCCACATCTCTACGCATTTCACTGCTACACGTGGAATTCCACCCCCCTCTGCCATACTCTAGCCTTGCAGTCACAAATGCAGTTCCCAGGTTGAGCCCGGGGATTTCACATCTGTCTTACAAAACCGCCTGCGCACGCTTTACGCCCAGTAATTCCGATTAACGCTCGCACCCTACGTATTACCGCGGCTGCTGGCACGTAGTTAGCCGGTGCTTCTTATTCGGGTACCGTCATCCACACCCCGTATTAGGAGATGCGATTTCTTCCCCGCCGAAAGAGCTTTACAACCCGAAGGCCTTCTTCACTCACGCGGCATGGCTGGATCAGGGTTGCCCCCATTGTCCAAAATTCCCCACTGCTGCCTCCCGTAGGAGTCTGGGCCGTGTCTCAGTCCCAGTGTGGCGGATCATCCTCTCAGACCCGCTACAGATCGTCGCCTTGGTAGGCTTTTACCCTACCAACTAGCTAATCTGACATCGGCCGCTCCGAAAGCGAGAGGTCTTGCGATCCCCCTCTTTCCTGCTCACAGAATATGCGGTATTAGCGTAACTTTCGCTACGTTATCCCCCACTTCCGGGTACGTTCCGATGTATTACTCACCCGTTCGCCACTCGCCATCAGGTGCAAGCACCCATGCTGCCGTTCGACTTGCATGTGTAAGGCATGCCGCCAGCGTTCAATCTGAGCCAGGATCAAACTCTTCAGTTTAATCACTGCTAAAACTCGCTTGACGTTGCAGATTCAAGTTGCCTTGAACTTACTAAATCGTGCGAGCACTTCAATTTAATTGCATAATCGTCCGAAAACGATCTACAACCAAACCAAGTACCCACACCTATCGGTTGTCTGGTTTTTAAAGAGCGTACTACTTGGTTGCGGGGACAGGATTTGAACCTGTGACCTTCGGGTTATGAGCCCGACGAGCTGCCAGACTGCTCCACCCCGCGTCCGTCAGAGAGGTGAGACTCTAGCAGACCTCTCTCTACTCGGTCAACACTACGCTTGAAAATTTCTTTTCTGCCGCTTCCGCGTCAGCGCTTCCGTGTTGCGAGGGGGCGAACTATAGCCTACTCAGAAAGCCAGTGCAAGAGGTTTTGCCACTGATCTTCATCTCGCCGATGTTTTGCTCGTGGCGGATCGAAGACAGTCAGCCCTGCAGCCGCAGCATTGACGTAATTTTGCGTATTACGCAGATAAGCAAGAATCGGAATGTCGAAATGTCGGAGAAATTCCTCAAGCATCCCTGCTGCGCGCGTTCTCGGATCAACGCGCATTGCGACAATCCCAACCACGCCTTTACGCCCGCGCATCTCCGTGCGGATCGAATTGAGAAAATCCTCGGTTGCAGCCATATCAAAAACAGAGGGAACAACGGGAACGATGACCTTATCTACCAAGCGCAGGTAGTCGGACAGCTTGTAACCTTGCAGACCGGCTGGCGCGTCAAGAACAACCCAGTCTGGTTCCTTGGGCAAATTGAACAGCATTTGATTACCGGCGAAATAGCCGGTCACCGGTGGCAGGGCCGGATCGCGAAAAGCCATCCAGCGCAGGGCCGATTGTTGTCGATCAAGATCGCATAGCGTGACCTTGTTACCCTTGTTGGCAAAATGCCCAGCCAGATTTGTTGCCAACGTTGTCTTGCCTGCACCGCCTTTGGGATTGGCGATCATTACTGCACGCATGCTTTCTCCTTGATTGATTCACTTAGCGCGGGAATTATACGCGGCAGCGTCGGCTGCGCTTTACCTCCTTCGGTCTCGCTACAATGACTAACCCGCAAAATTGAGGAAGCGCGAAAATGGCCACAACAACAGAAAAACAGCGGCAGGGAATACAGTCAATCGAGGTTGGCGCACGATTGCTGCGAGCCCTTGCCGCGCATGGCCGGCCGATGATGCTGCGTGACCTTGCTCGAAACGCTGGAATGCCGGCAGCAAAGGCGCATCGTTACCTTGTGAGTTTCATGCGCATGGGGCTGGTTGAGCAAGACGCTAACACTGGCCGATACGACCTTGGCAGTTTCTCATTAGAGCTCGGACTAGCCAGTCTTTCACGCCTCGATCCGGTGCGACTCGGGGCGCCGATTCTTGATGATCTATGCAAAAAGATTGGTGAGACCGTTGCGCTAGCCATGCTCGGCAATCATGGAGCGACAATCGTTCGATGGGTCGAAGCCGGGGGGCCGATCACCGTTACCTTGCGGACTGGAACGGTTCTACCCTTGTCTAATTCGGCAACCGGCAGGGCTTTTGTTGCCTACTGCCGAACGCCGTTCATGAAAAAACTGCTGGAAAAAGAACTAAAGACAACTGCGGAACAATCCGGCAACACCGTGACGGCATTAGTTCACGATCTTGAACCGATCATCGAAGAAATCCGTCTGCATGGTATCTCACGCGCAAGCGGTAGCTTGACTCCGGGAATTAACGGCTTTAGCGCCCCTGTCTTTGACCACACCGGCCACATGGTTGCGGCGATCACTTCTCTCGGATCTTTCGGAAATTTCGATACCGAATGGGATAGCCCACTGGCATTTGCAATCAAGGAAGCCGCGAAAGTTCTTTCCGCAAGACTCGGGCATAGCGAAATCTCGGCCACGCCCCAGTCCCACGTTTTAACATCGATCGCAAGATGAAAACCCGAAACTCCGGGCGCTGGATCAGCGATTCGCTCAAAAATTCTCCACTTCGAACCAACTCGCTGATCATCACCCTCTTTGGTGAGGCCATTGCCCCACATGGAAGCGATGTCTGGTTGGGGAGCCTGATCGACCTCGCCTCATCTCTGGGGGTCAACGACCGCGCCGTACGCACCAGCGTTTTTCGTCTGACGCAGGAAGCATGGCTGCAGGCCACGCCGATTGGCCGACGCAGTGCATACGAGCTAACCTGTGCAGGGCTGCGTCGCATAAACCATGCTTATCGGCGAATCTACGACACTCCCCATGCTGACTGGAATGGGGAATGGCAGATTGTCATCATTCCCGAAGGAGCCCTTGCGGCAAACGATCGGGAAGCATTAAGAAGTGACCTCCTTTGGAGTGGTTACGGCACCATCGCGCCAGGCGTATTCGCCCATCCATTTGGAGACACAGACCTTGTGCGCGACGCACTACGCCAAACTGCTGGCGGGGAAAAGCTTGTCCTCCTAAAAGCCAACACACTGGATGGCGCAACCACAGCACCGCTACGTTCGATGGTTCATCAGTGCTGGCGCCTTGATCGACTCGCCATGGATTACCAGCGATTTATCGAGCACTTTCAGCCAGCGTTGAAATGTCTGACACTCGTCGAAACGGACGACCCTGAGCAATGTTTTGTCCTGCGCACCTTGCTAATTCATGAGTTCAGGCGAGTCCAGCTACGCGATCCCCAATTGCCAGACTCCCTGCTCGATAACGACTGGCTCGGCCATGCAGCTCGGGAGCTCTGTCGAAAAATCTACAGAAAGACATTGCTCCCCGCAGAAGAGCATCTGATGACAACGTTGAAAACCCCGAGCGGAAGCCTGCCGGAAGCAGACGCCAGCCTTTACAGGCGCTTTGGCGGCCTGGCGGAAAATAATGGCCCACTATGACCGGCACAGCTACACCAGCGATAAGCGAGCGACCCCGATAGCCAGGCAGAAGCGACTTGACGACATTACCAAAGGCAACAAAGCAGCAACGTGGTGCAGATAAAAAGAAAGAAACCTGCTTGATAATCGAAACGCTACGCTATACACTCAACCATGATTAAGAGCTTCCAGCACAAAGGGTTGCAATCGTTTTTCGAAACTGGGAGCAAGGCCGGCATTCAGCCGCACCATGCACCGAAGTTAGGGCGCCAACTGGTTCGCTTGGATGATGCTAAAGGACCGGAGGACATGAACATTCCCGGCTGGCGGATGCACCGCCTATCGGGCGATTTGGCCGGGTTCTACTCGATCACGGTGAATGGCAATTGGCGCATAACCTTCACTTTCGAGAACGGCGACGCCGTGCTGGTCGATTATCAGGACTACCACTGAGAGGCATGCAAATGAGCCAAATGTTTAACCCACCCCACCCCGGCGAAACGCTCCGCGAGGATGTTCTGCCAGCCCTGGGGCTAAGTGTTACGGCTGCCGCAGCGCAGCTTGGCGTAACGCGTGCGGCCTTTTCACGGGTGCTGAATGGACGCGCTGCAATATCCCCGGAAATGGCCTTGCGTATCGAGGGGTGGCTAGGGATCGAGAACGGTGGCCGTGCCGACACCTGGATTGCTCAGCAGGCTGCGTTCGACCTGTGGAAAGCTCGGGAGGCCGGCGCACCAGCAGTGCGAAGAGCATCGCTACAGCGCGTTACCACCTCCTGACGGAATCAGGCAATGCCGCGGCAAGTGGGCGACAGCGCGTCAGATTTGGCTACACCAGCGCTACACAGGACGTGGAAAAGAAAAAGACCACCCCGAAGAATAGTCTAAGCAATTGAATTTACTGGTGCCCCCGGTCGGAATCGAACCAACACCTGATGATTACAAATCAACTGCACGACCTTCATGCTACGGGGGCGAACCGGGGCGCATTATAGCTGAAGGCCGCAGCCTCAGGCAGCTCTCTTAACACGCTTTCAGAGCGCCGCTTCAGGCATTAGAATTAGTCAGAACAAACGTAGATCGGACGCCCTTGATGCCGTCATTCAACACCCCCAACGAGATCGCCCGCGAGACATTCCGGCTCCTGGCCACCCGGCGCATCGCGCCGTCTCCGGAGAACTATCAGACTGTTTATCACGAGGTTGCTGGCACGTCTGCGGCCGACGCCGACGCGTTTGCCGAAGCCCCGCTAAAAGCCATCTTGCAGTCCATGCCACGCGCAACCCCCGGGCAGATGCGGCTGGCCCGAGAACTTGAGCAGTCGATCAAGGATGAGAACCTTGAAAGCTATCGCAACACACTGACCCGTTTCATCGAAGAACAAAGCGCAGTCGAATCCCTACCCTGGGGTGAGCTGATCAGCAACCTTCTGCGCGAATGGGATACCAACCACGCCGGCACCACCACCGGCAAAAAGCGGGAGGCACTGGAGCACCTGTTCTCCAGCACCGGAAGTAACGCGGAAACACTCTACAACCGTTTGCAAAGCCTCGTCCGCTCGTGGTCGCAAGGTGGCGTCAGCGAAGAAACTGACTTGGTAGAAGGAGACATTCCGGCACTTGCCACCGAACCCGATACAGCACCGGAAAAATCCACGTCAGCAAAGCCGGCTTCACGCGCCAGCGAATTGCTGCCGCAATTGCGCGACCTCCTTGCCTTTGCCCTCGAAAACGCAGTCGCGGCGCAGATTGCCGAAGACCCCGAACTCGCCTCGCAAGCCAAGGAATTGGCTGCCACCGCCCGCAAGGCCAATAGCATGCAGGCGATCGACGAGTTGCTGACAGAACTCAAGCGTTTCGCCTTCCGGCTCGAACTGCTTGCGGACGACCGCACTGAGCTTCGACAAGGCTTGCTGCACCTGCTGCAGCTGGTCATTGAAAACATCAGCGAACTCGTCATCGACGACAAATGGCTCAACGGGCAAATCGCCGTCTTGCGTGACATCGTTTCGCACCCGCTAAGCCTGCGCTCCATCGACGATGCTGAGCGCCGCATCAAGGAAGTGGTCTACAAGCAGGGGCAGCTCAAGCGCAGCCTTGTGGAAGCGCAGGAAGCACTGAAGACGATGCTAGCCGGCTTTGTCGACCATTTGGCCAACTTCTCCGACTCCACCTCTGATTATCACGACAAGATCGAGGTCTGCGCGCAAAAAATAAGCGCCGCCAAAGACATCAACGAGCTTGCAGACGTGGTTCAGGATGTCATGAAAGAGACGCGCATCATCCAGTTCAACGCCCAGCGCTCACGTGACGAACTGCAGACGACGCGCAAGCGGGTTGAGGAAACCGAGCAGCGGATCAGCGAACTGCAGGGAGAACTCGACAAGGCCAGCACACTCGTGCGTCATGACCAGCTTACCGGCGCACTCAATCGGCGAGGCCTGGAAGAAGCCTTCGAAAAAGAGACGGCGCGCGCCAATCGCCGCAAGACTCCGCTCTGTGTTGCCTTGCTCGACATCGACAATTTCAAAAAACTCAATGACTCGCTAGGGCACGATGCAGGCGACGCTGCGCTGATCCATCTGGCCACGGTTACCCGAGAAACCATGCGCCCGCAGGATACCGTGGCCAGGTTCGGGGGTGAAGAATTTATCATTTTGTTACCAGATACACCGATCGAGGATGCAAAAAAAGCGGTTGTCCGCCTGCAGCGAGAACTGACAAAGAAATTTTTCCTGCATAACAACGAGAAACAGCTGATAACGTTCAGCGCCGGCGTAACTCAAATACGGCCAGATGACACGCAGCCTTCCGTCATCAAGCGTGCCGACGAATCGATGTACGCAGCCAAAAAATCAGGGAAAAATCGCGTTGTTTCGGCGCCCTGACCGATTTTTTTATAGCGCTCGTCGGCGAAACTTGATTTTTCCTCTGACAAGCCGATATAAGTTGACATGAAACTTCCTTTGCTCAATCTGCCGGCATCGCTAAATTACATCGGTATTTTTTTGACGCTGGACTGCAATCTAAACTGCAGCTATTGCATCAATGACCCTAAGCAGGAGGGGCAACGCTCAACCGTATTCCCCATTCAAGCGACCAATGACCGAGCCATGAGTCCGGACCTGTGGGCCAGGGCACTGAGCAGGATTCCCTACTCGCCTGAACTGCCAATCACGCTACAAGGCGGTGAGCCAATGCTCTACTGGAAAAGCCGCGGGCTGGGATTGCTTTTGGAGCAGGTGCCACACTATTTTGACCTGCTCACCAACTTTGCGCTGCCGCCTGCACAGTTCGCTCGCAACCTACGCGGGCAACAGGCAAAACTGCAGCGCAAAGCACCTTATCCTTCCATTCGCGTGAGTTATCACGCGGAAGAAATGGATCGTGCATGGAAGGGCCAAGGATTCCAGGAACTCGTCGACCGGTGTGCAGCCCTCGACCAGTTTGGCTTCTGCGTTTCGCCAGAGAAATCGAAAAGCGACGTCGGGATTTATATGGTTGCCCACCCGGAAAACCATGTCACCGCTGAGATGGAGGGCATCTACAAAGATCGGATACCCTTTGAAACTAAGGAGTTTCTTGGCGTCCACGACAACCGGCTGTACGGTCATTACCTCTATCCGTTCTCGACGGATCTGGTGTCGCGCGGCATTGCACTGAGGACGCTGGAGTGCGAATGCCGGACCACCGAACTCCTGATCGACCCGCTCGGATTCGTCTGGGGTTGCCATTTTTTTCTCTATCAGAGCTGGGTTGAAGGCGGGCCAAGGGCACAGTTTTCGGTACTCGCCGAAAACGAATTCCGTTTCGCAGACAAGGCAGGGGATTTGTTCGAAGCTAGCACCTTTACCCCCATCGGCCACATCCTTGACCCGGAATTCACGATGGAAGCGCTGACTGTATTTCGGCCATGCAACCAATATGGCCGCTGCATCGGCTGCGACACAAAAATCAAGAACGATCGTTTTCAGAGCTACTATGACCGAGGTGTGCCGCATACCTCAGTGCAGATGCGCAATATCCGCATGCCCGCGCACCTGCTGCGGCAGGTGGACCGTACCGAACAGATCGCCCCCTTTCTTCATCCGGACAACCAGCCAACATGACGACAGAACATCTGTTCGCCACATCGCAAGGCACCCGCAAACGCGTCCTAATCCTCAAGCCAGGTTATGGCGAGACGCTGGATCCGGACACCAGCGGCGTCGTCAGCCTCGGCGACATCCTGCGCACGACGGTCATCCTGCACCTGTTCCCGCCCGCTGAATACGAAGTCACCTGGGTCGTGGACAAGGCCGGCGTGGCGTTGCTGCACAACAATCCGTACATCGACCGGCTGCTCGTCATCAACCCGTTCACCCCGCACCTGCTGCTCTCCGAGTGGTTCGACATCGTCATCAACTTCGAGAAGGAACCGGGCATCTGCGCCGTCGCCGATCGTGTGCCGGCCTGGCGCCGCTATGGCTTCCGCCTCGATCCGGTAACACACAAGGCGAAGGCCTACGACTATTCGGACGAAGCCCTCAGTTTCACGACCGACCCTTCGGCGAAGCGGCAAAAAGGAAAATCGTGGTCCGAAGTGCTGTACGAAATGCTCGGCGCCCAATACGCCGGGCAAGGCCAGATTCTTGGTTACCAGCCGACCAGCAAGGTCGAGCACGACGTCGGGCTGAACCACCTGATCGGCAAGAAATTCCCGATGAAGCGCTGGCCCGCGACCTGCTGGGAGCAGCTCCACGACCGCCTCGCCGCCGCCGGGCAGCGCGTTTCCTGGCAACAGGGCGCCGACGATCTGGAAGACTACATCGACTGGATCAACAGCTGCCGGCTGCTGGTGACCAACGATTCGCTCGGTCTGCACATCGGGCTGGCCCTCGGTAAGCCCGTCGTTGCCTTGTTCGGGCCAACAATGGCCAGCGAGGTCAATGGCGAGGCACTGCTAAGGATCACTCCACCGGTGCAGTGGGAATGCATCCCGTGCATGGAATCCCGCTGCCCCCACCCGACGTCATGCATGGAACACATCACTGTGGATACAGTCCACGCCGCCGTTGCCCAACTGATTCCCCATACGGGCGCCCTGTATGACTGACCGTTTCGCCATCGACAGCCACAAACTCGTCTATCACCCGCAACGGGTCGCCCAGTTTCTCGACGCCGGCGACGACTGGGAGCGCTTCAAGCGGGTCTATCCGATCTACGTCGAAATCGCCCCGATCGGCGCCTGCAACCATCGCTGCACCTTCTGCGCCGTCGACTACATCGGCTACAACCCGGTCCGTCTCGAACTCGACGTCGCCAAGCGTCTGCTCGCCGACATGGGCCGGCTCGGCGTCAAGAGCGTGATGTTCGCCGGCGAAGGCGAGCCTATGCTGCACAAGGAAATCGACCAGATGGTGCTGGCCGCCGCCGCCGCAGGTATCGACACCTCGTTAACGACCAACGCCACCGTCATCTCCGAAGCTTTTGTCTAGCAGGCGCTGCCGCATGTCTCGTGGATCAAGGTGTCGCTCAACGCCGGCACGGCGGCAACCTACGCCGCGATTCACCAGACCAAGGCCAGCGATTTCGACAAGGTCTGCAACAACCTGAAGCGCTTGGTCGAGGCCCGCGATCGAAGGGAGCTGAAGTGCACGATCGGCGCCCAGGTCCTGCTGCTGCCGGAAAACGCCGACGAGATCGTCACCCTGGCCCGTCTCTGCCGCGACGAACTCAAGCTCGACTATCTGGTGGTCAAGCCCTATTCGCAGCACAACTTCAGCATCACGCAGACCTACCGCGACCTCGACTACCGGAAGTTTCTGTTCCTGCAGGAAGAACTGGCGGCTTTCGATACCGAGCGCTTCCAGTTGATCTTCCGCAACAACACCATGAACAAGTCCGCCGACGGGCAAGCCGCACGCTATCCGCGCTGCCTGGCGACGCCGGCCTTCTGGGCCTACATCATGGCCACCGGCGCCGTCTATGGCTGCAGCGCCTACCTGCTCGACCCGCGTTTCGATTACGGCAACGTCAACGCGCAGGATTTCCAGCAGATCTGGGAAGGCGAAAAGCGGCGGGAATCCTTCCGTTTCGTCCGCCACGAACTGGACATCCACGCCTGCCGCGTCAACTGCCGGATGGACGAGGTCAATCGCTACCTCGACCGCCTGATCAACGACCGCGTCGACCACGTCAATTTCATCTGACCCCGCCTGCCTCCCCTCGCAAACAGCCCCCGCGCCAATGACCCACCTGAGCCATATCGATCACTGCCAGTCGTACGCCGACAAACTCGTCGCCACGCTTCAGGCGACCTCCTGGGAACCGGTCGGCCGCCTGATCGAGGCGCTGGCCGACGTCTGGCAGCGCAACGGCCAGGTCTTCCTGTGCGGCAACGGCGGCAGCGACGGCAACGCCAACCATCTGGCCAACGACTTTCTCTACGGCGTCGCGCGCGCCAGCGGCCGCGGCATCCGGGTGCTGTCGCTAACCGCCAACTCGTCGGTCGTCACCTGTCTCGGCAACGACCTCGGCTACGCGGAAATCTTCTCGCGTCAGTTGCTGACGCTGGCCCAAGCCGGCGACCTGCTCATCGCCCTGTCCGGCAGCGGCAATTCGGACAACATCGTCGGCGCCCTCGAAACCAGCCGCGAGATCGGCGTCAAAAGCTTTGCCATCCTCGGCTTCGACGGCGGCAAGGCGCTGGCCCGGGCCGACCACGCCATCCACTTCCCTGTGCACGACATGCAGCTCGCCGAGGATCTGCAACTGATCGTCGGCCACATGGTCATGCAGCGCCTGAGCCGGCATTCGCGGACCACACCGCCTGACGCGCCATGACCGCCCCCGCCTGCGTCGCCGTCATCGGCAGCAACTCGTTTTCCGGTGCGCACTGCGTCAAGGCCCTGCTCGCGCGCGGCGTCCGGGTCGTCGGCGTCAGCCGCTCCGCCGAGCCGAACCCGGTCTACCTGCCTTATCGCTGGGCCGACCCGGCGGCGCCCGGATTCCGTTTCGTGCAGGCGGACCTCAACACCGACCTCGACGCGATCATGGCCCTTCTCGATGCCGAGCGGCCGCAGTGGGTGATCAATTTCGCTGCCCAGAGCATGGTTGCGGAAAGCTGGCAAACCCCCTGCACTGGTACCAGACCAACGTCGTCGCCACCATCGCTTTCCATGAACGGCTGCGCCACTGCGACTACCTGGATCGCTACGTGCACATCACCACCCCGGAGGTCTACGGCTCGACCGGCGGCCTGGTGCGCGAGGACGCACCGTTCAGGCCGAGCACGCCGTACGCCGTGTCGCGCGCCGCCGCCGACATGAGTCTCGCCGCCTACCACGCCGCCTACGCCTTTCCCGTCGTGTTCACCCGCGCCGCCAACGTCTATGGTCCCGGCCAGCCCCTGTACCGGCTGGTGCCGAAGGCGATGCTCGCCTTCCGCCGCGGGCAGAAGCTGCCGCTGCACGGCGGCGGCCACTCCGAACGTTCCTTCATCCACATCGACGACGTCGTCGCCGCCACGCTGCTGGCCGCCGCCGACGGCAATGTCGGCGCCACCTACCATATCTCGACCGAGCGCTGGATCAGCATCCGCGCGCTGACCGAGATGATCTGCGCGACCATGGGTGTCGATTTCGCCAGCCATGTCGACATTGTCGGCGACCGCCTCGGCAAGGACGCCGCCTACCGCCTGGACAGCACGAAAATCCGCAGCGAACTCGGCTGGTCGGACAGGATAACGCTCGAACAGGGGCTGCTGGAGACGCTGGCCTGGCTGGACCGGCACCTCGACACGCTGCAGCGGCACCCGGTGAACTACCAACACAAACCCTGAGGACTGAACATGGGCCAGGAAATCGACCTGCTCGCCGCCTATCCGCGCACCAAGCGCAACGTCGACGAGCGGGGACAAAGCAAGACCGAAGAGGACCGCCGCATCGCCCGCCAGTTCGGACGGGACTTTTTCGACGGCGACCGTCGCCACGGTTACGGCGGCTTCAACTACCACCCGCGCTTCTGGCAACCGGTCATCCCCGCGCTACAGGCGCACTTCGGCCTGCGCGCTGGCAGCCGCCTGCTCGACATCGGCTGCGCCAAGGGCTTCATGCTGCACGACATGGCCGAACTGATCCCCGGCATCGAACTGACCGGCATCGACGTCTCGACCTACGCCATCGACAACGCCATTGCCGACATGCGCCCGTACCTGCAGGCCGCCTGCGCCACCGCGCTGCCCTTTCCGGACCAATCGTTTGATGTCGTCATCGCCATCAACACCCTGCACAACCTGGAGCGCGAGCAACTGATCCAGGCCTTGCGCGAAATCGAGCGCGTCGGCAAGGGCAAGGCCTTCGTCACCGTCGACGCCTACCGCGACGACGAGGAAAAGGAGCGCATGTTCGCCTGGAACCTGACCGCTAGGACGGTGCTCTCGGTCGACGAATGGAAAGCCCTGTTTGCCGAAGCCGGCTATCGCGGAGATTATTTCTGGTTCATCCCATGACCACCGAAAACCGCGAACTGGCGCCGAAACTGCTCTTCCACATGCTGCGCATCCGCGGCGTCGAGGAAGAAATCGCCCGCCGCTATATCGACTGGAAAATCCGCTGCCCGACGCATCTGTCGGTGGGGCAGGAAGCGGTGCCGGCGGCCATCGCCGAAACGCTGCGTGCCACCGATCTGGCCGTCAGCACCCATCGCGGGCATGCCCACTACCTGGCCAAGGGCGGCAGCCTGCCAGCGATGATCGCCGAGATCTACGGCAAGGCCAGCGGCTGCGCCGGCGGCAAGGGCGGCTCGATGCACCTGATCGACCGCGCCGTCGGCTTCATGGGCACCTCGGCCATCGTCGGCAACAGCATCCCGATCGGCGTCGGCCTGGCGCTGGCCCTGCAGACCAGGGGCGGCGACGATCTGGCCTGCGTTTTCCTCGGCGACGGCGCCATCGAGGAGGGCGT
Source organism: Candidatus Proximibacter danicus (assembly GCA_016710885.1). Lineage (GTDB taxonomy): Bacteria > Pseudomonadota > Gammaproteobacteria > Burkholderiales > Rhodocyclaceae > Proximibacter > Proximibacter danicus. The sequence goes on from JADJUC010000002.1 coordinate 37,689, forward strand.
GTTCTACGAATCGGCCAACTTCGCCGCCGTGCGCAAGCTGCCGGTACTGTTCGTCTGCGAGAACAACCTCTACTCGGTCTATGCGCCGCTGCACCAGCGCCAGCCGGAACAACGCAGTATCGCCGCGCTGGCCGCAGCCATCGGCATCCCGTCGGCGAGCGGCGACGGCAACGACGCCCTCGACTCCACCGCCTGCTGTCCGACGCCGTGCGCGACATCCGCGCCGGCAAGGGGCCGCGCTTCGTCGAATTCGCCACCTACCGCTGGCGCGAGCATTGCGGCCACGCCTACGACAACGACCTCGGCTACCGGACGGTGGAAGAGTTCGAATCCTGGCGCCAGCGCGACCCGATCGACCGCTTGCGCAGGCAGGTGCTGGCCAGCGGCGCGGCCAGCGAAGCCGCGATCCGCGAAATGGAAACCGGCATCGCCAACGAGATCGCCGCGGCTTTCGAACTCGCCGAAAGCGCCCCCTACCCCGACCCGGCCGCCGCCTACGCCGGCACCTACGCCTGAAGGACACGTCGATGCGCAGAATGAGCTACGCCAACGCCATCAACGACGCCATGCACCAGGCGATGGCCGACGACCCGGCGGTGATCTGCTACGGCCTCGGCGTTGCCGACCCGAAAGCCGTGTTCAGCACGGTGGCAGGCCTTCAGGAACGCTTCGGGGCACAGCGGGTGTTCGAAATGCCGACCTCGGAAAACGCCATGACCGGCGTCGCCGTCGGCGCCGCGCTCGGCGGCCTGAAACCGGTGATGGTGCACCAGCGGCTGGACTTCTTCCTGCTGGCCATGGACCAGCTCGTCAACTCGGCGGCCAAGTGGCACTACACCTACGGCCCGGACAACCCGGTGCCGATCACCATTCGCCTGATCATCGGCCGCGGCTGGGGCCAGGGGCCGACCCATTCGCAGAACCTGCAAGCCTGGTTTGCCCATATCCCCGGCCTCAAGGTGGTCGCGCCGACCACGCCCGAGGATGCACGCGGCATGCTGCTGGCGGCGATCCACGACCCCAACCCGGTCGTCTTCCTGGAGCACCGCTGGCTGCACAACGGCGAGGGCGAAGTTCCCGACGGCGACGTGCGGGTGCCGATCGGCGTCGCCAAAACCTTGCGCAGCGGCGACGACCTGACCATCGTCAGTCAGTCCTTCCTCACCGCCGAGGCCCTGCGTGCCGCCGACTACCTGCAGCAAATCGGTGTCCGCCCCGACCTCATCGACCTGCGCAGCGTCAAGCCGATCGACTGGCCGCAGCTCTTTGCCTCGGTCGAACGCACCGGCCGCCTGCTGGTCCTCGACCCGGCCTTCGCCACCGGCTCGGTCGCCGGCGAAATCGTCGCCCGCGTGGCCATGGAGCGCTTTGCGTGCCTGCGTGCGGCGCCGGCGCGGCTGGCCATGCCCGACGTTCCGGAACCGACCAGCTTCGGCCTGACGCGCGGCTTCTACCCCGGTGCCGGCGACATCGCCGCCGCCGCCCTGCGCCTGCTCGGACGCGCCGACGCCGAGGCGCGCCAGGCCTTGCCCGAGCCGGTGCCGCACGACGTGCCCGGCCCCTGGTTCAAGGGGCCGTTCTAGACATGAGCGCCACAGCCAGCCCCGGCATCACCGAGATAACCGCCTGTTGCGCCTGCGGTGGCGACCTCGAAACCCTCTTTGAGCTGCCGCGCCTGCCGCTGACCGGGCTCTATGGCGAGACGCCGCCGACGGCGGCCGCCCTGGCGCAGGGATTCGACCAGTCCCTCTGCTACTGCCCGAACTGCACGCACCTGCAACTTGGGCGTTTTCTCGATGGCGGCTTCCTCTATGACACCAGCTACGGCTTCCGCACCGCCGGCAGCCAGACGGCGTCGGCCGCCACCCGCTACTTCCGCGACTGGCTGCTGACGCTGCTGCCGGCAGGCCGCTGCGACACCGTCGTCGAATTCGGCTGCAACGACACGACGCTGCTGCAGACGCTGGCCGACGTTGCCCGGCAGCGTATCGGCATCGACCCCATCCTCGCCCACACCGCCGATCTGCCGGCCGACATCACAACCCTCGCCGTCGGCATCGAGGACGTGGACCTGCGCCAGTTTGGCGCCGACGGACCGGACCTGATCCTCTGCCAGCACACGCTGGAACACATGCCCGACCCCGACGGGCTGCTGCGCCATCTGCGCGGCCAGGCGGGCCACCAGACGATCTTCGCCTTCGAGTTCCCCTGCGCCGACCTGCTCATCGCGCAGCAGCGCTTCGATCAAGTGTTTCACCAGCACCTCCAGTACTTCAGTTGCCGGTCGATCGCTGGGCTGCTCGAACGACACTGCTTCGAACTGATCGATTTCACCTTCAACGCCAGCCACTGGGGCGCGCTGCTGCTCGCTTTCCGCATCGGCCGCGGCGGCTGCGAACCCCTGCAGCAGCGCCAGCCGCGCCTGGAGCGAGCGCGGCTCGACGGCGCGCATGAACTCTTTCGCAACCAGATGCGGGCCTGCGCCGCGCTGCTCGACGCGACCGAGCCGCCGCTCTACGGTTTCGGGGCCGGGCAGATGCTGCCGGTGCTCGATTACCACCTCGGCGGCGCCGCCCGCCGCTGCACCGCGATCATCGACGACGACCGCGCGCGGCAGGGGCAGTGGTATGGCAATCTGCCGCTGGCCATCCAGTCCTCCGCCGGCATCGATTTCGCCGGCAGCGCCTTCCTCATCACCGCCGTCGACAGCCGCCGCGCCATTGCCGCGCGACTCGCCACGCTCGGCGCCGGGCGCATCGTTTCCCCCTTCCTTTCGCTATAGGCCGCCGCATGCGCGTATTGCTGATCACCCCGCCGCTGGTCCGCCAGGAAGCCTATCAAAGCGACGATTCGCGCCCGGATTTCGAGGCGCTGCGGCTGATTTCGCCGGCCGAACCGCTGACCGTCGCGGCTATCCTGGAAGCCGCCGGCCACGCGGTCCGCTTCGTCGACCTCGGCAGCTACGCCAGCGAACGCGATGCGGCCGTCAGCCGGGCGCTGGCCGATTTCGCGCCGGACGCGGTGGCCCTCGTCCAGTCCATCCTCACCTTCGCCACCTCGCACGACTGGGACGGCAAGGAAGTTTTCGAGCAGGTCAGGGCGCTCCGCCCGACGGCGGCGACCATCCTCACCGGCGGCCATGCCACCAACTATCCGAGCAAGGCCGTCGGCGACGGCGTCTGCGACTACGCGATCAAGGGCGAGGTCGATTTTGCGCTACCGCAACTCATCGATGCCCTCGCCACCCCGGCGATGCTGCTGACCGAAGCGTTGGCCCAAATCCCCGGCCTGAGCTGGCGCCAGGTTGACGGCCAGACGGCAAGCAGCGAGGCCTACCCGAGCGTCGACATCACCCGCCTGCCGCCGCCGGCCTACCACCTCCTCAGCGACGACGACCGTTCCCGCTACAGCCAGTTGCTGGAGAAGGGGAAGATCCGCTACCCGGAAAAAAGTCCGCGCTACCGCGACATCATGACCTCGCGCGGCTGCATCCTGCGCTGCAGCTTCTGCAGCGTGGCTTACCTGCGCGGCGAAAAGCAGCGCTACCGGCGCAAGACCATCGACCAGGTGCTCACCGAAATCGAGCAGGCCCTCGACGACGGCATCGAAGAGATCCATTTCTTCGACGACCTCTTCGCCGAGAGCGAAGCCGAAATCCTGGCCCTGACCGACGCGCTGGCCCGGCGCAATCTCCGCTTTCCGTGGTTCGTCGCCCAGGGCATGCCGCTGTGGCCGCTGACCCGCGACGCGCTCGCCGCAATGCGCGAAACCGGCATGTACCGCCTGATCTGCCCCTTCGAGTCCGGCAGCGAGCGCGTGCTCAAGCGGGTGATCGGCAAGCTCGCCGATGTCGGGCACAACCGCCGCATCGTCGACTGGGCATCGGCGTTCGGGCTGGAGATCATCGGCATGTACGTGATCGGCATGCCCGGCGAGACGCGCGGCGAACTGCTGGAAACGCTGGCCTTCGCCGAAGCCCATCCGGCCATCGACTACCACGTCTTCTCGATCGCCACGCCGATGATGGGCACCCGCCTGACGCGCAAGCTGAACGAACAGCACAAGCTCGACGCGCAATGGGCGGAGCAGGTCAATCGCGTCGTCAAGCGCACCGTCGCGCTGTTCGAGAACGACGAGACCAGCCCGGTCGAACTCGGGCTGATCCGCAGCCACGACTGGGACCGCATCAACTTCGCCAGCGCCGAACGCCGCCAGCGCTACGCGGCGATGGTCGGCATCACGCTCGACGAGCTCGCACAGATGCGCCAGCACTCGCTGGCCACCTTCGCCGGCTTCTTCCCCGACTACCGCGGCCCGCGCTCCTTCGCCGAACTGTGCCGTTCGGGCACCGCGTCGGCCGCGCTGCACCAACTGGCGCCGCAGTTGCCGGCATGAAGGCGCCGCTACTCGTTATCGGCGCCACCGGAACGCTCGGCCGCCACCTCGTCGCGGCCGGCCGTCGGCGCGGCTTCGAGGTCTACGCCACCGCGCGCCAGGCGGCGCCGGGAAGGCGGCACTTCTGCCTGCCGGACGACGACGCCAACGCTTTCCTCGACCGCCTGCCGACGCTGCCGGCGGCGGCATTCGTCTGCGCCGCCGAATCGGGCATCGACCGCTGCCGGCAAGACCCGACCAGCGAAGCGATCAACATCGTGGCCACGCAGCAGCGGCTGTTTGCCGCGCTGACCGCGCGCGGCATCCTGCCGGTGTTCTACTCCAGCGACCTGGTCTTCTCCGGCCGCCCCGGTGCAGCGGCGGACGGCTACCGCGAGAGCGACCCCTGCCAGCCAAGCACCGCCTATGGCCGGCAAAAGCAGCAAGCGGAAGAAGGGCTGCGGCAACTGGGCGAGAAGCACCTGATCCTTCGCCTGGCCAAGCTCTACAGCGGCGATGGAGACAATGGCTGCGACGTTTCACCTCTCGCCCAGTGGCGGCAGGCACTGGCCGAGGGGCAAGCAATCCGTTGCGCCACCGACCAATGGCTCACCCCGACCTGGGCCGGCGACGTCGCCGCCGTCTCCTTCGCCCTCCTTGAGCGCAACCACAGCGGCACGGTCCACGTCGCCGCGCCGGAATCGTTCACCCGCTTTTCGCTGGCGGTGCGCCTCGCGCGCCAGTGGGGGTTCGATGCCGGTCTGGTAAGCCCCTGCCTGATCGGCGATTTCGCCTTCGCCGAACCGCGCCCGCAAGACAACCGGCTGAATACCGACTATCTTCGGCGCTTGCTCGACTTCCACTTTCACCCGGTGGCGTGCGTACGCCCCGACCTGACACTCGCTACAGAGAAGGAACACTGATGGACCTCGGTATCTCCGGCAAGAAAGCCCTCATCACCGGCGGTGGCCGCGGCCTCGGCCTGAACATCGCCGAATGCCTGGCTGCCGAAGGCGCCAAAATCACGCTGGTCGCCCGGACCCAGGCCGACCTCGACCGCTTCCGCGCGACCCACGGCGAACAGCACGACGGCATCCGCCTCGATCTCATGGAAGAAGGAGCACCAGGAAAACTGGTGGACATGCTGCGCGAGCGGGGGCTGCCGGACATCATCATCCACAACGTCGGCGGCACCCTCGACATCACCGATCCGCTGTGCGGCGTCGACGCCTGGCGCGCCTCCTACCGTTTCAACCTCGAAATCGCCGTCGAACTCAACCACCTGCTGATTCCCCATCTGATCGAGCAGCGCTGGGGGCGGGTCGTGCATATTTCTTCAATCGCCTCGCTGGAAAACCAGGGGCCGCCCACCTACTGCGCAATGAAGGCGGCGCTCACCGCCTACACCCGCAGCGTCGGTCGCTATGTCAGCCCGCACAACGTCGCCGTCTCCGCCGTCCTCCCCGGCGCTGTGCTGACGGCCGGCGGCTACTGGGACAAGGCCTGCAGCGAGCGGCCCGAGCACGTCGAGCGCTACCTCAAGGAACGCATGGCGATCCAGCGCTTCGGCACCCCGGACGAGATCGGCAAACTCACCACCTTCCTCTGCTCCGAGCACGCCGCCTTCGTCGCCGGCACGGCCTTCACCGTCGACGGCGGGCAGGGGCGTGGTTTCCTTTACAATTACGAGTCATGACAATGGAGCAACCGGCGTGTGCCAGCGCCGACTCCGACAACAAGCCAACAGGAATGACCCGCTTGCCAAGCACCCCGATCATCAACCAGGACCTGCGCCGCCGCATCGTCGATCTGGTCACGCACGGAAAGGGCGGCCACATTCCGAGCGCCTTCTCCATCGTCGACATCATCGCCACGCTCTACGGGCAGGTGCTGCGCTTCAACCCCGAGCGGCCGCGCGACGAGAACCGCGACTATTTCATCCTCAGCAAGGGCCATGGCTGCGCGGCGCTGTACGCCGTGCTACACCGCCACGGCTTCCTTTCCGGGGCGCAGATGGAAAACTATCTCGGCTTCGACGGCATCCTCGGCGGCCACCCCGACCGTACCAAGGTTCCCGGCGCCGAAGCGTCGACCGGCTCGCTCGGACACGGCCTGCCTTTCTCGCTGGGCATCGCCCTCGGGTTGAAAGTCCGGAAACGCTGCAACAAGGTCGTCACCCTCGTCGGCGACGGCGAATGCCACGAGGGAACGGTGTGGGAATCGGCGCTGGTCGCGCAGAACCTCGGCCTCGGCAACCTGTGCTGCATCGTCGATTACAACGGCTCCGCCGCGCAGATCCTGCCGCACCCGGACATCGCCGCCCAGTGGCGCGCCTTCGGCTGGCAGGTGCGCGAAGTCGACGGGCACGACCCGGCGGCCATAGCCGACGCCGTCAAGCCGTTCATGGCGGCCGGAAACGACGGCGCGCCGACGGCGATCGTCGCCCACACCGTCAAGGGCCGCGGCGTTTCCTTCATGGAGTCGCACGGTCCCTGGCACCACCGCATCCCCAACCTCGAAGAGTACGCTGCCATCATGAAGGAGCTAGAATAATGGCCGACGTGATGCGCGACACCTTCGCCCGCACAATGCACGAGGTCGGCGTCGCCGACCCCGACTTGCTGGTGCTGGTCGGTGACATCAGCCACTTTGCCCTGCAGCCGTTCGCGCAGGCCTGCCCCGGCCGTTTCTACAACGTCGGCATTCTCGAACCGACCATCGTCAGCATGTCGGCCGGGCTCGCCAGCCTCGGGCTGCACACCGTCACCCACACCATCGCCCCCTTCCTGATCGAGCGCAGCCTGGAGCAGATCAAGCTCGACTTCTGCTACCAGGGCATCGGCGGCACGCTGATCACCGTCGGCAGCGCCTTCGACTACGCCACCCTCGGCTGCTCGCATCATTGCTACGACGACATCTCGCTGCTGCGCGGCCTGCCCAACACCGAGATCGTCTACCCGGCCTCGCCGGTCGAATTCACCCGGCTCTTTGCCGACACCTACCGCAACGGCCGGCTGACCTACTTCCGCTTGCCCAAGGAGACGCACGGCGTCGATTTCGCCGAGGCCGACATCGTCCTCGGCAAAGGCTTGCGGGTGCGTCCCGGCAGCGACGTCACCCTCGCCGCCTGCGGCCCGCAACTGCGCACCGCGCTCGCCGCGGCCGACCGGCTGGCGGCGCGCGGCATCGCCGCCGAGGTGCTCTATTTCCCGACCCTCAAGCCCTTCGACGGCGAACTGCTGGCGGCCAGCGTGGCGCGCACGCGCCGCCTCGTCTGCATCGAGGAGCACGTCGAATTCGGCGGCCTGGGCGATGTCGCCCTGCGCGCGGCGCGCCACGTCGCCGGCCTGAAATCGGATTTCCTGTTCATCCCCGACGCCTTCCAGCGCGGCTACGGCACTTACGAGGAGCATTGCCGCGCCCTCGGCTTCACCCCGGAAAACCTCGCCGCGCGCGCCGCAGCCTTGTGCGCCGATACTGCCGGAGAAAGCGCGTGAGCACAGCCAAGGAACCGCAGAACCAGGTCCAGTTCGACCTCTACCACGACGCGACCTACGGCGAGGCCAACCGCCTCGGCCCCTACACCAGCCACATCTGGATGACCGACCCCGGCACCTCGGTTTCCTGCTCGCCCGCTACAAATTCGTCGCCAAGATGTTGACCGGCAAGAAGCGCGTACTGGAAGTCGGCTGCGGCGACGGCTTCGGCATGCCGGTGGTCTGCCAGAGCGTCGACCATGTGCACGGCGTCGACTTCGAGCCCTTGCTGCTCGAAGACAACAAGCGCCGCCTGGCCCAGTGGCCCTGCTCCTTTTCCGTTCTCGACATCGTCAGCGAGCCCCCCGCGGAACGCTTCGACGCCGCCTATTCGCTCGACGTCATCGAGCACATTCCCGCCGCGCAGGAGAACGCCTACTTCGGCAACATCTGCGCGGCCCTGCCGCCTGCAGGCGTGCTCATCGTCGGCACCCCCAACGTCACCGCCGAGGCCTACGCCACCGAGGCCAGCCGCGCCGGGCACATCAACCTGAAGTCGCACACCGCGCTGCGGGCGGCAATGGCCGCCCATTTCGACAACGTCTTCCTGTTCTCGATGAACGACGAGCTGGTGCACACGGGCTACTACCCGATGGCCCACTACCTGTTCGCCGTCGGGGTCGGCCGCAGGGCGCCATGACCCTGCCGCGCACCTTCCGCGCCGCGGTGCTGCGGCAGACCGGCGCCCCGCTGCGCATCGAGGAGGGCATCGAGATCCCGCCGCTGCGCACCGGCCAGGTGCTGGTCCGCATCCACTACGCCGGCGTCTGCCACAGCCAGTTGATGGAAGCACGCGGCAAGCGCGGCGAAGACCGTTTCCTGCCGCACCTGCTCGGCCACGAAGCCACGGCGACGGTGCTGGCGACCGGCGACGGCGTGCGCAAGATCGCCGTCGGCGACCGCGTGGTGCTCGGCTGGATTCGTGGCGACGGCATCGACGCCGGCGGCGTCGTGTACCGCCAAGGCGAACGAACGATCAACGCCGGCGCGGTGGCCACCTTCGCCAGCCACGCCGTGGTTTCCGAGAACCGCTGCACCCGCCTGCCCGCAACCATGCCGCTCGACCTCGGCGTGCTGCTCGGCTGCGCCGTGCCCACCGGCGCCGGCATGGTCCTCAACACGCTGGCGCCGGTCGCCGGCCAGTCGCTGGCCGTCGTCGGCCTCGGCGGCATTGGCCTCTCTGCCCTACTCGCAGCCTGCGCCATCCCCGGCCTGAGCGTTGCCGCCATCGATACCGAGACCGGCAAACGTGAACTGGCGCTGCGCATCGGCGCCCGGCATGTCTTCGACCCGGCGGCGGCGAATTTCACCGCCGACTGGCAGGCAGCCTTCCCGGAGGGCGTCGACCACTGCGTCGAGGCCGCCGGACGCACCGACACCATCGAACTCGGCTTCTCGCTGGTGCACCGTGGCGGCGGCCGCTGCCTGTTCGCCTCGCACCCGGCCAACGGCGAGACGATCCGCATCGATCCCTACGAGCTGATCTGCGGCAAGCGCCTGGAAGGTAGTTGGGGCGGCGAATGCCGGCCGGACCGCGACATCCCCCGTTTCGCCGAACTGCACGCCAGCGGACGACTGCCGCTGGCGGTGCTGATCGATCGCAGCTACCGGCTGGAAGAAATCAACGAGGCGCTCGACGATCTGGAAGCCCGGCGCATCGTCCGCGCCCTGATTGAGGTCGATCCGCAATGAACACGCCCGCAGTGCCCAGCCCCGACTACGCCGCCATCCGCCGGCGCTGCGCCAGCGGCCAACGGCTGGTGCTGGTCACCGGCATCTTCAACATTCTCCACCCCGGCCACCTGCGCCTCTTGCGCTTCGCCGCCGAATGCGGCGAATTCCTGGTGGTCGGCGTGCACAGCGACCGTCTGGCGCCGCACGCCTACCTGAACGAGCAGGACCGGCTGGAAGCGGTCAATGCGGTGAGCTGGGTCGATGCCGCGTTTCTGCTCGACGCCACCGCCGAGGAAGCCATCGTCGCCCTGCGCCCGGACATCGTGGTCAAGGGCAAGGAGCACGAACAGCAGGACAACCCGGAACGGCGCGTGCTCGACACCTACGGCGGGCGCCTGCTCTTCGGTTCCGGCGACACCACCTTCTCCTCGCTCAACCTGCTGCGCGAGGAAGCCCGCCAGCCGGCCACCGCCTGCATCCAGGTACCCGCCGACTACGCGCACCGCCACCGCTGCCTGCGCGAGGACATCGTGCCGATCATGACGGCGATGGGAGGCCTGCGCGTGGCGGTGATCGGCGACACCATCGTCGACGAATACATCAGTTGCGATCCGCTCGGCATGTCGCAGGAAGACCCGACCATCGTCGTCACGCCGCTGCTGACGGAAACCTTCGTCGGCGGCGCCGCCATCGTCGCCGCCCATGCCCGCGGACTGGGGGCCGGCGACGTTCATTTCTTCTCGGTCACCGGCAGCGACGACAGCCGCCAGCGGGTCGCCGACAGCCTGCGGGAATACGGCGTCAGCGCCACGCTGATCGAGGACAGCAGCCGGCCGACGACGCTCAAGCAACGTTTCCGCGCCGGGCAGAAAACCCTGCTCCGGGTCAATCATCTGCGCCAGCACAAGATCAGCCCGGAAATCCAGGCCGCGCTCTATGACGGAATCGCCCGCATCGCCCCGCAGCTCGACCTGCTGATCTTTTCCGACTTCAGCTACGGCGCGCTGCCGCAACCACTGGTCGAACGCATCGCCGCGTTGTGCCGGGCGAACGGCGTCAACATGGCCGCCGACAGCCAGAGCTCCTCGCAGATCGGCGACATCGGCCGCTTTGCCGGCATGAACCTGATCACCCCCACCGAGCGCGAAGCGCGCATGGCGCTGGGCAACTACGAGGATGGCCTAGTCATCCTCGCCGACCGGCTGCGCCAGAAAACCGCCGCCCGCCACGTGCTGGTCACGCTCGGCGCCGAAGGCACGCTGGTTTATGGCGGACCGGACAGCCCATGGATCACCGACCGCCTGCCGGCCATGAACAAGGCGCCGAAGGATGTCGCTGGCGCCGGCGACAGCCTGCTGGTGGCCTCGGCGATGGCCCTGCAATGCGGCGCCAGCATCTGGCAGGCGGCCTTCATCGGTTCGCTGGCCGCCGCCTGCCAGGTCAGCCGGCTGGGCAACGTGCCGCTGGCCACCGGCGACATCGTCAACGAACTGCAGGCACGGCACGACGCCTGCTGACCGACCCTGCCCCTGCCCGCATGCGCGCCCTTCTCCTCGCCGCCGGCATCGGCAGCCGCCTCGCTCCGCTGACCGAGGCCCTGCCCAAATGCCTGGCGCCGATCAACGGCGTACCGCTGCTAGCCTACTGGCTCGACGCGCTGACCGCCTGCGGCATCGAACGCTTCCTGATCAACACCCATCACCTCGCCGACGCGGTCGCCGACTATGTCCGCCGCTCGCCGTGGGCCGACTGTGTCGATCTGGTGCATGAGGCCGAGCTGCGCGGCACCGGCGGCACACTGCGGGCCAACCGTGGCTGGTGGCAGGACGACGGCCTGGTGCTGGTCCACGCCGACAACCTCTGCCATTGCGACTTCGCCGCCTTCATCGCCGCCCACCGGCAGCGCCCGGCGGACATCCTGGCGACGATGATGACTTTCGACACCCCCGACCCGCAGTCCTGCGGCATCGTGCTCACCGGCCCCGACCACCGGCTGACGGCCTTCCACGAAAAAGAGGCCGACCTGCCCGGCTGCCGCGCCAGCGCCGCCGTCTTCATTCTGGCGCCGGAATTCGCCGCGCTGCTCGACACCTTCGATGCCTGCACCGCCATCGATTTCAGCCGCGACCTCATTCCGCAGCACCTAACCCGCTTCCAGGCCTGGCACAACGCGCAATTCCACAGCGACATCGGCACCCCGGCCGCCTTTTTGCAGGCACAGCTCGATTTTGTCTGGCCGGCCCCAGAACAGGCCCCGGCCGCCGCCGTGTCAGCGCCTGTCCTGGCCGGACTGACCGCCATCGCCGGCAGCGAGTGGACCATCCGGCGCGAGGTACCGCCGGGTTTCTCGGCCGCCGCCACCTTCCGCCAGAGCGGAAAGCGCATACTGGCAGCCAGCACCGGAAAAACCGAATGAGCCTCTACGACAGCAACAAGGTCCTGCAGCACCTCGACGTCCTCGAAGCGGTCGCCGCCGGCGCCACGCCCGCACCGACCCATGTCCGCATCGAACCGACCGAGGCCTGCAATTTCCGCTGCCGCTTCTGCTGGACGCAGGATCCGGAGCGCCTTGAAGCCCTGCGCGGCTTCGCCGACTTCGACAGCACCGGCGCCCGCCGCTTCGAGCTGCCCCGGCTGCTGGCGCTGATCGACGAGTTGGCCGACGCCGGCACCAAGGCCGTGTCCTTCGTCGCCGTCGGCGACCCGCTGGTCTATCCGCAGATCGAGCGGGTCATTGCCCGCGCCCGCGAGCGGCAACTGGCAATCGGCGTCACCTCCAACCTGGCGATGAAACTGTCGCCGGCGCTGGTTCAGGAACTCGCAGCATGCAATTGGGTCCGTTGGAGCATGAACGCCGGCAGCGAGGCTGCCTACATCGCCGTCAACCAGCCGCGCACGCACGACCAGCACGCCGTCTACCGGCGCGTCCAGGACAACGTCACGGCCATCCTCGAAGCCAGGCGCCGGCTTGGCTCGGCGATGAAGCTCAACGCCAGCGTCGTGGTTTCCGAATGGAACGAGGCCGACATCGAGGGGGCGGCAGAATTCGCCTCGCGACTGGGCATCGACAGCGTCTCCTTCCGCCCGGATATGGGGCATCAGCGGCAGGACAAACCCTCGCAGGCCAATGACCGCAACGCCGCCGCCCTGGCGGCCGTGCAAGCCCGGTTCACGACGCCGGGCTTCGCGGTTCATGTGGAAACCGAGCGGCAGGAAGAGGTCGTTTTCATCGAAAAGGACCGGGACGTGGTGTGCCATTACTCCAACCACTCCATCTACATCGCTGCCAACGGCGATGTCTACCCCTGCTGCTATACCCGCAGCGACAAACGCTACGTCATCGGCAACATCGCCGGGCAAGCCTTTGCCGAGTTCTGGCACAGCCCGGCCAGACAGGCGCATTTCCGGACGCTCAGCATCGCCAGTTGCCCGTCCTGCCCCTACTACGACATCAATGCCCAGCTACGGGGACTCTACGAAGGCCAGGCGTCGCCGCAGGAACTTCACGTTCCTGGCATCAGCCCTGATCCGTTCGTATGAGACCTGACATCGAGGCAAGCATGCACGCCAAGCCCTTGCGCATCAGTTTTGCCGATCTCACGCACACCGGGCAGGTGATCGCGTCGAACACCTTTCCCCTCGGGGTCTCGCTGGTCGCCGCGTTTGCCCGCGAGAACGCGCGGACGCCACTGGCGGTGGAAGTGTTCAAGTATCCCGACGACTTTGCCGCCTACCTGGATCGCGCCATCCCCGACATCGCCTGCTTTTCCAATTTCTCCTGGAACATGCAGTTGAGCACAGGCTACGCAGCGGCCATCAAGCGCCGGGCTCCACAAACGATCGCTGTTTTTGGCGGGCCGAATTACCCGCTGACGGCCGAGGAGCAGGCGGATTTCCTCAAGGCCCACCCGGAAATCGATTTCTACGTCTGGCTGGAAGGCGAAGGCGCCTTCGTCCGTCTCCTCGACGCCCTGGCCGATTGCGGTTTTTCGGCGGAGAAACTGAAGGCCAGCGGGCAACTGATTCCCGGCGTTCACTATCTCGACCCTGCCGGCAAACTGGTTGCCGGCCCATTGGGGCCGCGGCTGAACGATCTGACGAAAATCCCGTCACCGTATTGCAGCGGACTGAACGACAAGTTCTTCGACGACGTGCTGATCCCGATGATCCAGACCAATCGGGGCTGTCCCTACCAATGCACTTTCTGCACCGAGGGCCAGGACTACTACAACAAGATCCACTGGTCGGCCCGCAAGCGCATCGACGATGACCTGAAATACATTGCCGAGCGGGTCCGGGTTCCCGACCTGATCATTGTCGATTCCAATTTCGGCATGTTCAAGGAAGACCTGGAAACCTGCCAGACCCTGGCCGAACTCCAGGAAACGCGGCACTGGCCGAAGCACATCCACGTCTCGGCCGGCAAGAACCGCAAGGAGCGTGTCCTTGAAGCCGCGGCCACGGTCAAGGGCGCCATCAACCTTTCCGCCACCATCCAGTCGATCGACGACCACGTCCTCGAACTGGTCAAGCGGCGCAACATCTCGGTCGAACAGATCGTTGACGTCGGCAAGCAGGCCGAGGCCCCGGGTGCCAACAGCTACTCCGAGATCATCCTGTGCCTGCCGGGTGACACGCTGACCTCGCACTACCGCAGCGTATTCACCATGATGGACGTCGGCATCAACTTCCTGCGCATGTACCAGTTGATGATGCTGCCCGGCTCCGATCTGTCCAGTCAGGCCACCCGTCAGCGCTTCGGCATGCACACGCGCTATCGCGTGCTTCCGCGCTGCTTCGGTTCGTACAAGGTTTTCGGGGACGACCGGGCCTTTTGGGAAATCGAGGAAATCTGCATCGAAAACAGCACCATGCCCTACGGCGATTACCTGGATTGCCGCGAACTCAACCTCACCGCGGAGCTCTTCTACAACAGCGGCTCGTTCCGCGAATTGCTGAATTTCCTGAGCCTGAAAGGTATCAAGCCCTCGGCGCTGATGGCCGCGGTGCATGCCGCGCGCCGCGCCGGCGACCCGGAACTCACCGCCCTCTACGCAGGTTTTCGCGACGAAACCCACTCCAGCCTATGGAGCAGCCGCGACGATCTCGAGACCTTCATCGCCACACCGGGCACCGTGGACCGCTACATCAGCGGCGAGTTGGGCAACAACGAACTGTTCAAGTATCGCGCCCAGGGCTTTTTCCACACCCAGAAAGCGCTGCACCGCATCCTGTTTACGGCGGCCCGTCAGCAAATGGCGCCAATGGTCACAACGACCGCCCTCGAATTGGACTACCTCGCCGAACTGGAACGTTACAGCCTGCTCAAGAAATCTGCCTTGCTGGCCGTAGATGAAACATTGTCCGATAACTTCAGCTTCGATTTCATGGCACTTGAGAAAGCAGGGTTTCACGATCATCCCGCGTCGCATCATCTCGCCCGGAGCCAAACGCTGCAGTTCGACCACAGCGCTGAGCAATGCGAGCTGATCGCCAGCTATATCAAGCAATATGGCACGACGCTGAACGGGCTTGGCCGAATTGTGCTGCGCAGCCATGTAAACAAGCTTCATCGCCAAGCACGGACCTGCTGACAGGAAAACCCGTTGAATCCCTGCAAACGCCTCTTGCTGCTGATCCCGGATCGGGAAACCTATTACTCGACCACCGCCTACTCGATCGTCAAGGCCGCCAATCAGTTGGGGGTCGATGCGACCTTTGTCGGCGGGCTGCGCACGCCGGAGGAGCACGCCAAGGTCGTGGCGCGTTACGCCCCGGACGTAGTTTTCGAGTTCAACCAGTCGCGCAACGAGGCCCACGGCGCGATCCCCAGGCAAGTCCGCCACATCTGCTGGGTGCAGGACCCGCGCGGTGGCGCCGGCGACGGCGACCTGCTGGCCAACAACCCGCATTTCGGCGGCAGCGACATCATCTACACCTACGGCGCCGCGGAAAAGTGCAACCTCGACCCCGCCAAGTACCCGGATTCCTTCTGGGGCGTGCTCTACTACGGCGTCGATCCCGACTTCTTCCACCCCGATCCGAAAACGCCCTTCCTGCGCAATTCGAGCTTCTGCGGCTACATCCCGCCGCTGGTGCCGCAGATGGACGACCAGCCTTTTCTCAGCCTGGGCAACCGCCATCTGACCTATGGCGAACTGACTTACTACATGGTGCGGGAGAAGTGCGCAGACGCCCGTTTATCCCCGGCCAGACTGCACGAATTGATCCTGGACAAGATCAACAGCCACTTCGGCATCGCGATGAGCATCGAGGAGTTTCGCGCCACGGTCGGCAAGATGCCCGCGCTGCGTCGCTTCGACCTCGACCTGCCGCGACTACCCGACCGCGAGCGCCTGGTCGACGCCGCCCTGCCCTTCGGCGGGCTGGAACTCTTCGGCCCCAATACCTGGCTGACCTGGCCGAAGTACCGCCCGTATTACCGGCACATGCTCAACTGGCGCACCGACCTCGCCGACGTTTATCGCAGCTCGATCATCAACCTGCACAACGGTCTGGAAACCATCAGCCAACCGCGCAGCATGGAGATCATGGCCAGCGGAGGCCTGTTGTTCACCCATTCGCCGATCAACGTCCCCGACGACCCGGATTTCGCCCGCCTGATTCCCGGCGTGCACTATGCCGAATTCCCGGAAAGCGCGCCGGACCATGCCGAAATCATGATCGAACACTACCTCAAGCACCCGGACGAGGCGCGCCGCATCGGGCTGGCCGGCGCCGAGGAAATGCATGCCAGCCACCTCTGGCGGCACCGGATGACACGAATCTTCGCCGACCTCTCGGCCCTCTGATGGCAAGGAACAAGCTCATGAAAATACTGGTCACCGGCGCCTGCGGCTACAAGGGCAGCGTCCTCGTTCCCAAGCTCCTGGCCCAGGGCCACGAGGTCGTCGCCGTCGACCTGATGTGGTTCGGCAACCACCTCGCCGCGCACCCGGCGCTCACCGTACACCGGCTCGACGTGCGCGACACCGACCGTCTGCCGCTGGCCGGCGTCGAGGCCATCATCCACCTCTCGTCGGTGGCCAACGACCCCTGCGGCGACCTCGACCCCAAGCTGACCTGGGAGATCAGCGCGCTGGCCACCATGCAACTGGCCGACCGCGCCGTCCGCCATGGCGTCGGCCAGTTCATCTACGCCTCGTCGGGCAGCGTCTATGGCGTCAGCGACGCCGAACAGGTGACCGAAGACCTCGAACTGCGCCCGCTCTCGGAGTACAACAAGACCAAGATGGTCTCCGAGCGGGTGCTGCTCAGCTACGCCGACCGGATGGCGGTGCAGATCGTGCGCCCGGCCACCGTCTGCGGCTACTCGCCGCGCATGCGTCTCGACGTTTCGGTGGAACATGCTGACCATGCAGGCGCTGACCCGGCAACTGATCACTGTTTTCGGCGGCGCCCAGACCCGCCCCAACATCCACATCGACGACATCACCGATCTCTACCTGTTCCTGCTCGACCACCCGCAACACCGGGGCATCTACAACGCCGGTTTCGAGAACCTGTCCATCCTCGAAATCGCGCAGCGGGTAACGGCGCTGGCCCCCGCTGAAATCCGGGTCAGCGAATCGTCGGACCCGCGCTCCTACCGCGTCAATTCCGACAAGCTCCTGGCCACCGGCTTCTGCCCGAAAAAATCGGTGGCCGACGCGATCCGCGAGCTGGTAGCGCTTTATCGCGACGGCGCGCTGACCGACCAGCCGATCCACCACAACCTGGCCTGGATGCAGCGTACCGTCTGCACGCCGGCAACGGCCTGAAGCAAACGCCCATGAAGTCGATCCGCAAGCTCACGCTGGCCATCCCGAACCGCGACGATTACTACCTCAATATCGCGCTCGGCATGATGAAGGCCTTCGCCCAGCGCGGCGTCGAGTGCCTGATCGCCGACGACGCCTCCGATCCCGAAAGCTTCCGCCGCCATCTCGGTGAAAACCGGCCGGATGCCATCTTCGAGATCAACCGCACACGCAACCAGTCGGGCGACCTGATTCCCCGCGATATCCCGCACATCGCCTGGCTGCAGGACATGCGCTGCCACGGCCGGCTGCACTGCGCCGACCGCCAGTTCGGCGGCAGCGAGATCGTCTACACGCTGCTGCACCCGGAGAACTTCGGCCTCGACCCGGCCGCCCACCCGCAAGCGAAATGGGGCGTGCTGCACACCGGCGTCGACTCGGACATCTTCCACCCCGACGCCAGCGCCCGCCCCAGCCGCCAGTTCGCCCTCTGCGGCTACCTGCCGCTGCTCATCCCCGGCGGCTTCGAGGACGATGTCCCTTTCGTCGCCGCCAACGGCAAGACCCTGACCCTAGGCGAAATGCGTCGCTGCCTGCTAGTCGAGCACCAGGCCGGGATCGGCAAGCTGAACCTGCCCGACGTGCATCGCCTGATCCTCGACAAGATCAACGCCACCTTCGACAGCGGCCTGTCGCTGGCCCAGTTCCACGAACTGTTCGGCCAGCCCGAAAGCTTCGGCGGCTGGCCCTTCCTGCTCTACCTCGACACCGAGTTGCCGCGCATTCCGGAGCGCACCCGCCTGATCGACGCCGCCATCCGCCTCGGCGACCTGGAAATCTACGGCCCGCAGAGCTGGCTCGGCTGGCCGAACTACCGCCCCTACTACCGCCGCATGCTGGCCTGGCGCAGCGAACTGGCCGACATCTACCGGACGACGCGGATCAACCTGCACAACGGCGCTTTCGGCATGCATTCACGCGTCCTCGAATGCATGGCCAGCGGCGGCGCCATCGCCGCCAATGCCACCGATTTCGACGACCGGGGCCAGGACATCGGCGCAAATTTCGAGGAAGGCGTGCACTATATCCGGTACGATTTCGACAATGTCGACGCGGTGCTGGCCGCCCATGCTGCCGACCCGCAGCGACTTGCCGCCATCGGCCGCGCGGCGGCGCAGGCGGTGACGGCCCGGCATCTGTGGTGCCACCGCATCGACACCATTCTGGCCGACATTGCCGCGCTGTAACGGGAAACCCTGGACAAGCCCATGAAACCGATCCGCATCTTGCTCACCGTCATGCCCTACGAAGGCGAGGTACAGGATCGCGTGACCGCTCGTTTCTACAAGAACAAGGCGGTGAAGTACATGCCGTTGGGGCTCCTCAGTCTTGCCGCCAGCATCCCGTCGCACCACGAAGTGGCCGTGCTCGACGCCGCCAGCCGGGGCCTGTCGCTGGACGAAACAATTGCCGAGATCGAGGCCTTCGCCCCCGACGTGCTCGGCCTGTCGGTGGTCACTTACCGCGCCTGGGCGATGACCGAGATCCTCCGCCGCACCTCGGCGCCGATCAAGGTCGTCGGCGGCCCGCACGCCACCCGCAACCATGCCGTCATCCGCCGCCAAGGCGCGCACGCAGTGTTCGTCGATGATGCCGAACTGACTTTCCCCGCCTGGCTGGCGCAGGGTTGCCCGGCCGGCGTGTTCTTCGGCGGCCAGGTCGATCTCGACCGCATCGCGCTGCCGGCGCGCCACCTGCTCGACCTTGACGACTACCGCATCGAACGGAATCCAGACATGCTCTTCGATGTCGGGTCGCTGCGTCTGCCCATGTTCAGCTCCAAGGGCTGCCCCTACGCCTGCATCTACTGCGACGTGCAGCAGAAGCAGTTCAACTTCAAGTCGGCCCGGCGCTGCGTCGAGGAGTTCCAGAACCTGATCGCCATGGGCACCACCTCGGTCCATGTCCTCGACGACGCCTTCAACGTTAACCGGCAGCGCGTCTCCGAGCTGGCCAGCGCCCTGATCGAGGCTGAAATCACCGTGGACTGGAGTGCCCGCGGCACCGTCGAGGTGCGCGAATCGGTCATTGCCGACCTCGCCCGCGCCGGCTGCAAGCGCCTGCACATCGGCATCGAGAGCCTCGACGACAACGTCCTCGCTTATTTCAAGAAAGCCAGCCGCTACAAGCATATCGAAGCCTTCTGCCGGCTCTGCGAGAAATACGGCATTGACATCCTTGGCTACTTCATCGTCGGCGCGCCGGGGGAAACCGAAGCCTACCGCCAGGCGCTGCCGCAGCGCATCCGCGACCTCGGCATCCGACTGCCCTTCTTCAACCTGCTGTCGCCGCTGGCGGAAACGCCGTATTACGCCGACCTGCTGCGCACGGGTATCTTCAAGCGCGATTACTGGAAAGAATACTGCGCCAACCCGGTGCGCGACTTCATCATCCCGGAAGTGCGTACCATCCTCGAAGAAAACGAACTCAAGAGCACCATCGACGACTACGTCGCCTACTTCAAGCGCGACGAAATGCCGATTTTCGTCAGTTGATGCCGCCACCCCACGGAGCCGCCATGAACCTCACCGCCACCACCGCTGCCGCGCCGAGCAGACCGACAGACAGCCCGCCAACCAACCCAAGCGCCGGGCCGGTTCCGTTCATCCTCGACGGCAGCAAGATCGCCTGGCACCTCGACCGCGTAGAGGCCTGGGAGCGCGGCGAACGGATAGCCCCGATCACCATCGACATGGCGCTGACACGGGCCTGCAACTACGCCTGCGTCTATTGCTACGCCACCTTGCAGGAGAACGACCGCAAGGTCATCGACAAGCCGGTCATCGATGCCTTTCTCGAAGATTGCGCCGAGATCGGCGTCAAGGGCATCAGCCTCGTCTCCGACGGCGAAAGCTCGGTGTCGCCGGTGTTCGCACACACGATCGTGCGCGGCAGCGAACTCGGGCTGTCGATGGCCACCGGCACCAACGGCTTCCTGCTGACGCCAGACGTGGTCGATCCGATCCTGCCGCACCTCACCTACCTGCGCATCAACATCTCCGCCGGCGAGCGCGCGCGCTACGCCGAGATCATGGGCGTCAAGGAATCCTTCTACGACCGCGTGCTGGAGAACATCCGGCACATGGTCAAGATCAAGCGCGAACAAAGCCTGTCGGTGACCATCGGCCTGCAGATGGTGCTGATGCCGCAGTTCGGCGACCAGGTGCTGCCGCTCGCCCGGCTCGGCCGCGAACTTGGCGTCGACTACTGCATCTTCAAGCACTGCAGCGACAACGAGGACGGCGACCTGCACGTCGACTACGAGGGCTATCCCGGCCTTTTCGCCATCCTGCGCGAGGCCGAGGCGATGTCCACCGACACCTACCAGGTCTCGGTCAAATGGTCGAAGATCACCACCGGCGAGAAACGCAGCTACCAGCGCTGCTACGGCCCGCCGTTCATTATCCAGCTCTCTGGCTCTGGCCTGGTCGCCCCCTGCGGCATGCTGTTCAACGAGCGCTACAAGAAATTCCACATCGGCAACATCTGCGAGACGCGCTTCAAGGACATCTGGCAAAGCGACCACTACTGGGAGGTCATGAACTACCTCGCCTCGCCGAGCTTCAATGCGCAGACCATGTGCGGTACGCTGTGCCTACAGCACAAGACCAACGAGGCGCTCGATTCCTACCGCCGCGGCGAGATCGAACTGAAGACGCCAGCCGGCGACGCGCCGCAGCATATCAACTTCATCTGACACGCCCGACCATGACCCCAGCCCTCAAGTCGAGCACCCCGCGCATGTCCCTTGACGATCTCCGGCAGTCGGCGCTCGCCGCTGCGAATCGTCCCACCCACGCAGCCACCGGCGAATCGTGCGCCGCCGGCACCCTGGTCAGTCCCTGCGGCACCCTGCGCATCACCCTCGCCGGCGAGAGCATCGCAACAGCCACCTTCCGCGCGAGCGAAGACCCGATCGGCAACGCCTTTCTCGAACTGTATTGCCGCGAGATCGAGCAACTGCCGCGCGAGGAAGCCGCCGCCCATGGCGCCAGCTATGTCGGCTTCCGCCTGCTGGCCGGGCGCACGCTCGGCGACTGTCCCGGCATTCCCGGCCCGGCGACCATCCACCCGGCGCTGGGTATGGCCGAGAAAGCCCTGCGCGCTCTGCGGCCGGCCTGGCGCACCGCCACCGACACGCCGGGCATGCCGCCGATCGAGCGCGCCGAATTTCTCGAACTGCCCGCCGCCTGGCTGACACAGAGTGCCGACGAGCGCCTGGCGGCCTTGCGCGCGGCGCTGGCGGAAGCCATCGGCAGCGGTGCGATGGCCGACGACGGACTGGCCATCGACCGCATCGAGAACGACATCCGCGCCCGCCCGGTGCGCGTCACCCTGACCTATGCCAAGGATGCCGACACGGCGGCGCTGCCGGCGGCCATGCGCCGCATCGAAGCCCTGCTGCGGCAGAAGGTCGCGCCCTGGCTGGAGGTCTATGCCGAGGAACGCCTGGACCACAACAAGCTGCGACGGACGATCCTCATCGAACCGCGCCCGCCAACTACCTGAATGCCCTCCGCATGCCCCTGATCTCGGTGGCCATCCCGGCCTACAACTACGCACGCTACCTGCCCTGCGCCATCCGCAGCGTTCTCCGCCAGGAGATCGGCATCGACCTGGAACTGGTGATCGTCGACGACTGCTCAACCGACGATACGCCGCAGGCGGTCGCCCCCTTCCTTGCCGACGCCCGCGTCCGCTACCTGCGCAACGACGGCAACCTCGGCGCCGTGCGCAACATCAACAAGGCCATCGCCGAAACCCGCGGCCAGTTCGTGCTGCTCCTCGGTGCCGACGACTTCCTGCTGCCCGGCTGCCTCGGCGCGCTGCTCGACGCGCTGGCGGCACACCCGCAAGCCGGCTTCGCCTACGGCAACTATGTCGTCGCTGATGAAGACGACCGCATCCTGCAGGTCATCGAGCACCCCGGCCACATTCCGGCCAACCTGCCGCCGTGGCGCGACGATTTCGCCGACCTGCTCTGCCTTGATGATTACATCAACCTCGGCACGACGCTGTTCCGTCGCGAGCTGATCGAGCGTTTCGGTTTCTTCGACCCGCTGCTGACCATCGACGAACAGCCCGGACGCTTCTTCCGCGCCACCGACTGGGATCTGTGCCTGCGCCTGAGCCTCGCCGGCATCCGCGCCGCTTTCGTCTACAGCACGCTGTCCGCCTTCCGCGTGCATTCGACGCAAGCCTCGGTCGGCGGCGATTTCGACCGCGAAGGCATCGGCCTGCGCGAATTCACCGTACTCCTCGACCGCTACCTCAAGCCGGAAAATGCGCGGCGCCTGGCCGGCCGCGAAGCAGGCCTGCGCGCGCTGCTGCAGGGAAAGATCGCCGCCTTTGTCAGCCAGGCCGACCCGACGGCGCTCAGCGACCAGTCGGCGCTGCGCGAACGCATCGCGCGCGCCGAGGAATTCCTCACGCAGTTGGCCGGGCGTAGCTTCGACGAAGCACTGAACCCGGCGCCCGGCATCGCCGTCGTCATCGTCGGCAACGACAACCCGCGCGAGCTGCTGTCGACGCTGAGCGACCTGCAGCAACAGGCAGCGCCGCCGGAACAGATTCTGGTCATCAACCGCGGGCGCATGGATCTGTCGCATCTGGTGCGACCGGCGCGCTACCTGCAACTGCCCGGCACTTCGCTCCCGGAAGCGCGCAATTGCGGTGTGCAGCTGACCACCAGTGCTGCTCTCAGCTTCATCGACGCTGGAAGCCGGCTGCCGCCCGATCACTTCGCTCGCCTGGCCGGCACGCTGAGCCAGGCCGGCGTCGTGGTGGTGCAGTCGATGGCCGGCAACGGACAGGAAGAGCGCCAGGTCAACGACGATGCCGCCTGGCGCGCGGCGCTGGCGGCGCTGCTACCGGAAACCAACCCGTGGCGCCGGACGCCGCCGGCGCTCTCCGAATTTGCCCTGCGCCGCCACGCCTATCACCGAAGCGGCGGCTTCGAGAAATCGCTGGGCACGCTCGACGACCTCGACTTCCTCCTCCGCCTGCAGCGTGGCTTTCCAATCCGCGCCCTGGCCAGCCAAATGACGCCGGTACCGATGCTTGCCACCATGCTCGAGCGCGCGCGCGAATCGGCACAAGCCGACGTCGTCGCCCGCAGCCTGCAGGCCATCGCCGAACGCCAGCCCCGCCAAGTCAATTAAATGAGTGTGCCGCTGTTCTCGATCATCGTCACCACCGTCGACCGGCCGCAGTTGCTGCGGGACGCGATCGGGAGCGCACTCGGCCAATCGTTGCCGGATTTCGAGGTGATCGTTGTCAACGACGGCGGCCCCGACCTCGACCCGCTGCTCGAAAACCTCGACCCGCTGCACCGCGTCGCACAGCTCCGGCTGCCCGGCCGGAGCGGCCCCGGCCGCGCCCGGAACGCCGGCATGCAAAAGGCGCGAGGAGAGTTCGTCTGCTTTCTCGACGACGACGATCTGTACCACCCCGAGCATCTGGCGACGCTGCATCAAGGGCTCGTCGCCAACCCCGAGGCGCTGGTTTACGCCGACGCCGTCGTCCATCACGAAGTCATCGACGGCGGCACGCGCCGCATCGTCAACAGCGCCGCCCCCTGGCAACACGAACTGTTCATCAAGCAACGGCTGTGGATCCACAACTTCATCCCGGTGCAGGTGTTCGCGGTCAGGCGCAGAGCCCTGCTCGCCGTCGGCGGCTTCGACGAGGAACTGCGCGCCTTCGAGGACTGGGACCTGCTGCTCAAGCTTGCGGCGCAGCAAGACTTCATCCACATCCCGCGCGTCACCTCCGAAATCCGCATGCGCCCGCAATCCGGCGCGCACCGCTCGCAGTCGGTCAAGAGCGACCGCTCCGAACCGGAGATCATCGAACAGCTCTACGCCCGCCACGGCGACCTCTGCGACCCGCTGGTGCGCGCCGGCCGGGCCTTCGTGCGCGGCAACGGCTTTGCCTCCGGCCCCGACTTTCTGATCGTCGATGCCAGCGAAACCGATCTTGCCTATCGCGCCTGGCTGCCACGCCACACGCCCGACGCGGCGGCATTGGCGCACGCGCCGGACAGCATGCTGCTGATCGTCATCACGCCGACCGGACACGAAAGCTGGCTGGCGGCCACCGCCGCGTCGTTTGCTGCCTTGCCGGACAACAGCAGCCTGGTCGTCGTCGGCGAAACTCCCCTACTCCCCCCGACCATCCCGGCCGCACATGATCCGCGGGTGTCGACACGCCCGATCGCCACGCTCGACGATTTTGTCGGCCTCACCGCCGTGCTCAACGACATCGTCGCCGAGGCCGGCGAAAAGTGGGTGGCCATTCTGCCCGCCGGCGCCACGCTCGACGCCGGCACCGGCAGCCTGCTCGCCGCCTGCGCCGCAGCCGACGAACGGCGGCGCGCGATCTACTGCGATCACGACCAGGCCATCGTGCCGCAGGATATCCGCGCCCGACCCAGCTTCAAGCCGGACTTCGACCCCGAACTCTATTGCGCGCAGGACTACATCGGACCGGCACTGTGGATTCGCCGCGACGCACTCCGCGACCTCGGCCCGCTGCAGCCGTTTCCCGGCAACTGGCTGCACGACGCGCTGTGGCGGCTGTACGACCGCGCCGGCGCCGCGGCCATCGGCCATCTGGCCGAACCGCTGGTGCATCTGCCTATCGGCGGCGTGGGCCATCCGCTCGCCCTCGCCGCCCGCCAGGCGGTGGTCGAGCAACATCTGGCGCGCGCGGGACAGGGCGGCCGCGTCGTCGCCGGCCCGGTCGCCGGCAGCTTCGCCATCGACTATCCGCTGCCCGCCCCGGCACCGCGCCTCTCGGTCATCGTCTGGGCCGACGGCAACGACGCCGGCGACGCGGCACGTTGCATAGACAGCCTGCTGCGCAACGTAGCCTGCCCTGGCCTTGAAATCATCGATGCTACCGGCGGCGCACAAGCCGTGCCCGCCGAGCTGGCCGCCAACCAAGGGGCGACGATCCACCGACTGCCGCCGTTAACTGACGCCACCGGCGCCGCCAACACCAGCGCGGCCATGAACGCGGCGGCGAAACTGGCCACCGGCAACTTCCTGATTTTTCTCCGCGCCTCGACCGAAAGCCTGCAGCCCGACTGGCTGTCGGCGCTGGTGCGGCAGGCCGCACGTGCCGACATAGGCGCCGTCGGCACGCGCCTGATCGGCCCCGACGGCACGCTGGTCGCCGGCGCCACGGTGCTCGGGCTGCAGGAGGGAGCCGCCACTGCCTTTCTCGGCCTGTCCTACCAGGCCCCCGGCTATCTCGACCGGCAGCAACTCGTGCAGTGCGTCAGTGCCGTCAGCCGTCGCTGCCTGATGTTGCGTCGCGAGGCCTTCGCCGCTGTCGGCGGGTTCAACGCTGTCAACTACCCCGACCGCCATGCCGACACCGACCTCTGCCTGCGCCTTGGCGAACGCGGGCTGCGCGTGCTCTGGCTGCCGGCGACCGTCGTCGCCGACCACGTCGCCACCGAGCGCCCCGATGCCCGCGCCGTCGACCAGCTGCGCCGCGACTGGAGCCGGCGCCTGGCCGCCGACCCCGCCTACAACCGCAACCTATCGCGCCAGCGAACGGACTTTGCTGTTCCCCGTCCACCGGCGGAATAGGCACAATTCGACACGAACGACGGCCAATAGCCTTCCGGACAACCGCCCAACCGTGCAACCATGCCGACCATGACGCCTTCCAGCAATCTCCCGCTCGTCACGCTGCTGCTGTGGTCCGACAACCGCGCCGACATGCTCGCCGCCAGCCTTGATTCGCTGCTCGCCCAGACTTATGCGAACACCGAGATACTGGTCATCGACAACGCCTCGACCGACGACAGCGGCGCCATTGCCGACGACTACGCCCGGCGCTACGCCGGAAAAATCCGCGTCAGCCGGCTGGCGGCACCATCACCGCGCATCGCCGCCGAGTGCGAGCACCGCCACCTGGTGCACGGCGAGTTCCTGGCCTTCGCCAGTGCCAGCAGTTGTTCTGCCCCCGAGCGCATCGCCGCCGGCATCGACCAGTTGCTGACCACGCCGAACCTCGGCGGCGTCTGCTCCCGAATTGCCGTCGACAACGCCGCCGGCCTGCCCTTCGCTGCGACCGACTTGGCCACGATCAACGAAGGCGACGTCATCCTGCGCCGCCGTCTGCCGCGCGAAGGCAATGTCATCGACACCGACACGGCGCTGCTGCGCAGCGAATTGTTCCACAAGCTGCCGTTCAATCCGGCGCTGGTGGCCTGCGGCCACCTGCCGCTGTGGCTGCACGTGCTCGACAACAGCGAGCTGCTGCGTATCGACGAGGTGTGGGTCAAGCACCAGCGCACAACAGAAGCGGCACCGGCGCCGACGCTGGCCGAAGCGCGCGACACCGTGGCCTGCATCGTCGCCGCGCTGCGTCGCTGGAAGCTCGATCAGTACTTCCGGTTTTCCACCGGCGAAGGCACGCCTGAACGCCAGGTCGAAGAAGCCGTGGCCGAGTCGGTACTGGCACTGCAACTGATCGAGCTCGACCGGCGCTTTTTCGGCCGCCCGGCCATTGGCTGCCACGAAGCCTATTTCCACGCCTTGCGCGCCAACGCGCTGGCGCCGCTCTGTCTGGAAGCGCAGGCGGCACTGCACGTCGCGCGTTGCGCCCTCGGCGAAAACAACAACGCCGCCGGCGAGCAACCGCGCACGCTCGCCGACTGGCAGGCCAACCCGCTGTCGACGATCCCTTCGAGCACCAGCGCCGAACCGTCGCGCGTCGCCGCCAGCTACCGGCAATGGAAGTTCAAGCACGCGCTGCGCGACATCGACGGCGAGTATTTCGGCGAGCACCTCGTCCGCCACTGGCGGCAGCGTCCCGACTTCATCGTACTGGAACTGCCCGGCCCGCGCCGCGACCTCGCCGCGCGCATGGCGGCCCAGTTCTACCCGCCGCTGCTGGCCGTCACGGCACCGGCAGCGACAACGCTGGAAACCGTGTTGCAGGCAATGCCGTCGGGCCACCTAACGCCGCGCACCTGGCTGCTGATCCTGCCGCACGGCGCAACGCCGGCACCGGAGGCGCTGATCCGGCTCGGCGACGCAATCAGCCTGACGCCGACCGCGAGCGCCTGGTACGCCGACGACGAGATCGCCGGCGACGCCACACCGACGCCACGCTTCAAACCCGACACCGACCCCTTACTGCTGCTGGGCTGCGACTACCTCGGCGCGGTCGCTTTCCAGCTCGACGCCATCCGCGTTCAGTCCGGCGAAAAATTCGACGACGCCAGCGCCTATTCGCTGGCGCTCGAACTTGTCGCCAGACAAGGCCGGGGGGCGCTGGACCACGTTCAGGAAGTGCTGTTTTCGCTGGCGGGCGAAACCATGCCGGCGGCAGCCGCAACGGCGGCCGCCCTCGCTCGCTACCTTGCCCGCCACCGGCCGCGGGCGACGCTGACCGCCGGCCCCGTGCCGCACACCTTCCGCTGGCAGCGACAGCCGCAAGCACTGCCCTCGCTCAGCCTCATCGTCGTCCCGCCGCCCGGCGCCGGGCAGGCGCTGGCCGGGCTGGAACGGCTGCTGACCAACACCGCCTACGCACAGGCCGAAATCCTGCTCTGCGACGACAGTGGCTCCGGCATTACCATCCCCGGCCTGCGCACCGTACCGGTGGTATGCGGCGCCAGCCTCGCCGAAAAGATCAACCTCGCCGCCCAGGCGGCGGTCGGCGACTACCTGCTCCTCGTCAGCGCGGCCAGCGTGCCGCAGCGCGCCGACTGGCTGGAAACGGCGGTGGCGCTGGCAGTCGAGGGCGATTACGGCGCCGTCGGCGTCGCCGGCCTCGACCCCGGGAGCGGGCGCTATTGGGGCACCGGCACCGTCGTCGGCATCGGCGGCGGCTTCGACGGGCTGCACGCCACCACGCTCGGCCCAGAGGACGCCGGCCACCTGAACCGCGCGGCGTTGCCGCACGAAGCCTCGGCGGTCAGCGCCGACGGGCTGCTGACACCGCGCGCGCTGTTCGTCGCGACGGGCGGTTTCGACGCGCAATGGCAACTGTGCAGCGCCATGGTCACCGACTACTGCCTGCGTCTGCAGGCTTGCGGCCGCAGGATCGCGTGGACGCCGCAAGCCGTGCTCGAACGCGGCACGCCGGACCTGCCGGAAACCCCGCCGCCGGTCGACGCCCAGATCGCAGCCAGGGATCGTTTCATCGCTTTCTGGCTACCGCGCCTCGCCGCCGACCCTTACTGGAACCGCCACCTGTCGCTGCTGACGCCGATCCCGGAGCCGGAAGCAGATCTCGTCTTCCGCTGGACCCCCGAGTTTCACGACCGCCTGCGCGTGCTGGCACTGCCCATGCCCGCCTCCGGCCAGGCCGAATACCGTGTCACCGCGCCGCTGCGCGCGCTCGACAACGCCGGGCTGGCGCAGACCATGCTGGCCTGCGAACCGCTGCCGACGCGCGAGCGAGCCCCCATCCCGAGCGAACTCGCCCGCCTGGCGCCCGACACCCTCTACCTGCAGGCGGCATTCGACGATGTTCGTTTCAACGGCATCCTCGCCTGCGCCCGCTTCAACCCCGGTATCTTCCGCATCTTCAGCCTCGACGACCGCATCTCCGACATGCCGGCCTACAACGCATCGAGCAAGGCCCTGCCGCGCGACCTGGTCGTGCACCGCATGCGCGAGGCGCTGCGCCACTGCAACCGGCTGGTGGTCAGCACCGAACCGCTGGCCGAACTCTACCGGAGCGAAATCGACGACATCATGGTCGTGCCCAACCGGCTGGAAAAAGCCCGCTGGGGCGGCCTGACCGCCGCCCAACCGGGCGACCCGAGCGGCCGCAAACCGCGCGTCGGCTGGGCCGGCGCGCTGCAGCACGCCGGCGATCTGGCAATGATCCGGGAAGTGGTCGAGACGCTGGCCGGCGAGGTCGACTGGGTCTTCTTCGGCATGATCCCGGCCGGCTGCGAAGCGTTCATCAAGGAATTCCATAGCACCGTGCACCTCGACGACTACCCGGCCAAGCTCGCCTCGCTAGCGCTCGACCTAGCGCTGGCACCGCTAGAGGTCAACCTGTTCAACGAATCAAAAAGCAACCTGCGCCTGATCGAATATGGCATCTTCGGCTGGCCGGTTGTGGTTCCGACGACATGCTCTTTCCGCACCAACAACGCCCCCGTCTGCCGTGTGCCGAACGAAGCCGGCCGCTGGATCGCGGCGATCCGCGAGCACCTAGCGGATCGCCCGGCACTACGCAAACGCGGGCTGGAATTGCAGGCCTGGGTGCACCGGCACTACCTGCTGGAAGATCATCTCGACGACTGGTTAAGCGCGCTCAAGCCAAGCTGAGCGACCCTTGTCAATCAGGCAGGAGCACCGCCGCCATGCTGACCATCAATTCCTCCGGCTGTGGGCTTTTGCTGGCGAGCACCCAGAGGTCGAAAAACGGCGGGCGGCGCTTGCCGACGCAGGCTTGAAATCCGTTCTCGCGCAGCGTGCCGGCCAGCACCGAGAGGGTGAAGCCGGTGTGGTGGGCCATGTAGGGTTTGTCGCGGCCGGTGAAGTTGCGGTGCGAGTAGACAATGTCGAACGGCGTTACCGGCACGCCAGGCGACTGGTAGGCGATGTCGAGGAGGCGGTCTTCGGCGATCATCTGCGCCGCCGCCTGCAGGTCCGGGCAGGTGATCACCGCGAACCCCTCGGGCTTGAGCACGCGCAGGAACTCCTTCATGGCCACCGGGATTTCCGAGGGGTAGAGGTGTTCGATGTTGTGCGAGGAGTAGATGGCGTCGACGCTTTCGTCGGCCACCGCCGACATGTCGAGCATGCTGCCGAGGATGTCGGGGGCGTTGGCCGGGTCGATGTCGAGACGGATCTCCCGCCAGTCCGGGGTACGGAACGGCAGCGGGATTTCGGCGCCGCTGGCACGATGGCCGGCGCCGACGTTCAGGAGCGTTTTCGGGTTCATTGTGACACCTGTTGGCCGGTCATCAGCAGAAGAGTCCCGAACCGTTGCGGACATACATTTCGTTGAATACATACGGAAATTCCGGCGGCACCTGCGGGTAGTCGCTGTCGTAGAAGCGGAACAACCCGTCGCCGACGCCCTGGCCCGCCCGCGAGCCGTTGACGACCCCGCTGCGATAGCCGCGACGCTCGAAAAAATTCCGGATGTCCATTTCGCTGGCGCCGTAGTTGGCCAATGCGCCGCGATTGATCTCCAGGATGACCAGATCGGGCCCCTGTCGGTCGAACCAGTTGGCGGCGCCGAGCAGCACATCCATCTCGGCACCTTCGACGTCGATCTTCATCAGCCTCGGGCGGATATCGAGATTCTCGCGGAACAGGCTGTCCAGCGTGATTACCTGAACCGGGCCGACCACCGGTCCGGCCGTCGATACCAGCGAACTGGCCCCTTCGTTCTCCAGGTTGAGGTGGAAGTCCGCCGTTCCGACCTGCCCAGCCACGGCCAGCGGCAGGGGCAGGACGTTGGTGTAGCCATTGACCATGACGTTGTGCAATAGCCGCCGGTAGGTGGCCGCCAGCGGCTCGAACGCGAAGACGCGACCGCCGGCACCGACCGCCAGCCGGAAGAGCATCGCAAAATAGCCGACATGGGCGCCGATATCCAGCGCGATGTCGCCCGGCCGCAAGGCGGCCAGAGCGACCATCGTCGTATGGGGTTCATAAAGCAAGTGGTCGCGCGCCAGGCGATAGAGCAAATCCTGGGTGTGATCGTCGAGGCCAATGACCAGCCGCGCCACGGTGTTGCCGGCAGGATCGGGCATCACCAGCACGCACGTCGCCTCGCCGCCAGCCGGCTCGCCCGCGAGGCCGAAAAGGGGAACCGCGAGGGTGTTGGAGGTCGTCACCCTGGCGTCAATTCATGGCCGCGAGTTCGGCGGCGACCCTGGCCCCGAGCGCGGGCCAGACCTCTTCCTTGCGCAGCCGGAAAATCCGCATCGACGGATACCACGGCGAATCGTCGCGCCCTTCCAGCCAGCGCCAGTCCGCATCTTCGGCCAGCAACAGCCACACCGGCTTGCCGAGACCGCCGGCGACATGGGCGACCGAGGTATCGACAGTGATGACCAGGTCGAGGTTGGCGATCAGCGCCGCTGTTTCGTCGAAGCTGGTTGCCATGTCCATCAAGTCGACCAGCCGGCCAGCCTGGCTCTGGGCGCGGCGCCAGTCCGCATCGCCTTCTTTCTGCAGCGAGACCCAGCGCACGTCGGTAGTCGTAAGTAGCGTATCGACCGTCGCCAGCGGCAGGTCGCAGCGATGCTTGAAGCGCAGGCTCTTGCCACCGCTCCAGCAGATGCCGATCTTGCGCTGGCGTCCAGCCGGGATGCGGAAGCCCCACAGGGCCGACTGCATGGTGTCGGTCTTCAGATACGGCGCGGCCATCCCCCAGTCGCCGACCGACAGGCGCAACGCCAGCGGCAGGCTGGCAATCGGGCAAATGAAGTCGAAAAGGGCGTCAGCGGGCACATCTTCGACCACCTCGCAAACGCCGGCGAGAGAGCGGGCCAGAAGCTTGTGCAAGGCGGGTCGTGTTTGCAGGCAGACGCGGCTGAACGTTTCCGCCAGGGCGAGAATCAGCCGCACGAACTGCAGGCTGTCGCCAAAGCCCTGCTCGGCGGTGACCAGCAGAGCGGCGCCTGCCGGCACGGCTTCGCCGCGCCACTGCGGCAAGGTCGCCTCCAGCGGGTGATGCTGAATGGCGACCGCCTGGCGGCGGCTTTCGTAGAACGACCAGCCCTCGTCGGTGCGCCCCTGCTTGAGCAGGAAGCAGGCGAACGAGAAGCCGAGTTCGTAGGGGCAGGGTTCGCCGCTTTCGGTGATTTCGGCGACCGCTGCCCGGAACAGCGCCTCGGCCTCGGTGTTCCGCCCGAGCCGGGCCAGGGCGTTGGCCCGGTTGACCAGCAGCGAGAGGTTGCCGGGAGCGGCCTGCAAGGCGGCCTCGAAAGAGGTCAGCGCCTCTTCATGGCGCCCCGCCTCGCGACAGGCGATGCCTTTCTGATTCAGGATCTCCGGGTTACCGGGGGCGATACTGGCTGCTGTTTCCAGCGAAGCCAGGGCATCGGCGAACCAGCCCTGGGAGATGAACAGCTTGGCGATGCCGAGATGGACTTCGGCGTTGCCGGGTTTCTCCTGCAGCAGCGTTGCGTAGGCGGCTACGGCGTCCTTGATGCGGCCGACCAGGCCCAGGGCTTCCGCCAGATTGCCACGCGCCGTGACGTTGCCGGGATCAAGCGCAACCGCCCGCTCATAGGCAGCGATCGCCTCGTCGACGCGCCCGAGTTCCTGGGCAACGACACCGAGGTTGTTGAACAGTTCGACCCCGCCAACGCCGGCGTCGGCCACCTTCTGGAAATTCTCCAGAGCCGGTTCGAGCATGCCCAGGGCGTGCTGGAGGGTAGCCAGATGAGCGCGCGCCTCGAAATCGCCAGGAGCTGCGGCAACCGCCGCGGCCATTACGGCCATGGCCTGCGCGCCGTTACCCTCGGCAAGCGCGGCATTGACCTGCTCGCCCCAGGCAGTATCTGACGCGACCCCGCCGCTACTGCTGCCGCTGCGGCCCACTAACCGGCCGGCGGGTTTGATCGCGCACAGCTCGACCGTCAGTTGCGCAAACACGTTGAATTGTTGGTCGCCTGCCAGACGCAGTTCCTGTTCCGTGACCTCGCCGCGCTGCAGTTTTTCGCGCCAGCGTGGCTTGAGATCCAGCGTCGACGAATCGACCTCGAAATCGATGCCCAGATACTTGCCCAGCGGCGTGTTCGCCGCGCCGATGGCATCCCACTCGGCATTGAGGCGCTGGCTGAACATCTCCAGCCCGGCCTCGGTCACCGGGCGGACATGCGTCGGGTCGTTGAGATATTCGTCGCAACGGGGGTGCGGCACCATGATGTGCACATGGGCACCGTCGCAGCAGACGCGCCATAGTTCGCGCATTATCCCGAGATAGACGGCAGGCGCCTGGCCGAGGTGTTCCAGGACGTGGATCAGTTGCACCTCGTCGACCGAATCGTCGGCCCAGGGCCACGGCGTCGCTTCCAGGTCCAGCACCATGTCCGGCTGGCATCCGGGCTGGGAGTCTACATTGAGGAAGCCTTCGATCTTCCGGTTGCCGCACCCCAGATTCAGCTTCAATTTCCCGACCACGCTTGATTCAGCCACAACCCACTCCCCGATTCAGTTAACCGCCATTGACGAATGTTTCCAGTTCCCTGCATGCCCGTTCGACGACGGGTTCCCACGCGCCCAGCTCGGCCTGCCTGAAAATGCGCAGGCTACGGTACCACGGGCTGTCCTCGCGTCCGAGCAGCCAGCGCCAGTCGGTATCGAAACGGTCTAGCATCCACACCGGCTTGCCCATGGCGCCGGCCAGATGAGCGACGGCCGTATCGACGCTGATGACGAGATCGAGTTGCGCGACGATCGCCGCCGTGTCGAGGAAGGTATGCACATCGGCCATCGGATCGACGATTCGCGCAGCGAGGTCGTTCTCGGCGATTTCCGCGGCCTCCTTGCCGAACTGCAGGCTGACCCAGGTCACGCCGGGAACGTCCAGCAGCGGCAGGAGCTGCCGGAGAGCCACCGTCTTCGCCGATCGGTACACAAACGTCTCGCTGCTAGCCCAGACCAGCCCGACCCGGGGTTGCGGCAAGGCGGCGAAGCGCGCCTGCCAGGCCGCAATGGCCGCGTCGGTCGGCGCCAGATAGGGGCCTTGATCGGGGATGCTGGCCAGCGTTGTGCCGAAGCGCCAGGGCAGCGACATGATCGGGCAATGAACGTCGTGCGCCGGGATCGGTTCGCCCCAGCGAAGGATTTCACAGTCTGCCGCCACAGGCGAGGCTTGAAACAGCTCGGAAAGGCTGTGCAGGCAATAATGAATGATGCGTACCGTCGGGTAACGCTGCCTGATCAGGCGGACGTAACGGACGAACTGGATGTTGTCGCCAAAGCCCTGTTCGGCAAAAACCAGCAGGGTTTTCCCGTCCAGCGGCTCGCCAGCCCAGCAAGGCGACGTCAGCGGCGGCCGTTTCTCGGCCAGTTGCGGCTGTTTCCAACGGCAATCGTAGTAAGGCCAGCCCGCCTCCAACCGGCCTTCGGTAAGCAGCATAAGACCAAGATTCAGCTCAGCCGACGGAAAACCCGGGCTAACCGCCAGTACCCGCCGAAATTCAACCTCGGCTTCGGTGAACCTTCTTTGCCGCATCAGTACTGCGCCATAATTCGTACGCGCATCAAGGCTTTCCGGGTCCAGCCGGACGGCCTCGCGCAACATTGCTGCCGCTTCGTCCAGCGAGCTGCCACGCGACATGATGGCGCCAAGATTGGAGCGCGGGGCAGCAAGATCCGGGTTAGCCACAGTGGCGCGATCCAGCGACAATCGAGCCTCATCCTCAAAGCCGAGCTTGCCTAATACCAGTGCCAGATTATTGTGCGCCTCCGCCATCGTAGGTTCGAGCGCGACGGCCTGTTCAAAGGCGGCTCTTGCTTCCACAAAAGATTCTGCTGCACGCAAGGCGTTGCCAAGGAAGTAAAAAACTACGGCATGAGCATCCGGCAACGCAGCAAGCTGTTGCCAGAGCGTAACGTGCAAAGCAGGGTTACCACTGGTCTCTATAAGTACGCCGAGATCGTTCAGGTAGGCGGCGCTCCTCGGATTACGCTTCAGCGCCTCAATATATGCTGCCATGGCACCGGCGACGTCTCCTTGCCTTTAAGCAGGTCGCCCTCCAGCTTGAAGGCATCATCGCTTCGGTGCTCCATCGAGGCCAACACCGCCAAGGCCTCATCCGTTTTCCCCTGAAGTTGATGACAACGCGCAAGATTGAAGCGTAGATTGTCATCCGAAAACACCATGACGCCGCTGCGCAACAGCGACTCAGCCTGCTCCAGACGCCCTGCTGTGGTTAGTACCGCGCCATAGTCGCAGAGAATCTGCGGCTCATCAGGCGCCAGCAGCATCGCCCTCTCCAGCAGTACCAACGCTTGCTCGACATCGCCGGCTTGCAAGCGCAGACCACCAAGTGCGGCCAGCAGCCGGGGATTGTCCTGGTCGCCAAGCAGCGCCGCTCTAACCTTATTTTCCCAATCCCCCTGCCCCAAGTTTCCCCCTGCCAACAATAATGTACAGCCGATTCTTGAATGGCGGGAAGTGTAGCATTCGACCGCCGACGAAAATCTCCTAAAGTTTTCCAACAGTACGCCGTAATGTGAATCAAGGGATGAATCCCGGACCGTTCCCAACCTGTGGGGACTTGATTATCGGATAGCAAGGAGAGCCAAAATGCCATCAGTTATTAACACCAATATCTATTCACTAAATGCACAGCGCAACTTGAATAGAAACGACGCCGGCTTGGCAACAGCCTTGCAGCGCCTGTCCTCCGGTCTTCGTGTCAACTCTTCCGTCGATGATGCTGCCGGTTTGGCCGTTGCCGCCAAAATGGAAGCCCAGATGCGCGGCCTTTCGGTTGCCATGCGCAACGCCTCAGACGGTATTTCCTACGCTCAGTCGGCCGACAGCGCGCTAGCCAGCGTCTCGGACACGTTGCAGCGTATGCGCGAACTGGCTACCCAATCACTGAACGGCGCCATCGGCGACACCGAACGCGGCTTCATCAACAACGAATACTCGCAACTGCAGGCAGAAGCAGACCGTATCCAGGGTGCGGCAAAACTTAACGGCGCGACCGTTTTCAGCACCTTCTCTTTCCAGGTGGGCGCAGATTCTGGTCAGTCTCTTTCCGCAACGTTCTCCAGCACCAGCGTCTCCGGTACTAGCGTTGGCACCACAGCAGCGGCTTCAACCGCGCTGGCCAGCGTCGACGCCTGGATCAACTCGATGGCTTCGAATCGTTCGACCATCGGTGGCGTGCAGAGCCGTCTGAACAGCACGATCACCTATCTGGAAGCTGCCCGCGAGAATCAGGCCGCTGCTCGTAGCCGCATCATGGATGCCGACTTCGCCGCAGAAACTGCCAACCTGACCCGCTACCAGATTCTCCAGCAAGCCGGTACGGCGATGGTTTCACAGGCCAACGCGATCCCGAACAATGTGTTGAGTCTGCTGCGCTAACCCAAGGGTTAGGGGCATAACGCCACAAGGGTCGGTGTCGGTCAGACCGACATCGGCCCAAACACGTTAGGAGAGTGACATGGCAATTTCAACAATCAATAGTCAGACTCTGACACCCGTTCAGACATTAGCACCAGGCAACTCCGATGCTGCGAGCACCCAGCGAGCCTCAGGACAAACAAGCCCCACAACCGTCGTTGTCGCCGCCGAAAACGCTGAAAAAACGCGCGATGAGCAACGCAAGGCACAACAACCAGACGCCAACCAGGTAAAATCTGCCGTCGAAAAACTGAACGCTTTTGTCAAGACTTCCAACAGCAGCATTCAGTTCTCGGTAGATGAAGAAAGTGGAATTCGGGTAATCAAAGTTCTCGACCCCGACACCAAGGAAATCATCCGCCAGATGCCTTCCGAGGAAGTCGTGGAGATCGCCAAGGCGATCGGCAAGCTTCAAGGTCTGCTCATCAAGCAAACTGCTTGAGTTATTATGGCTGCCATTCTGGCAACCTGAAGGGAGGTCTATCATGGCCATATCCTCCGCCGGTATCGGTACTGGTCTTGACGTAGCGAGCATTATCAGCAAGCTCGTCGCTGTCGAGAGCCAGCCGATCACCCTGCTCAATACCCGCCAGCAGGCTTACAAAGATCAGCTTTCCGCTTACGGGCGCATACTAAGCGCTGCCAGCAGCCTGCAGACAGCCGCTGGAAAACTCGATTCGACCGCCGATTTTCAGGGCTACACCGCAACCGTTGCAGACACCGATTATGCCTCGGCAACAGCAAGCAGCTACGCGGCAGCGGGCTCCTACGCGCTCCGCGTCGAACAACTTGCGCAAGCGAACAAATTGTTGTCAACCGCCGACCCAGCTGTCGCCGCGGGCACGCTAACGATTGAACTCGGCGATATCTCAAGCGGCTCTTTTGTCGCAAAATCAGGTACTTCGCCTGTTGCCATAAACTTTACCGGTTCAACCCTGGAAGAGCTGCGCTCGGCGATCAATTCTGCCAGCGCAGGTGTTTCGGCAACCATTGTCAATGGTAGCGGCGGCAAACAACTTGTCCTGACCAGTAGCGTTACCGGCGCAGAAAACACCATCCGGCTGACCGGAGCGACGGGATTGTCGGGATTTACGTATGACCCGATTACACCTAGTGCTGCATTTACGGAGAAAGCCGCAGCTCAGGATGCAGAGGCGTATATCGACGGAGTATTGGTTACTTCTTCGACCAACACACTCGCTGAAGCCATGACCGGCGTCAGCATCACGCTGAAAAAAGTCCACGATCCCCTGATCCCAGCCGAAGCCACAACACTGGCCATCGGCTCGGATACTGCCGGAATGACAACGCGCGCCAAGGATTTCGTCAAATCGTGGAACGATCTCAATACACTTTTCAAATCGCTAACCAAGTACGACCCCACCGCCAGCAAAGCGTCCACCCTATCCGGTGATCGAACCGTCAGCGGCATGGAAGCGCAACTGCGGAGTGTCTTGTTCTCCAGCCCAGGAAGTGCCTCCGCAACGTACCCGAGACTCTCCGACTTGGGCATAACACTTGAAACCGATGGTTCCCTCAAACTTGACGAAACAAAATTCGGTACCGCATTAAGCTCCAACCTGACTGATGCCACCGCCACGATGACGGCTTTTGGGGCCGCCTTCAAAACCTTGGCTGACAATCTGGTGGGCACAGATGGTGCCATTACTTCCAAGACGACCAGCCTGAACAGCACAATCAAATCGATGGACACTCGCCGCGAGGTACTGCAACGTCAGGTCGATGCTATCGAAAAACGCTACCGGGCTCAATTTACGGCGCTTGACGCGATGATGGGGCGCATGCAGACTCAATCCTCCTATCTGTCGCAGCAATTGTCACGTCTTGGCTGACAACGGCAGAAGTCGACTCGCAAATCCATAAGAGACATTCATGTTCGGATCACAACTAAATCCTCTGAAAGCCTACCAAGCGGTCGGACTGGATGCTGCAGTGGCTACGGCAAGCCCGTACAAACTGATTCTCATGCTGTTTGAAGGTGCCAAGCAAGCCTTGGTAATTGCAAAAGCCGGGATGGAAGAAAAGGACATCCCAAAAAAAGGTATGGCCATATCAAAAGCCATTGACATCATACTTAACGGCTTGCGCGTCAGCCTGAACATGGAAGAAGGCGGTGATCTGTCTCAAGATCTGTATGCCTTGTACGATTACATGGCTCGCAGGCTATTGCATGCCAACCTCCACAATGACCTGGCCGCGATTGACGAAGTGTCTCACCTGCTGGGAGAAATTCATTCGGCATGGATAGAAATTGGCAGCCAGGTAGACAATCCCAATTTGGGCTAGGCCCCTACGCCGCCATGGCCAACCGTTATCTCCATTGCCTGCAAGATCTCAAAAATAGCGCTGATAAAA
The DNA here is from genome assembly GCA_016710885.1 of Candidatus Proximibacter danicus. Classification (GTDB taxonomy): domain Bacteria; phylum Pseudomonadota; class Gammaproteobacteria; order Burkholderiales; family Rhodocyclaceae; genus Proximibacter; species Proximibacter danicus. The sequence continues at coordinate 76,564 of JADJUC010000002.1, forward strand.
TCCTTTTTTACGCAACCAAGGGAAACTGGGAAGCGCTGGGACTTGAGTCGGTCGCTAACGAGCTGATCTATGCCGAATTTTCCACCCTGTCCGCAGCTGCTATTTCTGGTACAGAAAAAAAGGAAGCGGCAGCACTGATTAAGGAAATTCGTCGAATAAACAATGAGATCACTGAGCGGGTCAAGCCGAGACTAACCGACCTACACCAACTTTTGAGCGAAATGTCAAAGCGCTTACCCGCCTGATTGTAACGGGGCCTCACAATGAATCACGTTACCATTGCCCGCATCGTTGGCCCGATACCCACCCGTATCAGATCGAGCGCTGCATGATCCCCGCCGACGTCGCCAGCCGCCTGCAGCTACCTGCGGATGCCGCCGTCACCCGCGCCCCCAGCGCGCAACAGGTTTCCGATGTTCTGTCAGATCTGGTGCCCGGCCAGCGTGTTCTGGCCGCGATCCAGTCGATGTTGCCCAATGGCGCCTACCGGGCACTCATCAACCAGCGCGACGTTACCCTCGCCCTTCCGTTTTCTGCCAAAGCTGGCGATTCGCTCGAACTCGAAGTCGTTGAAAACGGCGGCAAAATGGCGCTGGCGCTGGTGGCACGCACGGCAGCAAAAGCCGAGACAACGGCAAGCGGTGAACGCCCCGCTGTCGAAACGACTTTCTCGCGCACGGGCAACTTCATCGCCAGCCTGCTGGCAAAAAGCGATAGCGGCGAACCTGCGAAACCCGCACAACTGAACGCCAACCAACCCATATCTCTGGCGCCGCCGACCAAGGGGGCAGATTTGGTGCCGCTGCTCAAGCAGGCCATCACGCAAAGCGGCATGTTCTATGAATCCCACCAGTCCCAGTGGGTGGGGAGCCGCCTACCGACCGACGCCCTGCTTTCGCAACCACAGGGCCGCTTGTCGCCGGGCTTGCCACCAGGTTCGCGGGAGGCGCTGGCGGCGGAAAACGCTAACAACACCGGCCCCGCCAACAGTGCGACCGTGACGGTTCTGGCCAGCAAGGCAGAACGCCAGACAGGGAGTGCCGAGGCGCAGGGCCGCCACTTCCAATGCCGCCACACAAAGCGCTGCGCTGCGTGCTGCAACGATGCCGGGGCAACTGGTGGCGCCCGACCTGATGCCGCTGGTCCAGCAACAACTGGAAGCCCTCGCCAGCCAAACCTACGTCTGGCAGGGGCAGGCGTGGCCGGGTCAGTCCATGCAATGGGAGATCATTGAAGAGAACGGTGGAAAAAAAGGCGGAAACAACGAGCAGGAGCAGGCGCCTTGGCAAACACGGCTGATACTGACAATGCCGCAACTAGGCGAAGTACGTGCAGGCCTGCGGATTGTGGCCGGGGAGATGACCCTGTCGCTTTCGACCCAATCCAACGAGGCGGCGATGCAACTGGCCAATGGCGGCGATGCCTTGCGTAACCAGTTGGAGGCTGCAGGTCTGAAACTCGGCGGTTTTACTGTGGGGCGCCATGAACGACCCGCAGAATGATTCACGGCGCACCGCAGTCGCACTCGCCTATCGCGAGGCAGATGCTGCCCCTCGTGTCGTTGCCAAGGGTCGGGGGCTGATCGCCGAGGAAATCATCGCCCGCGCCAAGGAAAACGGGATCTATGTCCATGAATCCCCTGAACTCGTCTCACTGCTGCTGCAGATCGACCTCGACCAGCGGATACCGCCACAGCTTTATGTGGCCGTAGCCGAACTGCTCGCCTGGCTTTACCGCATTGAACGCGGAGAGGGGGTGCCGGTACCAAACCTGACGCTCCCGCCCGCGACCTGATAGCCGCTTGATAGCCACCTGATCGCGCAAGCTTGTAATCTCCGGCAAAATTCTCCGGCGTCGCATTTTGCTTTAAACTCTCACCTGATGCGCAATCGAGACGATTCGGAACAATAAATGTCGGAAAACCAAGCCGCGCAAGGGCACGAAGAAGCGCCCACCAGACTGGAACTGGAACAGGGAGACATCTACAGCAAGTACCTGCTGTACTCGAAGTCGGAAATCCTCTTTGTCCTGCGAGCCGTGCTGCAAAAAGGCAGCATGATCACCGTTTACTTTGATCGCGGCCAGTCTTTCCTGCTGACCTCGCTTATCGACATCGACACTGAACGTGGCGCCCTGATCTTCGATCTGGGCAGCGATAACGAGATGAATGACCGGGCGCTCAAGGCCGACCGCCTGCTTTTCACGACATCGCTGGACAAGGTAAAGATCCAGTTCAGCCTGAAGCGCCTCGATCAAGCTCAACACGGCGGCAGACCGGCCTTCCGCGGCGCGTTCCCGGACACCGTACTCCGCTTGCAGCGTCGCGAGTACTATCGCCTGTCCACACCGATCGCCACCCCGGTCCGTTGCCGTTTCAATCTGAAACGGCCCGATGGCGCAGTGGTTGCCACAGACGTTCCACTACTGGACATCAGCGGTGGCGGCGTTGGTCTGATGGTAGACCCCGACTGCAAGGATGATTTTCAGATTGACACGGTGTTTACCGACTGCCGGATCGATTTGCCCGAAGAAGGGCTGCTAGTCTGCACGATGATTGTCCGCAACGCATTTGATGTCACCACAAAAAGTGGCAATCGCCACTTGCGTGTGGGCTGCGAGTATCAAGACCTGCCGGGAACACGACTGACGATGATTCAGCGCTACATCACGCGCGTCGAGCGCGAGCGCAAGGCACGCATGTCGGGAATGAGTTGAATTAAAATTGAAAAGGGCCGGAATTACCCGGCCCTTGAACGGCTTACGACGCAGCCGAATTTCTGCAAGCCCGCGTCAGACCTGAATATTCATGACGTCCTGATAGGCAGAGACCAGCTTGTTCCGTACCTGAACCATTTCCTGAAACGACACATTGGCCTTCTGCAAGGCAATCATTACATCATGCAGATTGGCATTGCTGTCGCCGGCGGCAAAATTTGCCGCCAAGGTATCGGCCCCTTGTTGGGCCTGGTTCACCTGTTCAATAGAGTTCTTGAGCACCTCTGCGAAATCAACACCGCCCGGAGCGGCCTGTGTTTCCGCAGGTTTCCCCGTCGCTTGCGCAGCCGTAGCCCGCAACAACCCCAACATCTGATCTATACCCTTGGTGTCCATTTGGCGACTCCTGTTTCTGTTGCCCAACTATCAGCAAACTTCGTGCCACTGTACATCGATTTCTGACTCACTCCTGGAAGAAACCATCTTCCTTGTATTGTTTGAGCTTGTAGCGCAGCGTTCGTTCGGAAATGCCCAGGCGCTCGATCGCCAGCTTGCGTACTCCACCAACGGCTGCGAGCGTTTCCAGAATATGCTCGCGCTCGAGATCGCGAATGCTGTCACCCCGCAGCGCCTCCGGCTTCACCTCGGCAGGGACTGAGGAGGCAGGAACCGCCACTCCCACTACCGAAGCGCACCCCACCATTGCTGGCAGCAGATGAAGATGCTCGACGTCGATATTTTCCCCCGGAGCCATGATCATCGCCCGCTGCACCACGTTTTCCAGCTCGCGCACATTGCCGGGCCATGGGTGAGCCCGCAACGCGGCCTCTGCCGCTGGAGAAAAGACCATGCCGGCCCGGCCGACCATACCGCCATTCGCCACCAGAAAATGTCGGGCCAGCGCAACAATGTCATCCGGGCGCTGACGCAGGGCGGGAATGGGGAGAGGAAACACGTTCAGCCGGTAAAACAGGTCTTCACGAAACGCCCCTCGCGCCACCGCTTCAGTCATATCGCGGTTGGAAGTGGCAACAATCCGGATGTTCAGGGCAACCGGTTTTTTACCTCCCACCCGCTCCACTTCCCGCTCCTGCAGCACACGCAGCAATTTTGCCTGCAGGCCGAGTGGCATCTCCGTCACTTCATCGAGAAGCAAGGTGCCATCCTGGGCCTGTTCGAACTTGCCGGCCTGCGCCTGCTGGGCGCCGGTGAAGGCGCCTTTTTCATAGCCGAACAAGGTGGCTTCGAGCAAGGTATCGGGAATGGCAGCGCAATTGATCGCCACAAACGGGCCGTCCCGGCGGGCGGAGTGCTGGTGAATGTAGCGCGCCACGACTTCCTTGCCGACCCCGGACTCCCCCGTCAGCAAGACCGTGGCATCGGTCTGGGCGACCCGCGCCGCCATCGAGAACAGGTTGCGACTAGCGACATCCTTGGCAACGACGCCGGCATCATCCTCGGCCTCGGGCAATTTGTATTTTTCGACGTGGGCCAGCAGTGCCTGCGGCTCAAAAGGCTTGAGCAGAAAATCACAGGCACCGGCGCGCATGGCCTCAACGGCGCGATCCACATCGGCATACGCGGTCATCAACACCACCGGCAAATGGGGCCAGCGGGTACGGATTTCCTTCAGCAGCGTAATTCCGTCCATCGGCATCATGCGTACATCGCTGACCACCAGCGACACCGCCTGGCTGGCAAGCAAGTTCATCGCCTCCTGTCCACCCGGTGCGGAAACCACGGTTTTTCCAGCCAGCAGGAGCGTGTCGCAAACCGCTTCGCGCAGGTTGGGATCGTCTTCGACAACCAATATCGGCAAATCCTGACTCATCGTTCTTCCAGCCGCTCCTGAATGTCCGCCGTCGTTCCCGTCGGCAGCTCCATGACAAATTCAGCCCCTTCACCCGGGCGGGAAAACAGGTCGATACTGCCGCCGTAAGCCCGAGCCACGCCAAGGGCAATTGCCAGACCGAGCCCGGTTCCCTGCCCTTTCGTCGTAAAGAAGGGCTCAAAAATCCGTGTTTGCTGCTCCGAAGGCACGCCGGGCCCGGTGTCTCGAACACTCAATTTGATGCGCTTTCCGGCGATAGCAACGGCAAGCGTCACCGCACCACCGGTCTCACATACCTGCAGCGCGTTTTCCAGCAAATTGAGCAAGGCGCCGGCCAGTGACTTCCGGCCACCGACGATTATAGCGTCGCCGGCCTCACCTTCCCGCCGGAACACGACGCCACGGGCAGCACAAAGCGGTTCCAATGTCTGCGCGGCATCCGCCAACAACGCAGCAACCGGGATGACTTCGCGGCCAATGTGCTCGCCGCGAGCAAAAAGCAGAACATCCTGGATCAGACGCTCAAGGCGCCTTAACTGTTCGCTCGCCTTTTCAGCAAAACGCGTCCGGGCCTCGTCCGCAAGATCGGGCTTGGCCAGGTTGGCGCTATAAAGCAAGGCCGTCGCCAGGGGCGTCCGCAGCTGATGCGCCAGCGATGCGGCCATCTCGCCCATCGCCGCCAGACGCTGGTTACGCTCCAGACTGGCCTTCATTTCATGCGCGGCAGTAATGTCATGAATCAGGATGATTCGCCCACCGCCCGATGCGAGCACGCTTTCCGCGAGGGAAACTCGACGCCCGCGCACGGCAAATTCATCTGGCGGCGCCGCCGCCTGCATAGTCAAGGCAAGGTTTTGCCATTGCTGGCCGCACAGCGAATCGCCCAACATGGCATTCGCCGCCGGGTTTGCTTCATTGACGACGCCTGCCGCATCAACAACGACGACACCCGCTGGCAGCGCATTCAGCAACAAACCCAGCCGCTCGGATAAAGCCTCTTTTTCTTCGTACTGGCGGCGCAACTCGCCGTTGGCCACCGCCAGTTCGTCGGTCAGAGACTGCACGCGACCCTGTAGACCGGCATAGGCCTGAGTCAGCTCATGCGAAACCTGATTGAAAACATCGAAGGCGCGCTGAAGATCTTCGGCTTTGGATAATTGCGAGGAATCGGTCATTCGGGGAGAATCCCATGCATATTGCGGCTACTATAGTAGAATATTTCTTAGCACTTCACGCTTTTTGCTTGATTAATAGAGATTAAAGGAAGGCATGGCAGCATCACCGGACACCGCTGCAGGCGCACGATCGGCAGACGGCACGCTAAACCGCCTGCGGCTGGCATTGGCCCGGCTGGATAACCAGCAGAAGCTGGTGTTGATGTTCGCTTTTGCTGCTGTCATCACCTTGGTCGTCGGTACGGCACTATGGTCGAAGCATGGCGATTTTCGGGTACTTTTCTCGAACATCTCGGAACGTGACGGCGGCGCAATCATCAGCTCGCTCGAGCAACTCAATGTCCCCTACAAATTTTCCGATGGCGGCGGCGCCATTCTGGTCCCGAGCGACCGGGTTCACGAAATTCGTCTGCGTATGGCCTCGCAGGGCTTGCCCAAAGGCGGCGCGGTAGGCTTCGAATTGATGGAAAACCAGAAGTTCGGCATCAGTCAGTTTGCCGAGCAGGTGAATTACCAGCGCGCACTGGAAGGAGAGCTCTCCCGGACCATTCAGTCGGTAGGCGCGATACAAGGCGCTCGCGTGCATCTGGCGATCCCGAAGCCTTCCGTGTTTGTGCGGGAAGAGCAAAAACCATCGGCCTCCGTTCTTCTCAATGTTTATTCCGGGCGCGTCCTTGAACCGGCGCAGATCGCCGGCATCCAGAACCTCGTCGCCTCGAGCGTGCCGCAAATGCCGGCAACCAACGTCGCCATCCTTGACCAAACTGGCGCCATGCTCTCCCAGTTGAAGAGCAAGCATATGGACGCAGGCCTTGACCCGACGCAGGTCAAGTATGTCAACGAGATCGAAGGCGCCGTTATCAAGCGCATCGAGGATATTTTGACGCCCATCGTCGGGCCGGGAAATGCCAAGGTGCAGGTCGCCGCCGACATCGATTTCTCGCAAACAGAGCAAACGGCGGAAATTCACAAGCCGAATACCACGCCGCCAGATGTCAGCATCCGCAGCCAGCAATCAAGCGAAACCGCAAGCGCCACGGCAACGGCGGCGGTAGGCGTTCCCGGTGCGCTGACCAATCAGCCCCCCGTTCCGGCAACGGCCCCTCTGACGCAGCCAGCGACCGCAGGCGGAGCACCCGCTGCCGGTGGCCCACCCATTTCCGGCCAGATCAATGCGGCCGGCGTTCAGGCGCCGATTACCAGCGTCGGACAGCCGGTATCAACGCGCAAGGACTCAACCATCAATTACGAAGTTGACCGCACGGTCCGGCATACCAAACAATCGGCCGGCGTCGTTCGACGCTTGTCTGCTGCAGTGGTGGTCAATCACCGCAAGGAAGTGGGCAAGGATGGCAAGCCGAGCAGCAAGCCGCTGACCGAAAACGAGATCAAGCAGATCAACGATCTGGCACGAGAAGCCATGGGCTTCAGCAAGGATCGCGGCGACACGCTCTCGGTAGCCAACGCCTCGTTTACGGCAGTTGAGCGCGCGGACAACGGCATCCCGATCTGGAAAGACCCGGACATCCTTTATCTGCTCAAGGACCTGGTCAAATACGGCGCCATTGCAGCCATCATTGCCTACCTGCTGCTGAAGGTCGTCAAGCCATTGATCAACACCATGATGACGCCGCGGCCCGGCGAGCAATACAGCCATGCCGGCAGGGGCGCATCCGCCTACGACGCCATGGCCAACGATGAGCCCCGAGGCCCGACACAGTTCGAAGGAAAACTTGCACAGGCAAAAGGGGTCGCCTCGCAGGACCCCAAGGCGGTAGCCAACATCATCAAGGACTGGACGGGTTCCAATGCCGGGTGAGGACGGAGTCGAAAAAGCCGCGATACTGCTTCTCTCCCTCGGCGAGGAGCAAGCATCGGAAGTGCTCAAGCATCTGGGGCCGCGCGAGGTGCAGAAAATCGGCCACGCCATGGCCTTGCTCAAGTCGGTGCCGCGCACAAGGGTTGAAACCGTGCTCGACGATTTCAACAAATCGGCGGGCGAATCGGCCGCCGTGCATGTGGATACCGATGCCTACATTCGTTCCGTGCTGACCAAGGCACTCGGCGATGACAAGGCCTCCAACCTGATTTCGCGCATCCTGCAAGGCGGTGACACCGCCGGCATCGAAGGCCTGAAATGGATGGATGCACCAACAGTTGCGGATCTGATCAAGAACGAACACCCGCAGATCATCGCCACCATCCTCGTGCACCTGGACCACGATCAGGCCAGCGACATTCTCAACCAGTTCACCGAGCGCCTGCGCAATGACGTGGTGCTGCGCATCGCGACGCTCGAAGGCATCCAGCCGGGCGCGCTGAAGGAACTGAACGAAGTGATGCTGCGCATGCTCTCCGGCTCGGCGAACATCAAAAAAGCGGCGATGGGCGGCGTACGGCCGGTTGCCGAAATCCTCAACTTCATGGGCACGGCCAACGAGACCTCCGTGGTTGATGCCATTCGTGAGTACGATCCCGATCTGGCCCAGAAAATACTTGATGAGATGTTCGTTTTCGAGAACCTCAACGATCTCGACGATCGCTCGATCCAGCTGTTGCTGCGCGAAATCCAGTCCGATTCGCTGATTCTGGCCATGAAAGGCGCTTCGCCCGAGCTGCGCGAGAAAATCTTCAAGAACATGTCTCAGCGTGCGGCCGAAATGCTGCGCGAGGATCTCGAAGCGCGCGGCCCCGTGCGTGTCTCGGAAGTTGAATCCGAGCAGAAGGAAATCCTCAAGATCGTCCGCAGACTCGCCGACGAAGGCCAGATCGTCCTCGGCGGCGCCGGCGGCGAACAGATGGTCTAGCCATGTCCGGCTTTATCCCGAAAGAAAAACTCACCGCTTACCAGCGCTGGGAAGTGGCTGCTTTTGATGAAGCAGAAGCGGCTGCCGCCAGCCGGAATACCGCGATACCCAAGACAACCGAGCCTGCCCCCCCAGCAGAGCCAGCCATCCCCCTGCCGACCGCTGAAGATATCGAGCGCATCCACAGCGAAGCCCAACAGGCCGGCTATACCGTTGGCTACGAAGAAGGGCTGGGCGAGGCGCGCGCTCAAGCCGAAAAAATTTCGGCCCTTGTCGAAAACCTCGGCCACAGCCTGCAGCAACTCGATCAGGACATCGCAGAGGAACTCCTTGCCGTTGCCGTGGAAATTGCCGGCCAGGTACTGCGCCAAAGCCTCAAGATAAAACCCGAACTGGTGTTGCCGATTGTGCGCGAAGCCGTTGCCGCCCTGCCCATGCACCACGGCCATCCGGCGCTGTTCATGAATCCCGCCGATGCCGCACTGGTACGCACGCACCTTGGCGAACAACTGGCCCACAATGGCTGGCGGATTCTCGAAGACAGCACCATCGAACCCGGGGGCTGTCGCATCGAGTCCGGCGCCAGCGAGGTCGATGCCACCTTGCAAACACGCTGGCGTCGCGTGCTGGATGCTATTGGCACTACCGGCGAGTGGCTGGAACAGAAACCGTGAGCACCGATCTGCCCGAGCATGGCAACACCTGGCGCGGGTATCTCGAACAATGCCGGGATGCCGCCAGCGATGCCGAACCGATTCTTTCCAGCGGCCACCTGACACGTATCAACGGCCTGGTCATGGAAGCCAGCGGACTCAAACTGCCGCTGGGAAGTTCTTGCCGGATCATTCCCACTGGCGGCGCGCCGGTAGAAGCTGAAGTCGTCGGTTTTTCGGGCGAAAAACTTTTCCTTATGCCCTCTGAAGACGTCTACGGCCTCTCCCCCGGGGCCCGTGTCGTGGCTTTCGAGACCCGCTGCCCCTTGCCAAGAATCGGCAAGCCGCGCCTGCAGCGTCGCCGCACCATTGATCGTGCAAAGTTGATGCCGGTTGGCGAAGCGCTGCTGGGCCGCGTTGTCGATGCTGCCGGCCGACCCCTCGACAATCAAGGCCCATTGCATACCGACAACCTGCGCCCCCTGCAGAGTAGGCCGATCAACCCGATGTCGCGGGCCCCGATCACCCAGGCGCTGGATGTCGGGATTCGTGCCATCAACGCGTTGTTGACGGTTGGCAGAGGCCAGCGCATGGGCTTGTTTGCTGGCTCCGGTGTTGGAAAATCAGTGCTGCTGGGGATGATGGCGCGCTATACCGAGGCTGAAATCATCGTCGTCGGCCTGATCGGCGAACGCGGCCGCGAGGTCAAGGAATTCATTGAGCAGATTCTCGGCGAGGAAGGCCTGCGCCGGGCGGTCGTCGTTGCTGCCCCGGCCGATGTCAGCCCCCTGATGCGGCTGCAGGGCGCGGCCTACGCAACAAGCATCGCCGAGTATTTCCGCGACCAGGGCAAGCAGGTGCTCCTGATCATGGACTCGCTGACCCGCTACGCCATGGCCCAGCGAGAAATCGCCTTGGCCGTCGGCGAACCGCCTGTCACCCGCGGCTACCCGCCTTCGGTATTCGCCCGCCTGCCCCAGCTCGTCGAGCGCGCGGGCAACGGCGCCGTCGGCGGCGGCTCGATCACCGCCTTCTACACCGTGCTGGCCGAAGGCGATGACCAGCAGGACCCAATCGCCGACGCTGCCCGGGCCATTCTCGATGGCCACATCGTTCTCTCGCGAACACTGGCCGATTCCGGGCACTACCCAGCTATCGATATCGAGCAGTCGATTTCGCGTGCCATGGTCAGTCTGATCACCCCCGGCCACCTTGAAGCCATCAGGCGCTTCAAACAGCTCTATTCGCGCTTCCAACGCTCGCGCGACCTGATCAGTGTTGGCGCCTACGCCGCCGGTAGTGACCCCCTGCTAGACCAAGCCATCGTCCAGCAACCGGGTTTTGAGAAATTCCTGCAGCAAAACCTCTCCGAACAGGCTGCCTACTCAAGCAGCGTCGGTGACCTGCATCGACTGTTCGGGTTAGCCACCTAGCCAAGACTACAATGAAGCGTCCTCCCGGATGCCGCCATGACCAAGCCTTTCTCACTGCAAACCGTTCTTGACCTGATGCAGCGCCGCGCCGACGACGCCACGCAGAAGTTGGCACGCCTGATTGCCGCAGAGCAGGATGCCAAGGGCAAGCTTGACCTGCTTAGCCAATACCGTGAGGAGTACGCGCGACGCTTTCAGGTATCGGCCCAGCAAGGCATGAGCCCCCTGCAGTGGAAAAATTTCCAGGATTTTCTCGACCGACTCGACGACGCCATTGCCCAGCAACAACTTGTTGTCACGAATTCGAAGACCAATACGGCAGCCGGGCAGACGCACTGGCAGGCCCAACGCACGCGGCTTAAGGCAATGGACACGCTATCGGTACGTCATCACTCGGCAGAATTCGCCCTCGAGCTTCGCCGGGAGCAAAAACTCACCGACGAGATCGCGGCGCGCAAGAAGCCGGAAGAGGATAACTAAGCCTGGCACGGCCCTTGCTCATTAGAAGACAAATTCTTGCCAGACTGGAGTCTGTCCATGCCATCCGCCGTTGCAGCCCTGCCGCTGCCGATTCAATCCCCGGATTTCGCGTCGCTTGTCGATAGCAGCGCCAATGCCGCCGCCAACTCAATCGTCGGTGCCGATTTTGCTGCCTTGCTGTTCAGCCAACTTTCCGGCGGCATTGAAGCCGACCAATTGCTGCCCCCCACCGAACCACTGGCAGGGGTCACGCCCGAGATACTGACAACACCGACCGATCCCGCGCTGCTGCTGGCCTCGATGGGCATCGCCGTTCCTCCCGCCATGCCAGCCGCCTGGCCGAAGGCGTGCAACTCGAAAGCGATACGGGGCTAGTGACGCCGCAGGGTTCCGGCGAAGTAGTGGCCTTGAGCACAGAAATTGGCGGGAAAGCCGGGGCTTCAAGCGAACAGACGCCGACTGACCTGTTCTCGCGAATCACTCAGGCCGCAACCGTTCCGACAACAAATAATCTGCCGGCGCTCGAAACGCCGGCAAAACTTGCCGGCTTTGAACAAAAGCTTGCCGAATCGACACAGGTGCTGGCCGAACCGGCCACCGCAACCGTGCAGCCCGGCAATGCGACGCAGTTGGGTATGAATGCAAGCCCCGCCCGGACTGCAAGCAGCGAACAAATGCACATCGAAACGCCGCTGAAAAATCAGGCGTGGCCTGCGGAATTCGGGCAAAAAATCGTCTGGATGACAACACAGGACAAGCAGAGCGCTCAAATTACGCTCAACCCACCGCAGTTGGGGCCGATAGAAATATCATTGAACGTGAAAAACGATCAGGCGACGGCGGTGTTCGTATCCGCCAATGCCGAGGTTCGTGCGGTGATCGAATCCGCCATGCCGCGTCTGCGTGAAATGCTCGAAGGCGCTGGCGTCCAGCTTGGGCAGACCAACGTCAGTGCCGAGTCCTTCCGCCAGTCGTCCGATGGCAGTGGTCAGGGTGGCAACCGGGCGGGCAACGGGCGCGGCGATGGTAGCGGGAACGCTGGCCAGGAGAGCGCTGGAAAAATTACGGGGACGGCAATCAAGCGCGGTAACGGTCTGGTCGACACCTTTGCCTGATCCGTCATAGTTAGCCAAGGCGCCAAAGCACTGCGCATGCGCAACAGTGCGCCACACCGACAGCGCGCTACAATGCGCGAAGGACAATAGAGGGAGTTGCAATGGCAAAAGAAGAAAAAGCTGCAGAAGGTGCTGCAGAAGCGGCACCGAAAAAAAGCAAGAAAATGCTGATCATCATCATCGCAGCCGTCTTGCTCCTGGTGGTTGTCGGTGGCGGCGCTGCGTTCTTCTTGATGAAAAAGAGCAGCGACCCTGCCGAAGAGGGTGAAGTTGCGGCCGAAAAAGAGAGCGCCAAGAAAAAGGGGAAGGAGTCCGTTCCGGTTTACATTCCGATGGAAGCCTTCACCGTCAACCTCGTACCTGAAACCGGCGACCAGTATCTTCAGGTCACCATCAACGTCGAGGCCGAAGATGCTGCAGTGGGCGAAAAACTCAAGATTCACATGCCCAAGCTGCGTAACAAGATCATGCTGATTCTTTCCTCCAAGAAGCCTTCGGAGCTGGCTCCGCGCGAAGGCAAGGAACAGCTTGCGGAAGAGATCAAGGAAAGCATCAACACGATCATTGGTCCGAGCGAGCCCGCCAAGGGCAAGAAGACGGGCGAAGATCCCATCAAGGAAGTGCTCTTCACTTCCTTCATCATTCAATAAATCGCCATGTCGCAGGATTTTCTCTCCCAGGACGAAGTTGACGCCCTCCTCAAGGGCGTCACAGGGGAAACCGACGAACCCGAGGTCGGGCCGGACGAGAGCAGCGGCCCGAAGAACTACAACCTCGGCACGCAGGAAAGAATCGTTCGTGGGCGCATGCCCACCCTGGAGTTGATCAACGAGCGCTTTGCCCGTTACCTGCGCATTGGCCTGTTCAACTACATGCATCGGAATGCCGAAATTTCTGTCGGCCCGATCAAGGTTCAGAAGTACAGCGAATTCATCCGCAATCTGGTCGTGCCGACCAACCTCAACCTGGTTTCAGCCAAGCCACTCCGCGGCACAAGCCTGTTCATCTTCGATCCCAACCTGGTATTTCTGGTGGTCGACAACATGTTCGGCGGTGACGGGCGTTTCCACACCCGGGTGGAAGGGCGCGACTTCACGCAAACCGAACAGCGCATCATCCAGGGGATGCTGGACGTTGTCTTTACCGAGTACGGGCGCTCGTGGAAACCGGTCCACGACCTGAAGTTTGAATACATTCGGTCCGAGATGAATTCCCAGTTCGCGAACATCGCCACTCCTTCGGAAATTGTCGTATCGACAACGTTCTCGATCGAATTCGGCGGCTCGGCAGCGGAAATGCACATCTGTTTCCCGTATTCGATGATGGAGCCGATTCGCGACGTCCTCTACAGCAGCATGCAGAGTGACCAGTTGTCGACCGACAAGCGCTGGATCACTACGCTGCGCAAGCAGTTGCAAAGTGCCGAAGTTGAACTGACGGCAGAACTGACGCACGCAGCCCTGACGCTTGGGCAAATTCAGAAAATGAAGGTGGGCGATGTCATCCCGGTCAATATCCCGGAATCGATCATCGCTACGGTTGATGGCGTACCCTTGCTGGAATGCAGGTTTGGTCAGCAACAGGGGCAATACGCGATCCAGGTAGAACGTTTTATTGCTTCAGAGAAGCAGGATCCAACGCAAGGGGAAAACCATGTCTGAAGACACCGAGAATAACGGCGCGAATGCGATGGAAGATGCCATAGGGGAGGACGATTGGGCTGCGGCAATGGCTGAACAGGCAATTGCAGAATCAACACCTGCCGCGCCCGCAGCCGTTCCAGCTGCCGCCCAGATATTCCAGAATTTTGGTGGGGACCCGGCCAAGGGCTCGGTGATGAATGAGCTGGACATGATTCTCGACATCCCCGTCCAGATCACTGTCGAGTTGGGCCGCACCAAGCTGGCAATCAAGAATCTGCTGCAACTGGCACACGGCTCCGTCGTCGAACTTGATGCGATGGCCGGTGAGCCAATGGATGTGCTGGTCAACGGCACCCTTATCGCCCAAGGCGAGGTGGTGGTTGTGAATGAAAAATTCGGCATCCGCCTGACCGACATCATCACGCCCTCCGAACGGATGCGAAAGCTCGGTCGTTAATTTCCGGGTTTGTTCACGGGGCGCCATGCTTTAAGATAGGGCCCCGTGAGCCCAACTTTCATTTTCGCCAGTTTCTCTCTCCGCCAGCTTGGCGCACTGCCTATGCTGGTGCCGTTCGCCGCCCTCGCAGCAGAGGCGCCGCCCCCGCCTCCCGGCGTTTCTTTCGCCACAATGATGCAAACCGTGGCGGGTCTGGCGCTCATTCTCGGTCTTTTTGTCGGTGCTGCCTGGCTGTTGCGCAAGATCAACGGCGGCAAGTCTTTCATGGCGCATGGCCCGATGAAAATCCTCAGCTCACTGACGGTCGGCGCCCGCGAGCGCATCATCCTGGTCGAAGTCGAGGACACCTGGCTGATCGTCGGCGTGGCTCCCGGACAAATCCGCACACTGCACACGCTACCCAAAGGAACGCTCCCCGTTGAACCGGCAGACGCGGGCCAGTTTGGCCATTGGCTGAAACAGTTCCGGGACCAACGCAATGACACCAAACAATAGCCTGATGCAGCGTACAGGGCACCTGCTCGCGCTGCTGATTCCGCTTGCCCTGTTACCTGCAGAGGCTTTGGCACAAGCGGCGCTGCCCGCCCTGACCAGTACTCCGGGGCCTGCTGGCAGCACGACATGGACCCTGTCGATACAGACGCTGCTGACACTGACCTCGCTGACATTCATCCCGGCGCTGTATTGATGATGACGGGTTTCACACGGATCATCATCGTGTTTTCACTGCTGCGCCACGCCCTCGGCACCCAGACATCCCCCCCGAACCAGGTGCTCATCGGGCTTTCACTGTTCATCACGTTTTTCGTCATGTCCCCGGTCCTCGACCGTGTTTACAGCGAAGCCTATCTGCCGCTGTCGGAAAACCGGATCACGTTTCAGCAGGCAGTCGATCGGGCGTCCGTCCCAGTCAAGGGATTCATGCTCAAGCAGACCCGGGAAGCGGATATTGGCCTGTTTGCCAGACTGGCCAAAATCGAGAAAATTGAAAAACCGGAAGATACGCCAATGCGTGTGCTCATTCCGGCCTTCATTACCAGTGAATTGAAAACGGCATTCCAGATCGGTTTCATCATCTTCATCCCTTTTCTGGTCATCGACATGGTGGTTGCCAGCGTTCTGATGTCGATGGGCATGATGATGATGTCACCGGTGATGGTTTCGTTGCCGATGAAGCTCATGCTGTTCGTGCTGGTCGATGGCTGGCACCTTATCGTCGGTTCGCTGGTACAAAGTTTCGCCACATGACCCCACAAACCGTCATGGAGCTTGGCAGGCAGGCCTTGGAGATAACGTTGCTGGTCTCGGCCCCGATGCTCATGGCTGCACTGGTGACCGGTCTGATCGTCAGTATTTTTCAGGCCGCCACGCAGATCAACGAATCGACCCTGTCTTTCATTCCGCGCCTGGTCGTGATGTTCATCACGCTCATTTTTGCCGGGCCGTGGATGCTGCAGTTGATGATTGACTATATCCGCCGGCTGTTCGATGCCATTCCCGGGATGATCGGATGATCTCGGTCACCAGCGCACAACTGGATGCCTGGATCGTCGCTTTTTTCTTCCCCTCGCCCGGATCCTTGCCCTACTCGCCGCTGCTCCGCCCTTTTCCAACGCCTCGGTACCGAGCCGAAGCAAGTTGATGCTGGGTCTGGCAATCTCACTCGCACTGGTCCCCGCACTGCCACCGATGCCGGCGGTTTCGCCGTCTTCCGGCGCGGGCCTGATGCTGATTGCGCAGCAGATGGTGATTGGTACGGCAATGGGCTTTGCCATGCGTCTGACCATCGCCGCGATAGACTACGCTGGCGAAGTAATCGGTCTGCAGATGGGTTTGGGGTTCGCTACTTTCTATGACCCGGATAATGCCTCGCAAACACCGGTTTTGAGCAATTTCATTTCGCTGCTCGGGCTACTGGTGCTGTTTTCGATCAATGGCCATTTGATGATTCTGGTCACGCTCGCCGAGAGCTTTAACGCCATTCCGGTTGGCGGGCCATTTCTGGCTGCGGCAACCTGGTCGAATTTCGCCCATGCCGGCGCGATCATTTTTTCCTCGGGATTGATGCTGGCGTTGCCGATCGTCAGCGCCCTCGTCATTACCAATACTGCGCTCGGAGTGCTGACACGAGCAGCACCGCAACTGAACATTTTTGCCATCGGCTTTCCGCTGACGCTGATCGCCGGATTCGTTGTGCTGATTCTCAGTCTCAGCTACCTGGCAGGCCCTTTGGTCGAACTCTTCGAACACGGCCTGCGGTCAATGCTCGGCTACTTCGTCATCACACGTTGAGGCTGGCTGGCCTCAGGCTCATCCTCGCCAGTGGAGCGGGCGGGCAAGGCGTCTGCGCGAACAAGCTGAACGATTCCCTGCGAATAGCGCTGGGAAACCGGCGTACTGGATTCGATGCCTTCGCTGTAGTCAAGGATACGGTAAGCATTGAAGCCACGCGCATGCTGCAGCTGCAGTGCACGGCGCTTGAGCACCATCATCGCCTCGCCATCGCCACCAATACGGAATCGCTTGGCCTGAAGGCGCAGGTAGTAGGTGTTGTCGTCGAGTTTTGCCTCTTCGACACTCCAGTTCGGCGCAAATGGCTGATAGACAAAATAGAGGATGAGCGGCTGCTGGAAGATCTCCAATTGATCCAGCGAGTTCTCCAGAATCCCCTTCAACGACCAAGCCACCACAGGCGCTATCGCGAGCTCTTCATAGGTATAGGAAACGCTTGGGGTCACCTGAACTTTTCCATCACCCGGGATGATCGAGCCACTGGGGGGAATATTCGGCGGAATCGAAGTGCATCCGACCAGGCCAATCAAGAGGCCTGTTACCAGCGATGCGACACGCTTCAGGTTCATAGAATGTCGAAGAGACTTAGCTGAGAAATTTGTGCGAATGATTTCTGTGCGGCCTGAAACTGAACTTGCTGCTGCGAATACTTTGATATTGCCTCGGTGTAATCTAGGTCCTGCAGTTTAGACAGCACTTCGCTGTACTGCAGCTTCAGATCTTCAGCAGAATCATTCAAGGACACCAGCTCTTTGAGGCGAGAGCCGACGTCAGCGCGTACACGACTGACATTGTCGAGCGCCCGGTCAAGATTTGTGAGTTCAACGCCGAGTCGATTGTTATATTCAGTAGCGCTGAACGAAGCCGTACCGACAGGTGTCTGCAGAGTTCCGATTAGATTTTGAAGTGTTTTGAAGAGACTCTGATTGGGACTGGGCTCAATAGTAAATCGATCACCTGCAACCGGCGTTCCACTAACAACCACCTGCGCGCCGAATGTCGCAGCTGGTGCTGTCGTCTTCTGCAACGAAATCGCCTGACCGGGAGTAAAAGCTGCCGACGAAGCCAGCATCGCGACGTTTGCCTGGTTATATATCTGGTACTCCAGCCCGCTACCACCATTGGAAAACTCGATCCTAAAGCTGTCATGGGTATTTACTGCTGCAGTCCAGAGACTTGTATTGGTTACTGCCCCCGCATCAATCGTCGCAGTCCCCTGATTGATACCGCCGCCGGAATTGCCACCGACGGCAGTCGCAAAGGTACCGTTACCTGCACGAATATTCATCAAGAGATCAGCACCGGAAATATTTATCGGCATTTGTCTCCCGCCAGACACCTGTATCAGTCGCTCGCCATCGTCACCCGAATAAGCAACAGGTGACTGCAGTGCTGGCGCAACGGCAGACGCTCCGGAAATTGCGAAGGGACGCCCTCCTCCCTGATAACCGGATAAAAGAAACTGCCCGGTACCGTCATCACTGTTGGCAAGGCCCATTAATTCGTCAAAACGCGATTGCAATTCGCTGGCGATAAACGAGCGCTCTGAGTTGGACAAACTACCGTTTCCTGCTTGCAGTGCGCGCTCCCGTACATTCTGGATCAGATCGGTAATCGCACCTAGATTGCTTTCCAGAGTCGACAATTGAGATTTTGCATTTCCCTGATTTTCTGCGTACTGGGTAGCTAGTTCCTTCGACTGCGCCACCACCAATGCCTGCGCCGCAGCGACAGGGTCGTCCTCAGGCGACAAGACACGGCGCCCGGTCGATAACTGGTTTTGAAGCGTATAAAGTGCTTGTTGATTACGCTGAATCCCAAGCGCGCCGGAATCATAAATTTGATTGGTACTGATACGCATAAAATTCTCCGATCAGGAACGAAGCGCCAGGATTACGTCGAAAAGCTTGCTACCGATATCCAAGGCCTTAGCTGATGCCTGATAGGCCTGCTGATAGCGCAGCAAGTTGGCAGCCTCTTCATCGAGGTTTACTCCTGACAGTGAGTCTCGCGCATCCTTTGATTGTTTAAGCAAGGCGGACTGAGCCTCGCCGGTAACCTGTATCTCGCGTGTCTTGTTGCCAATATCGTTAACAAGGCGGGCATAGGCCGACTGATAGGTCGCAGAACCACCAGCAACCGTGTTTTGCGTTTGGAGCTTGCCAATCGCCAACGTATTGCGGCTATCTGACGTTCCCGAAAGGTTTGGTGCGATCGTAAACTGGTCACCATTAATCGGCGTACCACTGATCGAAAAACTAATTCCGTCGAAACTGATCGTCGCCCCCGAAGTGTAGGGGACAGTGTCTGTCGGGGCGGCGATCGTATAGCTGGTCGTCGTACCAGCGGCGGTGACTGTCACTGTACCGGTAGGAAAATTTTCCAGTGTGCCACCGGCGCTGCTCGAATAACTCAGGCTAAGCGGCAGGTTGGTAAGCGCATAGCCGGTGGAGACAGCACTGCTGCCTATCGCCGCAGAGCCACTATTGGTACTTGGCGACTCGGTGCGCACCGGTGCCGCAGCGGCAATCAGGCGCGGATCACTAGCGATTGCGTTGTTGACCGCAATATTGCGCGCCGCATCTATCGTAGGCTGCAACAAAAAGCTGTCGCCTGAGGCTCCTGCAGTCGTGATGGTCAATGTGAAACCGTCGAATTGTTGTGTGCCGGTTCCAGGTGCAGCTACCGTCAATACAGTACTGTTGTCAGCAAGATCGGTAATGGTATACGCGCCAGCAGCGCCGAATGTCAGCCGATAGTCGTTGCCAGTAAGATCGGTGTAGAAGTTGCTTCCGTTGTTCGGTGGCGGCGCGATGAAGTCGAGCGACAGGGCTGCGCTGCCGGTATTAAGCGTATTGCCGGTTGTTTTCAGCGAGCCAAGCGTAAAGAAATCATCCTCGAAGCCAGCATCACCACTGACCTGGCCGAGCAGATCCTGTCCAAGAGCATGCTGAGCGTTGAGCGTCAGTGCCATCGTCGCGGCGACACGGCCGATGTCGTTGGTAGCGCGATCAAGGGTTTCGCTGCGAAATTCCAGCAAACCGGCCAAACTGCCACCGGTAATCAGGCTTTCCGGCAATTCCTTTGCACCGCTCGGCGTGTCGACAGCCACAACGATGCGCGTCAGATCTTCGGCAGAGGCCTTTGCCACTAGTTTCGCGACCTGATTGCCAATCACCAATTGCTGACCGTTGCCATAAAAAACACTGTAGCTGCCATCGCTATCGACCCGAGCACTTACTTCAACCAGCTCGTTGAGTTCGGAGATTAATTGGTCTCGCTGATCCAAAAGGTCGTTTGCCGGCAAACTACCTGACGCCTGCGCCAAGATGATGCGCTGGTTTAGCTCAGCCACCTGCTGCGCGTACGAATTGATGGTATCGACCGTTGTAGTGATTTCGTTGCCGACACCTTCATACAATTCATTCATGCGAGTTTCCATACTCTGGAAACGAACTACAAGGGACTGCGCAGATGAAATCATCGCCTGCCGAGAAGAGAGCGATGAAGGATTTGCCGAAACTGCCTGAATACCTCGGAAGAAATCCTGTAACGCAGGAGAAAGTCCTGAGTTTGGATCTGCCAGCATATTGTCGATCTGCTTGATCTGTGCGTAATACTTGTCCAGCTCACCAACGTTCGTCTGGGCCACATTCATCTGCTTAACCAGTGTTTGGCTATAAAGACGCTCAATCGTGGAAACACTGGTTCCTTGGCCAACGAAACCCGCCCCCGTCAAAACCGGCGAGTTGGTCGACTGAACGATACGCTGCCGGGAATATCCGGGTGTGCTGGCATTGCTAATATTGTGTTCTGTCGTCATCAAGCCTAGCTGCGCAGCACGCAGACCGGTGAGACCAACACCAAAAAGACCTGAGCTCATGGAGTAACCTCTTCTTCCATGTATTAACGGCCAAAACGCCGTTTAGTTTAGGTCTGGCCAGCGATCGCTATTGCGAAGCTGTTAGCTGACCAGTGCCTGGCGAAGGGTGTTGCCAGCGATGATGCGCGAGAGCTTCTCGGCGTACATCGGATCGGTGGCATAACCCGCCTGTTGTAGTGAACGAGCAAAGGCCGTGCCATCTTGCTGACCAATAACGCCGGAGTAACGCGGATTGCTTGCCAGCAGGCTGGCGTAATCGCGGAAAGCCTCGGCGTAGGAGCCATAGGCTCTGAATTTTTCCTTTGCCGGCTGGGCAACGCCATCGACGTATTCGGTGGTAGCAGCTTCGACAGAAGCGCCTTGCCAGCTCCGCCCAGCTTTGATTCCAAAGAGATTGTGGCTGCTTGAACCGTCCGGGCGGCGAATCTCGCTCTTGCCCCAGCCGGTTTCAAGGGCCGCATGGGCAACCATGAAATGGGCGGGCACGCCGGTCGTCCGGCTCGCCTCGACGGCGTGCGGCCAGACACGGTTAACGAAATCACGCGTGCCTTCTGAAATCGGTGCTGAGGAAGCTTCGGTGGCCGAACCGGCAATCGGAGCGGCAAACGTTGAAGGTGCCGAACCGGCAATCAAACCGGTAATTCTTTCCGCGCCCTGAACCGAACCCGAGGGCTGCACCGCCTGGCGACCGGAGATTTTCAAACTGGCGACGGCAGCGGATTCTGGCACCGGCACCGACCCTGGCGTCGGGGGCGACACCAAGCGGCCCAGTTGGGCTTCTATCTGGCGAGCGAATCCGATTTGCCCGCTGGCACCGAGTTGCTGTGCCAATTGCTGATCCAGCACCGTATTGTAGAAACGGGTCGCATCGCTGTTGAAAAGCCCGTCTGCCGGCGTTGCATCGCGCATGCTCTTCATCACCATCTGCAGGAACATGCCTTCAAACTGCTTGGCCGTTTCCTTGATACCCGCCTGGGGATCCTGTTTGAACTTGGCGCGCAAATCCTGCGCCGACTTCATGTCGAGGACAAAGCGGTGATTGGTGATGTCTTCCGGTTTCATGAGGGTTGCCGGGTCTAGATGATTTCAAGGTCGGCACGCAAGGCACCGGCGGCCTTCATTGCCTGCAGGATCGCCAGCAGATCCTGCGGATTAGCACCGAGGGCATTGAGTGCTTTGACGACGTCCGAAAGATTGGCGCCGGCCTTCACATTCATCAGTGCTCCGGCGTCCTGCTTGATCTGGATGTCGGTCTGGTTGGTCACCACGGTCTGGCCACCGGAAAGCGCGCCCGGCTGGCTGACACTCGGATCGGTGCTTACAACGACGGACAGATTGCCATGAGCGACCGCACAATTTTCCAGCGTTACCGCCTGATTCATCACGACGGAGCCCGTTCGCGGGTTGACGATTACCTTGGCAATCGACTGCATCGGCTGCACTTCAAGGTTTTCGACCCGTCCCATGAAGGCAACGCGGGCATCGGCAGATTCAGGCGCCATGACGCGGATGCGACGGCCATCAACGGCTTCGGCAACGGGGCCCGCAGCCGATCCCATTTCGCGGTTGATGACCTCAACCATCCGCTTGGCCGTACCAAAATCGGTCTGGTTAAGTTCGTAATTGACGTATTGCCCTTGTCCAACCGGGGTTGGCACGGAACGCTCAACGGTTGCACCACCGGCAATGCGACCGGCAGAAAGATGATTGACCTGTGCCTTGTTGCCGCCGGACGAAGCCCCGGCGCCGCCCACGAGGATGTTGCCTTGCGCCATCGCGTAGACCTGGCCATCGGCGCCCTTCAGCGGCGTCATCAACAGCGTACCGCCGCGCAGACTCTTGGCATTGCCGATCGAGGAAATGGTGACATCGATCCCCTGCCCCGGCCTGGAAAAAGCCGGCAGGCTGGCTGTTACCATGACGGCCGCCACGTTCTTCAACTGGATGGTGCTGGCGGTTTCCAGCGGCAAGTTAGCCCCCATCTGCGACAGCATGTTGAGCATGGCCTGGGTGGTGAAGGGGGTCTGCGTTGTCTGATCGCCGCTGCCGTCGAGTCCGACCACCAAGCCGTAACCGATCAACTGGTTGTGGCGAATGCCCTGAACCGTGGCGATATCCTTGATGCGCTCGGCGTGTACGGAAAAACTGGCGAACGTGGAAGCCAGACAGGCAAGGATTGCCGCCTGGCGAAGATATTTGCCGGCTAGGCCACTACGGGTGCCGCTGACTCCGTCCCTGGATCTGTACATCTCCTGCCCCCATCATGTTTCTGATCAGAATGGCAGGAAGGTAAGAAAGAATCGTGCCAGCCAGCCCATGACCTGTGCTTCGCTGATATAGCCGCTCTCTTTGTATTCAACCCTCGCATCGGCGACACGCGAAGAGGCGATGGTATTCGTGGCGGAAATGAAGGTGGGGTTGACCACACCGGAGAGACGGATGTACTCCTGACCCTGGCCAATGGCGACCTGTTTTTCACCGGAAACCAGGAGATTTCCATTCTCCAGGACTTCAATCACGGTCACCGTGATCGTGCCGGTAAAGACATTCTTTGCCGCCGAAGCGCCCTTACCGGCAAAGTCGTTCTCGGTCTCGGCACTCAAGCCAATCCCCTGAAAATTCTTGCCGGGAAGCCCCGTCACCGTCGGCACAGCGGCGGATATGCTGCTCGCGCGATTCGCTGAGCTGCTTGAATTCGTCGAGGCGGAAGTGTTTTCGGTAATGCTGATGGTCAGCGTGTCGCCGACATAGCGCGCACGTCTGTCCTCAAATAATGGCCGCGACGTGGCCGCATTGAAGATCGCGCCATTGGAACTGACATTGTCGGGGCGAGGGGCAGGCCGCGCCGTCATCGGTTGATGAACGTTGGTTGGTGGCACCGAACTACAGCCCGCGAGTACTGCTGCGCCCAAGGCCAGCAGAACGCCAAGTGTGCGGGTTTTCATGGCAAATCTCCTTACAACTGCGTCAGTCGCCCAAGCATCGCGTCGGAAGTCGACACGACCTTCGAGTTCAACTCATAGGCACGCTGCGTCTGGATCATCGAGACCAGTTCTTCTGCCACGTTGACGTTGGAGGTCTCGACATAAAACTGATTGACCACCCGCGCCGTTGAGGCCCGGTGTATTCGGTGTTGGCGCACCGCTCGAGGCGGTTTCGAGATAAAGGTTCTCGCCCATGCTCTGCAGACCGCCCGGATTGATGAAGGTCGCCACCTGAATCGTTCCCACCTGGGTTGCCGCTGCTGACCCTGGCTGAGTGACACTGACGACACCGTCGTTCGAGATGGTCAGGCTAATGGCATCGGCGGGTATGGTCACCGCCGGCTGCAGGGTGTAGCCGCTGGAATTGACGATCTGCCCCTGATTGTCTTTCTGGAAGGAACCATCGCGGGTGTAGGCGATGGTGCCATCGGGCAAGGTAATCTGGAAAAAACCGGGGCCATTGATCGCCAGATCAAGGCCGTTGCCCGTCTGCTGCAGACTGCCTTGCGTATGCAGGCGCGCCGTCGAAACGGCACGTGTACCGGTGCCGAGTTGCAAACCGGAAGGAACCTGCGTCTGCTGCGATGACTGGGCACCGGGCTGACGCATGGTCTGATAGAGCAGATCCTCGAAAACGGCTCGTCCGCGCTTGAAGCCGTTGGTAGAAACGTTCGCCAGGTTGTTGGCAATGACGTCCAGTTGTGTTTGCTGCGCATCGAGGCCGGTGCGCGCGATCCAGAGGGAGCGGATCATTGGATTATCCTATCGGTTCATCGAAATTATCTGCGCGGCAGAGCGCGCATTGGCATCTGCTGTCTGCAGCATCTTGACCTGCATTTCGAACTGCCGCGCCAGTGTAATCAGGCTGACCATGGCATCGACACTATTGACGTTGCTGCCTTCGAGCGTTTCAGGTGCCACCTTCACATTGGCATCGGCTTCCGCCGCTTGCCCGCTCTTCAGCCGGAAAAGGCCATCGGGGCCACGTACCAGCTCGTTTTCGGGCGGATTGACAAGCTTGATGCGACCGACCGGGTTCGAGCTGTTTGGTGTGCCGAACAAGGGCACCACCGATACCGTACCGTCCGTGGCAATCGTTACGCGGTTGTCCGGCGGGATCGCTATTGGCCCGCCGTCACCCAGCACGTTGAAGCCGGCAGCCGTTTGCAACTGCCCTGCGGCATTGGTCTGGAAGGCACCATTGCGGGTATAGGCCTCACCGCCCTCCGGTGTTTCGACGGCGATCCAGCCCGCGCCCTGAACGGCAACATCCAGTGGCCGCCCAGTGGCCATCAAGGGCCCCTGGTCAAAGATATCGGCAACGGACGCATTAACCGTAAAGGCACGCGTAGGCAACTCGCCTCCCCTGCACCGGCACGGCACGGAATTTGTGCTCCATCGCGCGGTAACCGGTACTGGCGGCATTGGCGAGGTTGTTGGCAACGCCGGCCTGCTGCAGGAAAGCCTGCTTGGCGCCGCTCATTGCCGTGTAGATCAACCGATCCATCGCCCTCGCCTCTTATTTTTGCTGTTGTTTATCAGCGCAGGTTGACCAGCGTCTGCAAGACCTGATCCTGCGTCTTGATTGTCTGGGCGCTTGCCTGATAGTTGCGCTGCTGCGTGATCATTGCCACCAGTTGCGCGGTCAGATCAACGTTCGATTCCTCGATGGAAGACGAATTGAGTACGCCCAAGCCACTGGAACCTGGCGATCCGACCAAAGCCGGGCCAGAAACCGAACTCTCTGCCCATTGGTTATTGCCCAAATTCACCAGGCCGGTCGGCGCTGTGAAATTGGCCAGCACTACTTGACCGAGGTTACGTGATTGCCCGTTGGTATAACGCCCCTGAATGACGCCATCAGAGCCAACGCTAATCCCGGCCAGGCTGCCGGAGGTATAGCCACCTTGGGTCAATTCAGTCACTCCGGAATCGGTGCCGTATTGGGTCGAACCGGAAAAATTGATCGTTCCCGGTGACCAAGGCGTCGTGGCTCCCGTAGTTAAAGTAAAAGTTGTTGCGGGAATCACAACCGCTGCGGTGGAAGAAAGAGCCCCCGAACTAGAAAAAGTGACATTGGCCAACGCTGTCGGCGTTGCGCCATCCAGCGTTACATAGTTTTCCCACGTTCCAGCCGTGGCCGTTTTTACAAAGTATGTTGTCAGAGTATGGGCCACCCCCAGGGTGTCGTAAACCGACATTCCTGTTGAGAAATTGTAGGTCAGCGGATTGGTAGGGTCGAACGTCGTACTAGTAGCCAGATCAGCTTCACGTGAATCCAGATTGATCACCGCCGTCATGTTCCCGGAAAGCGTATCGTTGGTAGCTCTCGGCGCAATGGCCGCAGACGAAAGCTGCAGTTCAACTGGTGTCGAAGCAACGACGTTGCCACTTGTGTCAACGGGGTAACCGGTCAATCGCTGTTCCTTATCGTTCACTATGTAACCGGCGTTATTCAGATGGAACTGGCCATTGCGAGAAAAGGTAATGGCATTGTTAGTACTGATGCGGAAGAACCCGCCACCATTGATTGAGATATCAAGCGGGTTGTTCGTCGTCGTGATGTTGCCCTGCGTGAACTGCTGCTGCACGGCAGACACCGTTGCGCCGATACCCACCTGGGAGGCGCCGCCCCCGGAAAGCGACGCCGCATAGACGTCAGCAAAATGCGGGTTCGCGCTCTTGAAGCCGACCGTGCCGGCGTTGGCGATATTGTTGCCGATGACGTCCAGTGACTGCGACGAGGCATTCAGACCACTCAAACCTTGCTGGAAAGACATTTTCTTTCTCCTGCTTAGATAATCTGCTGAACATCCTTGTAGGACACGTTGCCCTGTGCGCCCAGATCAAGGAGGAAACCGCCATTGCTTCTGATAACAGCATTAACCATGCCAACCTGCAGCGACGTTGCTTCCACTTTCTGGCCGCCGCGCACGGCTTCGACCCGGAAGGTGTAGCTGCCATCGGCCATTTGCGTACCATCGGTTTTCTTGCCATCCCAGTTGAAGGCGACGTTGCCAGCCGATCGCGGGCCCAGTTGCTGGGACTGCAGCAGGTTGCCGGAGCGATCCAGCACGCTGACCGTGACTTCATCGGCAGCTTCGGCCAGCAAGGCGCCACCAAGCGCCTGGCCACCAGCAAGCGGCAAGGTATTGCCGGGTACCAGCACATGTTTGCCGATCAATCCTGCCGCCTGCATGCTCTGGCCACTGTCGTAGATATCGAGCATCTTGCCGAGCGTCGTGTTCAGTTTTTCGATGCCGTTGATGGTGTTGATCTGCGCCAGCTGGCTGGTCATCTCGGCGTTTTCCATCGGATTGAGCGGGTCCTGATTGCGCAGCTGCGTCGTCAAGAGCTTCAGAAAGCGGTTTTGCATTTCCTCTGCGGAATTGGCGGTCTTCGCCGCTGCCGTTGGACCGAGGGAAGCGAAAACGTCAGAGGCGGTGTTAGTTGAGGTGGACTGCACGGTTGCCATGGTCTAGCTCCTTTTACTGGCCGATCTGCAAGGTACGCAGTAACAGCGTTTTGGCCGTATTCATTACATCGGCGTTGGTTTGGTACGAACGCGAGGCGGAAATCATATTGACCATCTCCTCAACGGGATTCACATTCGGCATCGCGACATAACCTTTCTCGTCCGCCAACGGACTGCGCGGGTCATAGACCATGCGCGGCGGCGAAGCATCTTCGACGACCTGACGTACACGAACGCCCTGCGCAGTGCCGCCTCCCATGGGCGTGGCTTCGAACACGACCTGTTTGGCGCGATAAGGCTTGCCATCCGGGCCGGCAACGCTATCGGCGTTGGCCATATTCGAGGCAACCGCATTGAGGCGCGCCGACTGTGCCGTCAGGGCACTACCCGCGATATGGAAGACGTTGAATACGCTCATGATTATTGCCCCTGAACGGCAGACATCAAGGTCTTCAGCTTGCCGCTGATGAACGAGATGCCCGCCTCGTAGTGGATGGCGTTTTCGGCAAACTGTGAACGCTCGATATCCATATTCACGGTATTGCCATCGACCGACGATTGCGTTTCCTTGCGGAAGAGCAAGGGGGCCGGGCCGCTAGCGACACCAGCATCGAGATGCCTGCCGGAAGTGCGTGCCAGCGTTACCCCTTCGGCGCCACGGCCCGCCACGGCATTTTTGAGTGCCGCAGCGAAATCAATATCGCGGGCCTTGTAGTTTGGTGTGTCGCTGTTTGCGATGTTGCCCGCCAGAAGTTGTTGACGATGTGCCCGCAGACCTAATGCTGCGTGGTGAAATGCGAAATGGTTGTCGATTTTGCTGGCCATGCTGGACACTCTGTTTGCGGATGACAGTCCTCTGTAGCGAGAATCGTGCCACGACTGAAAACCGTCTCCAGCGGGGCGCGAAGCGATGAAAAAACGAACTTTGCGGCAATAATTGCCGACCATCATCTGTCCGTGCCGCCCTTGGCCGCCGGTCTTGGTATGCGTTGCTACGCTTTTGCCGTGCCTTTAACGTGCGCTTTACGCGTCTGCCACGCCGTTGCCACACTCCTTTCGGTATCCCCATGCCGCCGCATCGGGCAGAATACGGCCCATGAACACATTGAGGCTTCACCCGACGTCCGCGGCGCTTTTTTGCCTGGCGTTGTTTCCCCCAGTGGCCCTGGCCAACGAATTGGTCATCAGCACCGTCGAGCAATACCTGCAGGCACAAACGCAGGGCTTGCCCGGCAAGGTCACGACCAGTATCAGCCCCCTTGATCCGCGCACACAACTGGCCCCCTGTTCGGCAATGGAGCCTTTCACATTGCCCGGAAGCCGCCTGTGGGGGAAAGCAACGGTCGGGGTGCGCTGTCTGGGCCCGGCAAACTGGACGGTCTATGTACCGGTACAGGTTCGTGTCACTGGCAGCTACGTGGTGACGGTACGCCCCCTTGCCCCGGGCCAGCCGTTGACCGCTACCGATCTCGCCGTACGTCAGGGAGACCTGACCAACATGCCGCCCAGCGTATTGAGTGACCCGGCGCAAGGCATCGGAAAAACCCTGAAAAGCGGGCTCGGAAGTGGTCAGCCGGTGCGCAGCGACATCCTGATCTCTCCTTATGTAATACAGCAGGGGCAGGATGTCCGCCTGATATCCAAGGGACCGGGATTTGCAGTCAGCAATGAAGGCAAGGCGCTCAACAATGCCTCCGAAGGCCAGATGGCCCGTGCCCGCACGAGCGGGGGCCAGACCGTCAGCGGTATCGCCCGGCCCGGTGGAATTATCGAGATAGCCCCCTGAGGCCGGATCAGGACATAGACAATCCTTGAAAAAGCTGTTGACCACGGAGAACACGGAGTAAAAACAATGGATTGCAGGTTTCGTGGCATCCACCTGCCGGGTGCATTCAGAACAGGCTCAATGTCGCCTTTTCTCCGCGCGCTCCACACTCTCCGTGCTCTCCGTGGTTTCGAACTGAGATTTTTAGAATAATGCTAAAGTTTTGCTTGGGGGTGCCGTTACTTCCCTTGGAAACCCACGCAAGGAATTGACTGTGAAAATCGATAGCAGCCTCAAGCCGGTTGGCCCCGGTACTGTCAGTAGCAATCGCCCGAAAGCGACTGCGAGCGACGCCTCCTCTGGCAGCGCGGCCGAAGTCAAGTTTAGCGCTGCTTCAGCTCAACTTTCCGGCGCTAGCAGCGGTGCCCCGATCGACGGTGCCCGCATCGCCGAAATCAAGCTGGCGATCTCCGAGGGCCGCTTCAAGGTGAATGCCGATGCGATTGCCGACGGCCTGATCAATACCGCCCGCGATCTCCTCAATTCGCAACGCAAGGCCTGATCCTGTCGTAATGCCGGGACTGGCCGAGATAATCGCCGCAGAGGCCGACGTCGTGTCGGCCTTTGTGCTGTTGCTCAAGGAAGAGCAGGCAGCGCTGAAACTCGGAGAGGCTGAGGTATTGCCCAAAATCATCGAGCGCAAATCAGCGACAGTGGACGAACTTGCCCCGCTCTCGACGGCCCGTAATGCTGCACTTTGCCGGCACCGGCCTGGCCAGCGACCGCGCCGGCATTGAGGCATGGCTGAAGAAGCATCCGAACGATAAGGCAGTGCGACAGAACTGGGAAAAGCTGCAATTTCTCGCCGCTGAAGCCAAGGAGTTGAACCGCGTCAATGGCGAGCTGGTTGGCCTGCACATGCGTCACAACACTGAGATACTGGAAAGTCTGCGGTCCAAGGCCAACCGCCAGGATCTTTATGGCGCCAACGGCCAAACGGCTTTCACCGCACCACGAAAAATCATCGATTCGGCCTGATAGAGGCATCAAAATGGCCGAAAACCGGCCACATGCCGGGCGAGTTCAGAACCGGCTCAAGGTCGCCTTTTTTTTCCGCACTCTCCGCACTCTCCGCACTCTCCGCACTCTCCGCACTCTCCGTGGTTTCGAACTGAGGTTTTAGGTTCAGTTCTTTGGCGGCGCTGGCGGCAAGCCGGGAGGTGGCGGCGGGATGTTGCTTGCCGGTGGCGCAATCCCCGGTTGGGACAAACGCCCCGCCATGCTAGCCGGCACTGGTACCCGGTGGCCTTTGGCATACATGCACTGAATATACGCATGGTCATACTGGCGTTGCGTACCGAAAGCAGATTGCTGACCGCTTTCGACACCGGCGGCGGTACCAACCACCAAACCCGCACCAGCGCCTACTGCAGCCCCCTGCTGACCGCCAACGGCGGCGCCGGCAACAGCGCCCACCGCCGTGCCGACCACCGCAGTGGTTGCTGCCGACTCCCGTGATCGTTGTTGCGCACTTGCACCCCCCGTCTGCTCCATGGCAAACCGGCGGCACGAGCTTTCATCGGCGCGAAATGCGTCAAACGTGCGTCCGCTCCCCGGCAAGACCATGACACTCGGCCCGGTCGGCGCGCTGACACAGGCAGATAGCAAAAGACAGGCTGAAAGCCCGAAATAGATAGTTTTTTTCATGGGAACCTGTCGATCAGGGACGGGGCGGTACGCGTATCCAGCCGCCCGGACACTGGCTGACCTGCGGGTAGTACGCGCCGCTCTGCTGACAGAAATACCAGTATTGATCTGCCCGGCCAATTGACCCTTGTTCGATATAGACAGGGGGCTCCGGTGCCGGCACAACAATCACCCGCGGCGGGTAATAGACGGGAGGGGGATATCCCCACGGCCCCCAGGGTGAGCCGATAAATACCCCAAAACTGCTATGCCCATGATGGCCATGACCGTGATACCGATGCCCATTACCTGCTTGAGCATGGCCGACGCTGAGGCTGATGAGAAGAAACGCCAGGATGGCGCGCGGGCTTACGTTCATGGGAGAGCTTCCGGCATCGTAGGAGGATGCCTGCTTAACGCAGCGCCAAGCTTGGCGTTGTCGTCAAGAGTGTAACAATTTGTGTCTGCGAGTTTTTCCGGGGCACACGCGCCCGGGACGCCCGGTCACGGACGTGAGAGTGCGGCTGGGGACACCTCAACCGGCACTTCGGTCGGTTTCTCCGGCAATGCCGAATCGATCTGAATGGAAACACGCCGATTGCGGGCGCGGCCTTCGATGCTGTCGTTTGGTTCAACCGGCCGTGTTTCGCCGTAGCCGATAGCCGTCAAGCGGTCGGCAGGCACCCCCGAGTCGGCGAAAATTCGCAACACGGTGGTCGCGCGTACCGCTGAAAGTTCCCAGTTGGAGGGAAACTGGAGGGTCTTGATCGGCACATGATCGGTGTGGCCTTCAATCGTCACCGGGAAATCGGAGGTGGCGATCACTTCCGCTACTGCAGCCAGCGCCCGGCTGGATTCAGTATTGAGAATGGCCTGGCCTACGGCAAACAATGCCGAATCGGCAATTTCGATAGTGACACCGCGACTGGTTTCAAGAACGCGCACCTTGCCGGCTCGCACGAGCGGCGCCAAGGCGTCCATGATGTCCTTGGCCATATTCTTCATCTTCTCGCGCTGCTGCTGCTTTGCCGCATCGGGTTTGGCCGGGGGTGGGTTTGAGTGGTGCAATAACGCGCGGGGGCGTTGGCGTTGCAGTCTGCGGAATAACGACCTGGCCGGTGGCATTCACCGTGACGTTGCGAAAGGCGCTGGTCAGCGAATTCGAGAGCACACGGTACTTGCCTTCATTCAGCGATGAAAGCGCATACATCACGACGAAAAACGCGAACAACAGGGTAATGAAGTCGGCGTAGGAAACGAGCCAGCGCTCGTGGTTTTCGTGCTCTTCTTCGCGCTTGCGGCGGGCCACGGCTGTCTCGCGAATGCTTAGGCGAAATAGCCGCGAAGGCGGTTTTCGATGATGCGCGGATTGTCGCCGTTAGCGATTCCGATGATGCCATCAACCAGCATTTCGCGATAAGTGACATGTCTTGCCACCTGTGCCTTGAGTTTATTGGCCATCGGCAGGTAAACAAGGTTGGCAAGGCCGACACCATAGATGGTAGCAACGAATGCGACGGCAATACCCGCACCGAGTTTAGACGGATCGGAAAGGTTTTCCATGACATGGATGAGGCCCATGACCGCGCCAAGAATGCCGATCGTCGGTGAGTACCCGCCAGCAGCCTCCCACACCTTGGCACCCTGGCGCAGTTCATCCTCGTAGGTATTGATCTGCACTTCCATGACTTCGCGTATGCGTTCGGGCTCGACGCCATCGACAAGAAGCTGCAGGCCCTTTTTGGCGAAGTCATCCTTCATCGGGGCAATAAAACCTTCCAGCGCGAGGAGGCCTTCCCTGCGCGAAACCTGACTCCAATTGGAAACCTGCTGAATCAGCTTGGGGTAATCAATTGCCGGCGGAAACCAGACCCATTTGGCCATGCGAAAGCCGAGACGGAACGTGGGCAAAGGGCTTTGCAGCATGACAGCACCCAAGGTGCCACCAACGACAATCAACAGTGCGGTCGGCTGCCCCAGCGAGCCGACGTGCCCACCTTCGAGCGCCTGGCCGCCAACAATGGCAATAATGCCGATAAGGACCCCGGCTAGACTGATCTTATCCACGACGTGGTCGTCCCTTCTTTTTCATCGGTGCGGCTTCACCATGCAGCATGCGCGCACGCAAACGCACGATGGCCTGGCTATGCAACTGGCAGACGCGTGATTCCGTGACGCCCATTACATCCCCGATTTCGCGCAAGTTCAGTTCCTGCTCGTAGTAAAGACCCATCATTAATTTTTCCCGCTCCGGCAGCGCCTCGATGGCCGCCACCAAGTGCTTGCGCATGTCCTGGTCTGCAAACATGCGGGCGGGATCCGCCTCGTCATCGGTAAAGTGGCGCTCGAGAAAATCTTCGTCACCATCCCCCGCCAGATCCTCGAAATACACAAGTTGATGCCCTCGTGCATCCTGCAGCATCTTCTGGTACTCGGCAAGGGGCATGCCAAGTGAATCGGAAAGCTCCCTTTCGGTTGGCGCCCGACCGCTGTCCTGTTCCAGTTGATGAATCGCCGCTTCGATTCGCCGCATTTCACGGCGCAGACTGCGTGGCAGCCAATCGTTTTCGCGCAGGCCGTCGAGCATCGCACCGCGCACGCGCTGCGAGGCGTAGGTTTCGAACTGGGCACCAAATCCGGCCTCGAAACGATCAATCGCGTCAAGCAGACCGATCATGCCGTTCTGCACCAGATCGTCGACCTGCACGGAGGAAGGCAGGCGACTCATCAGATGATAGGCAATGCGCTTGACGAGCGGTGCGAAGCGCTGCACCAGTTGCTCTTTGTTGAGCTGCCCTGCAGCGGTATACATGTGTTTATGAGCCCTACCCGGCGTGGATAGTGACTGGGTCTATGCGTTGGCTCAAGTGTAGCAGTTGCTGAACAAAATGTTCGAGCCCGCCGGCATCGGAGGCCACCGTCGGCCAATTCAGCATATCGCTGGCGATTCCGCGCAAGGCTGCTGCCGCCGCCGATTCTGGATAGGCAGCAACTACTGGCTGACAGAGTTTTGCGGCATGGCGCAAGGCATCGTCCATCGGCACATGGCCAACATAGTCGAGGCGCGCCACGCCGCGCTGCCGCGCCAGTTGAGCAAGATTGGCGTGAATGGCGGCGGCGTCGTCAGCCGCCTTGACCTTGTTCACCAAGATGCGGAAGTGGCGACGGGCATAGCCAAGGCTGACTTTCTTGATCAGCGCATAGGCGTCGGTAATTGCCGCACCGGTAGCCGCCGCAACGACAACGGTCTCCTGCGTGGCAAGACCCAGTGGCGAGAAGCCAAGTGGATGGTCAATCGAAGCGTCGACAAGAATCACATCAGCGGGATGCGCCATGCTACCCAAGGCTTCCAGCAGCGCGTCCTGCTGCCCGCGTTCCAGCTTACCCAGTTTCTGTACAGCGCGCGCAGCCGGCAGGACGCGAACGCCAGGTGCTACGTGAACCAGCACCTCGGAAAGCCGACGGTCGCGATTGACGACATGGAAGAGGTCATACTTTGCGCTCGCACCGAAGACGGAGGCGATATTGCCGGCAGTATTCTCGTCGAGAACCAGCACTTCCTTGCCATGGCGCGCCATGGCCGCGGCGATGTTGGCGACGGTCACCGTCTTGCCGACCCCTTCACTCCCCGCGGCAAAGGTAATGACGCGCAGCGACTCCTGCCCGAACAGACGCCGCAGACCGGCCGCCTGATCTCCGTTGAATTCAGCCACGACGCCCACCCATGGCTGCCATGCCGGCATTGGCCATGACCAGGGCCGGCTCGACGCCATTGAAGCGGTGTGCAGAAGATTCCGGAGCATCCTTGAAAGCACGATGCAGCAGGTAAGAACGGTTGGGCAGATGCAGATCTTCCGGCACACGTTGGCCGTTGGACACATAGTGCAGTTTGAGGCCGTGGCGCATGACCACGTCCAGCGCGGGCGCCAAACTGGCCGCTTCGTCCACCTTGGTCAGAATGCAACCGGCAAGATCGGGGCCATTGTAGGCACGCACAACGTCGTCCATGGTGTCGCCACGGGCTGTAGCGTTGAGCAGCAGCAGGCGCTGCACGCCACAGTCTGCCAGCATGCCGATCTGTTCCGTCACCATGCGATCGCGCTGGCTCATCCCCATCGTGTCAACCAACACCATGTGCTTGTGCGACAACTCGGCCAGGGTGTGACGCAGGTCATCGCCATCCTTCACGAGATGCACGGAAACGCCAAGAATGCGGCCGTAGATACGCAGTTGTTCGTGAGCGCCGATCCGGTAGCCGTCGGTAGTGACCAAGGCCAGCTTGTGAGCGCCATGCCGGAGCACACATCGGGCGGCGAGCTTGGCGGTAGTGGTGGTCTTGCCGACGCCAGTCGGCCCGACCAGCGCGAAAACGCCACCACGTTCGATGATGTCGTGGTCGCTGCCCAGCGTACGCAGGGCGCGATCAGCGGCACCCTTGGCCCAGGCCTGCGCTTGGCGTGCATCAAGTTCCTGCGGCAGATCATCGAGCAGTTCGCGCGCCAATTGCGGTGAGAAGCCGCTATCAAGCATCTGACGCAAGACCTCGGTCTTGACCGGTTCAGTACGAGCAGTTTCGCCCCAGGCAAAGCCGGCGAGGTGCTGTTCGACGATCTGTCGCAAGGCTCGAATTTCTGCCATCACATTGGCCGGCACAACTTCCGCCTCAACCCGTGGCGCCGGAGTTTCGATGCGCGGCATCGGCCGTGAGGCAAGTGGCGGAGGCGTTTTGACAGCAGCAGGCTGATGCGCCGACGGTTGATTGATCACCGGCGGCGTGAATGGCTTCGGCGCGCTGCTGGCAGCGCTTCTGGAAGGCGCGCTACCCGAGAGGCTGACTGTGTAGTCATCATCACGCGCAGCGACAGGGCGCTGTGCCTCGGCCCGTGGCGCGGTATCGCGCATGGGCATTGGCGCAATCGCCGCCATGTCGTGCGCGGCGACGGCCATGATTTCCACACCGCCGCCGGGAAGCCCGCGATTGGACAGGATGATGGCATCTGGCCCAAGTATCTCTTTGACCTTGTGCAAGGCATCGCGTGCCGTGGGGGCGACGAATTTTTTGACGTTCATGCTCTACCTCCGATGATCGAGGTGACCTTGATGATCTTGGTATCAGGCACTTCGCTGTGGGCAAGCACCTTGAGTTGGGGGATGCTGCGGCGCAGGAAGCGCGACAGCAGGGTTCTGAGATTGGCCGGAACCAGAAGGACCGAGGGCAGCCCAAGTTCCTCCTGACGCTGTGCAGCGGCTGCCGATTCACGCATCAGCGTATCGGCCATCCCCGGCTCGATCGCGGCACCTTCGCCGCTACCGGAAACCGCTTGGACGAGGATGCGTTCGAGCTGTGGATCAAGCGACATGACCTGCATTTCTGCACTGCCAGCGAAGAGCTGCTGAACGATGGCACGCCCCAGCGAATTACGGACCTGGGCGGTAAGCACTTCTGTGTCCTGCGTTCGGGTGGCATTGTCGGCAAGTGTTTCGATAATCGTCCGCATGTCGCGAAGATGCACACCTTCTTCGAGCAGGTTCTGCAACACTTTCTGGACAATGCCGAGCGGCAGGATCTTGGGGACAAGATCCTCGATGAGTTTTGGCATGTCTTTCGCAAGATGGTCGAGCAGGGCCTGCGTTTCCATGCGACCAAGAAGCTCTGCCGCATGCGTCAGGACCAGGTGGTTGAGGTGAGTCGCAACCACCGTGCTCGCATCTACCACCGTGTAGCCGTAGGCCTGCGCCTGATCACGGAAGGCCGGATCGATCCAGACGGCCGGCAAGCCAAAGGCTGGATCTGTTGTCGCCGTCCCGGAGAGCGTTCCAGCCACACGGCCGGGGTTGATCGCCAGCAATTGTCCCGGGAATGCGTCGCCCTGACCAACCTCGACCCCCTTCAGCAAAATGCGATACGCATTTGGCTTGAGCTCGAGGTTGTCACGAATGTGTACCGGCGAAACGAGGTAGCCCACCTCTTGGGCAAATTTTTTGCGAATACCCCGAATGCGCCGCAGGAGTTCACCATCCTGCGATTTGTCGACCAGTGGAATGAGGCGATACCCGACTTCGAGCCCAAGGACATCGAGCGGCGCCACGTCTGACCAGCTGGCTTCCTGAGCCTCGACCGGCACAGAGGGCGCCACCGGCACGGGCACCGGCTGCCGACGTTCAACCTTCTTTGTGATATTCCAGGCCAGCCAACCAAGCGCACCGGCAAGCGTCAGGAAGATAAAATTCGGCATCCCCGGGATCAGACCCAGCAAGCCCAGAATACCTGCGGTCAGAGCAAGTACGCGTGGGTTATTGAAAAGCTGGGCAATGAATTGCTGCGAGATATCGCCGCCGGCCTCATCACCAACACGCGTTACCACCATGCCGGCAGCGATGGAAATGATCAGTGCGGGGATCTGCGCGACAAGACCGTCGCCAATCGTCAGCAGGGTATAGGCCTTGGCAGCGGCGCCAACATCCATGTTGTGCTGGAGCACACCGACGAACAAGCCGCCGATAACGTTGATCAGCATGATGATGATGCCGGCGACCGCATCGCCGCGCACGAATTTCGAGGCACCATCCATGGAGCCGTAGAAATCGGCTTCGTTGGAGATTTCTGCACGGCGCTTGCGCGCATCGTCTTCCCCGATCAAGCCGGCATTGAGATCGGCATCGATGGCCATTTGCTTGCCCGGCATCGCATCAAGCGTGAAACGGGCGGCAACTTCCGCAACCCGGCCGGCACCCTTGGTGATGACAACAAAGTTGATGACCACCAGAATCGTGAACACGACGATACCGACCGCGTAGTTGCCGCCAACAAGAAAGTGACCGAAGGCCTCGATGACCTTGCCGGCAGCATCCGGGCCACTATGGCCATTGAGCAGCACGACACGGGTCGAGGCCACGTTCAGCGACAGGCGCAGAAGTGTCGTAACGAGCAGGATGGTCGGAAATATCGAGAAATCGAGTGGTTTCAGCGTCGCCATTGCCACCAGCATGACGATTACCGAAATGGCGATGTTGAAGGTAAACAAGAGGTCGAGCATCAAAGGCGGCAGCGGCAGCACCATCATCGACAGGATGAGGACAATCAGCAGCGGACCCGCCATCTGGCGCCAGTTGAGTCGGGCAAAAACGCCCTGCATGGTCATGGTGGCGTTGTTGGCATTAGCCATTTACCACCTCCGGAACCAGCTCGGGGGGAACCTGCAACTCGCGCGGGGGCACCGGGTACTGCCCGCCGGTCTGCCGCCAGCTCGACAACTGATAAACCCAGGCCAACGCTTCGGCAACGGCGGCATACAGTGTCCCGGGAATTTCCTGGTCAATCTCGACATGGCGGTGGAGCGCTCGCGCCAGAGGCGGCGCTTCAAGCAGCGGGACACCGTGTTCGGCCCCGATTTCGCGGATGCGGCGAGCAATTTCGCCCGTTCCTTTGGCCAGCACACGCGGCGCGCCCATGCCACTCTTGTAGGCGAGGGCAACGGCAAAATGGGTCGGGTTGGTAACAATGACATCCGCCTGCGGGACGGCGGCCATCATGCGACGACGGGCAGCTTCACGCTGAAGCATGCGAATGCGCCCCTTGACCTGAGGATCGCCTTCCATTTCCTTGCCTTCCTGCTTCAATTCCTCACGCGTCATCTTCAACTTGTGATGGTAGTGCCAGAGCTGGAAGGGAACATCGATGACGACGATCAGCACCATGGCCGCCACCATCGCCAGGAAGCTGTAAGACAGAAGATGTCCGGCGGAAGAAAGTGCGACTTCAGCGGGTTGCGCCAGGAGGGCCATAAGGTCGTAGCGTTCGCTCCAGATCACTCCGGCCGCAACACCGCCAACGACGGCCGTTTTGGCGACCGCCTTGACCAATTCAACAACGCCCGTCCAGGAAAAAAGGCGCTGAAGTCCCTTGATAGGATCCATACGATCCAACTTCGGCATCAACGCCTTGGGCGAAAAATTGAAAGCATTGAGAAGGAACGGCGTCGCCAGCGCGGCGATCATCAACGCCAGAAGAAAAGGAGAGAAGGTAAGCAGGGCGTCAGTCGAGAGATCTGCAAACCGGACAAGCATCTGATCGGGTTCCCGGACCAATTTTTCATCCAGCATCAACCCGCGACGGAACATGGCCATTACGCGCTGAACCAGCCAGCCACCCATCATCCAGATGCTGCCGGCGGCGGCCAGCAGGATAAGAAAAGCGCCCAACTCCCGCGAACGAGGGACCTGCCCTTCTTCGCGTGCCTGTTCCAGCCGTCTAGCTGATGCAGGTTCTGTTCGTTCGAGGTCGCTGTCTTCCGCCATACCCGATGCCTAGTTGGTTCCGGGTATTATAGGAAAAAATGAATAAAAATAAAGGGGTATGAGAGGTTTTTGTTAACGATTCTAGGAGCGTTGTCAAACTGCAACAGGCTGTTGGCGGATGTAGACGAAGAAAAGGGGGCTACGCCCCCTTGTCAACTCATTGAATTAATTAATGATTAAGAAAATTCAAGCGCCCGCATGCTGCTCCCGCGCCCATCCATGCCGGCCTGCTGACCAAGATCCGACAAAAGCTCTTTCATATCGAGAATCAGCACGATCTGGCCGTTGGAGAGCGTGGTAACGCCCGCAACTCCCTTGGGGCGGAAGTCCTCGAGGGATTTGATAACCGCATCGTCACGGCCGGCAAAGTTGTCTACCGCCAGAATGAAGCTCCGCTCAGAGGTCTGCATCAACACGCCATACTCCGGTGGTTGATCCTGTGGCCACCCCAGAAGCTTGGCCAGCGAAACAACCGGCAGTATCTCGCCACGCACCACCAATGTCGCTTTGCCACCTACCTCCTGCAATTTTTCATGCTCAATCGGCAGGATTTCGCGAACCAGCGATAGCGGCAAAGCGAAAGGCTGATCGCCAAGCAACACCAGCAACACCGGCAGGATAGCCAGCGTCAGCGGTAGCGAGATAATGAACACACTGCCCTTGCCCGGTTCCGAACGGATATCGATGTTGCCATTGAGCTTCTGGATATTGGTCTTCACCACATCCATGCCAACGCCTCGCCCTGAAACGTCCGAAACCTGAGTCTTGGTTGAAAAACCCGGCAGGAAAATCAGGTGCAGGCTCTGGCGCTCATCGAGCGTGTTTGCTTCTTCTTCAGAAATCAGGCCTTTTTCAATGGCTTTGGCACGAATTCGTTCGGCACTCATACCTCGACCATCGTCAGCGATGATCAGCATGATGTGGTCGCCTTCCTGGCGCGCCTCCAGCCGTACGACAGACTTCGATGGTTTTCCTGCAGCCAAGCGCTCTTCACTATCCTCAACACCGTGGTCGACCGCGTTACGGATCAAGTGAATCAGCGGATCGGCCAGATCCTCGATCATGGTCTTGTCGACTTCAGTTTCTTCGCCAGAGAGCACCAGCTCGACATCCTTGCCTAGCTGGCGAGCCAAGTCGCGGGCAATACGCGGATATTTCTGGAACAGGCGACCAATCGGCTGCATCCGCGTTTTCATCACGGAGTTCTGCAAATCGGAAACCAGCAGATCAAGCTGAGAAACCGCTTGATCAAGGGCGTGCAAAGTTTCGGAATCGGTTTTCCCGGCAAGAATGTCAGCCCTGAGGCTGGTCAGGCGGTTCTTCATCAAACCGATCTCACCCGACAGGTTAAGCACCTGATCGAGCCGCGAGGTATCCACGCGAATCGTATTTTCACGTGTCGCTGCACGCTCCTCTACTCGTCGCCCCGCGCCCGCCTTCTCTGGCGCGCCGGGCTTGTCAGTGCCGCGACGACCATAAGGGGGGGGTGACGCCGACTGCGGAGCTGTATCGACCTTGGCGATGACTTCGGTTGATGCTGCGGGTTGAGCCGTCATCGTACCGGTCACCGCGCCGTGCAAGGCCTGCCAGTCCGGGCCTTCCTGAGCAGCTGCCGCTGCCACCGACTCGGCGGCTGCCACGGGAGGAGGAGCCGCAGCCGGGGCAGCATCGTCCTCCAGCGCCCGGCGCAGGCCGCCCAGCACATCTTCGGGTGCCGGACGCGGCTGAACGCCCTGCCCCAGCTCACCGAACATGTCGCGCACCCCTTTGGTTGCCGCCATGATGATGTCCATCAATTCAGGCGTTAGATGCATCTCGCCATTGCGCAGCCGGTCAAACAAATTTTCGGTCAGGTGGCAAAGTGTCACCAGCTCTGCTGCATTGAGAAAGCCAGCACCGCCCTTGACCGTATGAAATCCACGGAAAATATCATTCAGCAGCCGCTTGTCCTCGGGCATCCGCTCCAAGTCAACGAGCTTGTTGTCAACGTCAGACAACAAATCGTGCGCTTCCTGCAAAAAATCCTGCAGGAGGTCTTCCATTCCGGCGAAATCGCTCATCGTTCTTCTCCTAGAAGCCCAGGCTACCGAGCAGGTCATCAACCTGCTGCTGGTCCACAACTACGTCGCCACTATTTTCTGCATTGATCACCGGACCGTTCAGCAGGCTATTGACCGACTCTGTCCGTCGCTCACCCGGCATCACTTCGATAAGCGCCCCCATCAATTGCGATTCGAGTTCCTGGGCAAGGGTCACCACTCTCTTTATGACCTGCCCGGTCAAATCCTGGAAATCCTGCGCCATCATGATTTCCATCAGTTGCGCTTTGGTGCCGCCCGTTTTCTGCGGCAACTGGTCCTTCAGGAAAGCACGCGTTTCAGCTGCCAATTGTTTGAAATCATCGACGCCCATCTGGTTGGCGTAGACACGATCCCATCGGCTGGCCAGACCTTGTGCATCAACTTCCAGCGAGTCGATCAAGGGGTTGGCGACATCTGTGGCATTAAGCACCTTGCAGGCGGCCTGCTCGGTGAGATTGGCAATATAGGCGAGTCGGTCCTTGGCGTCCGGAAGGGCCTCGACGGTCTGGGAAATCATCTTGTCGTAACCAAGCTCACGCAAGGTGTCGTGCAACTGGCGTGCCATGTGCCCGACACGCTGAAATGCTTTTTCCTGACCGACCCACTCTTCCTCAGCAGGCGCATCGGGGCGCTAGCAGCCGGTGCGCCGGAAAAAGAATCGAACAAAGCCTGTAGCTCATCCGAGTCGCCGACTTCGCGTGAGGTGCTCGCGGCGGGAGCCGAAACCGGAACGGTGGCCGGCTTAACGGGCGCCTGACCACTGGCAATACTGTCGAAGAGGGCTTCGAGATCTGAGGAATCGCTGCTCATTGCCATCTCCCTGTCCTAAGCACCCTTGTCCATCTTTTCGAAAATCTTCTGTAACTTCTCCGAAAGGGTGGCTGAGGTAAAGGGCTTGACGATGTAGCCGCTGGCCCCTGCTTGAGCGGCCGCGATAATGTTTTCCTTCTTGGCTTCGGCAGTAATCATCAGCACCGGCAGGTGCTTGAGATTGGGCGTGGCACGAATCGTCTGTAACAAGGTAAGCCCATCCATGTTCGGCATGTTCCAGTCGGAAACAACAAAGTCAAAATCACCAGCCTGCAGCTTCTGCAGGGCTATAGCGCCATCCTCGGCCTCGTCGACGTTGACGAACCCAAGCTCCTTGAGCAGATTTCTCACGATGCGCCGCATCGTCGAGAAATCGTCAACCACGAGGAATTTCATTTTTGGATCAGGCATGCTTCAAGCTCCAGTGTTCTTATCTTTCCAGCAACGGACGCAAGGTATCCGCCAGAATTTCCGCATCGAACTTGGCGACGTAGCCATCCACACCGACGGCTTTACCCATCGCCTTGTTGGCCTCTGAAGAAAGCGAAGAATGCATGATCACCGCTACTCCATTGAAACGATTATCGGCCTTGATATTCTTTGTAAGCACGTAACCATCCATCTCGGGCATCTCGGCATCG
The DNA here is from genome assembly GCA_016710885.1 of Candidatus Proximibacter danicus. Taxonomy (GTDB): domain Bacteria; phylum Pseudomonadota; class Gammaproteobacteria; order Burkholderiales; family Rhodocyclaceae; genus Proximibacter; species Proximibacter danicus. Next base: position 118,788 of record JADJUC010000002.1, read on the forward strand.
ACAAGAACCACGCGAATTTCATCGCGCAACTGCGTTCCCATCTGCACCGCATGTGCAGCAAGCGATTGCAAACGTGTCCATGCTTCAGATCCGTTGGTTGCATGCTTGTGCTTGACCCCCAACTTGTCTAGCACCTCTGTGATCTTGCGCCGGGCGACCAACGAATCGTCGACGAAGAATACGCCAACATCCTCTGATACGCGGGCCGGGGCAACATCGACAATAACTGCCTCGCCAAAAGCATTGGCAAGAATCTGCTCAACGTCGAGGATGGAAACAAGATGTCCGCCCTCCAACTCAATCACGGCGGTAATCAAGCCCAGGTTCGAGGCCAGAACGGTTTCTGGCGCCTTTACGCGCTCCCAGTCGACACGAATGATCCGGTCGACTTCGTGCACGAGGAATCCCAGTGTCCGCTTGGAATACTCCGCCACCATCATTGTCTTGCCAAGCCCTGGCGGCGCGCTACCCTCGAGGTCCAGATAGGACGACAGGGACAGAACGGGAATGACGTTGCCGCGCAGCGAGATCAGGCCCTCAACGCCCTTCGGCATATTCGGCGTACGCGTGATGTGCGGCGACCGACCGACCTCGCGTACTTTAAAAACGTTGATTCCGAAGGTCTCGCGTGTCCCCAGCGAGAACAGCAGAATCTCCATCATGTTCGAGCCCGCCAGTCGCGTACGGGCATCGATACTTTCGAGCAGATTTCTCTTATCCGACATATCCACCCTCACACTCCAGCAAACAATTCCGGCTTGGCCGGCACGGGAAGGTCTTCCAGTCCGCCGGCAATGCGGCGCGCCAACGCTTCCGAGAGTTTCTGCGGCTCAAATTTGGCGACGTATTCGTCCACCCCAACCGACTTTCCAAGCTGCTGATTCGACATGCCCGACAAAGAAGAGTGCATGATGACCGGAACCCCGATGAAGCGCGGATCGCTCTTGATCTTCTTGGTCAGGATATACCCGTCCATTTCTGGCATCTCGACGTCGGTGAGCACCAAGCTGATCATCTCGCGAGGCTCTTTCCCGCAGCTGATTGCATATTCCGCTATTTTCTCAAGCTCCTGCCAAGCCTGCCGACCATTGACCGAAGCCACGTATTTAACGCCCATCAACTGCAGCGTCTTCTCGATCTGCTTGCGTGCAACAATCGAGTCATCAGCGAAAAAGACCAAGGCTTCCGGTTTATCCACCTTGACAACACTGCGGAACGCGACGTCGTCATCGTAGCGCGCAGTCTCTGCCAGCACTTTTTCAACGTCCATCATCATGACCAGACGATCGTCCTCAAGCTCGGTCACAGCCGTGACGAGCCCGCCCATCTCCGCCATCAGCATTTCCGGAGGAACGCGCATCTGGCTCCAGTCCAAGCGCAGAATGGTATCGACACCTTCAACCAGGAAGCCCTGCGTATGGCCGTTGTATTCAGTGACGATCATGATGTCACGCGGCGTCTCTGTCTGAACCCCGGCATATTTTGCAAGATCGATGACCGGCACCAAGACACCGCGCAGACTGACCATCCCTTCCACTGCCGTCGGCATCTCTGGTGCAGACGTAATCGGCGGGGTGCGCATAACCTCGCGCACTTTGAAAACGTTGATGCCAAAAGTTTCCTTTCTTCCCGTCCGCGTATCGCGGCCCAAAAAGAAAAGCAGAATTTCTAGCTTGTTCGTGCCGGCCAGCTTGGTGCGTGCATCAATACTTTTCAGCAGTTCGGACATAACTGAACCCCTTCTGGAAACGAGGCATCTCGCGTCACTGTATGTTAATCGATCATTCTGGCTGACACCATGTCAGCCGCGTAAAAACGCAAGCGTGTGCGTCAGAATCAGACTTCGGTTTTATAGCCAATCCGGAACCCACCCCAGTGCCGTCCCTTCACCATTACCGGCGCCGAAATGTCATGCATGATTTCACCGGTATCTCGCCGATAGGTTTGCAGCAGGAACGGCTGCCGGTGGTCGCCGCAACGTTTGCCAACCGGGTCATCAAAAACGCGCTTGGTCCGATTATTCACGAAATCGACTTTTTCGTCGCCGGATAGAGGCTGGGCAAAGCGCTTATTGTGGGTCGGCACATATCCCTTGCGATCGCAAGCAATCGCGTAAACCAGCCATTTGTTTTGATCCAGCAGTTGTTCCTGCAGAGGTATCAGCACCTGATCTGTCAGATCATCGAATTTTGTTTTGAACTTCGGTGGCTTGGTATTGGCGATTGGCTGGTAATTCTGGTCAAACATATCCTCAAGGCGGATTCGCCCGGAATCAATCGCCTTATCGAGAATCGCGCCGATATCGATCGCAGCGCGCTGAACGATAGGAGGCATACGCGCATGCGTCTGCACTGCCTGCTCGCCCGCTGCACCCAGCTTGAATACGTTGCCGATTTCCTTAAGATTGGTGGCAAGGTACTCCAGTTGGTCCGCCTCTCGTAGCGCCTTTTCGGAAGCGGTACTGTTGGCTTCAGCCATCGACATGATGCTGCGGACATGGTCGGCAATATCTTGCCCGGAGCGACTCTGCTCATCGATCGCAGCAGCAATCGCATCCACTTTTTCCATCGTTCCGCGGGCACCACGATTGATCCGCTCGAGCGAATCTGCCGCCTGCTGCGCCAGATCAGCACCATTTTTGGCCTGCCCGGTACCGGCGGCAATACTCACGATCGCGCTCTGGGTCTCCCCCTGTATCGCGGAGATCATGCTGCTGATTTCACCGGTCGCCTGCGATGTACGCTCGGCCAGCTTGCGAACCTCATCGGCGACCACGGCAAAACCGCGCCCCTGTTCGCCAGCACGAGCAGCCTCAATGGCAGCATTGAGGGCCAGCAGATTGGTTTGATCGGCAATCTCGCGAATCGTCTGGACAATACCGCTGATAGCCTTCGAGCGTTCGCCCAGAATACAAACCACCTCGGAGGACTGGGTGACCGAAGCAGCGATCTTTTCCATTTCAGCAGAAGCTTTCTGGACGATCACCATGCCTTCTGCGGACAGCCCACTGGCAGATTCAGCGATCTGCGCGGTATCGCTGGCGTTGGCACTAACTTGATGCATTCGCTCGGTTAGCTGATTCATGGCTGAGGCTGCGGCCAATGCAGCATCGCGCTGCTGATTGGAGCCGGCAGCCACCGTATTGGCCTCCTGGATGAGAAGCGACGAAGCACGCGCAACCTCAACGGAATTGAAAAAGACCTTGCCAATGATTGTCGAAATACTGGCCATCAACTTGTTGAAGGCCGCGGCAGTCGCGGCAATTTCATCCCCACCTGACTCCGGAACGCGTCGCGTCAGGTCACCATCCATATAGATGCTCTCGATCACCGCGCGCTGTTCCTGCAGACGGCGCACCAGCGCCCCTTCGAGCATCATCGCCAGAAAAATCGCAATCACAAAGAGCGCGGCCGCGCCAATCGCTAGGCCCTGGTTCCCAGAACCGAAGACTCCCGGGCCAAAAATAAGGATGCCGGCAGCGAGCCCTGCAAGCGCCAGAAAACCTGCGCGAATCTTCCAAGCCAAGCTGTTCATTGCGTACTATCCCTTGTCATTGCTGTTATCGCCACCTCTTAAAGAGGCACGCGTATCGATTCTACGGCACCACCAACACATCCTTTAGCAACGGCGCAACAAAGCGGAAACCTCAAAGAATCCGGAACAGCTTCCCGAAGTTGGCAATATCGAGAACTTGCTTGACGGCACCACGCACATTGGAAAGTGTCAGCGCCTTGTTCGCAGCACCTGCCTTGTCACGCAACATCAACAACATGCCAAGCGCCGAACTATCGAGATAGTCTACCCCGCCCATATCAATGTTCAATGCACGGACAGCTGCATCGGCAATGACCTGCTCATAGGCAGCCCGAAACTCCCGATGCGCATTGAAATCGAAACGGCCTGACAATTTCAGGTCTGCGCTGCCGGAATCCATGCTGACACTTGTTTGCATAACAATCTCCCTTTATTACTTTAGTGCTATCGGCTCAACTATGCCACACTCCGCGCCACGCAGGCGAGCACGCGGCCCGACATATTCTCGAGGCTGACCACTTCTTCCACAGCCCCTACCAACGCGGCCTCGCGCGGCATGCCATAAACCACACAACTTGCTTCATCCTGACCAAAAGTGTGCGCCCCGGCCTGACGCATACGCAGCAAGCCGTGCGCACCGTCCTTGCCCATACCCGTCAGGATCACCCCAAAAGCCTTATGACCGAGGAGTTGCGCGGCGGAATCAAAGAGCACATCCACTGACGGCCGATGACGGTTGACGGGTGCCGTCGACAACAATTCGGTGAAATAACCCACCCCTTGCCGCCGAATCTGCAAATGCGAATGCCCGGGCGCAATGTATACCACCCCTCGCTCAAGCGGCTCGCCGCCTTGCGCTTCTATTACGCGGGGCGCACACAGCGCGTCGAGGCGTTTTGCGAACGAGGCAGTAAAACTCTCAGGCATATGCTGCACGATCAGCGTCGGCGGACAGTCAGCAGGAAAGCCGAGAAGAACATCCTTGATCGCCTCAGTACCGCCTGTCGAAGCGCCAATCAATATGATTTTCCCGTCGCCGTTGGAACGGATCGCAAGCGGAGGGGCTGGAATCCGGGCTGGCACTTGAGACGCTACAGGGGAACGATGCAAACGTGCCACGGCAGCTGCGCGCAGTTTTTCTGTCAGTTCCTCGGCGTAATCTCCCATTGATGCTGCGCTGTCCGCACGCGGCTTACCGATAAAGTCGATGGCACCAAGTTCAAGTGCGCGCAGCGTGGTTTCCGAGCCTGCCGCAGTAAAAGCCGAAACCATGACCACACGCGTCGGGCGCAGGCGCATCAGTCGGTCAAGAAATTCCAGACCATCCATGCGCGGCATCTGGACATCCAGTGTCACCACATCGGGGTTCAGCGATTTGATCATTTCTCGCGCAACCAATGCATCCGGCGCGCTCCCTACTACCTCCAGATCGGGAGCAGCATTGATCAGGTCGGTAAGCAACCTGCGCATCGCCGTGGAATCATCAACAACAAGAACCCTTGTTTTCATCGTTATCAACTATCGCCAAAGATCAGGTAAAGAGTTCGATATCGCCCGCAACCTCGGAACGAGAAAGGCGGGAACGGTATTCCTTTTCGCGGCTGAACAAGGTGTCGTTGTGTACCCGGTGCAGTTTGCGCACCAAGACCCGCCCGCTGTTCGGGAAATAATAGATTTTGCGCGGGTAGGAATCGAGCAGATCCTTGGCCATGACAGGTATTTTTTCCATCTGCAGAAAGTTCAGAACAAACTCGGCATTGCGAGCGCCAACGTTACTCGACGTCAGACTTTCGAGGACGGCACCGCCACCAAACACCTTGGCTTCAAGACGATTTCGACGCGCGCCATTCTTCAGCAGATGGTTGATCAACACCTCCATCGCATAGGTTCCATAGCGGGCAGAATTGCTGGCTACATCCTTGCCGCCCTCATCGGGCAACATGAAGTGGTTCATGCCACCAATGCCGCTTTCAGTATCACGGATGCAGGCAGCAACACAGGAGCCCAGCACCGTTACCAGTACCATCTCTTTCTGGGTAACAAAATATTCTCCGGGCAAGATTTTCGCTGCCGGCGAATCAAAGCTGCGGTCATGGTAAAGGTTGGTCGCAAACCCCTCTACATAGCCATCGTCTGGTGCCGGCCGCGAATAGCGCGTCCCGGAACGGTCAACGGGTTCGCTGGGCGAGTTCATATACCGTCTTGCCGAGTGAGCGGAAAAGATCGGCCGCGTGCAGAAAGCTCTCCGAGTGGCCTGCAAAGAGCAGTCCATCGCCCTGCATCATCGGTGCAAAACGGGAAAGTATCTTGTACTGGGTCGGCTTGTCGAAATAAATCATTACGTTGCGGCAGAAAATCACGTCGAGCGGACCTTTTACCGGCCAGGTCGATTCGAGCAGATTGACCGGCAGGAACTGGATCATGCGACGAAGTTCCGGACGCACCGCGGCATAGCCTTCCTGGGTGCCGGAACCTTTGAGAAAAAAGCGCTTCAGCCGCTCCGGCGATATCCGCACGACACGGTCCATAGCGTAGATACCGTTGTCGGCCGTTGCCAACACATTGGTATCGAGATCCGAAGCGATGATCGATACCGGCGTATTGAAGCCGCCAAAAGTTTCGGCCACCGTCATGGCAATCGAATAAGGCTCCTCACCGGTGGACGCAGCACTACACCAGACGCGGATCGGACTCCGGCTGCCGAGCTTTTCAGATGCTCGGCAAAAAGCGGAAAGTGGTGCGGCTCACGAAAAAAAGAGGTGAGGTTGGTTGTCAGGGAATTGACGAATTTTTCCCACTCTTCCTTATCGCCCTTCTCCAGCAACGCCAGGTAATCGCCAAATGTTTCCTTGCCCGTGGGCGCGCAGGCGGCGAGCGAGTCGCGAATAGACCATATCCTGCTTGGCGGCGGAAAGAGAAATCCCCGCGTGCTGATAGATCAGGTTGCGCACACGCTCAAAATCAGCCACCGTAAAAACAAATTCGCGCAAGCCGCCATCCCTTGGCGGAAGACTCGTTGATGCGCGGACTGGCGAGGCCGCAACTCCAGACGACACAGGGCGTGCGGCGCCAGGCGAGCCGGTGAGCGGCGGGCGCGGCGAGAGAGGGCGTTTCGGCTCAAACATTGTCATCCTGTTTTCCGGGTCAGAACTCGGCCCACTCATCATCGAGCGAGGCCGGCAGTTTTACCGGGACCTTGCGCGACGATTGTTGCGCGACAAAACGGCCGCCCATGTCCTCAGGTTCCGACAGGGCGGGACGCGCCGGCGACTGGCGGGCAGCGGCTGGAGCGCTTGGCTGCCCATCGGCAAGACGAAACACCGAAACGGCGTCCATTAGTGAGCGGGCTTGCTCCTCCAGACTTTCAGCCGCAGCTGCAGCCTCTTCAACAAGTGCAGCATTCTGCTGCGTCACCTCGTCCATCTGCGTAACTGCCAGGCCAACCTGCTCGATACCAGAGCTTTGCTCGCGGCTGGCCCCGGCGATATCAGTCATGATGGCGGCCACGCGGGCAATCGAAGCGACCACTTCTTCCATCGTACGGCCAGCCTGATCGACGAGCTTGCTGCCGTTCTCGACCTTCTCGACCGAGTCGGAGATCAGACTCTTGATCTCCTTGGCTGCGGCCGCGCTGCGTTGCGCCAGACTGCGCACTTCCGTCGCGACGACAGCAAAACCACGCCCTTGCTCGCCGGCGCGTGCAGCCTCGACAGCGGCATTCAGCGCCAGAATGTTGGTCTGGAAGGCAATCCCATCAATCACACTGATAATGTCGGAGATCTTGCTTGAGCTCTGGTGGATCGCACCCATGGTCTGCACTACCTGCGACACCACCACGCCCCCTTTCTGGGCGACGGACTGGGCATTACTGGCAAGCTCATTCGCCTGGCGCGCGTTGTCGGCATTCTGTTTCACGGTACCCGTCAATTGCTCCATGCTCGAAGCGGTTTCTTCGAGGCGGGACGCCTGCTCTTCCGTACGCGCCGAAAGATCCTGGTTACCCACTGCAATTTCCTGCGCAGCGGTATTAATCGCATCGGTCGATTGTTTTATCTGCCCGATGATTTCGCGCAAACGCGATACCGTCGAATTGGCATCGTCCTTGAGCTGCCCGAAAGTGCCGGAATATTCCGCGGTGATCGATTTTGTCAGATCGCCATCAGCCATCGCCGAGAGCATCGCTACCACGTCATCGAGCCCGCCACGAGCGGTCTCCAGCAGCCGGTTGAGATCTTCCGCCAGGCGTAGGAAGAAACCCTGCTTGCCTTCAAGTGCGACACGCTTGCTGAAATCCCCGTTGGCCGCTGCATTGACTATTTCAGCAACCTCGTTCTCAACAGCAACCTCTGCCGTTCTGTCCAGCCATTCCACAGCCGTTCCCAAGCGCTCACCGCGCTCATTGACCACCGGCGTCACGGTCAAGGTAAAGGTGCGCCCCCCCAGGTGAATGGTTGCGCGATGGGTGCCCGTCAACCGGTCCAGCATGCTGCGCTGATGCGCCGGGTTCTTGTGAAAGATATCGATATTGCTGCCCAGGAGTGCAGCAGCACTGAATTCCGGCATGTCCTTGCGGATATCGGCCTCGGCCGCTGCGAACATGGCACTTACCGACTGATTCAAATAGATGATGTTGTGCGTGTGATCGGCAATCATCACATTCGTAGCGACATTATCAAGGCCTATCTTGATGCGCAGGTTTTCGTCCGAAACGCGCTTTGCCTCGGCAACATTAAAGCCAAGCTGAATCTGCATCGACTGCAGACCCTGCATCACCTTGCCTATTTCATCGTCGCGGGAAATATCCACCGGCGTCTGGTAGTTGCCCTCGGCTATGCTGCCGAACCCGGAAGTAATTGCCTGAAGCGGTTTCAGGATAGCCCGCAGCAGAACCATCGCAATCACACTGCCGATGGCGATGGCCAGCGCCAACAGTGCAATCACCCAGCTCTGCGATTGACTCCCCTGCGCTTCTGCCGATTGCAACTGGGACTTTCCATTTTCCAGCTGGTATTTGTACAAGTCTTCGGCGCGCGCGGCAGCATCGGTATAGAGCGGATTGATTTTCCGGATCAGCAGTTCCTGCACATCGGCAAATCGCCCCTCGGCCAGTCCGGTGCTGGCAACTTTCAAGCCGTCATTGACGTAGGCAGATCTCGCCGTAACGTAAGCAGTCGCCAGTTGCTGGTGCTTATCATCGAGAACTGTTTTCTGGTAGTTATCCCACTGCGCCGTAATCTCTGCCGCGTTCCTGGTGATCGTGTCAAGGTGCATTGTCAGCGCATGATCGTGAAGCTTGGCTACTTCGAGACCAGGGTCGTGCTGAAGGGCGAGCATAACCTGCGCCCGGTTGTCGGCCAGCAACTTGCTGATATGCGCCAACGCCTGAACGGGCTCCAGTCGGTGTCGATAAAGATCTGATAGCGACTGGTTCGATCGACTGACTCCCATCATGCCAACGACACCAACAACGACCGCCAGCAGCATCATCGCAGCCAGCCCGTAAATCAATTTTGATTTAAGCCTAATGTTCTTCAGTCCCTCGCCACCAGTCACGACCTGACCGTGTAGTATCCGGGCTCCGCCAGCCTGCTTCTCGCGGAAACGGCGATACGCAGCCTCGACGGCAACGATGATGTCTCGCGAGACTTTGCGCCGAACCGACATATAGCCGGTAACCTGCCCGTTTTCGCGGATCGGTGTAGCTGTTGCAAGAACCCAGTAGAAATCCCCGTTCTTGCAACGATTCTTGACATAGCCGGTCCATGGACGCCCCGCCTTCAGATCTCGCCAGAGATCTTCGAACGCCTCAACAGGCATGTCCGGATGGCGAACAATGTTGTGCGATGTCCCGAGCAATTCGGCCTCGGAAAAACCACTGATGTCGAGAAAATCCTTGTTGATATAGGTAAGCTGCCCCTTCAGATCGGTCTTGGAAACGATCAGAGTGTCATCTTTCAGGGTTACCTCAACATTGGTTACCGGCATGTTGATACGCATTGTCGTCTCTCCGTTGTCACTTATTGTCTTGGGTATGCTTCACTATTCGGCTCAAGCCTCTGCAGCGTCGTCGATGAGTTCCATATCGCGGCTACTCATAAGACGCTGGATGTCGGTAATGATCAACATGCGCTTGTCGATCGTCGCCAGACCGAGAATATATTTGGTATCGAAGCTGGCAGAGAAGTCCGGTGCCTGGCGGATCTGGCCGGCGGTCAGCGACGTAACATCCGAAACGCTATCGACGACAATACCGATCACCCGCTGGGTAACATTCAGGATGATGACCACCGTAAAAGGGGTGTAATCAACTGTCCCGAGCCCGAACTTGATGCGCAGGTCGACGATCGGCACGATGATGCCGCGCAGGTTGATGACACCCTTGATGAATGGCGGCGCATAGGCAATGGCGGTTGGTGGCTCGTAACCGCGAATTTCCTGAACCTTCAGGATATCTATCGCGTATTCCTCCTCACCGAGCCGGAAAGTCAGGTACTCGCTGGCCACCTGGTCGTCTTCTGCCACTCCGTTACCGTTGTGCTGCTTCGCAATTTCCATCGCTTGCTCCGTTCGCTATGTTCTTCAGGCCGTCACCGGCACGGCAACCGCCTGTGCGGCGCGGGACAGCTCGATCAGCGCAGAGACATCGAGAATCAGCGCCACGCGCCCATCCCCCATGATCGTTGCCCCAGAAATGCCGGAAACCCGGCGATAGTTCTGCTCCAGACTCTTGATCACCACCTGATGCTGCCCGACCAGGGCATCGACAAACAGCGCCGCCTTGGTGCCATCGGCGTCGAGCACGATCATGATGCCCTTGGTGAAATCGGTCTCGGCACCGGGAACGCGGAACATGTCGTGCAGCGTCACCACCGGCAGATATTCGTTGCGCACCTGAATCACCCGCGTCTGGTTCGACAGCGTTTTGACATCGCCACGCTCCGGCTGCACCGATTCGATGACATACGACAACGGCAGGATGTAAATGTGGCCTCCGACAGCAACCGACATACCGTCGAGAATAGCTAGCGTCAGCGGCAAACGCACCGTCATCCGCGTGCCGACGCCCGTCATGCTCTCGATTTCGATGCGTCCGCCCATTGCCTGAATATTGCGCCGGACGACATCCATTCCAACACCACGCCCCGACACGTCAGTCACCACCTCGGCGGTGGAGAAGCCCGCCTCGAAAATCAAGGCCCAGACATCCTGGTCACTCATCTGATCGGAAATCTGGAAACCACGCTCGCGGGCCTTCGACATAATCCGCTGACGATCAAGGCCTGCACCGTCGTCACCCACTTCGATGACGATATTGCCGCCCTGATGCGCAGCCTTCAGGGTGATTGTTCCGACCGGGCTCTTGCCAGCGGCAATACGCTTTTCCGGTAGCTCGACGCCATGGTCCAAGCTATTGCGGATAAGGTGCGTCAAGGGGTCAGCAATGCGCTCGATAAGTCCCTTGTCGAGTTCGGTAGTCTCTCCATTCATCTTCAATTCGACCTGCTTGCCGAGCTTCGACGAGAGGTCGCGAACCACCCGCGGGAAGCGCGAAAAAACGAAGGAAATCGGCATCATGCGAATCGACATGATGGCTTCCTGCAAGCCGCGGGTATTGCGTTCGAGCTGAGCCAGCCCATTGGTCAACGCCTCCGGCGCTGCATCGTGCATCTGTGCGGCACATTGCAGCAGCATGGCTTGCGTGATGACCAACTCGCCTACCAGATTGATCAGTTGATCCGCACGTTCGACACTGACACGAATCGATGCAGCCTCTGCACCCGGCACGACTGCCGGCTTTGCACGAATCTCCGGGGCGGCTGCCGGAACCGAAGCAGCGCCCGGTGCAGAAGTCGCTTCTGACACCACAGGCAGCTCGGCAGGGAGAGGAGGAGAAACGGCAACTGCCGACGCTGAACTCGCTTGGGGCGGAGGCATGGGTTCAAAAAAGCCAAAACCGTCACCCTCGACTTCGGCCAGCGGTGAAGCCGCACTTTCTGGCGCAACAGGCAACGGCTCGAAGAAACCAAAGCCATCCCCTTCGTCGACTACAAACGCCGACGCTGCCGGCGCGCCATCGACTGGCTCGAAAAGGCCATAGGCATCCTCGACAGGCGCCGCATCGGGAGCATCAAACAGCCCGTAGGCGCCGCCAGCATCAGTTGCATCCGTAGCGATACGTTTGACCCGCCAGCCATCTGTCTCAGATACGAAGGCGAGAAAATCCTCGAACTCAGCCTGAGGGCGCCCGGTAAACAAACGCAAGCACCACAAGCCTGGTGCCCCAGCCTCCGGCTGCGCGACAACGTCAAGCCGGCCCATGGAACTCAGTGCCTGCAACAGATTGGGGAGCGCCCGATGATCAGCGGTCGCCTCGACTGTCGGCAAAAATTCGATATCGAAACCTTCCTCCGTCGGCAGAACGGCAGGAGGCAAAGACGGAACGGCAGCCACGGAAAGGGCAGGTGCGACAGCATCAGTCGTCAGCGCCTTCAGATTGGCGCAGACCTCGGCGACGGCGCCTTCTGCAACCGGCGCACCGCCCTGATGAGCGGCGAGCATAGCCTTGAGGACATCTCCTGCATCGAGAAAAGCATCGACCATGTCATTGCGCAACGCCAGCTCGTTCTTGCGAATGCGGTCGAGCAAGTTTTCCAGCACATGGGTGACTTCAGCAAGATCCGTGAAGCCGAAGGTTCCACTCGACCCTTTGATCGAATGTGCGGCACGAAAAATGGCATTCAACGCTTCGCTGTCGGGTGACGCGATGTCAAGTTCCAGCAACAACGACTCCATGGCCGTCAAGTGTTCCGCCGTCTCCTCGAAGAAGACCTGGTAGAACTGACTCATGTCGATGGTCATTCTGCCCTCTGCACTCTGTTGCGTTGGGAACCGCCCGGTCATGCCGGGCCGAAAGTCGCGCAGGATTTCTGGATTGTGAAATAAAGGCGGCGCGTCAGCCTATGACTTTTTTCACTACCTCGATCAATTTCTGTGGATCGAAGGGCTTGACCAGCCAGCCTGTAGCGCCGGCGGCACGTCCCTGCGATTTCATCGATTCCGAAGACTCGGTCGTCAACATCAGGATCGGCACTGATTTGTACTGCGGCAGTGCCCGCAAGCTCTTGATCAGCGTCAGCCCATCCATGCGCGGCATGTTCTGGTCGGTAAGTACAAGATTGACGGATCGCGCCTTGGCCTTATCCAGTCCGTCCATGCCATCTACGGCGTCCACCACCTCATAGCCGGCGCTTTTGAGCGTAAACCCGACCATCTGACGAATAGACGCAGAATCATCAACGCAGAGCACGGTCTTTGCCATGGTAGTTTCCTTCTTCAGTTAGAACAGTTCGACATCGCCGCTGGCGAAGCCTTGCTGTTTTACGGGGTTGTTTTCAATCACGTGATGAATGCCATCAAGCATCGTCACGGCATTTTCCAGTTGCATGCGCAAGTGCGCCATCTGTTCAGGCTGAATACCCGCGGAGGCACTGCCAACGACCCTTCCAGCGCCACCAACTTCGGAGATCACCGCCTGCAATTCACCCAAACGGCTACTGACGTGACTAATCAATTGCGTCACCATGTCCTGAAACTGCAGGGATACCACCGCCTGGTTGACGCTGCTCTCCATGACGGCGGCGATCTGATTGAGTTCACTGACGGTCTGGCTGGTGTGCCGGTTGAGATCCTCGACATTACGCATCGCGTCCTCAACGTCCTGCTTCGATTTGAGCGCAAAGGCCATGTCCTGCGCCGCCATTTTGTTGATTGCTGTTTCCGTATCGCCGATCGATTTCTGCATGTTCTGCATCATGCCGCGGATCTGCTGACTGAAATGGCTGGTACGTCCCGAAAGGTCACGCACCTCATCGGCCACCACCGCAAATCCACGCCCGGCCTCGCCTGCGCGAGCAGCCTCAATGGCCGCATTCAGCGCCAGCAGATTGGTCTGTTTGGAAATCCCCTCGATCTCGCCGAGCATACCGAGAATCTTGCGCATCTCGCTGGCAATCCGGTCCGTCATCTCCACCAGCTCCATCGCCAGTTTGGAGTTCTCGACAACGCTTTCAACGAAAGTCCTCTGGGTGTCGGAGGTCTGCCGGGCAAAGCGCTCGAAATCCGAAGCACCACCGCCGCCATCGGCCGCGCCTCCATGCTGGCGGATGACCTGCAACCCTAGTTCCTGCTGCCGATGCGCTTGCACGCTCATGGCATTGAAGCTGTCAATCAGTTTGGCGATGGCATCGGAAAATATCTGCTGCGCCCGCGCGAGTTCGCCCCGAGTAACTCCGAACTGGGCGTTGAACTCCTCACCACAGCGGACCAGGGTCGCCCCGGTCACGGCCAAAGCCTCCCGGTCGAGCCCGGCACTCGCTGCAGGTTTCGCATCGACGTCAGCCGCGCCCGCCTTGCCGGCGATCATGATCCAACCCACCAGCAGCAAGACAAGCATGCCAATGAAAACGCCGCTGCGTAAGGCGGGCTCCAGTACAGCCGCACCACCGGCGACGGAGAGCAGCCACAGCGCCCCGAAATTTCTGACTTTCTCGCCTGCTGTCATTCTTCCCCCTTGTAATGTTTCTGAGCGCTGCGTGCTGATCGCACCGGCAAGGCGCCATCAACCCTTGGTTGCTCCCTTTTCATCTGGCACCAAGGGTTCCATGCCCTTGCCGTCACTGCCTATCTCCGAGGCGCCACTATCGTCCTCACCGAGGAAAGCCTCCTCGGTTTTTTTGTTGAGCACGATGATGCTGATCCGGCGATTGACCGGGTTAAGCGGATCGTTCTTGTCAAACAGTACGGTCGATGACATGCCGACCACACGCAGTACCTTCAGATCATCCATGCCGCCGATGATCAGTTCGCGCCGGGAAGCGTTGGCGCGGTTGGCGGAAAGCTCCCAGTTCGAGAAACTCTTTTCGCCACCGGCAAAGCGTGCGGCATCGGTATGGCCGGAGACCGTGATCTTGTTGCCGACGCTGTTCAGCGCCTTGCCGATTTCGCGCAGGATATCCTTTGTATAGGGTTTCAGATCCGCACTGCTGGAATCGAACATCGGCCGGTTCTGCTCGTCGACGATCTGTATGCGCAGGCCTTCGCTGGTTATATCGAGCAGCAACTGGTTCTTGAACTGCTTGAGTGCCGGGTTGCCTTCGATGACTTTTTCGATGCGCTGTTTCAGTTCATTGAGCTTGGCATTTTCCTGCTCCTCGAACTGCTTTCGCAGGAATTCCTGATTGGTCTCCTTGAGATTGATCGTCTTGCGCTTCGCTTCGACTTCACCTTGTTTGACCTGCCCGCTTGTTCGCGTCAAATCCTTGCCGCCACCCTGAATCACACTGGATGCATCGCCGACCCCGGAACCACCTGCCATGCCGACCTTGAGCGGGTTCTGAAAGAAATCAGCAATACCCTGCAAGTCGCCCTTGGCGGTCGAACCCAACAGCCACATGAGTAGAAAAAAGGCCATCATTGCCGTCACGAAGTCGGCATAGGCAATCTTCCAAGCACCTCCATGGTGGCCGCCGGCCACCACTTTCTTGCGCTTGATGATTATCGGGCGTGTCGAGTCGTCGCTCATATCCAGTTCCGGTCAGCCGCCGGTCACTTGCCCTTGCGCGCCTTGAGTTCATCCTCAAGTTCGCGGAAGCTCGGACGCACACCGGATTCGAGCACCTTACGACCGAACTCCACCGCGACCTGCGGCGCATAGCCGGACATTGAGGCCAGCAGAACAACCTTGATGCACTGGTAAATCTTGGAACCTTCGTGCGCTTTTTGTTCCAGCAAATTGGCCACCGGAGCAACGAAGCCGTAAGAGATGAGAATACCCAGAAAGGTGCCGACCAGCGCGCCGCCGATCATCTTGCCCAACACCGCCGGGGGCTGACCGACCGAGCCCATCACGTTGACCACGCCCATAACGGCAACGACGATACCGAAAGCCGGCACACCATCGGCAACTTTGGCCATCACGTGCCCAGGCACCTCAACTTCGTGATGGTGTGTTTCGATTTCCATGTCCATCAGGCTTTCAATTTCAACCGTATTCAGATTGCCACCGACCATCATGCGCAAGTAGTCGGTGATGAATTCCATGACATGGTGGTCATTCTGCAGCGTCGGATACTTGCCAAAAATTGGGCTGGCATGGGGATCCTCGACATCCGCTTCGATCGACATCAGGCCTTCCTTGCGCACCTTGGCAAGAATTTCATAAAGCATCGCCAGCAGGTCGATGTACAAGGCTTTGGTAAATTTTGAGCCCTTGAAAATGGAGGGCAAGGCGCCGATCGTCTTCTTGATGTATTTGATGTCGTTACCGGCAATAAAACCACCAACGGTAAGACCGACGATCGCCACGTATTCAAGGGGGACCCACAGCGCCAGCAGACTGCCGTGCACCGCATAGGTGCCCAGCGAAGCGGCGAGAATGACAACATAGCCGATGATCAGAAACATGCGTACCCCTACCCCTATTCAGCCACCGCAAGCCCGTGGCATCCGTCGACGTGTTTGCGCTATTTTAGCCAGATGCTCCCGAAAGGCGGGAAAAACCTCAAGCTTTAGCGTTTCGGCACAATTTCGCCACACTTCATCACACGGCCCTGGCGTCCAATCAAAAAATCGCCATTGTGCCGCCGTTGATCAGCGGCCATTATCGGCCGCAGCCAAGGTGGACGCAAACAGCGACAACAACAGCAACGACAACTCGATCGCACCCGACGGCCTTCGGGTAAACTCCAAGCCATGAGCAGCCTGCATACCCCGATGAATTTTTGCAGCCATTGCGGCAACCCTGTTTCCCTCGCCATTCCAGCGGGCGACACACTGCCGCGCTACTCGTGTACCCAATGCGGAACCATTCACTATCAAAACCCGAAGATGGTGATCGGATGCATCGCCGAATGGGAAGGGAAGATTCTGCGGTGCCGCCGCGCCATCGAGCCACGCCACGGGCTTTGGACCCTGCCCGCCGGTTTCATGGAAAACAATGAGACCACCGCCGAGGCCGCCGCACGTGAAACCATGGAAGAAGCCTGCGCCGAGGTCGAAATCGACCGCCTCTTTGCCCTGATCAACGTTCCCCACATCCATCAGGTGCATATGTTCTACACGGCCCGGCTGATCGGCGGGCGCTTTGGCGTTGGCGTCGAGTCGCTCGAAAGTCGCCTTTTCGAAGAAGCCAGCCTGCCTTGGGAAGAGATGGCTTTTCGCAGTGTCAGTTTTGCCCTGCAAGCCTGGCTGTCGGACCGGAAGAAGGGCGAGTTTGGCCTGCATACCGTCGATTTGCCACCTATGCCCCCCACTCCCCTTACGCCCCCTACTCCTCAAGGCTGAAGCGTATCGGCATCGGCACCGCAAAACTGCGGCCAAGCAGGCTTGCCGGCACCGGGGTAGCCGCGGCGGCGTGGGACAACATTTCCACCGCCTGTTCATCGAGAACGCCATGCCCGGAAGTGCGCGCCAGCTTCACAGCGGGAAGCCCCCCCTCCGCACTCACCGACACCACGACCTGGGCCACCCCCTCCCAGCCACGCGCGCGCGCAAGCGCCGGGTAGGCGCGAAAGCGACGGGCGGCACTGGCCAGCTCGATCCGATACTGGCGCAGACCATCGGCGCTGACGCCCTCGGCCACGTCGCTTGCTCGGTCCTTCCCGGAATCACGGGCAGCGACGGCAGCCGATGCAGATTCGCGCACGGGCGCCGAAGCCACTGCAAGCGCCGGAACGCTGGAAGAAACTGCGGGGGCAGCCTCCTGCTGCAAAGCGGGTTTTTCCACCGCCAGAACTGCGGGAGCCACCAGTTTGGGCTGCGTTCTCGCGGGAGCCGGCGACAGTGGTGGAATTGTTGATTTTGGCGGCGCTGGCGATTGCATAGCGGCAGCAGGCTGCGACGCCGCGACCGGCCTCGCCGAAACAACAACCTGCATTGCCGCCTGTGCCATCGTCGGTGGCACAGGGCGTTGCCAGCCCCAGCCGAAGATCAGCAGCAGGTGCAGCAGCAGCGAAAGGGAGAAAGCCGCGAACAGAACGCGGCGAGCGTGGTCATAATTCATGATGGCGGGCAGAAGCATAGCGTACCGGCGCCCAACTTCCACCCCTTGCCAGAGGCGTGGCCCCCTCCTCTGCGTCACGTCAGACCGCACCAGTCCAAACACTCCAACACCAATTGGAAAGCACCGCATCCTTTGGTACTCTTCCGGCAGCAGTTCGAAAGCCGACCCAAGGAGGCAACTTGAACCGTTCCGACACCATGCAGGCCGAGCACCTGGCGACACCGTCAAACCGACCGTTGATTCTGGCAGTCGACGTAACGGGAGCGCCGCGCGGCTGGATTACCTGGAAAGACGCCGTGGCCTGCAAGGCTTCCGGCCGGGTCGACCGGGAGTTGGGCGATTTTCTCTTCACTTTTCACGGCGGGCAGTCGCGCCTGACCGGCGAGCGCTCTACCCTCAGCGTCACCAGCATCCAGGCCTTGCGCGGCCGCCACCCGCGCGGGTGGCAGCCACAGTCGCCAGCCCTCAGTAACCCGCTGCTATTCCAGCGCGACCACCATCTCTGTTGCTATTGCGGCAGCCAGAAACGTCCGGAACTCCTCACCCGCGACCACATCGTGCCGCTCTCGCGCGGCGGCAGGGACCACTGGACCAACGTTGTTACCGCCTGCAAGCCTTGCAATCAGCGGAAAGGCGCATCCACACCGGAGCGCGCCGGCATGATGATGCGCTACGTGCCCTACAGCCCGTCGCGTTACGAGGCCCTGATCCTGCGCAATCGCCGCATCCTTGCCGACCAGATGGATTTTCTTATCAGCCTGCTGCCGGCAAACTCCAGGCTGGTTGGCTGAGTTTCGGTCACACCGCTGGCGTGCGCGGCCTGCAATGCCGGCGCAGCCGTGCTGTCGTTCAGTTGCTCAATCATCTTCCGAATCCGCTTTAGCCATCTCGACATCCAGCCGCTCCATGGCATCGGCCGGCACATGGGCGACCGCCTCTGCGTAGCGTTTTTCGGCTTCCGCCATCTTCGCCTTGCCGAACATCATGACCAAGCCATTGGCGTACTCGATGCGGGCAATGGCGGAATCCGGGTTGAGTTTGAGCGCTTTCTCGAAGAGCGCCGCCCCCGCATCTTTCTTGGCGCCGTAGGTGAGGCCGCCAACCAAGGCCCCGACCTTGTCGATCACTTCCGCATGCCAGGTCGCCAGCGCGATATGGGCATCGGCATGGCGGGGCTGCAGTTCGATAGCACGGTTCAGGCTGGCCTTGATTTTGCCGCCCAAGCCCTCGGCCAGCGCCTTGGCCACTGAAATCCCCTGACTGTATCGACCCAGCGCGTAGGCATGGATATACCAGGCATTGGCATTGTCGGGGTCGGCTGCCTGCTGCGCCTCGCAACGCGCCGCAATTTCCTGGAAGCACTGCAGCTTTGTGGCTTCATCGCTTTCAAGATAGTTGGCGTAGATCATCGCCGCCTTGTTGGCGACGGTGTAACCAGCGACACCCTCCTTGAGGCCGAGCTCCACGGCTTTGCCGAAATCGCCGGCATGGTAAGCCCGCCACGCCTCCTGCAACGCAGCACGCTCGGGGAAGGGCTCGGCATCGCCACGATGCAGTCGATCCCACGATTTCTTCAGCGCTGCCGCCGCGTATTGATAGGCCTTGTCGGGATAAGGAAATTTCTTCCAGGTCGCTTTCTTCATCGCCGCTCCTTGGGCAGTTGCTTGATGTATTCGGCAGAAAGCCGCTCCAGCAGGAGGCGGGCGTCGCCGACGAGAAAGGGTGCCACCATGGCCATCACCTGATAAACCCCGCGACTCAGCGCCTCGCCTTCCATGCGTTGGCGAGGATTGCGGGAGTACTCGAAGGAAAGCCAACAGGTAGAAAGTGCCGCCATGTTGTTGGCCAAGGCATGGATCTCCGCCGCCGAAGCCACCATTTCGCCCGCTTCGACCAAGCCCTCGCACAAGCGGGTTGCCGTGCGCACCTTGTGTTCGAGGATGCGGCCAACGTGGACTTCGAGAAGACGGTTGCGGGTCAGCAGATCGGGAAGATCGCGATAAAGAAAACGGAAACGCCAGATGCTTTCGAACAAGAGATGCAGGAACAGCCAGATATCCTCGATATCGGCCGTTCGCCGGGTCGGTGCAGTCAGCGTTTCCTCGATCCCACGCTCGAAATCGGCGAACAACGCGTTGACGATTTCGTCCTTGTTGTGAAAATGGTAGTAAAGATTACCGGGACTCATGTTCAGTTCGTCGGCAATGACCGTCGTCGTCACATTGGGTTCGCCGAATTCATTGAACAGGCGCAGGCTGTTCTCGAGGATGCGCTCGCGCGTGCGGCGTTTCGGTTTTTTTTCGATCACCGGCGTTTTCCCTTTTTTTTGCTTCTGTTCTCGGCGATGAGAATAGCATGAGCGCTACGTGTCTGTTTTACAGCCCTTTCTCGCCACCAGCCAGCGATCCAGATCATCCAGCGCAGTTTCCAGTGCCCGCTGCGCCGCACCGAGCGGCTCGCCTTCCTCGTTAGTCAGCAGACTGCGCCGATGGTCGCGCAGCGCAGCGAGATTCAGGTGGATGCCATGGCGCGCCAGCAGGGGTTCCAGCTCGTGGCGACGCCGGTAGATATCCTGCCGGGTGCGCTGGTAGGCGTGCTCACAGAGCCGTTTGCGACTGCCATAACTGAAGACGTTGGCAAAAAACATATCGGCATCGTCGCGCGTCGGCTCAAAAAGAACGACGTCTGCATCGGGATGCTGGTGCCGGTAGCGATCCATGCCGACACGCATGCGGGAGTGGATGATGGCGCGGAAGGTCTGGGAAAGCACCACTGGCAAGCCGCCCTCGACCAGATGGCTGACGCTATGGAGAGGCTTGTGGTGGCGGCGCTCGGCCAGGTCGGAATCAAAGGGCACCAGCGGATTGATGCAGAACACCAGCTCGGCGCCTTCGCGCAAGGCCACCGATGCGTGCAAGGTCTTGATCAGCGCGCCGTCGACATAAAAACGGCCGTTGATTTCCACCGGCGGGAACAGGCCAGGCAATGCCGCACTGGCCTGAACGGCGGCAGAAATGGGCACATCGTCATAGCCGGCAGCACCAAACTCGACAGCCTCACCGGTATCGAGGTCGGTAGCGACCAGATAGAGGTGCCGCTTGAGCTTGCGAAAATCGTTGGATCGCCCTTTCGCCGAAAACATGCGGCGGAGCAGGCGGTCAATGCCGGCGTTGTCGAAGATCCCGGTGGGGATGGCATGCGACAGACGCTGAAATGACTCCAGCAAGCCACTACGCCAAGGGTCTCCGAAATAATGTTTCAGTGCATCGAGCAGCAGCGGGGGCACCGAAATCGCACGGCGAAAATACTCGCCGATCGCGGGCCGCAGCAGAACATCCGGATCAAAAACCTCTTCGGTTTCATCCTCGACCAGCATCCTCGCCAGTTTGGCCGGCGACATGCCGTTGGCGAGTGCCGCTGCGATAAAGCTGCCGGAACTGACGCCGACATAGGTGTCGATTTCGTTGAAATCGACACCTTCCAGCACTTCCGACAAGGCGGCCAGCGCGCCAACCTCGTAGATGCCGCCGAGCGGACCGCCGCCAGCGAGCGCCAAACCCATTTTCGACAGACGAGGTGCTTGCGCCTGCTGGACAGGAGAAGAACTCCTTTGGGCGTGGCGCGTGCTCATGGTTTTCCCCATACCTCAGCAGACAAGCATCAGGCGGCTGTCTTCTTGGCGACAGGCGCTTTCTTTACCGCGACAGCTTTCTTCACTACGGGCGCTTTCTTGGCTACCAGCGCCGATTTTGCTACCGGGGCCTTCTTCGCTGCAGCGGCACGTGTTGCCGACGGAGCCTGCCTGGCAACGGGCGCAGCGCCCTTGCCTTCCGTCAACTCGGCGACCACGGCGGTCAAGTCGGCAACGCGGCGGGAGAGCTTGTCGATATCCTTCTTTGTCGGCACGCCAAGGCTGCCCAGTGCGCGTGCAACACGATCCTCAAAAACGGTTTCCAGACGATCCCAAGTGCCGGCAGCCTTGCCAGCAACCTCGGAAATTTTTTCGTCGGCAACCTTGCGTGTCTTGGTCTGAATGCTCTCGCCTTCCTTGACCAGCGCGTCGAACACCTTGTTTCCCTCTTCCTGCGCTTTGGCAAAGGCGCCAAGTCCGGCAAGCCAGATCTGGTGCGCGGATTCCTTGACGGTGACAGCGAATTGATTGTCGGCAACGGCGCCGGCGAGTGCTTTGAGTTTCTTGGCCATGATGTCCTCCTGGATTGATGGCATTTGCGGGGTGCAAGTACTTGATTCACTTGCCTGACGAAGCCAGTGTAGAGAGAAAAACTAGAGGGGACACACTAAAGAGTTGGGTGGCATACTCTAGTTTGTGTTTTTCAAAAACCAATAAAACCATCAGGAGACATCATGAATTACTTCATTACCGGAGCCAGCGGCTTCATCGGCAAGCGCCTCGTCAAAAAACTGCTCGAGCGCGACGGGAGCGTCGTCTATTTTCTTGTGCGGACAATGGAAGCCGACAGCATCGCCCAGCTTCGCAGCTACTGGAATGCCGATGAAAACCGGACGATTCCGGTGATGGGTGATCTGACGCAACCATTGCTCGGCATCAGCAAGGCCGACACCCGCAAGCTCAACAAGAAGATCACCCACTTCTTTCATCTGGCTGCCGTCTACGACCTGAAGGCCGACGCAGAAACGCAGCAGCGCGCCAACGTCGATGGCACCCGCAATACCGTCCAGTTCGCTGAATCCATAGGCAGCAAGCACTTCCACCTGTTCAGTTCGATCGCCTCGGCTGGGCTGTTCGAGGGCCTGTTCCGCGAAGACATGTTCGAGGAAGCGGAAAACCTCGATCACCCCTATTTCCGGACCAAGCACGATTCCGAAGGGATTGTCCGCCGCGAGTGCAAATTGCCGTGGCGCATCTACCGACCGGCCATTGTCGTCGGCGATTCGCGCACCGGAGAAATGGACAAGATCGACGGTCCCTACTATTTCTTCAAGCTGATCCAGAAGATGCGCAAACTGCTGCCCTCGTGGGTACCGGCCGTCGGCATCGAGGGGGGAAGGATCAACGTCGTCCCCGTCGATTTCGTGGTGGCCGCCGTCGACCACATTGCTCACCTGCGCAATGAAGACGGCAAGTGCTTCCACCTGACCGACCCCTCACCGATGCGTGTTGGCGACCTGCTCAACACCATCTCCCGCGCAGCGCACGCACCTGAAATGGCTTTCCGCATCAATGCCGCGCTCTTCGGCTTCATTCCACGCCACATGCGCAAAGCCTTGATGGCGCTGACACCGGTTCGGCGCATACGGCATGCCATCATGAAAGACCTCGGGCTGCCGGACGACATCCTGACCTTCGTCAACTATCCCACTCGCTTCGACTGTCGCGAAACCACACGCGCCCTCAAGGGCAGCGACATCGCCGTGCCGCCGCTCGACACTTATGCCTGGCGCCTCTGGGATTACTGGGAGCGCCATCTCGACCCCGACCTTTCGATCGACCGCACGCTGAAGGGGCAGGTTGGCGGCAAGGTGGTGCTGATCACCGGCGCGTCGTCCGGCATCGGCAAGGCAACCGCGTGGAAAATGGCCGAAGCCGGTGCCACCGTCCTCACCATCGCCCGCGACAAGGAACAGCTGGAAGCTACGCAACGTGAGTTCGAAGCCGCCGGCCACTCGCTTGGAATCTACATTGGCGACATCACCGAATATGCGCAGGTCGATGCACTGGTCGCACAAATTCTCGACGAGCATGGCGGTGTCGACATCCTGATCAACAATGCCGGTCGTTCGATCCGCCGCGCCATCGAAAACAGCTTCGACCGTTTCCATGATTTCGAGCGCACCATGCAGCTCAACTACTTCGGTGCCCTGCGCCTGACCATGGGCTTGCTGCCGAGAATGATGGAAAAGAAGCGCGGCCATGTCATCAACATTTCGTCGATCGGCGTGCTCACCAATGCACCGCGTTTTTCCGCCTATGTTGCGTCAAAAGCGGCGATGGATTCCTGGACACGCTGTGCAGCCTCCGAGTTCGCCGATCGCGGCATCGAGTTCACCACTATCAACATGCCGCTGGTACGGACACCGATGATCGCCCCGACCAAGCTCTACGACCATGTACCCACGCTGTCACCGGAAGATGCCGCAGGCCTGATCGCCGATGCCGTGGTACACAAGCGCGTACGCATCGCCACCCGCCTCGGAATTTTCGGACAGGTGTTGCATGCCACCATGCCAAGAGTCGCCCAGATCGTCATGAACACCAGCTTCCGAATGTTTCCCGACTCACATGCCGCCAAGGAAAAGAAGGGGGGGCTGGGGTTGCCAGAGATGCCAAGTGCCGATCAGATCGCGTTTTCGCAGATAATGCGAGGTATTCATTTCTGATGTTTCAGCAGAAGGAGATCAAATCCATGCGCAGATTCGCATCCGCACTCTGCATGGCGACTACAGTCACATTCAGCGGCATGGCAGTGGCTACCGACAGTGCAGAAGTCAACTCGCCTCCGGCAAAGCCACGCAAGCCGCTGCTGGCCAAATCGGAGATGATCCGCTCAGTTGCGGAAGTGGTTTCTATCGACATGTCGCACCGAAGCATCACCCTCAAGCGCGACGATGGCAACACACTCACTGTCGTTGCCGGGCCGGCGGTGAAAAACCTTGCTCAGATTCAGGTCGGGGATTTCGTGGTTGCGCAATACGGCCGTGCATTGGCGGTTTCCCTGAAAAAGGGAACGGGCGTGCGCAGCGCGACAGAGACGGAAAATGGCAATACGGCAAAACCCGGAGAAAAACCTTCGGCCAGTGGCAAACGCACCTTGGTCATCGTTGCCGATATCATCGCCATTGACGACAAGAAGGGGCTTGCAACCCTCAAGGGACCAAAAGGGAATGTCGTCGATGTGATGGTCAAGGACCTGAAATCGCTGGCTGCCGTGCAGGTTGGTGACCAGGTCGAACTTGCGTACACGGAAGCGTTGGCGATCTCAGTCAAACCAGCGAAAACCAAAAAATAGCAGCGTCCGCAAACAGTCGGCCGTCGCGACAGCCTCTCCGACGCTAACGGCGCCCTTCGACGGCGGGTCGTGAACCGGGCAAAGGTTCGAGCACTGGCGCGGGTTTGGTGGCTGGCTTATGCAGTGGTACCGGGTACGGGGGAGGCAGACGGTGCGGCCGCTGCAAGTTGTTGACGAAGCGCGTCTGGAAATCAACCGAGGGCGCTGTCAGCAGCGTCCCGCCCTGTTCATCGATCACCGACACCTCAAGCACGTGACGCTGCGCCCCTGCCGGCGCGATATCGCCAAAGAACTCCGGGGGAACCATCATTTCGGTCGCCGTATAACGCCCGGGAACTGCGCGACCGTCCAGCCGCAAGAAAAAACTGTGCCCCATCCCGACTTGCAAAGGGGGATCGATGCTGACCCGCACTTCAAAAGTGGCGTTGTTTGCTGCGACGCTTCCATTAGCTTCGGGAAACACCACGGCCAGCTGGCGATAGGCAAAAACCTTCGCTTCCGGCGGCGCTTGTTCAACAGCGGGCCTGGGTGTGGCGGGTGCTATCGGCACCGGCTCAATGACATTCAGCGGTGGCAGTTCGACAGGTTTGCTGCCGGGCTGCGGCTGATCCGAAAATACCCTCCCCTTGCTGCCCTTTGATTCATAGACCGTCTGCGCCATGGCGCCGTTCACCATGAGCAGTCCGCAAATCAGAAATATTGTCTTGTTCATGCTGACAACCCCTCTCCATCGCCCTGAACCAGCGGTGCCACCAGAGGCAGGGCCAGTGAAAATACCGTTCCCTGCCCCGGGGTACTGGCGACGTGGATGCGCCCGCCAAGCGCGTTTTCAACAATGTTGTGGCAGATCGACAGACCAAGCCCGGTACCGCCTCGCCCCATGCGGGTGGTAAAAAACGGATCGAAGATACGCGCAAGGTGCTCTGGCAGAATTCCCTCGCCATTGTCGGAAACAATCAATTGCACACTGCGCTCATCGAGCCGGCTGGCTTCAATACTGACGACTCCCGCTGAACTTTCGTCAAAGGCATGAACGGCAGCGTTGGTGATGAGGTTGGTCAGCACCTGCCCGAGTGGCCCCGGGTAACTGTCGAAGTCGATTCCTGGCGGCACTGCGGTTTCGATACGCCACGATGCTTTGCGCATGGTCGGCGACAGCGTCACGATGATCTCGCGTACCAATTCGTCAAGGCTGAAACGGCGACGTGCCGAAGTCGTCTGATCAACCGCCACCTGTTTGAAACTGCTGATCAGTTCTGCCGCACGCTGCAGGTTACGGACGAGAGACAGTGAAGCTTCTCGGCAGGTTGAAAGCTGCCGGTTCAGCGCCGAGCGCGTCAGCCCGTGCTCAAGTGACGACTCGAATTCGTGGGTGCGATCACCCAGCGTCGAGGCCACCATCAGGCTGTTGCCAATCGGCGTATTGAGCTCGTGCGCCACCCCGGCGACCAGGCTGCCCAATGCGGCCATTTTTTCCGAACGCACCAGTTCGTCCTGTGCTTGTTCAAGCGTCTGCATTGCCACCGACAATTCGGCATTGGTCCGTTCCAGATCTGCGGTCCGGCCGTGCACGCGTGCCTCAAGTTCAGCGTTGAGTTCGCGCAGCTCGCCCTCGCGCTGGCGAACGGCGTCGGCCATTTGGCGCATGCTGCCGATCAGCTCACCGGGTTCGGTGATGCTCGACTCCGGCCAGTTCTGCGGCATGCGGCCGGCTGCCAACTCCCCGGCCAGTGACGACAGGCGCCGGAAGCGGGTGGAAAAACCGGTAGCCATGAGTACGCCGATACCAATTGCCAATAACGCTGAAAATGCCCCAGCCAAAGCCAGTCCATAGAGGATTTCCCACACTGGCTGGTGCACCCGGTCGAGCGGCTCGGTGACCAGAACCGTCCACTCCGTGCCGGCAATCCCATGTGCGGTTCCCATCACTTTCCTGCCCTCGAAAATAAATTTTTCGGTCACCGACTCTTTCGTTCCTGCCCGTTCGCGACTGCGCACGAGGATGTCGAGATTGCCTATGTTCGTTTGCTGGCTGGACAACTCTGCATCGGGGTGGGCCACGACTTGTCCGCGGCCGTCCACCACCATCAAACGCATGTCTGATGAAACTGCTACGCGGCGCACAAATTCCGACAGCCGGCGCAATCCTATTTCGGCAACCAGCAGACGCTCGCCAGCGGGCACCGTCGCCGCAACGGCGATCTGTTCGGTGACGGCGGAAAGATAGGACTCCGAATAGACCTTGCGGCCGCTTCGATGCGCCTCGCCGGACAAGGGGTTACCCGAAAGGTCGAGGCCGATGTAGTTGGCAGCACGCTTTATGGCGCCTTGAGGCAAGGCAATTTCGATCAGACGACCTTGCGCATCGAGGGCATAGGCACTTTCAAGCGCCTCGCTCCCAAGCACCAGCGCAGTCAGCAGTTGATTTGGCAAGGCGCCGCCGGGTCGGCGGTCCTGTTCTCGCGACAAGGTGACGGCGACCCCACGCAGCGCGCGAACCGGCTGCTCAAGATAGCGTTCGGTTTCATGCGCCAGCGAAATCGCCAGCGCACGGTGTTCCTCGGCCACCCTTGCGTCAAGACGCGGCAGCAGCACTTGCCAGACAACGCCGCCCATGAACAGCATTGGCAACAGGCTGATCGCGGCAAAACGCAACGAGAGAACGGTACGCAGCGGTTGGGTCATATCACTGGACGACGAATTTACCACCCCTGACTTCCGTCGAGCTGATCATCGGGCCGAGCACGGCAGTAACGCCAATACGGATGGGCGCATTATCGCCACGGGCGCTGAGCAAGCCAAATAGCAAAAATTCCTGTAAAAGCCGCCACTTCAAACGAAATTCCGAATCCATGAGTCACCCCACTTGCCGCGCTTCGGCTCAGTGTAGCGCCAAGCCTCGCCCGAGGGAATGCGGGAGTCCGGCAGGCAAGCAGGTCCGCTGCAATCCGGCGGTCAGCGGCGCAAGGCGGCCAGCAAGGCATCGGCCGTGCGGGGGGAGAAAAGCATGGCGAGATGGCCAAGACCCGGCAACTCGACATCCAGCGCCGAGGGCAAGCGCTGGCTATCCTGGGGCATGACAAAATTATCGTGGGCGTTGCGCAGCGCGACGATTGGCAGGTCCGGAATCTGCTGACTTAAAGACTTGAGCCAAGGCGACCCGGGTTCCATCTGCCGCGCATTCGCCCCCATCCCCATGCGCGCCAGGAGACTTCCGGCGTGCGGCGTCGCCAGCGTCACCAATTGCGCTACACGCGCTGTGCCGTGCCGTGCCAGATAAGCCCGTGCCGCAAGACCGCCCATACTGTGGCCGACGAGGGTGATCCGGTCGCTGCCTGCGAGGCCGCAAGCGGCTTCGATGCGGGCCTCTATGGCCGTTACGTAGTGGTCGATATCGACATACACGGGTTCCAGATTCACGGTCGCAACCGAAAAACCTGCCGCCTCAAGGCGTCGTCGCAGCCACCACCAGGCACCCCGGTTACAGCCGTAACCATGAATCAGCAGCAACGGGCGCCCCCCCTGCGGTGACAGGCGATCTTCACCCATCCAGAGTCGCTCCCAGGGAAGAATGAAGATGAACAGACGCAGGAAAGCGAAGACCTCGGCAAACACCATAGCTACAGCGCGCAGCCAGCCCAATCGTGGCGCTGGCGAATGATGCGCAAGGGCGATGGCATAGGTGGTCAGAACAATGCCCAGACGCTGGCCAAGCAGCACGGCCAGTGAGGCAAATATCGCGGGAACGACGGGGAGATCGAAAACCCGCATGGCCATCGCCATGTAGATCGCGAGTTCGATCAGCAGGAAGAAGCGCAAGGCAGAAGCAAGCATGGTGGCGCCTCAGTGAGTCAAAAAACGGGGCATCGAAAATCCGGGAATCAAGGGATTGCCAGGGCAGGACGATTCTGCAGTTCAGCCGCGAGCAGGCTGATATTACGCGCTGCAAGGCCATAGATGGAAAGTTGCGGGTTGGCGCCAATGCTGGTGGGGAAAAGCGAACCATCGCAGACTGTCAGGTTCTCGATCTGGAAATGTCGCCCACGCGGGTCGACAACACCACGTTCCGGCGTCGCCCCCATTGCGCACCCACCCATCACATGCGCACTGACAATACGACAGGCCAGCGGCTTCAAGGGCAAGTCGGCAATGCCGCGCTTTGCCTCGGCCCATGACGAATAGCCGAGCGTTCCTTCATGGACGGGCGTGACGCGCTTGGCACCGGCGGCAAACTGGATCTCGGCCATCGCCAGCAAGGCGCGCCGGGCCGCTTCCCAGAAAACCTCGTTGAGCGGGTAGTCGAGGGCTGGAGAGCCGTCGCTGCGCAGCCGTACCCGCCCGCCAAGGCTCTGGGGATGAAAGCCATCACGCACGAGGGCAATCAACACCTGTGCATGGGGAAAATCCCGCATCTTGTCGGCATGCTGGGCGCCAAACCCCTGCAGGGTTGTCGAATACAGGACCGGGTGCAAGGGCGGGGTTTCAAGCTTGAAACCCAGCGGGCCATCGACAGCAAACTGTTCAAGGTAATGATCGGAATAAATTGTCTGCGGCGCCCCCGCATAGCCGTCGACGCGTTGCGAAAAAACACCGGCGGAAACCAGGGTTGGATGCAGGAAGGTGCGCTGCCCAAGCAGACCATGCGGGTCCGGTGCCTTGCTGCGCAACAGCAGCGCCGGGGAACCGACGGCGCCGCCGGCAAGAACGAAATGCCGGGCACGAATACGCACATTGATGCGGCTTGGCCTGACGCCGTCGGCCTGCATCGCCAACCCCTTGAGGCCAACGATGCGTTGCTGCGGCGAAAAAATCAGCCGGTCGGCACGCAGGCGTGAAATCAGTACGGCCCCACGCGCCAGTGCTGCCGGAATGCTGGTGACCAGCATCGATTGCTTGGCCCCGATGGGACACCCCATGCCGCAATAGCCAAGGTTCCAGCAGCCGCGCACGTTACGTGGAATGACATGCGTTGGCACGCCGACCTTTTCGGCACCCTGCGCCAGCAAGCCATTGTTGGCGTTGGGCTCGACTGGCCACGGCCGTACGCCGAGTCGATCTTCCATGGCAGCAAACCATGGTGCCATCGACTCAACCGAAAGTTGCCGCAACCCGAGCGCCTCCTGCCAGTAAGCCAGGGTCGTCGGTGGCGTACGGAAACTGCTGGTCCAATTAACCGTCGTTGAACCTCCGACACAGCGCCCCTGCAGGATGGTGATGGCCTTGTCCACCGTCTTGCGCGCAGCGGACTCCTGATACAACTGCGGATACGCTTCCGACTCGCGCATGCGGAAATCGCTGGTGGTCATCAGCGGCCCTTCCTCGACGAGGATGACCTTGAGACCGGCATCGCTCAGGAGTTCTGCGGCGATGCCGCCGCCAGCACCGCTGCCGATGATCACGACATCGGCTTCAAGCATGGTGTCCGCCTGCAGGCGGGAAGCATCGATATGTTTCCAGCCGGCGGCGAGCCCGTCGCGCATGGGATCGCGCGTAGGGTTGCTCACGGCTTCGCGCTGTCGGCCTGGCTGCGTGTCAGTCATCAGAAAACCTCCGGCGTTCCGGGATAGCCGATGGCGGCCCAGTGTTCCGGCCGGGCATACCACGCACCAAGGACAAGATCATGCAAGGCGCCATAGGCCGTCTGCAGCAGGGAAAAACGGCTGTGCCGCCAGCTTTCGAGAAAAGCAGCGACGTCCTCCTCACGCGCTTCGGCCCACGGCGCGGAAACGCCGGCGAGGAAGCGGCGGGTGAGTGAAAACCTGAGGAGCGAGAACAAGTCGGCGATTTCGCTTTGCAGGTGGGGAGGCAAACCCGCAACGGCTTGCCTGACACCGGCAACGGTGCTGCTCAGCGCCTCGGTGCGTGCGGCAGGCTGGCCAGACAGCATGCCCACGAGAAGGGCCGCCGAAATCGCGGTAAGCATGCTTGCTTCCTCGTCGTCGCTGGCGGCTGCCACGTGGCCAACGCATGCAAGCAGCAGGGTGCCGGCAAACCCCGTCTTGAGGAAGGTCCGCCGGTCGATCACCGGCGCGGTCATCGCAACAGCCATCCGATCAGCCATTCGAAACGCTTTCCATAGGGCGGTTTGAAGAGGCCGATGCCACTCAGCCGCGACTGCCTGAAAACGGCCTTTGCATGACTGAGCGTGAGAAAGCCATCGCGGCCGTGGTAACGGCCCATGCCACTGGGGCCAACACCACCGAACGGGAGATCATCCTGAGCGATGTGCAGGATCGTGTCATTGACGGTAACGCCACCGGACACGGTTTGCGCCAACACGCGATTGACCCGCTGTGGATCTTCGTCAAAAACATACAACGCCAGCGGCCGCGCTCGCTGGTTGATACAGGCAATGGCGGCATCGATATTGCGATACGGCAGGATCGGCAGGATCGGCCCGAAGATCTCTTCCTGCATGACCTGCATGTCATCACTGACGCCCAGCAAAGCTACCGGCGGAAAACGGCGGCGACTGGGATCGGCCGCAACATTACTCAGGGGAACAAGCGTCGCCCCTTTGCGCACGGCGTCCTCCAGATAGCCGACCAAGCGGTCATAGTGACGCGCATTGACGACCGCGGTGTAGTCCGGTGTCGTCGCCATTTGTGGATAAGAAGCCTCAATGATTGACCGCGCAGCTGCAATAAAGGCTTGCTCCTGCCCCTCCGGAAGCAGCAGGTAGTCTGGAGCGATGCAGGTTTGGCCGGCATTCAGGCATTTGCCGACGAGAATCCTGTCAGCGGCCTTTTCCAACGGATAACCGGGGGCAACGATGGCCGGTGATTTTCCACCCAGTTCAAGCGTTACCGGTGTGAGATTTTCAGCCGCAGCACGCATGACGTGATGACCGACTGCCGTCGAGCCAGTGAAGAACAGATGATCGAAAGGCAACTGTGAAAAGGCATGAGCGGTGTCTGCATCGCCCTGAACGACCGCCACTTCGTTGGCCTCGAAATACTGTGCAATCAGGTCGGAAAAAAGCCTGGCCGTGACCGGTGTGAACTCCGACATCTTGATCATCACGCGGTTACCGGCCGCCAGTGCAGCCGTCAGTGGGCCGACCGCCAGATAAAGTGGGTAGTTCCAGGGCACCACAATGCCAACCACCCCTAACGGCTGATAGCGGACTTCGGCGCGGCCAAGCTGAAACCAGAGCGACACGCGACGCCGTTGGGGGCGCATCCAGGCCCGCAGGTGACGCTGCGCATGGGCCAGACCTTCCAGACAGGGAAATACTTCGAGCAATCTGGTTTCATGCACGGAGCGAGCGCCGAAATCTTCGGCAATGGCGGCGGCAAGGAGCTTGATGTTTTCGCGTACCAGCGCCTCAAGCGCCGCCAGTCGACGCCGGCGAATATCGAACGACACATCGGGCTCGCGCCTCGACTGCGCGTGCATGGTGGCAAAAACGGACTTCATGGCGTCCATCGACATCTCCTTGATCGGTTCCAGTGTAGTCGCGCCGCATGAACGCGACTAGGTGAGGGCCTCTAAACGTCGTTTGAGAGCGAAGCGATAATCTGCCCATGGCAACCGAAGATGACGACGCGCGGCTGGGCGAAAAGACGGCCGTTGCGGCACGATTGGAACGCGACCTGAAGCTGGCGGCCGGGTTGCGCCGCAGCGCAGCGGCAGACCCGGTGCATGCAGCGGAGCGGGATCAATTGCGCGCGTGGCAAGCGGCACGTTTGGCGGCGACCTATCCCGGCTTGCTGGAGACTCCTCGTTACAGACCGGCTGCCGAGTTCTTTCTGTCGGATCTCTATGGTCCGAAAGATTTTTCGGCACGTGATGCAGAAGTTGAACGCATCCTGCCGATGCTGGTAAAGGCTTTGCCGCTGTCAGGCTTGAATACGCTGGCGCTGGCCGTCGAACTCGATGCGCTCTCCGAAGATCTCGACGCCGGCATGCTGGACGCGCTGCGGGCACGAGGAGAGGCCATGCGTATCGATGCGCCCGCCTACGCGCTGGCCTACCGTACGGTCGGACGACGCAGCGCCCGCCTGCGGCAAATCCAGCTCATCGTCGATACCGGAGAAGCGCTCGAAGCACTGGCTCGCAAACCCTGGGTCGCCGGCGCACTGGCGCTGATGAAAGGGCCTGCACATCTGGCCGGGCTGGGAGAGCTGCATGAGTTCTTGGAATGCGGGTTCTCCACCTTCAAGCGCATGGGCAAAGCAGACGAATTTATCGAGCAAATCGAGACCGAAGAAACCTTGCTGATGAACCGGTGGCTGGCAAGCTGAAGCAGGCACCCTTGGCTAGCGCGGGCTACCAGTCGCAGCCAGAAGGACAGACGTAGGCCGAGAGTGCAGGCACGTTGGGAATAAAAATGCCGTTACGCTGCTTGACGATCAACCCCTTGTCCTCCAGCTCTCTGAAAGCACGCGACAGATGCGAATCGCTGACCCCGAGGCGAGACGCCAGCTTGTTGCGGGGCAACGCGATGTTTAGCAGCAGCGAGCCGTCCGGGGTGGCGGGGGCCTTGTCAAACTGGCAGACGAGATAGCAAACAAGGCGCGCTGTCGCATTCTTGGTGCAGAAGGTGACCATATCCTTCTGCAAATAATCGGTTCTTGCCGCCAGCCCGGCCATGAGGCGATGCGAAAATCCAGGTGATGCCGATAGCCAGGCGTCGACGGTCTGTTCAGGCACACGAAAGATTGCTGCCGCCGTCAATGTGCGAACGGTGTACCGGAGCGGTTGAGCATCAAAGAGGGTTTCTTCCGCAAACATGCCACCGGTGCGTGCGAACTCGACGATTTTCTCGGCACCGTCAGAGGTCGCGACGAGCATTTCAACCGTGCCGTGTGCGATCAGGTGCAGCCCAGGCCTCTCGGTGCCGGCCTGAAGGAAAACCGTATCGGCAGCAAGGCAAAGCTGATTCTCGCAACAACGAAAAACTTCCTCGAAGACGCGACTCTCCGGCAAGCCGCGTAGCAGCTCACTGGACAGCAACAGACTGATATCGGTTTCACTAAACGCCATGGCCGGCTTTGATACCCATGAACTTCAAGAAAAAGGCCCGGCGGAAAATCCTGCCGGGCCTTTGCGAACATTTTGCTTACAGACGTTCGAAAATGGTCGCTATACCTTGACCACCGCCGATACACATGGTGACCAGCGCATACTTGCCGCCAGTACGTTGCAGTTCGTACAGCGCCTTGGTGGCAATGAACGCACCGGAACAGCCAACCGGGTGACCGAGAGCGATGGCGCCGCCGTTGGTATTGGCCTTGGCCGGATCGAGACCGAGCACTTTGGAAACCGACAAGGCCTGGGCTGCGAAAGCTTCGTTCGACTCGATGACGTCCATCTGGTCCAGCGTCAGGCCGGCCTTCTTGAGCGCCAGGCGCGACGCCGGGATCGGGCCTTCACCCATGATGTCGTTCGGCACGCCGGCAACCGCATAGGAAACCAGACGGGCGATCGGCTTCTGGCCGGCCTTGGCAGCAACGTCAGCAGCAGCCAGCACGAAGAAGGCAGCACCGTCGTTGATACCGGAAGCGTTACCGGCCGTGACCGTACCGTCCTTTTTAAAGGCCGGCTTCATCTTGGCCAGCGATTCCATCGTGGTGTTGGCCTTCGGATGCTCGTCGGTGTCGAAGACAACCTCGCCCTTGCGGGTCTGCTTGACGATCGGCACGATCTGCGACTTGAAGCGGCCTTCGGCAATGGCCACCGCTGCACGACGCTGCGACTCGACCGCAAACGCATCCTGCTGCTCGCGGGTAATGCCGTGCTTGGCAGCGAGGTTCTCGGCAGTGATACCCATGTGGCCGACGCCAAACGGGTCGGTCAGCACGGCAACCATGCTGTCGATGGCCTTGGTGTCACCCATGCGGGCACCGGTGCGCAGTGCCGGCAGCATGTAGGTGCCTTGGACATGACTTCGACACCGCCGCCGATACCGTAGTCGGCATCGCCGAGCATGATGTTCTGGGCGGTGGTGACGATACCTTGCAGGCCGGAAGAGCACAGACGGCTCACCTGCATGGCCACGGACTCCATCGGCAGGCCGGCCTGGATAGAGGCGACACGCGAAACGTAGGCGTAGCGCGAATCGGTCGGCATGCAGTTGCCGACAGTGACGTAATTGATCTGCTGCGGATCGACGCCGGAGCGGGCGACCGATTCCTTCATGACGATACCGGCCAGCTCGCTGGCTTCGAAATCGGCGAGGGCACCACCGAAAGCACCGATGGCGGAACGAACTGCGCTGAGGACAACGACTTCTCTGCTCATTTTAGAACCTCTCTTTTCAACTTCATCAACCGCCCACCAAACTGGCAAGCCCTAACAAAAGCAAAAGCACTACCCAGAGAACAATAGCACGCCAGACCAGGCCTACCGCACTCTGCATGAAATCCACATCGGCCTCGTCACCGGTACCCAGTTCGGCACGATCGGCCACTTCGCCGCTTTCAACCACCGGCATTCCGAGGCGAACCCCCAAGGCACCTGCACCGCTGGCGAGAACGATACCGACGCCATCATCCGGCCATTTCGCAGCTTGGGTACGCCAGCAGTAAACCGCATCTTCAAAATCGCCGACAACCGCAAATGCCGCAGCCGTCGCACGCAAGGGAAGCCAATCGATGAAATCGAAGGCCTGCTGGGCGAAACGGCCGAAATCGCCGTAGACGGGATCATCGCCACGCCGACCCCAATGTTCGGCGAATACGGCAGAGGCCCGATAGAGCACCGCACCGCACGGCCCCGGCAAAAGGACGAACCAGAGCAATACTCCAAATACGTGCCGGTGGGAACCGACCAGCGCTTCCTCGATGGATAGACGCGCCACATCGCTCGAAGACAGGCTATCGGCTGAACGGCCACGCCATTCAGCCAGCAGGGCCCGTGCTCGCGGCAGATCGCCCATACGCAAGGCCAGTTGAATATCGGTATAGAAATGGCTGAACTGACGGAAACCCATCGTCAGGTACAGAATCAGGACGTTCCAGGCGATCCCGAAGAGTGGGTTCAGTGCGAACAGGGCGACAAAGACCAACCCGGTAAACAGCACCAGCCCGCCGACACCAAACAGCCAGGCAAGAATGCCATGCTTGCGTTCACCCGCATTGAACAGGCCATCGAGCATGTCTGCCAGCCGGGAAAGCGGGGCGAACACGATCTGGCGGTATTGCAAGGGCCGCGCCTGTTCGATCAGCAGCGCAAGTATGAGAGAAACAAGACTCAAGGGACTATGGCGCAAGGCGCCGGGTTGTTATTTGCAGGATTGAAGATATCACAATTCAGTATGCATTCCGGCCATTTTCGGATGGTGGAAAAGCGGATTCCGGCTCAGGCGGTCGTCGTGTTCGTATTCATATTTGTCATTCGATCAAACAGCGACATGATCATGCCGGCTGTTGCCCCCCATATGAAATAGTCGCCGTAGGGCATTGCATAGTACTGCCGCAGCCGGCCGCGCCAATGGACTTCGTGCTGCTGGTGATTGGCGGGATCAAGCAGGAAGGCCAGCGGCACCTCGAAGACTTCGGCCACCTCGAACGGGTCCGGCTGCAACGAAAACGGGGGGGTCACGAAACCGACCACCGGCGTCACGCTGAAGCCGGTGCTGGTGCGGTATTCGGGGAGATAGCCGACAACCTCGATATGACGGGAGGCCAGGCCGATCTCTTCCGAGGTTTCGCGCAGCGCCGCATGAACTACCGAAAGATCTTCTGGTTCAATGCGCCCGCCGGGAAAACTGATCTGGCTGGCATGGTCCCGCAAATGGGCTGTACGTTGCGTCAGCAATACTGTCGGTTCGGCAGCATGCAGCACAATCGGGAAAAGTACGGCTGCCGGTGTCAATTTCTCACTGCCAAGACCATCCTCATGCACGGCCTGCGTTGTGTTGGGCGCCGGCGCCAGACAGGTACGCAACCGGCGAAGATCCACTGCCATTTTCAACAGGGAATCAACCCTCCTCCTCGATTTCGGCACGCACGGAATTGAGCGCGTCCTGCAAGGTTTCTTCGGATAAATGATTGATAGTTGTCGCCACCATATCTGCAGCCTCAACGGCACCCACAGGAAGGCGTTTGCTGTCCAGACACGCAATCAGCGCAGCAGCGGATCCGGCAATTTGCAACAGCAGTTGGCGCTCCCCCATCAGCATTTCGACTTCACTTCGCAGTAGCGCTATTTCCTGATCGCGGTGCGGCATTTTCGCCTCCTCAAAATCGCTTTTTCAATGTCATGTGCGAGCCTTCATTCCGGATTTCCATTCGGGACAAAAAACTCATGCCGAGCAAGGCAACAGGCATGTCGCCTTCGTGCACCAGACCATCGACGCCGTGCAATGTCACCTCGCCGACGCGAACAGTGTCGAACCTGACTTTCCAGACTCGGGCTTGCCCGTTCGCTGTCTGACTCAAGCCGGGCTGACCTTTTCCCCAGTCGATCCCGACGCGCGATGCATCACCTGCGCCAAGAGAAACCATCGTCGCCCCAGTATCCACCAAAAACCGGACCGACCGGCCATTTACTGAACCGCCCGCGTAAAAATGACCGCGCGAATCAGCCGCCAGCGTCGTCTCCTGACGCCCATCCTGCGTTTTCTGGGAAACGACATGCTGGCCAACGCGCAAGGTGCGCTTTTCGCCGCTCACACGCAACGTTACTACCTCGCCATCGATTGCCAGCACCTTGACCCCTTCGGGTGTCGTGGTACCAATTGCCACCGCCTGTGGTGCGCCACCGTCGACAACCAGCAGCGCCTTGCCGGGGAAAACACCGGCGACACCCACCTCTGCGGCAACTAGCGCTGGAAACGATAGGCAGACTATCGCTAGCGCCCTAAAATGACACATCGCCTTGAGCCTGAATGTCATGAAACCAGTCGCCATATTTCGTCACAGCCCAATCGAAGGTCCGGGTTATTTTGCCACATTCCTTGAGGCCAACGGCGTACCGTGGCAACTGATCGCCGTCGATGCCGGAGAGGCGATCCCAACAGACACTGAAAACTATTCTGGGCTGGCGTTCATGGGTGGGCCGATGAGCGTCAATGACCCGCTGCCATGGGTGGAGAATGCTTGCACCCTCATCCGTTCAGCCGTTGATTGTGCTATCCCGGTGATCGGTCATTGCCTTGGCGGCCAACTGATGGCAAAGGCGCTTGGCGGGCAGGTCAAGGCAAACCCAGTCAAGGAAATTGGCTGGGGTGAGGCAAAAATCGACGACGTCGAGGTTGCCCAACACTGGCTGGGTGATTTTGCCGGGAAAGCCACGGTTTTCCAGTGGCACGGTGAAACGTTTTCCATTCCTGCCGGCACTACGCGGCTAATGTCCAACGACTGGTGCGCTGCGCAGATGTTCGTCTGCGGCCCTCATCTGGCCATGCAGTGCCATGTGGAAATGACACCGGAGATGATCGCCGCCTGGTGCGAATGCTGGGAAGCCGAGGTCGCAGGGCTGGCAGCCCTGCCCCCTCCGGTCCAGACGCCTCAGCAGATGAAAGAAGAACTGGCCTATCGCCTGCCGGCGATGCGCGAACTGGCCAACAGGCTCTATGGCAGCTGGATACGCGGCCTCAAGCGATAACCCACGCCACGGGCATTCCGCCTAGTCGCGGAAGTTGCCGTATTTGATGGGGAAGTCGGTGATGCTCTTCGTCACCAGCGCAATCGCCGTCTGCAGGTCGTCGCGCTTGGCGCCGGTGACGCGTACGGCGTCACCCTGAATCGCCGCCTGCACCTTAAGCTTGGCGTCCTTGATCATCTTGACGATCTTCTTCGCCAGTTCGGACTCGATGCCGATCTTGATCTTCAGCTCCTGCTTAACCTTGTTGCCGGAGATCTTCTGCACGGTCTGATGATCGAGGCGCTTGACACTTTCCTTCTCCTTTTTTTCCATCGCCGGAAAGAGGATGTCCTTGATCTGATCGAGCTGGAAATCGGAATCGCCGAACAGCGTGATGACCTTTTCCTTCTCGTTCAGTTCGACCTTGGCCGAAGTGCCCTTGAAGTCATAGCGTGCAACGATCTGGCGGCCCACGACATCGATTGCGTTCTTCAACGCTTCCATGTCGGCCTCGGAAGTGAAGTCAAAAGATGGCATGGTCGCTCTCCTGGATTAACCGAAGTGACAAACGTAGTGATACGGCGCGTCGCAGGCGATTTCGAACGACGAGTTGCCCGGCACGTTGAAGGACTGGCCTTCGCCGTAGGTCTTCCACTCACTCTCGCCCTTTAGCCTGACGCGGCACGAACCACCCACGCCTTCCATCACTTCCGGCGCGCCGGTGTTGAAGGTCAGCGACGACGGCAGGATGACGCCGACAGTTTTTTTGGTGCCATCTGCAAACTGCACAGTGTGGCTGACGCACTTGCCGTCAAAATAGACATTGGCAGCCTTGACGACGGAAACATTCTCGAATTGTGACATTTCAGATTCCCCAGATTTTCTGAATCACAGCCTTGGCAATAAAACCCAGCATGCCAAAAGCCAACACAAAAAAGAGCACCATGGTGCCGGTCTTCCCCGCCTTCGATTTCCAGGCAATTTCACCGATGATGAACAGCATGAACAGGATGAACGCGGCGACGCCCCAAGTCGAGCCGAAATCGGCGATCTGTTCCTCGGTGAAGCCGAACAGCGTTCCGTTCATTGCTTACTTCTTGCGCCCGGCCAGGTTCGCCGCAATGCGCATGCGCAGCGCGTTGAGCTTGATGAAACCCGCGGCGTCCTTCTGGTCGTAGGCACCGGCATCGTCCTCGAACGTTGCAATCGTCGGGTCGAACAGCGAGTCGGTCTTCGAATCGCGGCCCGTAACGATGACGTTGCCCTTGTACAGCTTGACGCGCACCCAGCCGTTGACCGTTTTCTGCGTGTCGTCGATCAGGGTCTGCAGCGCCTTGCGCTCCGGGCTCCACCAGTAGCCGTTGTACACCAGGCTGGCGTAACGCGGCATCAGGTCGTCCTTGAGGTGGGCGACTTCACGGTCGAGGGTAATCGACTCGATGGCGCGATGCGCGCGCAGCAGGATGGTGCCGCCCGGGGTTTCGTAGCAGCCGCGCGACTTCATACCGACGTAGCGGTTTTCGACGAGGTCCAGTCGGCCGATGCCGTGCTTGCCGCCAAGCTGGTTCAACGTCGCCAGCAGTTCGTGTGCAGCCATGCGCTTGCCATTGATCGAAACGAGATCGCCCTTTTCGAATTCGAGATCGAGATATTCGGCTGCATCCGGCGCCTTCTCCGGCGACACGGTCCAGCGCCACATCGACTCTTCGGCTTCCGCCGCCGGGTTTTCGAGGTGACGGCCTTCGTAGCTGATGTGCAGCAGGTTGGCGTCCATCGAGTACGGCGAGCCGCCCTGCTTGTGTTTCATGTCGACCGGGATGCCGTGCTTCTCGGCGTAGGCCATCAGCTTCTCGCGCGAGAGCAGGTCCCACTCACGCCACGGGGCGATGATCTTGATGCCGGGCTTCAGTGCATAGGCGCCGAGCTCGAAACGAACCTGGTCGTTACCCTTGCCGGTGGCGCCGTGCGAGATGGCGTCCGAATCGGTCAGGTTGGTGATGTCGATCAGACGCTTGGCGATCAGCGGACGGGCGATCGAGGTACCGAGCAGGTATTCGCCTTCATAGACGGTGTTGCAGCGGAACATCGGAAAGACGAAATCGCGCACGAATTCTTCGCGCAGGTCGTCGATAAAGATATTTTCCGGCTTGATGCCGAACTGCAGCGCCTTGGCGCGTGCCGGTTCCAGCTCTTCGCCCTGACCGAGGTCGGCGGTGAAGGTCACCACTTCACACTGATAGGTGTCCTGCAGCCACTTGAGGATGACGGAGGTGTCGAGACCACCGGAATAGGCGAGTACCGCGCGCTTGATGTCGCTCATGATGTTTCCCTGCAAAAAATTAATTGTTGACGCGGCCGAGGAGCAGATACTCCATCAGCGCTTTTTGTACGTGCAGCCGGTTTTCCGCCTCGTCCCAGACAACGCTCTGCGGGCCATCGATCACTTCGGCGGATACTTCCTCACCGCGGTGCGCCGGCAGGCAGTGCATGAAGACGGCGTCGGATTTCGCCACGCGCATCATGTCGGCATCGACCTGCCAGTCGGCAAAGTCACGCATGCGTTCCTCATTCTCGGCCTCGAAACCCATCGAGGTCCATACATCGGTAGTCACCAGATCGGCACCCTTGGCCGCTTCCATAGGATCGGAGAACTGTTCGAAGTGATCGGTGCCGTAAAGCCCTGCTCGCTCAGCCTCCACTTCATAGCCGGGAGGCGTCGACACATGCACGTTGAAATCGAGAATCTCGGCAGCCTGCAACCACGTATTGCAGACGTTGTTCGAGTCGCCGATCCAGGCCACGGTCTTGCCCTGGATCGAGCCGCGCTGTTCGATGAAGGTGAAGATGTCGGCCATGATCTGGCACGGGTGGTATTCGTTGGTCAGGCCGTTGATCACCGGCACGCGCGAATTGGCGGCGAAGCGCTCGATGATTTCCTGCTCGAAGGTGCGGATCATGACGACGTCGCTCATGCGCGAAATCACCTGCGCCGCATCCTCCACCGGCTCACCGCGCCCGAGCTGCGAATCGCGCGTATTCAGGTAGATTGCCGAGCCGCCCAGTTGATGCATGCCGGCTTCAAACGACAGGCGCGTACGCGTGCTGGCCTTCTCGAAGATCATCACCAGCGTACGATCT
The DNA here is from genome assembly GCA_016710885.1 of Candidatus Proximibacter danicus. Classification (GTDB taxonomy): domain Bacteria; phylum Pseudomonadota; class Gammaproteobacteria; order Burkholderiales; family Rhodocyclaceae; genus Proximibacter; species Proximibacter danicus. Next base: position 160,041 of record JADJUC010000002.1, read on the forward strand.
GTCAGCGGCCAGTATTGCTTGTAGGACTTGAATTGCTCCTTGATCCAGCGAGTACGGGCAAAAAGGTGATCGTACTCGGTGCGTGTCAGGTCTCTGAACTGCAGATAATGTTTGACCAAAGCCATGGGGCGTTCCTCAGGCCGTCAGGAACGCGCGAATCAACGCTGACAAGCGCTCCACGAGTTCCTTGGCTTCGGCTTCACTAAGCACCAAAGCGGGCAGCAGACGAACCACTTTTTCGGCAGTAACATTGATCAGCAAGCCAGCTTCCAAGCCTTTGGTGACCAATTCCGCACAGGGACGATCAAGCTCGATACCGATCATCAATCCCTGACCACGGATCGCAACGATACCTGCAATGTCTGCAAGCGCGTCAGCAAAGCTTTGGCGCAAGGCCGCCCCGAGTTTTTCGGCGTGCGCCATCAGCCCTTCAGATTCAATGGTCGCAAGTGTTGTCAGTGCCGCCGTGCATGCCAGCGGGTTACCGCCGAAGGTAGATCCATGATTGCCCGGTTTGAACAAGCCGGCCGCCTTGCCGGCGGTAAGGCAAGCACCTATTGGCACACCCGAACCGAGCCCTTTAGCCAGCGTCATCACATCAGGCAAGATGCCGGCATGCTGGAAGCCGAACCATTTTCCGGTCCGCCCCATGCCACATTGCACTTCGTCGCACATGAGCAACCAGCCCTTTTCGTCGCAGAGCTGGCGCAGGCCGCGCTGGAAGTCGACCGTGGCGATGTTGATACCACCTTCACCCTGAACCATCTCAAGCATGACGGCGACAACGTTTTTGTTGTGTTCGGCGACGGCGCGAATAGCGTCCAGATCGTTGTACGGCACACGCACGAAACCGGAGACGAGCGGCTCGAAACCAGCCTGGGCCTTGCGGTTACCGGTCGCCGAGAGGGTCGCCAACGTACGGCCGTGGAAAGCCTTTTCCATGACAATAATTGCAGGACTATCAACACCCTGCTGGTGACCGTAAAAGCGCGCCAGCTTGATCGCAGCTTCATTGGCTTCACATCCGGAGTTGCAGAAGAAGGCTTCGGTCATGCCGGAGAGGGGCACAAGCGATCGGCCAGCTGTTCCTGCTCGCGAATGCCGTAGAGGTTCGACACGTGCAACATGCGCCCGGCCTGCGCTGAAATGGCTTTAACCAACCCGGGGTGGTTGTGCCCAAGCGTATTGACTGCAATACCGGACAAGGCATCAAGATAGGTTTTGCCGGCGGTATCGGTAAGGCGGCAGCCTTCTCCATGACTGAAAGTCACAGGAAGACGCGCGTAGGTGTTCATCAAATGAGACATAATGGGTCTGCCTTCCAATAGGTCCTTCAGGCCACCGCTTTGCGGCTGCCGCCCTGCGAGGGGCAAGAAAACTCGGGCTGGCCCAGCATTTTCCTGAGAGGCCAAAAACTGAAACGGCGGCTGACGCCGCCGGGTCACACAGCCCAGAAGAAAGCTTGCTGGGCTGGTGTTGCAAGGGGTGGAATTTTAAGGGAAAAATAGTGCCTTGTACATAATAAGAAGCACCGACAGTATGCAATACGGCCACTCCTGACGAGGCGAGCCGACGTACTTCGCGGATATCTGCATGGGAAAGCCGCCATACGAAATTCGGGGCCTATTGTTTGCACGACCAACGGCAATAGCACCAACCAGGGAGTATCGATGCGCATAGCAGTATTCAACCAGAAGGGCGGCGTCGGCAAAACGACAACCGCACTCAACCTGGCAGCGGCAGTCGCGCGCGATGGCGGCAAACCTTTGCTGATTGATCTGGATCCGCAGTGCCACTTGTCGGGTATTTACGGGAATTCCCCACAGGATTCGCAGAAGAGCCTTTTCGCGTTTTATCAGGATCTGAAAACACTCCAGCAACTGGAAGCGCCTTGGGAAGATCTAGGCGGACTGATCCCGTCGCATCAACAGCTGATCAAGGTCGATTCCATCTTCGGCAAGGGGCCGGCAATACTGAACAAGCTCCGGGTCGGACTGGATGCGCTCGATGAAAGGCAGCCCGGTCGCACCACCCTGATGGATTGCTGCCCTTATGTTGGCGTTCTCTCGCTCAATGCACTTTTCGCCTGCGACCGTCTGCTTGTGCCCGTTTCCACCGACTATCTGTCTCTGAAGGCTGCGGAGCACATGACGCGTACGCTGGAGATTCTTGAACCGGTGATGAGGCGGCGCATCGAACGACGTTACGTCCTGACGCGCTTCGACCGACGTCGCAAGATGAGCCAGGATGTGCGCGACAGACTGACCGCGCTCTACGGGATGGAAGTTTGTGAAACAGCTGTTGGCGAAAACGTTTCGGTTGCCGAAAGCCCTTCGCTGCAACGCGACGTTTTCAGCCATAGTGCTTCAAGCAGTGGCGCCAAGGATTACCGCGCCCTGTATGAGGAACTCAAAGAGCAGGGATTTTTCTAAGATACGATGTACGCACTCAATGCCCGGAGATCAGGTCAACCAGATCCTCGTAGTTAATCGGACCCGCGCGTGAAGACGCGGAGGCGACGCTCCGCTTTTCCAGAATTTCACACCCCATGTACATCTGACGCAGCTTGCGCTCAGCCTCGGGTTCGTCGCGTCCAAAAATCAGCAGATTATCGACAATCGCACCGGATCGGGTACGAATACGGAATCCGTATTTTGTGTTGGCTGGCGCATGCATAAATTCTCCGCCCATCAATGGGATGGAAGAAGTATATGCAGCGAATTCTACGAATGCAACGTAATCCATTGTTTTTTAACAATGGAAAAACTGCCATTCAAGCCCAGAAACGATTCCAGCGGCGTAAAGCGCCGCTTTCTGATAGAATCCGTTTGCCCTAAAAATTGCAGCCGCACGGGCACCAAGACAATAATTCAAGGCATCAACGCCGAGACATGACAGCCCCGCTCAGCAACACTTTCATCATTGTCGGCCTAACCCAGGATGGAAAAAAATTCCGCCCCAGCGACTGGGCCGAACGCTTGTGCGGCGTCATGTCCGCCTTTGGCGCGGAAAAGAAGATGAAGTACTCGCCCTACGTCGGGCCCGGCGATTACAGCGGCGAAAAAGCAGTTTTCGTCGATGGCCGCCTTGAGGAAATCGAGCCAATGGCCTATCGTTTCCTGCTCAATTTCGCCGGAGACAACGACCTTCAGGTGATCTCGGGCGTTTGCCCGGTCAACCTCTAGCAGACTGGCTCGCTCCGTCGCCAACACAAGCGGCGGCACAAAAAAAAACGGCACCCGCAGGTGCCGTTTTTTATTGGATCGATCTTTTGATCAGGCAGGAATCACGCAGCTGCGAGCGCCTTGATCTGAGCAGACAGGCGGCTCTTGTGGCGCGAAGCCTTGTTCTTGTGGATAATTTTCTTGTCGGAAATACGGTCGAGAACGGCAACCGATTCCTGGAATACGGTCTGGGCAGCCGCCTTGTCGCCGGCGCCAATCGCCTTTTGCACGCGCTTAATCGCAGTGCGCAGGGTCGAGCGCAGGCTGGAATTGTGGGCGCGTTGCTTGTCGGCTTGACGGGCACGCTTGCGTGCTTGAGCGCTGTTGGCCATTGATTCAGTTCCTAATAAGTCGTTGGTGACAATCGAAGACGGGCGATTATACGGAGTCCCCGCTGCAAGTGCAAGTCCACCTGCGGAAGCAGCTTTGGCCGCATGCTACCATTGCGCTCCATGAACCTGCTCAAGGCCCTTGTTACCGTCAGCGGGATGACGCTGCTGTCGCGCATTCTCGGATTCGTCCGTGATTTCGTCATCGCCCGCACATTTGGCGCGGGGATGATGACCGACGCTTTTTTTGTTGCATTCAAACTCCCGAACCTGCTTCGCCGGATGTTTGCCGAGGGCGCGTTCTCTCAGGCGTTTGTACCGATCCTCGGCGAATACCGTAACCGGAAGGGGGAAGAGGAGACGAAAAAACTGGTCGATCATGTCGCCACCCTCCTTTTTCTGACCCTTGTCGTCGTCACCGCGCTAGGAGTTGTCGCTGCGCCGGTACTCGTTTATATCTCAGCCCCAGGATTTGCCGCCGACGCCGACAAATTCGAATTGACGGTAGCACTGACTCGCGTCACTTTCCCCTACATACTGTTCATGTCGCTCGTGGCCCTCGCCGGCGGCATTCTCAACACCTGGAGCCGCTTCGCCCTGCCGGCTTTTACTCCCGTTTTACTCAACATCACGTTTATCGGCATGGCGCTTTTTGCTGCCCCATGGTTTGATCCGCCGGTCATGGTCCTTGCTTGGGCGGTATTCATTGGAGGCGCCCTGCAGCTCGCCCTTCAATTGCCGAGCCTGGCCAGAATTGGCATGCTGCCGCGCTTTTCGATCGACTTGAGGGACGAAGGCGTGCGGCGCGTCCTGCTGTTGATGGTGCCGGCGCTGCTCGGCGTCTCGGTTTCCCAGATCAGTCTCCTCATCAACACCATTTTTGCCTCATTTCTCGGTGCTGGCAGCGTTTCATGGCTCTATTACGCAGACCGCCTGATGGAATTCCCGGCCGGCATGCTTGGCGTGGCGCTGGGCACAGTTCTCCTCCCCTCGCTGACCAAATACCACGCCAGCGACAATCGCGACGACTACTCTCGACTACTGGACTGGGGCCTGCGCCTGACGCTTTTGCTGGCGGCTCCTGCGGCAGCAGGTCTGGCACTTTTGTCGATTCCACTCATTACCACCCTGTTTTTCCATGGCGCGTTCACTGCCGCAGATGTCTTCAACACGAGGGAAGCGCTTCTCGCCTACAGCGTCGGGCTGCTTGGTCTGATCTTGGTCAAGGTATTGGCTCCGGGCTTCTACGCTCGTCAGAACATTCGCACCCCGGTACGCATCGCACTGATATCCCTGTTCGCCACGCAAGCCATGAACCTGGCGTTTGTGTGGCACCTCAAGCATGCCGGCCTGGCACTGGCGATTGGCTTGGCCGCCTGCCTGAATGCAGGCCTGCTCTATCGCGGCCTGCGCCGTGACGCGATCTATTCACCGCAGCCTGGCTGGTCAAGCTTTTACGCCAAACTGACGCTTGCTTTGCTCGTAATGGGCGGCGCACTGTGGGTCGGAATGGGCGGCGAGCAGCAATGGTTCAACTATGGCAGCGGAGAGCGCGTCATTCGCCTTGCCGGCCTTGTCATTTTCGGCGCAGCAACATATTTCGCTACACTGTGGGGCCTCGGTTTCCGCCTGCGTGATTTCAAGCGGCGCGCTGCATAAATACACTACTGGAAGGAGGAGCCATGCAACTGACAAGTACCAGCCTCACCGACAACCAACCGATCTCCGGGGATTTTGCTTTCTGCACCCCCGACCCTGCTCACCACGTCTGTCTTGGTCGCAACCACAACCCACAGCTCGCGTGGAGTGGCGCTCCCGCCGGAACGCGCTCTTTCGCAATCATTTGCCACGACCCGGACGTCCCCAGCCGTGGCGACGACGTGAACCAGGAAGGCCGCACCGTGCCCGCCAGCCTTCCGCGCATCGATTTCTTCCATTGGGTACTGGTTGATCTGCCTGCCAGCGTTGTGGAAGTGGCGGAAGGCGAATTTTCCAATAGCGTCACCCCGCGCGGAAAACCCGGCCCGACTTCGCTGCACGGCGCACGGCAGGGTATTAACGACTATACCGGCTGGTTCGCCAGTGACGGCGACATGTCGGGCGACTACCATGGCTATGATGGTCCCTGCCCGCCGTGGAACGACGAACGCATCCACCATTACGTATTCACCGTATTTGCCCTTGATATCGAGCATCTGCCGCTGGAAGGGAAATTTGGCGGCCAGCAGGCACGTGATGCCATGGCCGGCCACATTGTTGGCCAGGCAAGCATTACTGGAATCTATACACTGAATCCGAACGTGCAGCTCTGATCTTCAGTAGCCACAAAGCAAACGGGGCAGCCAAGGCTGCCCCGTTTGCTTGAAGCTTGTTCCGCTTAGACCATCAGCGGCACGATCAGCAGTGCCACGAGGTTGATGATCTTGATCAGCGGGTTCACCGCCGGGCCGGCCGTATCCTTGTACGGGTCGCCAACGGTATCGCCGGTCACGGCTGCCTTGTGGGCATCCGAACCCTTGCCGCCGAAGTGGCCGTCTTCGATGTACTTCTTGGCGTTATCCCAGGCACCACCACCGGTGGTCATGGAGATCGCGACGAAGAGGCCTGTGACGATGGTACCGACCAGCAGACCGCCCAGTGCAACCGGGCCGAGTACCAGACCGACCACGATCGGCACGGCAACCGGCAGGATCGACGGGATCATCATTTCCTTGATCGCCGCCACGGTCAGCATGTCGACAGCGCGGGAATAATCCGGTTTGGCCGTACCTTCCATGATGCCCGGAATTTCCTTGAACTGGCGACGCACTTCAACAACCACTGCGCCAGCCGAACGACCTACCGCTTCCATCGCCATGGCAGCGAAGAGGAAGGGGATCAGACCGCCGAGGAACAGGCCGATGATGACCATGTGGTTCGACAGATCGAAGGTGAAGGGCAACCCCGTCGCCTTGTCCAGACCCAGCGCATGCGTGTAGTCGGCAAAGAGTACCAGCGCGGCCAGACCGGCGGAGCCGATGGCGTAGCCCTTGGTCACGGCCTTGGTCGTGTTGCCGACGGCATCCAGCGGATCGGTGACGTCGCGCACTTCCTTCGGCAGACCGGACATTTCGGCGATACCACCGGCGTTGTCAGTGATCGGGCCGTAGGCGTCGAGTGCCACCACGATACCGGCCATCGATAGCATGGAGGTCGCAGCGATGGCAATGCCGAACAGGCCACCCAGCGCATAGGCTGCGTAGATCGCCGCACAAACCGAAATCACCGGCAGCGCACAGGCCTTCATCGAGATGCCGATACCGGCAATGATGTTGGTCGCGTGACCGGTCTGGCAGGCAGCAGCCACGTGCTTCACCGGCGCGTATTCAGTACCGGTGTAGTACTCGGTGATCCACACCAGCGCGGCGGTCAGCACCAGCCCGACGACACAGCAACCGAACATGGTTGCTGTATTAATAACCGAACCGTCAGGAAGCGTGGCACCGGCACCAATCAGCCACGAGGTGATCGGATAATAGGCTGCCAGTGCCAGCACGCCGGCAACAGCCAGTCCGCGATAAAGTGCGGCCATGATCTTGCCGCCATCGGTTGCTTTCACAAACACGCAGCCAACGATCGAAGCGATGATCGACACACCACCCAGTGCCAACGGGTAAAGCAACAGGTTCTCACCCAGACCCGGCGAGGTCTTGATGATCAGCGCTGCCAGCACCATGGTTGCCACCACGGTCACGGCGTAGGTTTCGAACAGGTCGGCGGCCATACCGGCGCAGTCACCGACGTTGTCACCGACGTTGTCGGCGATAACGGCCGGGTTGCGTGGGTCATCTTCCGGAATACCGGCTTCGACCTTGCCCACGAGGTCGGCGCCGACGTCGGCGCCCTTGGTGAAGATGCCGCCGCCAAGACGGGCGAAGATGGAAATCAGCGAGGACCCGAAGGCCAAGCCAACCAACGGTTCGATCATGTGGTGCAGATCGACGTTGGGACCCGACATCATTTTCAGGATCAGGTAGTAGCCGGCAACACCCAGCAGGCCGAGACCGACAACCAGCATGCCGGTGATGGCGCCGCCCTTGAAGGCGACATCCAGTGCCGGCGCGATACCGCCGCGCGCTGCTTCAGCCGTACGCACGTTGGCGCGGACAGAAACGTTCATCCCGATAAAGCCGGCTGCGCCCGAGAGCACGGCACCGATCAGGAAACCAATCGCTGTCGGCCAGCCCAGTTTCGGCACGAACCCGATAACCAGGAACATCACGGCACCAACGATGGCGATAGTCTTGTATTGCCGGGCGAGGTAGGCAGATGCGCCTTCCTGGATCGCCTTGGCGATTTCCTGCATACGGGCGTTACCCGCAGGCAGACTCAGAATCTGGGTACTGGCGACCCAGCCGTAAACAACTGCCAATACAGCACAGCCTAGTGCAAGCATCAATACTGACATGAACAACTCCCTCCTAAAGATTGCTCAGTCCCTCGGGAGCCATTGCTGTCTCCTTCGGGCACGATTTGCTACAAAGTAATACAACCTGCTGCTCGGCGGCGGCAACGACCGGCGCCGACTGTGCCATGACTCGCTAGATGCAGAACGCTTCGAGCTGTCGGGGCACCCCCCTGTTCTTCAAGCGCACATAGTCTGGCAACCCGTCACGATAGGGAGGCGCATCCTCCCCCGCGATCAAAGGCGCAAGATAGGCGCGACATTTATCCGTTATCTGAAAACCGTCCGCGCTGATGAATTCGCGCGGCATCTTGCGCTCCACGTTGGCTACGTCGACCAATTCGGCAACACCGATTTCCCAACGATAAGGAGCGTCCGCTAGACGCACAATCCCCGGCATGACCGCGTTGCGGCCGGCAACGGCCAGTTCCACGGCCGCCTTGCCCAGCGCGTAAGCTTGCTCGACGTCAGTCTTTGAAGCCAGATGACGTGCCGAGCGCTGCAGATAATCCGGCAGCGCCCAATGATACTTCAGCCCAAGCCGATCCTTGATGAGCTGCGCGACAACCTGCCCAACCCCCCCCAATTGTGCATGCCCGAAGGCGTCCTTCGTATCCATGTCTGAGAGTAACTGACCGCTGGCATCATGTAGCCCTTCGGAAACGGCAATGGTGCAGTAGCCATGATCTCTCACGCAGGTTTCGACGCGGGCAAGGAAGGCCGCCTCGTCAAAGGGAATCTCGGGGAAAAGCAAAAGATGTGGCGGCTGGTCGGCAGACTCGCCGGCCAGGCCGCAGGCTGCGGTGATCCAGCCGGCGTGGCGCCCCATGACTTCCATGACAAAAATCTTGGTCGACGTCGCCGCCATTGAGGCGACATCGAAACCGGCTTCGCGCATCGAGGTAGCGACATACTTGGCCACCGAGCCAAAACCCGGGCAGGCATCGGTGTGCGGCAGGTCGTTATCGACCGTTTTCGGGATGCCGACGCAGATCAGCGGATAACCAAGCTTCGCCGACAGTTGCGACACCTTCCATGCGGTATCCATGGAATCGTTGCCGCCGTTGTAGAAGAAATAGCCGATATCATGCGCACGAAACACCTCGATCAGGCGCTCGTATTGCGCGAGGTTCTCATCGATGCCCTTCAGCTTGTAGCGGCACGAACCAAAGGCGCCGCCCGGCGTATGGCGCAGGCGTGCGATATCGGCGTCGGATTCAAGACTGGTGTCGATCAGGTCTTCGGCTAGCGCACCGAGAATGCCGTTGCGGCCGGCGAAGAGCTTGCCGATTGTTTCTGGATACTGGCGTGCGGTCTCAATGACTGCACACGCAGTTGTGTTGATCACTGCAGTGACGCCGCCCGACTGAGCGTAAAAAGCATTTGTCGGGCGGTTGGCAGCGTTCATGGTGAATTACTTGAGCGCTGCGAAAGCGGCCTGCTTGATGTCATCGACACTGCCAACGCCAGCAATCTTGCAGCATTTCGGCGCCTTGGCATCACCCGTGGCAGCCCACTTGCCGTAATACTCGACCAGTGGCTTGGTCTGCGAGTGATAAATCTCGAGGCGTTTCTTGACGGTCTCTTCCTTGTCATCGTCGCGCTGAATCAGATCCTCGCCCGTCGCGTCATCCTTGCCAGCCACTTTCGGCGGGTTGTACTTGACGTGATAGGTGCGGCCCGAAGCCACATGCACACGACGACCACTCATACGGTCGATGATGTCACCATCCGGCACATCGATTTCGAGGACGTAGTCGAGCGCAACGCCGGCAGCCTTCATGGCATCCGCTTGCGGAATGGTGCGCGGAAAACCGTCGAACAGGTAACCGGCCTTGCAGTCATCCTGGAGGAGGCGATCCTTGACCAGACCGATGATGATGTCGTCCGAAACCAGACCACCCGCATCCATGACCTTCTTGGCTTCAATGCCAAGCGGCGTACCGGCTTTGACCGCCGCCCGCAACATGTCGCCGGTGGAGATCTGCGGAATGCCGTATTTTTCACGGATGAATTGTGCTTGCGTACCTTTGCCGGCGCCGGGCGCGCCCAACAGGATAAGTTTCATTTCATGACCTCGGAGGATTGCAATTGAAGCGGTGTCCAGTGCTGTTCTGGAGATGTTTTTATTCGCACTTTTTTCGCGCGTTTAGTGAAGACAGAAATTACCCGCAAATTACCCTACGGTCAAACGTTTCGGCTTATTTGGCCGCGAAAATCCCCTGCATCCGGGTGGCATCTTCCGGGGTATCCACCCCCGGTGACGGCATATGGTCGGCAACCGCCACGGTTATCCGGTAACCATGCCACAAGGCCCGCAACTGTTCGAGTGCCTCAAAGGCCTCGACGGGCGACGGCGCCAGCCGAGTGTAAGCCTTGAGAAACCCGGCTCGATAGGCGTAAAGGCCGATGTGTCGCAGTGCTGGCAGGCCTTCCGGAAGCACCTCGCCACCGCCTTCGCGGGCGAACTGGTCGCGGGCATAAGGGATCGGGGCGCGGGAAAAATAGAGCGCGTCGCCGTTCGCACGGCAGACGACCTTGACTACGTTCGGGTTGAAGAAGTCGGCCGCCTCGGCCACCGGGTGGGCCACCGTCGCAATATCGGCACCATGATCGGCCAGCTGGCGGGCTGTCTGCGCAATCAGCGCCGGGTCAATCAACGGCTCGTCGCCCTGTACATTGACCACGATTGTGTCGTCCGACCAGCCGCGCAGCGCAACGACCTCGGCCAGCCTGTCGGTGCCCGTCGGATGATCGGCGCGTGTCATCAATACATTCAGGCCGTGGCTACGGGCAATCGCCTCCACTTCGGCATGGTCGGTTGCCACCCAGATCTCGGCAGCCCCTGAAAGCATTGCACGCTCCGCCACGCGAACGACCATTGGCTTGCCGCCAAGATCGAGCAGAGGCTTGGCCGGCAGGCGCGTCGACGCGTAGCGGGCCGGAATTACGACCTTGAATTCCAACTACGCGTCCTGCGCTTCTTCGGCACCGATCGGACGCGCCTCGTCGGCGAGCATCACGGGAATATCATCGCGAATCGGATAGGCCAGCTTGCAGGGCTTGCAAACAAGTTCCGATGCGCTCTTCACGTATTCGAGGTTGGCCTTGCAGACCGGGCAGACCAGAATATCAAGCAGCCTTGCGTCCATTGAGTTTCTCCAGAATTCTTTCAATCAGGCCAGATTGGCCAAGGTCGATTTCGGCGCTTACCGGCAGCGCCCACGCCTCGCCATCGAACAGGCCGGCGCATTTTACCGCATCCTTCTCCGTCAGCAGGACAACGCCGCCCTGGGCGGGCGCAAAATCGGCCGTCGAAAAAAAATGGTGATCGGGGAAGGGATGCGGCTCGAAACGAAGGCCCAATGTTTCCAGATGACGGAAGAAACGACCGGGGTCACCGATACCGGCATAGGCATGCAGCACACGCCCCGAAAGATCGCTGGCCGAGCAGCTTCGCCGAGCATCGTTCAGCGCCACGAAGCGTGCGCCATCAAGACGCATCTGATGACACGGCACCCCCACCGGAATATCCGGCAAGGCGGCAACGCCGTTCAGCACAACTGCATCAACCCGCCGCAAACGATCCATAGGTTCGCGCAACGGCCCCGCCGGCAACAGGCGGCCATTGCCGGTGCCGCGTGCATCGAAGATCGCCAGTTCGACATCCCGTGCCAGTCGGTAATGCTGCAGTCCGTCGTCGGCAATGATCACATTACAGTCGGGATGCGCGTCCAGAAGAGCCCGGGCAGCGGCCACCCGGTCACGACAGACAGCAACGGGAACACCGCTGCGGCGCGCCAACAACAGCGGCTCATCGCCGCATTCACCGGCCGCGGCTGCGGGATCAACGAGCTGCGGCACGGTGACTTCGGCACCATAGCCACGGCTGACAATGCCGGGCCGCCACCCGCGGATGCGCAGTGCCTCCACCAGCCACAGCGTCAGCGGCGTCTTGCCGGCACCGCCGGCAATCAGGTTACCGACCACCACTACCGGCACGGGCAGCCGCTCGCTGCGGACCAGGCCGGCGCGATAGGCGGCCCGGCGCAACCCGGAAAGGGCGCCGAACAACCAGGAGACGGGAACAAGAGGGAGAAGCGGGAGGGCGAGCCCCCGGCGATACCAAAGCCGGGGCAGAGTCTCGGAAAGTGCCATCACGCCATCAGCGCGGCGTTTGCGTAGCGAAGGAGATGTGCGGGTAACCGGCGGCCTGTGCGGCCTGCATGACATCGATCACGCTCTGGTGTGCGGCCTTGGCATCAGCGTTGATGACGATGACCGGTTCCTTCTGGGTGCCGGCAGCACGCCGCAGGGCCTCGCCAATGGCCGCAACATCAGGTGTTGTCAGCGGCACCTTGTTCACCAGAATCTGGCCAGTGGCGGTCACCGCCACGTTGACCTCGTTTGGCTGCTCCGGCTGCTTCGCCGCATCGGCGGTCGGCAGGTTGATTTCCAGCCCGGAAAACTTCGCGTAGGTGGTGGTCAGCATCAGGAAGATGATGATCACCAGCAGCACGTCGATCATCGGGATCAGGTTGATCTCCGGCACCTCACGGGTGCGGCCACGGCGGAAATCCATATCAGGCCCTCCGCAGGGCAGCCCCAAGGGAGGCATGCGCCCCCTTGGGGGGCAGCGAACGAAGTGAGCGTGGGGGTCGTTTCATTTCCTGGCGCCCTGAATCACTTCAACGAGGCGGATCGCCTGCATTTCCATGTCAATCACCAGGCTATCGACGAGCGCCCGGAAATGCCGCCAGAAGATCATTGCCGGGATGGCGATAACCAGACCAAAACCGGTGTTGTACAGGGCAATCGAAATACCGTGCGCCAGTTGCTGCGGGTTTGCGCCGGAAGGCGACTGCGAACCGAAAATCTCGATCATGCCAACGATAGTCCCGAACAGCCCCATCAGCGGCGCAATGGAAGCGATCGTGCCGAGGGTCGTCAGATAACGTTCAAGGTCGTGGCTGACACCACGCCCGGCCTCCTCGATCGCTTCCTTCATGATTTCGCGCGAACTCTTGGCATTACGCAGACCTGCAGCCAGTACACGGCCAAGCGGCGACTGTTTTTCCAGTTCTGCAGCCTGCGCCTCGCTGTAACCTTTCTGTTGGTACTCGCCAAGCACGCGCTGCAGCAATCCCGGCGGGACTACCTTCACGCGGCGCAGCGCCACCAGACGCTCGATGATGAGGGCAACAGCAATGATCGAAGCCAGAAGCAACGGCCAGATGGGCCAACCAGCAGCCTGAATGATGGCGAACACGCGAACTCCCCGATAAATTTCAGCGGGGAACTTTAGCCTGTAGAGGGCTGATCGGGCAAGCCCCAAGAATTTTCGAACCGGCTTTCTAGCGACTGAAAACCGGCGCGCCTACCCACCGCGACTTACCCAACACTTACGCCAAACTTACGCCGCCTATTACCAAAGTAATGGGTATCGGGCTTATCCACAAAATCTGTGGATAACTATGTGAATTGATTGTCACGAAAATGTCTAAATCGCCTTTCCATCAGGGTTTTTCTTACTTTGCACAGAAAAGAGGCTGATCTTTTTGTCTTTATTTATCAATAACTTAAATAGCTGCCTCGAAAAAACGGGGGTTACAGGGGACAAGTAGGCCACAAAGCCCCGCAGGGTGTGCATATCGGCATCGGTTAGAATGAAGCCATGGTCGATTCCGCCCCATTTTCCCCGCTAAGCATTGCCGTTCTTAACCGTCTCGTTCGTGAGCGTCTGGAGAGCGGTTTTCCACTTTGCTGGGTCGCCGGAGAAATTTCAAATTTGACGCTGGCCACCTCCGGGCACGCCTACTTCACGCTCAAGGACGAGTCTGCCCAGGTTCGCTGCGTCATGTTCCGCAACCGCAACGCGCTGCTTGGCTGGCGACTGGCCAACGGCCAGCATGTTGAAGCACGCGTATTGGTCACGCTTTATGAGGCGCGCGGAGATTTCCAGCTCAACGTGGAGACCATGCGCCAGGCCGGCGTCGGCAATCTTTTCGAGAAATTCCAGAAGCTGAAGGCCAAACTCGAAGCTGAAGGCCTGTTTGCTGCCAGCGACAAACGTCGGCTCCCCGCCTTTCCAAGCCGGATCGGCATCGTCACCTCACCGCAGGCCGCAGCGCTGCGTGACGTACTGACGACACTGGCACGCCGCGCGCCCCATATTGAAGTCATACTTTTCCCAACGCCCGTGCAAGGCGAAGGGGCCGGCGCTCAGATTGCAGCCGCCATCGTCGCGGCAGGCAAAAGTGGCCTGTGTGACACGCTGATCGTCTGCCGTGGCGGCGGCAGCATCGAGGATCTCTGGGCCTTCAATGAGGAGGTTGTAGCCCGCGCCATTCGCGCCTGCCCGATTCCCGTCATCAGCGGCGTTGGCCATGAAACCGATTTCACCATCGCGGACTTTGCCGCCGACCTGCGCGCGCCAACACCGACGGCAGCAGCCGAGGTTGCGGCGCCGGAACGGTTGCGCCTGCTACGGCAGTTATCCGAACTCCAAAGCACGCTACGCCGCCAGACCGAGCAAGCTATCGCACAACGCACCCAGCACCTTGACTGGCTGGCCCACCGGCTGACCCACCCGGCCGAGCGCCTTCAACGCCAGCGGGAAACCCTCATGCATCTAGGCAAACGCCTGAGCGCCGCCGCCATGCGCCACCAGACCGGCGGCACCGCGCGCCTCGCGGCACTTCGTCAGCGGCTCACCGTCGCTCGACCGGTCACCAGGATTGCGGGCCAGCACGTCGGTCACTTGGCAACGCGGCTGCAGCACGCATGGCAACAACACGCTAGCCAGCACTCCAGCGCTCTGACACGCCTTGCCGACAGCCTGGAGCACCTGAACCCGCAAGCCGTGCTCGGCCGCGGCTATGCCGTGGTTCGAGACGACAAAGGGCAGATCGTGCGCAAGGCGACGCACATGGAACCAAGTGCGCAGATCCATGTCTATCTCGCGCACGGCCGACTGGATGCAAGCGTCACAGCGGCCGACAATGACGATCAACTGATTCCGGCCCCGGCTGGACTTGACCGACGCAACGTATAATCGATTCAACAGTTTCGCAGCACCCCTAAATCAAAAACCCTGAGAGAGAACCCTATGGAACATCAACTGCCGCAACTGCCTTTTGCCATGGACGCCCTGGCGCCGCACATGAGCAAGGAAACCTTCGAATACCACTATGCCAAGCACCACAATGCCTACGTGGTTAACCTGAACAACCTGATCAAGGGCACCGAATTCGAAGCCCTCGACCTCGAAGCCATCGTCAAGAAGGCCCCGGCCGGCGGCGTCTACAACAACGCCGCCCAGGTGTGGAACCACACCTTCTTCTGGAACTGCCTGAAGCCGAACGGCGGCGGCGCTCCGAGCGGTGCGCTGGCCGCAGCGATCGACAAGAAGTGGGGCTCGTTCGACGAGTTCAAGAAGGCCTTCCAGACCTCCGCCGTCGGCAACTTCGGTTCCGGCTGGACCTGGCTGGTCAAGAAGGCCGACGGTTCGGTCGACATCGTCAACATGGGCGCCGCCGGCACCCCGCTGACCACCGGCGACACCGCCCTGCTTTGCATCGACGTGTGGGAACACGCCTACTACATCGACTTCCGCAACCTGCGCCCGAAATTTGTTGAAACTTTCCTTAATAGCCTGGCCAACTGGACTTTCGCAGAAAAGAACTTCGGCTGATCTGCACACCGTATGTTTCATTGCAGAACGGGCACCCTGGCGGTGCCCGTTCTACGTCTGCAACTGATCCTCGAGCCTTATTGCGTCGTGCACAGCACTGCAAAATAGTCTCCTGACCTCACCTGAAAAGGAAAACCCATGTCCCCGGAATACGCGATCCTGACGATCAATCTGCTCGCCGCCTTTGCCGATGGCGCCAATGATGACCGCGAGCGCGAGCATATTCGGCGTTTTACCGAAAACCTCGGTAGCGAAGCCCCCGACTTGCCCCACCTCTATCAGGACGTGCTGTTCAAGCGTGTAGGTCTGGCCGACGCGGCGAAGGCGCTGAGCGATCTCGGCCAGCGCCAGTTCGCCTACGAAATGGCGGTCTGTGTCTGCGATGCGGATGGCAGCCAGAACGATGCCGAGAAGAACTTCCTCCGCGAACTGAAGTCGCATCTGGGTCTTGAGAACGACGTGCAGAGCCTTGAGCACGAGCGCCAGGCCGACGCACTGGCCGACGCGTGGGGCAACACCGCCCTCCCGCTTTCGGCGGCTGCGGGTAGCGTGCCACCGGTCGTTGCCTCACAGGCCAACGTCAGCGAAGCCGAACTCGACCAGTCGATCCTCAATTACGCCATCCTTAACGGGGCGCTGGAATTGCTGCCGCAGCCCTGGGCCTCGGTGGCAATCATTCCGCTGCAGGTGAAGCTGGTGTACCGCATCGGCAAAGCCTACGGCTACGAAATGGACCAAGGGCATATCAAGGAATTCATCGCCACCGTCGGTGTCGGCCTGACCTCGCAATACCTCGAACAGTTCGGTCGCAAGCTGCTTGGCGGCCTGCTCGGCAAGCTTGCCGGCAAGACATTGGGCGGCATCGGCCGGGCCGCCACCGGCATGGCCTTCTCTTTCGCCACCACGTATGCCCTCGGCCAACTGGCAAAACGCTACTACGCTGGCAATCGGCAGATGAGCACGCAACTGCTGCAGGAAACTTTCCAGGGCCTGCTGGGCCCGGCCAAGCAACTGCAGAGCCAGTATCTGCCGCAGATCCAGCAGAAGGCCAACAGCCTTGATGCCGGGCAGATCATGGCGATGGTGCGCGGCAACAGCCTCTAAGCATCAACGCCCGACGCCGTTGCCTTAAGCGACGGCGTCGGGCTTTCCTAGCAGCGGCGAGAAGACCTCGGTCACCAACACCGTCTGCCGGCGAAAGCGGTGCGTGCAACGACGCGCCAGAAACCCGGCAAGCGGCCGCTGACCGAGCGAGCTGACCGCGGGTTCTTGCAGCGGGTGGCGCCTGTCGATGTGCGCAAAAGCCAGCTGCCCGCGAACAAAGCCGGGATGGGCAAAAAGCAGCGACCCCAACGAGCGGCCTCCGAGTCGGGAAAACCAGCGGGTCAGTACGCCATGCGGCCTTGCTGGCAAGACGGTGTGGGCAAAAATAACCGGGACGTCATCGCAGAAGAGTACGACTTCCCGCACCCAGCAGCGGGCACCGGGAGCCAGTCCGAGCGCATCGCACTCATCGGCGTTGGCGCGGTACAGATGCTGCCGAAGCAGGTGGATGCGAAAGCGGCCGAGACCTTGCAGCCGCGCCGTCAGAGAACCGGGTTCGCGCAGCCAGCTGCGCAAGGCCCGGTCACCATCGCCCCTCGGCAGATCCCCGCGCCAGCGTGAAAACCTCATGGCGAAAATGCGCTCAGCGTGCCGCTGGCAAGCTGCCAACGCCGCCGATGATTGCACCGGGCTGGAGGCCCTTGGCCTTGAACCAGCCAGCATTCATTTCCAAGGCAAACCGTGCGGGGCGTACCGGGCAGTGATTGTCTTCAGTTTCCGGCAGCATTTCGTCGATATTGATGATCTTTCCCTGCTCGTCGAGGAAGGCGATTGACAGCGGAAGGGGGGTGTTTTTCATCCAGAAGCAGTGCATTGCCGCCTGTGGAAAGGCGAAGATCATTCCCTGGTTCTTGGCCAGCGAACGGCGATGCATCAGTCCCTGCGAGCGATCGGCCTGATTGGCGGCGACTTCCGCCTCGATACGGTGGAAGCCGGCAGTCAGTTCGACACGCGGCATCGGCGCAGTTTGCGACGAAACAGCAGACGCCACGAACAATATGCACAGCACAACGGATTTGCCAAAATTCGACAGCACACTTCTCTCCTGCATCCAGCGAAACAACAATGAAAAAGGCAGGATCCTGCCTGCCGGGTTCATCCCGGTGCTAAACCGAAGCTATCACTTGGTCTTGCCGGAAGGCTTGGTGGCCGGCTTTTTCTTTTCCGCCTTGGCCGCTGCGGCCCTGGCTTTTGGCGCGGAGGCCTGACCATCGACAACGGTACCATCCGCGGTTTCGGCGGCCTTGGGCACGGCATGAGCGCCGATAGACGTAAAAGCAAAAGCGCAGACGACAGCAGCAACGAGATGGGTAATCTTCTTCATGGCATTTTGCTTTCTTGAAAGATCGGCTAACGCAGACCCGTTTTTTCCTGACGCCCGGCGTTCACCGTCCCCGCCAGATCGGCATAACTCCCGGAAAATTCGCGCCATTCACCGGGCGCCATTCCTCCCAGAGACTGGGCGCCCACAGCATAGCGGATCAGGCGCAAGGTGGGAAAGCCCACATGCGCGGTCATGCGCCGAATCTGACGATTTTTTCCTTCAGACAGGATCAGTTCGAGCCATGAAGTTGGAATGGCCTGGCGAAAGCGGATCGGCGGATCGCGCTCCCACAGTCCAGCCGGCGCATCAATGCGCCGAACACCGCAGGGCAGCGTGGTGAAATCGGCGTAGCGCACACCACGACGCAACTGCTCCAGCGCCTCGTCGCCAGGTTCACCCTCGACCTGCACCCAATAGGTTTTCGGCAGCTTGTGCTTCGGCTCGGCAATGCGCGCCTGCAGCTTGCCGTCGTCGGTGAGAATCAGCAGGCCTTCGCTGTCAGCATCGAGCCGCCCGGCAACATAGACGCCGGGCACCGCAAGCAGTTCGGACAGCCCTTTCCAGCGGCCTTCCGGCGTGAACTGGCTTAGGTAGCCGTAGGGCTTGTTGAGGAGGAGGATACGGGACAGCTTTCAGCTTGAAAAGATTCCGTTCGTGGTGAGCCTGTCGAACCATGGACGGCGCACTAGGCCCAAGAGCGCCGTCCATCCTCCTTCGACAAAGCTCAGGACAGGCTTCGACAAGCTCAGGGCGAACGGTTTTTCCGCAGAGGCAAACCCGGCGGAGCGGCGGTCAGTGCGATGTTCCCTCGGAACGCGTGATCTTGTTCCACACGTTGTACTTGCCGACCGGCTTCTTGGCCGGGATGCGCTTCACTTCGGTCAGCGTCTTCATGTCGATCACCACCAGCGCGCCGTCCATCTCCCACAGGCTGGCCAGCGCGTAGCGGCCGTCCTTGGTGAATTCGACGTGGGCCAGCGTCTGCCCGGCCGGGGCCTCGATCTCCTTGACCACTTCCAGCGTCTGCTTGTCGATGATCTGCAGCTTGTTCTTGTGCTCCTTGCTCATCATCGAGTCGGTGAAGGCGTAGCGACTGTTCTCGTGGCTGCGCATGAAGAAGCCGGGGCCGCGGGTCTTGATCTGCTTCACGTTCTCGAAGGTCTTCAGGTCAATCACCGTGATCAGGCCTTCGTTGAGGTTCGGCGACGCCATGACCAGACGCTCCTTGCCCGCAGCATCCTTCCACTTCCAGGTAATCCCCGAGCCAAGGTGCGGCATGCCGGGCAGATCGAGGTCGGCGATCTTCTTGCGGCCATCGAGGAAGATCACCTGCCCCTTGGTCGCCGAGCGCGAGGCGCCGAGAATCTCGTGGTAACTCTGGGTGAAGAAGAAATCGTCGAGATAATCCTTGAGGATGGTGCGGCGCGGGTAGAAGAAGCCCGGTTTGAAGTCGCCTTCCTTGTACTGGTAGTCATGCACCAGACCTTCCGTCACCGGTTCCGCCTTCGGGTCGTAGCTGATTTCCCAGACTTCCGGCACATCCTTCAGCGCGGCAACGAAGCTCTTGCGCGGCGCTGCGTCATAGACGGCTGAAACGCGCGAGGACTTGTCGCCCTTGGCGTTGACCACCGGGATGATCTTCGACAACGACAGATCTTTCGCATCGAGCACCACCAGCGTGTGTGGCAGGTAGTTGGCCACCATCACCCATTTGCCGTCGCCCGACACGGCGGCATTGCGCGTGTTGAGGCCGGCGCGGGTTTCCGCCACGACCTTCAGGTTCCACAGATCGTATTTGGTCATCCAGCCGTCGCGCGAGGCGAAGTAGACGAAGCGGCCGTCCGGCGAATATTTCGGGCCGCCGTGCAGCGCATAGCGGCTGGGGAAGCGGTGGATGCGTTCGAGCTTGTCGCCATCGAGCACCGAGACGTGGTGATCGCCGGTTTCGACAACGATGAACAGGTTCATCGGGTCGGCGCCCTTGAGCGCAGCAGAGGGCTTGTTCGGCAGATCGAGGGCGGCCGTATCGACCACCTGCGAGGCCTTGATCTCGGCCTCACCCCAGACCGGGGCCGGGGTGACCTTGGTGTAGATGAAATCGGTCAGCGCCTGGATTTCTTCGGCTTTCAGCTTGTCGCCGAAAGGCGGCATCTGCGTCGCCGGGCGGCTGTCGCGAATGACGGTAGAGTGCATCCGGCTTGCGCAGACGCTCGAGGTTCTCCGGCAGCAGCGCCTGGCCGACGCCGCCGAGACGGTTTTCGCCGTGGCAGGACTGGCAATGCTCCTTGTACAGCGCTGGTGTATCGATACCCTCTGCTGCCTCGGCAAACGAGGCCATGCCGAAAAGAAAAACCGCCAGATAGGCCGCCGAGACGCCAATTTTCACGTTCAGCCAGTTCATGAATCGCTCCTCTTGATACGCACATAGGGCGTCACCGTCACCCGCTCGCCAGAGGAGATGACGCCGATTTCATCGTCGTCGAGGTAGCAGCCGGGATCTTCGGCCCACGGGTCCTGGGTCATCTGCTGCGCGCGCACACGGGTGTTGCCGTTGCAGATCTCGAGGAACTTGCACTCGCCGCAACGCCCCTTGACCGCCCGCGGATGCTGCTTGAGACCGGCCATCAGCGGGTCCGAGGTATCCGGCCAGATGGCCGAGAACGGGCGCTGGCGCACGTTGCCCAGCGTGTAGTGCCACCACATGGTGTCCGGGTGCACATTGCCGAGGTTGTCGATGTTGGCCACGTTCACGCCCGAAGAATTGCCGCCCCACTGGCGCAGCTTGGCTTCCACGTGCGCGGCACGCTCAGGGAAACGTTTCTGTACCCATTGCAGGAAATAGACGCCGTCGGCATCGTTGTTGCCGGTGGTGAATTCCTTCTCCAGCCCGCGCTGCTGATATTCCCAGCAGGTATCGAACAACAGGTCCATCGCCCAGCGCGTCAGCTTGTGCTGGGCGTCGTCCTTGCGGTTCTTGTTGCCGCGGCCGGCGTAGTTGAGGTGCGAGAAGTAGAAGCGGTCGATGCCTTCGTCTTCCACCAGTTTCAGCAGGCCGGGCAGGTCGTGCGCGTTGTCCTGGGTCATGGTGAAGCGCACGCCGATCTTCAGGCCGAGGTCGCGGCAGCGGCGGATGCCGGCCAGCGAGGCTTCGAAGGCACCGTCCATGCGGCGGAACTTGTCGTGTGTTTCCTTGATGCCGTCGAGCGAGACGCCGACGTAGTTGAAGTCGCATTCGGCGATCTGGTCGATGTTGCTGTCGTCGATCAGCGTGCCGTTCGACGACAGGCCGACGTAGAAGCCCATGGCCTTCGCGCGTTTGGCGATGTCGAAGATGTCCGGCCGTAGCAGCGGTTCGCCGCCGGAGAGGATCAGCACCGGCACACGGAAGCCCTTGAGGTCGTCCATCACGCCATAGATTTCCTCGGTCGTCAGCTCGCCCGGGAAGTCCTTGTCGGCGGAGATCGAGTAGCAGTGCTTGCAGGTCAGGTTGCAGCGGCGGATCAGGTTCCAGATCACCACCGGGCCGGGCGGGTTGCGCTTCGGGCCAAGCGGCGTCGGAGACGCGATTTCATGCATGTATTGGGATATGCGAAACATCAGCGGAGCATCCGTAAGGCTTGATTGGGGGGTACGGCGTATTAGAAGTCAGCAGCCCCCGGCAAGCCTTGACGTGGATCAATCCGGGCCGGATCGTTGGCGGCACCGGGTTTTTGGCTCCCGGCCGCCCACATGCCCGGCCCTGCCGCTACTCGACCAGCAATGCCTCGGCGACGGTACCGACCCGGACATTGCCCCACAAGCGCCCCCCGACCTCGATCGGCAGCGCGATGTCGCAAAGCAGTTCGCCAGTGTCACGGACGTAGGTGCGCACCAGCACCGGCAAGGTGTTCCTGGCTGCCCGCAACTCACCGGGGTTTTCGAACTTGCGGCAAGTGCGATTGCCGACCAGGTCCGCCGCCTGGTCACCGGTCAGCGGCTTGGAAAATTTGAGGTTGTGCGCCGACAGATAGCCATCGGTATTCACCGCAACAGCATAGGCGCAGCTCGGCACCTCGCCCAGGCACTTTTCAAGAAGACCCTGACAGCGGCGGGCGTATTCGTCGCCCCAGGTCACTTTGGACTTCGGCGGCGTGCAATTGCCGAAAGGCACGTAATTGCGATCGAAAACGTCGATCCCGGCGCGCTGCATGTCGGCGAGTTGTGCCTGCACGGCATCGCGCAACATCCGCGATTTGTCGACCGCCGCATCAAAGGCACCGCTGCCGGTCTTGAAACGCGAAACCAGTTCCTGCACACCTTCCGTCGCTGTCGCCAAGGCATTGGTGCGGTCTTCAGAATCGGCCATGTAGCGGGCCACTTCGCCGGAGAGCGTGTGAATCTGCGAGACATTTTCATGCACCTGGCCGTTGGTCGACGACAGTTCCTCCATGGCGCTGGCGATGTGCAGCAGTTGTTCGCCGGTACGTTCAAAATCGACGACCATCTGCTCGAAATGCGTGGCCGAGCGGCCAACGACTTCGCGTGTCTGTTGCACGTCGGCGTTGATCTCCTCGTTTTCGCTGCGCGTATTGCTCACCAGCGAAAGCATCTTGTCGATGTTGCCGGTGATCTCGGCCGACGCCACCGTAACGCGCTCAGCCAGCTTTCGTACCTCGTCGGCCACCACGGCAAAGCCACGCCCGGCTTCGCCGGCCCGCGCAGCTTCGATGGCCGCATTCAGCGCCAGCAGGTTGGTCTGGTCAGCCACTTCACGAATCAGGGCCGCAATCTGGTTGATCGAGGCGGAACGCTTCGAGAGGTCGTCCACCGTCTGGTTGAAACGCAGCACCTTTTCGCCGACGACATTGATCTTGCTCGAAATCTCCTGCATTTCACGCAAGGATATGCGGGCACCGTCGAGGTTGGTGTTGGTCGAATCCGAAATCACTTGCGTGCTGCGCGAAACCTCGTCGATGGCCTGCGTTGCCTCGGTGCTGGCCGTGAACACGAGCTCGGTCATCTGCCCCTGCTGACGCGCACTCTTGCCGGTTTCATCGACGCGCACTTTGACCTGCACGGCCTCACGGGCGATCTCGATGCTGGCCTTGCGGATATCGCTGATGATTCGCCGCATCTTCTCGGCGAAGCGGTTGTAACTCTCGGCCAGTTCGCGGAACTCATCGTGCGAAATGGGTTTCAGGTCACGCGAAAAATCACCCGCGCCTTCGGCGATTTCGTTGAAGGTGGTAATCACCGAGCGTACCGGTTTGAGAATCAGAGAACGCAGGTAAAGCACCTGCCCGACGCTCCACACCAGTGCCAGCAAGGTCAGCACGATCACCACCAGCAGACCGCTTTCGAGCGAGGCATTGATGCGGGCAGCTACGTCCGGCGCCACCTGCCCGCTGACGAGTTGCGCGGCAACAAATGACTTCTGGTCGAGATAGACGTAGAGGTAGCCAAGGTTGATGACATAGAGCAAGAGAAAACTGGACAGTTTCTTGCTCAGTGAATTCCAGAACGTTCGCTCGTTCCAGTCGTATAACTCACGAAATGTTCCCATCGCGCGCCTCCTCAATGCTTGTTGTTATTCGGTTGATATTAGGCAGCTTTTCCGCTCATCTCAAGCAGCAAATCCTTGGCGTTGACTTGATCTCCAGGTTTGACATGCACCGCGTGGACCACCGCATCGCGCTCGGCGGTGAGCATGGTTTCCATCTTCATCGCCTCGATCGATAGCAGCGGATCGCCCTTCTTCACCTTCTGCCCGGCCTTGACCGCCACGGTGACCACCGCCCCCGGCATCGGTGCGCCGACGTGGGCGGCGTTGCCCTCCTCCGCCTTCGGCCGCGAACGGCCACTGCCGGCCAGACCGGCCTTGGGCACGCGCACCGTGCGCGGCTGGCCGTTGAGTTCGAAGAAAACCTTGACCTTGCCTTCCTCATCGACCGTATCGGAACGCCCGGTCTGGCGGATGATCAAGGTCTTGCCCTTGTCGATGTCGACGCCGATCTCCTCGCGGTCACGCAGGCCGTAGAAGAACGGCGAAGTCGGCAGCAGCGAGACGTCGCTGTAGAGTCGGCGGTGTTCGGCGTAGTCGCGGAAGACCTTCGGGTACATCAGGTACGAGGCGAGGTCGGTATCGTTCACGTGACGGCCAATGACCGCGGCGGCCTCGGCACGCTTGGCCTCGAGGTCGACTTCCGGCAGGAAATCGCCGGCACGGCCGGCCAGCGGCTTTTCGCCCTTGAGCACCTTCTTTTCCAGATCTTTCGGGAAACCATCGGCCGGGAAGCCGAGCTCGCCCTTGAACAGCGAGATCACCGACTCCGGGAAGGCGACCTCGCGCTGCGGGTCGCTCACCTCGGCCGGTTTCAGGTCGTTGGCGACCATGAACAGCGCCATGTCGCCAACCACCTTGGAGGTCGGCGTGACCTTGACGATGTCGCCGAACAGGATGTTGACCTCGGCATAGGCGCGCGACACTTCCGGCCAGCGGTGCTCCAGGCCCATCGCCCGGGCCTGCTCGCGCAGGTTGGTGTATTGGCCGCCGGGCATTTCGTGGTTGTAGACGTCTGAGGTACCGGAGCGGATGTCGGCCTCGAACGGTGCGTAGTAGCGGCGCACGCCTTCCCAGTAATGCGACAGCGCTTCCAGCGCCGGCAGGTCAACGCCGGGGTCGCGCTCGGAGCCCTGCAGCGCGGCGGCGATCGAGCCGAGGTTGGGCTGCGAGGTGAGCCCGCTCATCGCGTCGAGCGCACCATCCACCGCATCGCAACCAGCTTCGACCGCAGCCAGCACCGAGGCGGCGGCGATGCCGCTGGTGTCGTGGGTGTGGAAGTGCAGCGGCAGGCCGACTTCCTCCTTCAGCGCCCGGACCAGCTCGCGCGCGGCGCGCGGCTTGCAGACGCCGGCCATGTCCTTGATGCCGATGATGTGCGCACCAGCCTTCTCCAGCTGCTTGGCGAGGTCGACGTAGTACTTCAGGTTGTACTTCGGCCGCGCCGCGTCGAACAGGTCGCCGGTGTAGCAGATGGTGCCTTCGCACAGCGCGCCGGTGTCGATCACTGCATCCATCGCCACGCGCATGTTGTCGACCCAGTTCAGCGAATCGAAGACGCGGAAGATGTCGACACCTTCCTTCGCCGCCTGCTGCACAAAGTAGCGTACGACGTTGTCGCTGTAGTTGGTGTAGCCGACGGCGTTCGAAGCGCGCAGCAGCATCTGGAAGAGCACGTTCGGCACCGCCGCGCGCAGGCGGGCCAGGCGCTCCCACGGGTCTTCCTTGAGGAAGCGCATGGCCACGTCGAAGGTGGCGCCGCCCCAGCATTCCATCGAAAAGAGCTGCGGCGCCATGCGTGCGTAATAGGGGGCGATAGCCAGCATGTCGTGGCTGCGCATGCGCGTGGCGAACAGCGACTGGTGCGCGTCGCGCATGGTGGTGTCGGTCAGCAGCACCTGCGGCTGCTGCTTCATCCACTGCGAGAACTTCGTCGCGCCCAGCTCCTTCAGACGGTCGCGCGTGCCCGGCGGGATAGTCGCGGCGAGGCTGAAGTCCGGCTTGATCGGCCTTGCGAACGGCAGTTCCGGCAGCTTGCGCCCCTTCATTTCCGGGTTGCCGTTGACCGCCACCTCGCCGAGGAACTTGAGCAGGCGGGTGGCCCGGTCGCGCCGCTTCTGGAACTGGAACAGCTCCGGCGTATCGTCGATGAAGCGGGTGATGCACTCGCCCGAGCGGAACTGCGGGTGGGCGATGACGTTTTCGAGGAACTGCAGATTGGTGGCCAGCCCGCGCACGCGGAATTCGCGCAGGGCGCGGTCCATGCGTGCGGCGGCCTCGTCGGCGGTGTGGCCCCAGGCGGTCACCTTGACCAGCAGCGAGTCGTAATACGGCGTGATCACCGCGCCGGAGTAGGCCGTGCCGCCGTCCAGGCGCAGCCCGAAGCCGGCCGCGCTGCGGTAGGCGGCGATCTTGCCGTAGTCCGGCGTAAAGGCGTTTTCCGGGTCTTCGGTGGTGACACGACATTGCAGCGCGTGGCCCTTCAGCGCGATTTCGCGTTGCAGCGGCACGTAGGAATCCTCGTCGCCAATGCTGGCGCCTTCGGTGATGCGGATCTGCGCCTTGACGATGTCGACGCCGGTAACCTGCTCAGTGACCGTGTGCTCAACCTGGATGCGCGGGTTCACCTCGATGAAGTAGAACTTGCCGGTGTCGGCATCCATCAGGAATTCGACGGTGCCGGCATGCGTGTAGTTGGCGGCCGCGGCCAGCTTCAGCGCCGAGGCGCACAGTTCGGCGCGGGTGGCGTCGTCCAGATACGGCGCCGGCGCGCGCTCGACCACCTTCTGGTTGCGGCGCTGCACCGAGCAGTCGCGCTCGAACAGATGTACGCGCTGGCCATGCGTGTCGCCCAGCACCTGCACCTCGACGTGGCGGGCGCGGCGCACCAGCTTTTCCAGATAGACCTCGTCGTTGCCGAAGGCCGCCAGCGCCTCGCGCTTGGCCACTTCCATCAGCGGGCCGAGATCGGCCTCGGTCTCGATCACGCGCATGCCGCGGCCACCGCCGCCCCAGCTGGCCTTCAGCATCAGCGGGTAGCCGACCTCCAAGGCCAGCTTCTTCGCCCCGGCCAGATCGTTTGGCAGTGCGCCGGTCGCCGGCACCACCGGCACCCCGGCGCTTTGCGCCAGCTCGCGCGCCGAGACCTTGTTGCCGAGCATGCGCATCACGTCGCCTTTCGGCCCGATGAAGGCGATGCCGTTGGCGGCGCAGGCATCGGCAAAATCCGGGTTCTCGGACAGGAAGCCATAGCCCGGGTGGATCGCATCGACGCCGGCTTCCTTGGCGACGCGGATGATGTCATCGATATCCAGGTAGGCCTGAATCGGCTTCTTGCCGGCACCGACCAGATACGACTCGTCAGCCTTGAAGCGATGCAGCGCGAAACGGTCTTCATTGGAGAAGATGGCCACCGTGCGAATGCCCATCTCGGAAGCGGCACGCAGCACGCGGATGGCGATTTCGGAACGGTTGGCGACGAGGAGGCTGCGGATCTTCTTCATGGTAGTCGGCTCGGAAAAGACAGAATTTGCAGAATTTGAAATTGTAAGGTTGCCAGACAAGTATAAAAATCGCAATGTTTTCGCTGCGCAAAATCCTGCTCAAGCGCCATTGGGGCGCGCCATAATTCAAAATCCTTGGAATTCCCCAACCACCCTGCGGAGAACATCATGCAAATGACCACCACCCCCAGCATCGAAGGCAAGCGCATCACCCGCTACTGCGGCGTCATCGCCGGCGAGGCGATCCTCGGTGCCAACATCTTCAAGGATCTGTTCGCCGGCATCCGCGACCTGGTCGGCGGCCGTTCCGGCACCTACGAGAAGGAACTGCAGCGCGCCCGCGACATCGCCATGGAAGAGCTGGAACAGCGCGCCAAGGATCTCGGCGCCAATGCCATCGTCGGTATCGACCTCGACTACGAGGTGCTCGGCGAGAAGAATGGCATGCTGATGGTCTCGGCCAGCGGCACGGCGGTAGTTGTCGAGTAGCTACGTTCGCCGGTCACCGTCGTGACCAACAGCGGGAGCCATACTGAACTTGCCCATTTGGACATTTCGTAATTTCACTGGAGGCAAAAAATTCTGACGATCTCCGCCACCGACGCCAAGCAGGCTTTTGCCACGGTGCTGGAAAGTGCCGCCCGCGAACCCGTGCTGATCCAGAAACAAAAACGCGATGTTGCTGTGGTGCTTTCAATCGCAGACTACGAGCGGCTGACACGCATGAACGTACAGGCCTTCCAGCGCTTTTGCGATCAAGTAGTCGCCAGGGCAGAAGAACGCGGACTGACCGAGGAAAAACTGGCTGAACTGCTCAACGACGAAGATGCGTGACCTGTGTCTTGTCGTCGACACCGATGTCCTAGTCAGTCGGCTGCTATCACCACACCCCCTTGCCGCGCGCGCAGTTGATCTGGCGATTGGTGAAGGGCGCCTGCAGGTATCCGAAGCCACGCTGTCCGAACTCGCGCTCGGCCTGGCACGCCCCGAAGGACGACATATTTCTCGATGTCGCCATCAACGCCAAGCCAGCGCCATCATCACTGGCGATGCAGACCTGCTGGCGCTGGACCCGTTTATGGAAATCCGTATCGTGGCGGCGGCGATATGGGTGGATAGGCCTTTTTAGGCTGGGGAAAATTATTGGGTGCCAGAAACCAAGCCAAGCAGTGGCCTGCCCGGTGATTTCCTTGAGTCCGAATGACTCGGCGTTTGCCATTTGAAAATTGATATGCGCGATAGGTGGATCCGAGACCGCATGCGATAATGACATCGGTTTTATACAATGCATCTATCCGGAATACCTTGGCGTGAAAAAAATTATTGCATTCGCACTCGCTGGAATATCTGTCACATCGATTTCTTACGCCGAAAACCGGCTCTTCCCTACTGACATCCTGAACGCAGGCGAATTCGATGCCAACGCTTCCGTCGAGTTTCAGTCCCTATCTTACGATGTCAGATTTGCCGGCAACCCCGGCTCTCGTTCAGTGGATATTTCCCGCGAATCAGTCGGCGCGCGCTATGGTTTGGGTGCCAACTGGCATATCGGAGCCTCGATTAACTACGATTCACGACACGTTGTCCGCACAGATTTCAGCGCTCCGCCGGCACACTTTGTTAACCGGGATTCAGAAGGGACGAACAATCCGTACCTTTGGGCAAGCTACGGATTCATCAATGACAAAGCCAATCCGCTCTCGTTAAGTGGCCAGTTGTTTGTTGCCCCGAATACGACACATGCGCCAAGCACTTATGGCGGGAAGCTTGCCGCAGGCTGGGTAAGCAGTAAAACATTAAGGTTCTTCGGCGTTTACGCCAAGGAAATCGCTAGCGATTCCGGCGTTGCGGACAAGGACAGTATTTCCATTGGAGCCTACAAGGACATTTCGAGCACCATTACCCTAGTGCCTTCTGCAAGGTATCAGCGGTTTAGCTCGACGGACACCTTCTCTTCGGTCAAACAACTCTCCGTGAGCCTTGCTGCGCACGTTCAGGTTTCCGGCAACACATACCTGATCCCATCGATCACCAATTACAGGAATTCCTCCGGGCACAGCAAGGATGGCCTGTTCCAGATGGATTCAACCGGGAACGGCACCGCTGTACAGCTCAGTTTGTATCATTTGTTCTGACAAGACCCCGATCATGGCAAGCCGGCCCCGGCGGCCGGACAAGCGGACACCCCACCCGGATATATCCTGTGCCTGCCAGACTCGCTAAGCAGGGCTAGCGCAGGAATACCCCTGCGACGCAGAGCAAATACGGGATTAAAGGTTCCAGGCTCGCATTAAAATCTGCCCGCCGATTTGGCGGGCATTTTTACGCCTGTCTCTTGGCCGGGGGTGGAAACAATAGGGGATGCGATTTCCCCGGCCAATCGGATCGATTTGACAGATATCTTGGTATTAAATACGATACCAAAATGATTCCGGGCATTGTCCTCGATACGAATGTGCTGGTGAGCGCCCTCAAGTCTCAACAGGGGGCTTCTTTTCGCCTGCTGTCACAGGTGGGCAATGGGCAATTTCAGCTTCACTTATCGGTGCCGCTTGTCGTCGAGTACGAAGCCGTGTTGAAGCGTGGAGGATTTGCGCTGTCCGACGCGCAGATTGACGATGTGATCGACTATCTGTGTGCGCAGGCGATCCATCACAAGATTTTTTATTTGTGGCGCCCGAAGCTGAAGGACCCGGATGACGATTTTGTCCTTGAATTGTCGGTGAAAGCGCGGGCGGCCATTGTGACGTGGAACGTCGGCGATTTCCGGAACGCCCGGAATCTGGGGGTGTCTGTAGTGACACCGCGTGAATTTCTTACCTCAATGGAGGGGCGATCATGAGCACGATCAGCGTACGTTTGCCCGATTCGCTGCACAACATGGTGCGT
The DNA here is from genome assembly GCA_016710885.1 of Candidatus Proximibacter danicus. Lineage (GTDB taxonomy): Bacteria > Pseudomonadota > Gammaproteobacteria > Burkholderiales > Rhodocyclaceae > Proximibacter > Proximibacter danicus. The sequence continues at coordinate 190,090 of JADJUC010000002.1, forward strand.
GAGGTTGCGCAGCAGGATCATGTATCCATCAACCAGTTCGTGGCCTCGGCGGTGGCCGAAAAAATTTCGGCGCTGGCAACCGAGCAGTATCTTGGCGAGCGCGCTCAACGTGCGAGCGACGTCAAGTTCCGTTCGGCGCTGGCGGCAGTGCCAGATGTGGCGCCGGAACCTTTCGATCAGTGAAGGAACAGGGGGCGGGCAACGATTGCCAGCCTACCCTGCGAATTAAAGACTCCAGGTTCGAATTAAATTGCAGCTTACCAACACCAACTGTTTCGACTACCAGCAGATGAACGAGCTGCTCGACCCGGCCAACCATCCGCCCGAAGGCAGCCTTGTCGATGCCGGCACCTTCCACACCTTCGTGAACAACTGATCCAGCTGACCCGAACGCCATAACGCGAAAAACGGCGAAAAAACCCCTGCCAACCTCCGCCAAACCCTTGCCAAAGCTGCAGTTTGCAACGCTGCCAAGGATGCAAGTTAAGCGTATACTTTTGCACTTTCCCGGCTGTTAGCTGCTGACGCCCATAAGGCACAAAAACATCAATGACCACCCCCGGCACCACCCCTGCACCTGCGCTGTCTAGCGCCCAGCTACCCGATCTCTGGCGCGAAAAACTTGGGCATCGTCTTACCGGGCAAGAAAACATCCTCGCCTGGCTCGAAACCGATCTCGATAGCCGCCTGCATTTCGCCGACGGCCTGGTGGCAATTACCGAAAACCGCCTGTTCGCCTGCGCCCCCGGCGACAGCGAGTGTCGTGAATGGGCGCTGCGCGAAGGTTTGTCGCTCTCGCACCACGACCATGCAGGTGTCGGCACGCTGGAACTGGTGGACACCTCAGGCCAACTCGCCAGCTGGCGCTTCACGCTCAGCCAGAACCTCGCCGCGCTGCGTGTGGTCACGCATTTCGAGCAGCAGTTGCAGACCCTCATCACCGGCCAGCCACCGGAAGTCGACGACGACACCGTCTGCCCAAAATGCAAAGCCCCGCTGCCGCCCGGCGAGGACGAATGCCCGATCTGCGTGCGCGAACTGCACACGCCGCCCTCGACCTGGACGCTGTTCCGCCTGTGGCGCTTCGCCCACCCCTACCGCTGGCGCCTGCTCACCGGTTTCCTGCTGACGCTGTGTTCGACGGCAGCGACGCTGGTCGCGCCGTACATGACCATGCCGCTGATGGACAACATCCTGATCCCGTACCAGAACGGCAAGCCGATCGACCGCGACCTGGTCCTGCTCTACCTCAGCGGCCTGCTCGGCTCGGCGCTGGTGGCCTGGGGGCTGGGCTGGGCGCGCACCTATATCCTGGCGCTGGTCTCCGAACGGATGGGCGCCGACCTGCGCACCACCACCTACGAACACCTGCTGGCGCTGTCGCAGGAATACTTCGGCGGCAAGCGCACCGGCGACCTGATGGCGCGCATCGGCTCGGAAACCGACCGCATCAACATCTTCATCTCGCTGCACCTGCTCGACTTCGCCACCGACGTGCTGATGATCACCATGACGGCGGTCATCCTGGTCTCGATCAACCCGTGGCTGGCGCTGGTCACCCTGCTGCCGCTGCCGCTGATCGCCTGGATGATCCACGTCGTGCGCGACAAGCTGCGTACCGGCTTCGAGAAGGTCGACCGCATCTGGGCCGAAGTGACCAACGTGCTCGCCGACACCATCCCCGGCATCCGCGTGGTCAAGGCCTTCGCGCAGGAAAAGCGCGAGGTCGATCGCTTCCGCGCCGCCAACCAGCACAACCTGCAGGTCAACGACAAGGTCAATCGCGTCTGGTCGCTGTTCACGCCGACGGTGACGCTGCTCACCGAGATCGGCCTGCTCGTGGTCTGGGCCTTCGGCATCTGGCAGGTTTCCAAGGACGAGATCACGGTCGGCGTGCTGACCGCCTTCCTGGCCTACATCAGCCGCTTCTACACCCGTCTCGATTCGATGAGCCGCATCGTCTCGGTGACGCAGAAGGCCGCCGCCGGCGCCAAGCGCATCTTCGACATCCTCGACCACGTTTCCAGCGTGCCGGAGCCGGTGAACCCGGTGCACCTGCCGAACGTGAAGGGCCACATCGAGATGCGCGACATTGGCTTCCGCCATGGCACGCGCGCTGTCACCCGCAACATGAGCCTGACCATCCAGCCCGGCGAGATGATCGGCCTGGTCGGCCACAGCGGCTCGGGCAAGAGCACGCTGGTCAACCTGATCTGCCGCTTCTACGACGTGGCCGAAGGCGCCATCCTGATCGACGGCGTCGACATCCGCTCGCTGCCGGTGGCCGAATACCGCGCCAACATCGGCCTGGTGCTGCAGGAGCCCTTCCTGTTCTTCGGCACCATCGCCGAGAACATCGCCTACGGCAAACCCGAAGCCACCCGCGCCGAGATCATCGCCGCCGCCCGTTCCGCCAACGCCCACGAATTCATCCTGCGCCTGCCGCACGGCTACGACTCGCTGGTCGGCGAACGCGGCCAGGCGCTCTCCGGCGGCGAGCGCCAGCGCATCTCGATCGCCCGCGCGCTGCTCATCGACCCGCGCATCCTGATCCTCGACGAAGCCACCTCCTCGGTCGACACCACCACCGAGCGCGAAATCCAGAAGGCGCTCGACAACCTGGTCCATGGCCGCACCACCATCGCCATCGCCCACCGCCTGTCCACGCTGCGCCAGGCCAACCGGCTGGTGGTGCTCGACCGCGGCAAGATCGTCGAGGTCGGCAACCACGACGAGCTGATGGCGCTGGAAGGCCACTACTACCGCCTGTACATGGCGCAGGCGCGCAACGTCGATGCCGAGGAACAGCTGCCGCGCTTCAACACCCCGGCCAAGGAGCACTCCGCATGAGCGCCGCCAATTTTCAAAACTTCCAGTTGATCCGCAATCCGTTCGGTCGGCTGGTCTTCACCGGTGCTGACGGTGAAGCGCACGAAGGCGTTGTTCCCGTGCGCGCCTTCCCCATCGGTGCGCCCGACGAAGGCATTGCCCTGGTTAACAGCGAAGGCCACGAACTGCTGTGGATAGACCGCGTCGAAGATCTGCCGGAAAATGTTGCGGCGCTGGTGCAGGCAGAGCTCGCCAGCCGCGAGTTCGTACCCGAAATCAAGCGCATCCGCAGCGTCTCCAGCTTCGCCTGCCCAAGCACTTGGGAACTCGATACCGACCGTGGCGACGCCCGGCTGGTGTTGAAGGGCGAGGAAGACATCCGCCGCCTGGACCGCGAAAAGTTGCTGATCGCCGACACCCACGGCATCCAGTTCCTGGTCCGCGACATCCAGGCCCTGGATCGCGCCAGCCGCAAGATCCTCGACCGCTTCCTGTAAACTAAAGTGCTGCCACCGCGTTAAAAGACCAAGCCCCAAGCCCACCACCCGCAGAATTACACCTAAAACGCACCCGACCATGACCCATAAAGACATCGTTTTCCGCAAGATCGTGCCCCTGCGCGGTCCGAACATCTGGACCTACCGCCCGGTGCTGGAAGCTTGGGTCGATATCGGCGAACTCGAGGACTTCCCGTCGAACAAGATCCCCGGCTACTACGAGCGCCTCTCGGCGATGCTGCCCTCGCTGATCGAGCACCGCTGCAGCTACGAAGAGCGCGGCGGTTTCCTGCGCCGGGTCGAGGAAGGAACCTGGCCAGCGCACATCCTCGAACACGTCACGCTGGAACTGCAGAACCTGGCTGGCCTGCCCGGCGGTTTCGGCAAGGCACGCGAGATGTCGGAGCGTGGCGTCTACAAGGTCATCGTTCGTGCCTGGCAGGAAGACGTCACCCGCGCTGCGCTCTCGGAAGCGCGCGAGCTGATCATGGCGGCGATGGAAGACCGCCCCTTCGATGTCGATGCTGCCATCGAGCGCCTCTCCGACATGGTCGACTCGCTGTGCCTTGGCCCGTCGACCGCCAGCATCGTCGATGCCGCCGACGACCGCGACATCCCGGCGATCCGCCTGCTCGACGACGGCAACCTGGTCCAGATCGGCTACGGCGCCGCCATGCGCCGCATCTGGACTGCCGAAACCGATCGCACCAGCGCCATCGCCGAAGGCATTTCGCGCGACAAGGATCTGACTAAGTCGCTGCTGCAGTCCTGCGGCGTGCCGATCCCGGAAGGCCGGGCTGTCGACAGCCCGGAAGATGCCTGGGATGCCGCCGAGGACATTGGCCTGCCGGTCGTCGTCAAGCCGGTCGATGGCAACCACGGCCGTGGCGTCTTCATCGACCTGAAGACCAGGGAAGAAGTCGAAATGGCCTACAAGGTCGCGGTCGATGAAGGCAGCGGCGTGCTGGTCGAACGTTCGATCCCCGGCACCGAACACCGCCTGCTGGTCATCGGCGGCAAGCTGGTTGCCGCCAACCGTGGCGACATGGTGGTGGTCAAGGGCGACGGCAAATCGACGGTGCGCGAACTGCTCGACATCCAGATCAACTGCGACCCGCGCCGCGGGCCGACCGAGAAGCATCCGCTGTCGATCATCCGTATCGACTCCGCCGCCCGCATCGAACTCGGGCGCCAGGGGCTGGAAGCGGACTCCGTTCCGGCCGAAGGCCGCGAAGTGCTGGTCCAGCGCAACGCCAACCACGCCTTCGACGTCACCGACGAAGTGCATCCGGAAACCGCTGCCGCCGCTTCGCTGGCGGCGCGCATCGTCGGGCTGGACATCGCCGGCATCGACCTCGTGGCGCTTGATATCTCGAAGCCGCTGGCGGAACAGGGCGGCGCCATCGTCGAGGTGAATGCCGGCCCCAGCCTGCTGATGCACCTGAAGCCTGGCGTCGGCAAGCCGCGCCCGGTCGGCAAGGCCATCGTCGAACACCTCTTCCCGAACAACACCAGCGGCCGCATTCCGGTCGTCGGCGTCACCGGCACCAAGGGCAAGACCTCGGTCGCCCGCCTGCTTGGCCACCTGCTGCAACTGACCGGCAAGCATGTCGGCGTGGCCTGCAGCGACGGCCTGTTCCTCGGCCGCCGCCAGGTCGAAACGCGCAACAGCGCCAACTGGAAATCGGCCCGCCGCCTGTTGATGGCGCGCGCCGTCGAAGCTGCGGTGTTCGAAAACGGCGCCGGCACCATCCTCGGCGAAGGCCTGGCCTACGACCGCTGCCAGGTCGGCGTGGTCACCAACCTCAGCGATGCCGAAGACCTCTCGGTCTACGACGTGCATGACACCGACAAGGCCTACACCGCGCTACGCACGCAGATCGACGTGGTCCTGAAAAGTGGCGCTTCGGTCCTCAACGCGGCCGATCCCGCATCGCCAAGATGGCCGAGCTGTCCGATGGCGAAGTGATCTTCTTCGGCATCGACCCCGACCTGCCGGTGCTCGCCGAGCATCGCGCCAAGGAAGGCCGCAGTGTCTATGTGCGCGACGGTTACCTGACGCTGGCCATGGGCGACGACGAAGAACCGCTGGTCGATATCGCCATGCTGACCGTGACCCCGGCCGGCTGCCCGGCATACCAGATCGAGAACCTGCTCGCCGCCGTTGCCGCAGCCTGGGCGCTCGACCTGCCGGCCGACATGATCCGCACCGGCGTGCTGACCTACGAGCTGGACGAAGCCGTCAGCGCCTGAGCGTCGCTGACACGAATTCATCGAACAAAGACCAAGACAGGAATACACGCAAATGGAAGTTTCCCGCACCCGGGCGCTGCGCGGCCCCAACCTGTGGAGCCGACATACGGCCATCGAAGCCATCGTCGCCTGTAGCGAAAGCGAGCGCTCGATCACCCAGCTGGCCGGTTTCGAAACCCGCCTGCGCGCACGCTTCCCGGAAATCGGCCTGCCGACGACGCTGGAAGGCAAGCTCTTCTCGCTGGCGCATACGCTGGAAGCCGCAGCACTTGGCCTGCAGTCGCGCGCTGGCTGCCCGGTGACCTTCAGCCGCACCAGCGAAACGGTCGAAACCGGCACCTATCAGGTGGTGGTCGAATACTCGGAAGAACCGGTCGGCCGGCTGGCTTTCGAACTGGCTGAAGCGCTGGTTCGCGCCGCGCTAGACGATACGCCTTTTGATCTCGCCGACGCCCTCTTCCGGCTCAAGGACCTCGACGGCGACATCCGGCTCGGCCCCTCGACCGGCGCCATCGTGCAGGCCGCCGTCGCCCGCGGCATTCCCTACCGCCGACTGACCGAAGGCAGCCTCGTCCAGCTTGGCTGGGGCAGCCGCCAGCGCCGCATTCAGGCGGCCGAAACCGACCTCTCCAGCGCCATCGCCGAGTCGATTGCACAGGACAAGGAACTGACCAAGCAGCTGCTGCACGCCGCCGGCGTTGCCGTGCCGATGGGCCGCCCGGTCAGTGATGCCGATGACGCCTGGGCCGCTGCGCAGGAAATCGGCGGCGCCGTGGTCGTCAAGCCGCAGGACGGCAACCAGGGCAAGGGCATCACCGTCAACATTACCGGCCGCGAAGAAGTCATGGCCGCCTACGCCGCCGCCCGCGACCACCGCCGCAACGTGCTGGTCGAACGCTATCTGCCCGGCCACGACTACCGTTTCCTGGTCATCGGCAAGACCCTGATCGCTGCCGCCCGCCGCGAGCCGCCGCAGGTCTTCGGCGACGGCGTGCACACCGTGCGCCAGCTGGTCGAGCAGGTGAATGCCGACCCGCGCCGTGGCGTTGGTCACGAATCCTCGATGACCAAGATCCGTTTCGACGAAATCGCCCTCGCCCGCCTCGCCAAGCAGGGCTACAGCGCCGACACCGTGCCGGCCCAGGGCCAGCGCGTCGTGCTGCGCAACAACGCCAACCTGTCCACCGGCGGCTCGGCCACCGACGTCACCGACGACGTGCACCCGGAGCTGGCCGCCTGCGCCATCGCCGCCGCACAGACCATCGGCCTCGACATCGCCGGCATCGACGTCGTCTGCGAAACCGTGCAGCAGCCGCTCGAAGCGCAAGGCGGCGGCATCGTCGAAGTCAACGCCGCGCCCGGCCTGCGCATGCACCTCGCGCCGTCCTTCGGCAAGGGCCGCCCGGTCGGCGAAGCCATCATTTCGATGATGTACGAAGACCCCACCGATGACGGCCGCATTCCCATCGTCGCCGTCGCCGGCACCAACGGCAAGACCACCACCGTGCGCCTGATCGCGCATCTGCTCACGGTCAGCGGCCTGCGCACCGGCTTCACCGGTACCGACGGCGTCTATATCGAACGCACCCGAATCGACACCGGCGACTGCAGCGGCCCGCGCAGCGCACGCAACGTGCTGCTGCACCCGGACGTCGATGCCGCCGTTTTCGAAACCGCCCGTGGCGGCGTGCTGCGCGAAGGTCTCGGCTTTGACCGCTGCGATGTGGCGGTGGTCACCAACATCGGCATCGGCGACCACCTCGGCCTCAACTACATCAGCACCGTCGACGATCTGGCCGTGGTCAAGCGCGTGATCGTCGACAACGTAGCGCCGGAAGGTGCTGCCGTGCTCAACGCGGCCGACCCGATGGTGGTCAAGATGGCCGGCCATTGCCCCGGCTCGGTGATCTTCTTCGCGCTCGACCGGAGCAACCCGGTCATGTCGCGCCATCGTGCGCTCGGCAAGCGGATGGTCTATGTCGAGAACGGCGCCATCGTCGCGGCACAGGGCAACACCGAACACCGCGTGCCGCTGGAAGCGATTCCGCTGACGCGTGGCGGCAGCATCGGCTTCCAGGTCGAGAACGCGATGGCCGCCACCGCCGCCGGCTGGGCGCTCGACCTCGACTGGGAAAGCATCCGCGCCGGCCTCGGCTCCTTCGTTGCCGACGCCACCACCGCCCCCGGCCGCTTCAACCTGTTCAACTACAAGGGCGCCACGCTGATCGCCGACTACGGCCACAACCCGGATGCCATCCAGGCGCTGGTCAAGGCCATCGAAACCATGCCGGCCAAGCGCCGCTCGGTGGTCATCAGCGGCGCCGGCGACCGCCGCGACGAAGACATCCGCCAGCAGACGCAGATTCTCGGCGACGCCTTCGACGAAGTGATCCTCTACGAAGACGCCTGCACCCGCGGCCGCGACGAAGGTGAAACCATCGGCCTGCTGCGTGCAGGCCTGGCTGGCGCCAAGCGCACCGGCTCGGTCGACGAGATCAAGGGCGAGTTCGTTGCCATCGATACGGCCCTCGGCCGGCTCGGCTCCGGCGACCTGTGCCTGATCCTCATCGATCAGGTGGAAGTCAGCATGGCTGCACAGGTCGCGGCATACAGCCGCGGCTGCGCTTCACGGTCGGCAAGCGCAAACAGATGGAGCGCGCCCCAGCTGACAAGCAGGCCGATCAGCAACGGGATGCCGATCAGTTGCAGCTCGGTGGCCGAAAGTTCGCCGAGGCGCCCTTGCTGCACCGGTACGGCGGTGAACATGCCGAAGGTCCAGAAGAGGCCAAGGGCGCCGAGGGCTACCAAGGTGGCCACTGCGCGGGTGATCCATTTTTCCATTCGAGATTCCTGGGGAAGTTTGGCTAATGCGGCCAGCGCGACCAAGGCGCCCGGCCCGGCCTGTTCAGCCGGCAATGCGCAAACCGGTTTTCTTGAGTATCCGGGTCGAGAAGAGGACGTCGTGGCTGCGGCAGGCCGCGCCCAGCAGACTGCGGATTTCGGCAACCTTGGTCAGCACTTCCTCGCGCGAACTGCCGTGAACCATGGCAAAGAGGTTGTACGGCCAGGCCGGCAGTGCACGCGGCCGGTGGTAGCAATGGGTCACAGAATCAAGGGCGCCGACCTGGCCGCCCAGCGTGTCGACCAGCTCATCCGGCACATCCCATACGCTCATGCCGTTGGCGGTGTAGCCGATGGCATAGTGGTTGGGCACGGCGCCGATGCGGCGGATCTTGCCGCGCTCCAGCATGGCCTGCATGCGCGCCATCACCACATCCGGAGTAACGCCAAGCTGTTCGGCCAGCGCATGATACGGCTGAGCCACCAGCGGCAGCCCGGCCTGCGTGGCGACGATCAGGCGTCGGTCCAGATCTTCCGCTTCGTTCGCGTTGTCCATTTCCGCGTTCATGCCGCGCTCCGGACCGACAGCTTCATTTCGACGAAGTATTCCTTGAGCTTGGGGAAGGGATAAACGGGCAAACCCGTTGCCGCTTCAATCCTGGCGACGGTTGCCGGAATGCCGTCCTTCGTTTCGGTGGCCAGCACGAACCACATGTTGAGCGGCGTGTTCAGATCACTTTCACGGCGGTAGTTGTGCGCCACTTCCGGCAATGCGTTGACGGCAGCATTGACCCGCTCCCAGTCGGATTCCGGTACGGCCATGGCGGCCAGCACGAAGGCGCCGCCCATGCGTTCGATCTGGAACATCGGGCCGAAGCGAGTGAGCACTTTCCGTTCAAGCATCGCTTGCAGGCGGGAGAGCAGTTCGTCTTCGCCGATACCGAGCTTTTCGGCAGCAGCGGCATAGGGGCGCTCACAAATCGGGAAATCGCCCTGCAGGGCATCGATGATGCGGCGATCAACCATATCGATTTCCGCAATTTCCGGCGCCTTGCCGACGCCTTGCCCCTCACGCATAACGGGCGCCCATCTGCTTGAAGCGGGTCAGCGAGAACAGGACTTCATGCGGATGCGCCTCGATGCCGACTTCGGCACGCAGGCTGGCAATGCGCAGCTCGACCTCCTCGCGCGCCTGTCCGTGGATCATGCAGAAGAGGTTGTACGGCCAGTCGGGCGGCACGCGCGGGCGGCGGTAGCAGAGGGTGACGCCCTCGGCCCGCGCCAGGGCGTTGCCGACCGCTTCGACCTCGGCATCGGGAATGTTGTGCACCAGCATGGCGTTGGCGCGATAGCCGAGCTCGTGGTGACGGACGACAACGCCGAAGCGCTTGATGATGCCCTCCTCGCACCAGCGATTGATGCGCTGGAGCACTTCGATTTCCTCGCAGCCGACACGCGAGGCGAGGATGGAAAACGGCCGGATGAAGAACGGCAACCCTTCCTGCAGCGCCATGACCAGGCGGCGTTCAAGTTCTTCCAGCGGGCGTGGCGGCGCGAAGTTGCGGACGGCAGCCGGGCGTTTCTTCTCGCCGGGCTTCATGCAGAAGCCAAGGTCGATATGGAACTCCTGCTCCAGCGGCAAACGCAGGATCGGATAACCGGCAGCCTGCTCGATCGCCCCCAGTGCCGCCTGCAGCCGGCCTTCAGAGCCGGCGGTGACGACGAACCACAGGTTGTAGCGATGTTCGCGCTCGTAGTTATGATTGACCTCGGGAAAGCGGTTGACGGCTTGCGCCACGATCTCCAGCTTTTCCGGCGGCACGGCCATCGCCGCCAGTGTAGAAGCGCCGATGCGCTTGGGCGCGAAGACCGGCCCGACGCGCGAAATCTTGCCGGACCGGCGCAATTCCTCCAGCCCCCGGATGACCACTCCTTCAGCCACCCCCAGACGCGAGGCCAGTTCGGCAAACGGCGCCGGACACAGCGGAAAATCGCGCTGAAAGTCGTTGAGCAGCCGAAACTGGAGGTCGGAATCGAGGGTTTGTTCCATGGCGGTTTTCAAAAGCCGATGCGGGCGGCGCGGCTGGTGAAGAAGATACCCGAAGGCGCCTGCGCCGCAAACTCGCCGATCTTGTCGAAGCTGGCAGTATCGTAGATCACCACCTTGTTGTCGTCACGCGCCGAGAGCCAGACGGCTTCGCCGCGCGGCGTGAATTCCATGTGCAGGATGGCCTTGCCCGGCGACAGGGTCTTCACCACCTTGCCGGAGAGGGTATCGATAACCTGCACTTCGGAGTAGTCGGGGAAGGCGAAGTTTACCCAGATCTGGCGACCGTCCGGGCGCGCCATGACGAAGACCGGTTGGCCCTTGACCGGGATGCGGCCGACTTCCTTCCAACTGATGCCATCCACGACCAGCACTTCGTGGCGACCGATCGCCGGCAGGTAGGCCTTGCCCTGCGCCATCGACCAGCCGCGCAAGTGCGGCATCTTGAACACCGGCAGTTTTTCCTCACCGCGGCCGTAGCCTTCGAGAATCTTCATGGCGCCCTTCTCCGGCTGCCACAGGTCGAGCAACGCCACGCCGTCCTCGCCGTAGAGACCGGCCATGAAGTAGCGGCCATCCGGCGTCACCAGCCCGTCGTAGGGTTGCTTGCCGGCCGGAAAGCGCTGCGTCGTCGGCTTTTTCGGGTCCTTGAAATCGGTGACCCAGATCTCGCCGCCTTCAAACAGGGCATAGGCAAACTTGCCGCCCTGTGCATCGGCCAGACCGACCACCTTGGAGAACTGGCCCGGAGCGTATTCGGCCGGCACCTCGGAAAGCAGCTCCAAGGTTTCGGCGTCGAAAGCCTTGATACCACCCGGCGCGTAGTTCTGGGCGACGACGATCCGGCCGTCCTGCGAGATCGAGCCACCAATGGAGTTGCCAGCCTGGATGACGCGCTTGACGATGCGGGCTTCGAGCAGGTCGACCTTGGTCAGACCGCCGTCGCGACCGAAGATGAAGGCGTAGCGGCCATCGCGGGAATAGACGGTAGAAGCGTGCGAGAGATCGCCGAGTCCTTCGACGCGGGCATAGGGGGCCTTGGTCGAGGTGTTGATCAGGGTCAGGTGGCCACTGGCGCGCTCGATGACCAGACCGAGGTCACCAGTTCCCCGGAGCGGCTGGCCGGCACAGGCGGAAAGTAGCAGCACGGAAGCGAGAGCGAGAAATTTGCGCATGACGACCCTGTTCAAGTAATGGCGACACAGACGCCAAGAATGCCCGTTATGCGTGCAGCGGGGTTTGGTTTACGTCAAAGAAATGTTGGATCGGAGCATCCATTCAGGGCTGCTTCAGCGGTCGGAGCACGCCGCCAAAGGCTTGCCAAGCAGGCTGTTGCACATGATCGTTGCCGGCAGTCAAGCGAACTTTGACTCAGGTCAAGTTTCACCGCGATTGCAAGCGGCAGAATCGACGCGGGGTTGGCTTATACTCGCAGCCTCGCACCGCAACGCGCTCCACTCCGTTGGCCAAGCCGAATGACTGAAACCGAAACTCCGCCCCGCCCTGCCGGCCGCAAGCTCCTCATCGACATGCTGATCCTGCTGGCCCTGATCGCACTCGGGGCTGCTGGCTATGTACTCGCGCCACTGTTGACGCCGCGAACGGACGTCACGCTGCCGATGTCGAGCTGCGACCTTGGCGCAACGGCCTGCACCATCACCCTGCCGAACGGAGGGCAGGTCGAGGTAGCCATTGCGCCACACCCGATTCCATCGCTCAAGCCACTCCAGTTGCGGGCCATCGTCAGCGACGCCACGGTGCGCAAGATCGAAATCGATTTCGCCGGTGTCGACATGAAAATGGGATTCAACCGCCCGCTGCTTGAAAATCTGGGAGATGGGCGCTTCTCGGGACAGGCCAGCCTGCCGGTGTGCATCACGGGGAAAATGCCGTGGGAAGCCACGGTACTCATCGAGACCGGCAGGACCGTCATCGCCGCGCCTTTCCGCTTTGAGGCGGAAGGTCAGTAGTCTTTCGGGCGGGTTGGCCTGTCGCGTATTGATTTAGCGCCCTTGCGTTCAAGCTTTTGACCCGATATCGAAATATCTCCGGCAGTTTCAAATTCCAGTTGGAGCCTCCACGTGAAAAAGCCCGCAGCATTGAGCCGCGGGCTTTTGCACAGCAGGGAACACGCGCCGGGAAAACTACTTTTGCTCAGTCACAAAAGCGATCTTCGTCAGCCCTGATTTCTGTGCTGCAGCCAGTACCTCGGTCACCCGCTCGTAACGCGTGGCACGGTCGGCGCGGAGATGCAATTCGGGAACGCCACCCGATGCGACGATGGACTGAAAACGTGCCTCAAGACCATGCACCTCATTGCGATCCAGCCGCTCACCATCGACGTAAACATCGCCATCGCCGTCAATGAGTACGGATGTGACGCGTGGTGGCTCGTCGAGGCGCGTCGACTCCACCTTGGGTAAATCAATCGGCACCGCCTGATGAAACAAGGGCGCGGTAATGATGAAAATGACCAACAGTACCAGCATCACATCGACCAACGGCGTGGTATTGATCTCGGCCATCGGCTGGGTAACGCCGGGGGTATCGAAGGAACCAAAGGACATCGCCGCGCCTTACGCCGATTTGGCCGAACGGGCAGCAGCAAGGTCGACAAGCTTGTCACCGGGGCGGCCACGCAGACCTGTCGTCAGGTAGGCATGCAGGTCATGCGCAAAACCGTCCATGCGCGCCAGGATCAATCGGTTGCCACGGGTGAAGGCGTTGTAGGCAAGCACGGCCGGAATGGCGACGAAGAGACCGGCAGCCGTCATGATCAGTGCCTCGCCAACCGGGCCGGCGACCTTGTCGAGCACGACCTGTGTCGCGCCGGAAAGGCCGACGAGTGCATGGTAGATACCCCAGACGGTACCGAACAGGCCGATGAAGGGCGCCGTTGAACCCACTGAAGCGAGAAACGTAAGCCCCGATTCGATTTTCGCCTGCGATTCGACGATCTGGCAGCGCACTGCACGGGTCACGAACTCACTGGCGCTGACTCCTGCGCCAATACCTCGGGCGGCATGCTGGCGATGAAGCGCTGCGGCATTGGCGCCGGCGATGGCCAACCCGGCCAGCACGCCGGTTTTGTCTTCGATCCGAATGGCTTCAATGGCGGCCGGCAAGGACTCCGCACCCCAGAAGGCATTCATCGCCCGTGCATGACTATGCCGTGCCTGCCAAAGGCCGCTGATCTTGCCAGCCATGACATACCAGCTGGCCAGCGACAGACCGAGAAGAAGGATCGCGACAAAGTGCGTCACCATGTCGCCCTGCGCCCAGAATTGCGCCAAGCCCATTTCCATTCTCATCATTGACCCTCAATTGCTTAAAGTGAAATTCAGCGGCACCAGCACGGACGCCTCTATCGGTTCGTTGCCCTGCCGCGCCGACACAAAACGCCAGCGTTCGACTGCCGCCCGGGCCGCCTCGTCAAGACGCGGGAAGCCGCTCGACTTGCTGACCTCGATGCTCAGCGGCATCCCCTGCGTACTGACGCGCACACGCAGCACCACTTTGCCTTCCTCACCGAGCCGGCGGGACATCGGTGGATAGGCCGGCTTCGGATTCTGCAGATAATCAGCGTCAAAGCGCGCGGCGGTTATCGGCGCCGGGGCCTGGATGGACGGCAACGCGACCGGTTCGGGCTGCGGAGTAACGGAAAAACTGGCTGGTGCATCATCGCGCTTCGAAGCAGTCATGACCGGCGGCGGTGTCTGCACCTTTTTGGCGGCGGGCTGTTGCGGAACTGGCTTGGGCGACTCAATCCTGGGCGGCTTGGCCACCTCGGGCTCGATCATGCGCACGGCCAACGCGCGGATCGGTGCGATGACTTCCGGGCGGATGGCGGCATAGACCAGCAACGCCAGAATCACGACATGCACTGCAATCACCAGCACGCCGGAAAGACCTCGCTGAAAGAACCCGGCCCGGCCGTCGACAACCGGCGCGAAGAACTCGACCGGTGCGGACTCGGAGCGGTGAGGTGCTGTCACAGCGTTTCGCGGACCCATCGCTGGAGGCGTTCTTCCGGCACGATGCCTGACACTGCCTCGACCTTATGGCTGCGATCATAGAGATGTGTGCGCGGCAACTCGCCGTACCATCGACGATCGATCTCGAAACGCAGGCGCTCGGGCATCGGATCGGCGAAAACCCATTGCTCGACCTTGCCAAGACCGTAGGATTTTGCCAGTTGGGCGGTTTGCGGCGCATCGTCCGGCGTATCGGCGGCAACCAGCACGACATCAAGCTTCGGATGACGACGTTTCAGCTCACCGAGCGTCTTCAGTTCGGCTGGGCAGTGCGTGCAACCGACCGACCAGAACGCAAGCACGAAGGGCTTGCCTTGCCGGGCTGCCTGAATCTGCGCCAGGCTGCCGGCAACGAACGGACGAACCACCGTGTCGGCCATCGCTGCAGGTGCCAACAACACCAGCAACATCGTTAGCAGGCTGCGCATCAGGGCTGTACCCCAAGATCGAAGATGCGTACCGCGCCATCGGCATACCACGCCAGCAAGGGTTTACCAGCCCCCGCCACGAAGAGTGGCAAATCAGCCGCATTGCCCGCAGTTGCAAGCGCCGTCGGCGCCGACCACTTCTCGCCACGATCATCGGAGTGCTGTGTCATCACGCGATACTGCTTGCCGTCAAACTCTCGCCACGCCAGCCAGGCACGCCCATCACGCGCAAACACGGTCGGATTGCCGGCCTGCGTATCGGGGTTACCGAGGGCCAGCGGCGGACTCATCCTTTCACCATCAGCGTGACGGTAGTAGATGCCCGGGCCTTTCGGGCTGCCAGTGAACCAGACGAGATGCCGGCGACCACTTTCGTCGATGGCCAGATCGCCACCATGGTGCGGGCAGGCAGCAATTTTCCAGTCGTCCTCGCTGGCCCGTTGCATTTTTGCCCCTGGAACCAACGGGGCAACCGCAAAGTCACGGATGTTGTCCCCGAAGACGTGACGCCACTGCGCCTGTGCCTCACCGTTCGGCGCAAAGGCGAGGCCGATGCGGCAGCATTCGCAGGAGTGGTCGGCGAGCATGGTGTTCGCCGAAAAAGTTTCGCCGCGGTTCTCGGAGACGACGTAGAAAATACTGGAGCCGAGGTGCTTATTTCCTGCCTTGGCCTGGGCTGTCTTCTCGCGTGAATCCAGCCAAACCAGTGCCATCCGCCCCTGGCTATTCATCGCCAGGGTCGGGAAGCTGTGGCCGATCTCTTCGCGGTCGCTATTCACGATGACCGGCGACGAGAAGCTGCGCCCACCATCGACCGAGCGCGCAAAGCGGACATGGCCGGTATGCAGCTTCGGCAAGGCCTGCGCCCAGGTCACGGCGACCATGCCGCCGCCAGCCACCACCTTCGGACGGTTCTGGCCATCGGCCAGGATCGCTTCCGGCTCAGGGTTGACCTTCACATCGCCGGCAAAAGTCTTGCCGCCATCGTCGGAACGACTGACCCAGACATGCCCCTTTTCCATCCGTGCAAGCCACAGCCGGCCGGTTTCATCGGCGGCAACCGACACTGATGAACCGACAGATGCCGTCAGGCGATCCTGCCAGTGCTTGCTCATGGCGTCACGCGCCGCATTGTTGGCGTGCTGTTCCTGAGCCGTCAGCGGCAACACGGCCAGCGAAAAAACGACAGCCAGCAGCGGCCGCATGCGGCTACGCAGGAAGGTGCTCATGATCACCATTTCGCCTGCACACCGACAACGAATGCACGCGGCAAACCGGTAGAGTAGGTCGGCGCCGTACCATCCATACCCACCGTTTCTGCATACTGTTTGTCAAACAGGTTGTTGATGCTGCCGAAAACTTCCCAACGTTTTTCGATGGGATAGTTGGCGCGGAGGTTAACTAGATTGTGCCCGCTGTATTGCTTGGTATTGCCCTGATCATGGTAGTAATTGCCAAGCTTGAACCATTCAAGCTGGAAGCGGCCGCCGTTCATGCAACCCGGCGCATAGGTCAGGCGTGTGTTGGCGATCAGGCGCGGAGCGGCTTCCATCTCGTTGCCGCTGTAGTCAGCGGTACCCGACACCTTCCACTGTTCGTACGAATGTTTGGCATACGAAAGGCTGGCATCGATACGCCAGGCGTCGGCAATCGGCGCGCCAAGGCCGAATTCGACGCCCTTGTGCAAGGTCTCTCCGGCATTCACCACCGTACGCTGGTTGGTCGAAGGGTCGGTGTAGCTGACGATGTCGTCCTTCTTCTTCATGTAATAAACGGACACTTCGTAGTTCGCTTTGCCTGCAAGTCCTCGCAAACCCATTTCGTAGTTATCGACGATGACGGGCTTCAGATCGAGCAGCGACTCTGCGGCACGTTGTGCGCGAATCGCCGTGCTCTCGCGACTGCCGCGGAATACCTGGCCCTCAGAAGGCGTACGGAAAGAGTTGCTGTAGTTGGCAAAACCGCTGAGCACCTTACTGAACTCGTAGGTCGCACCAAATTTCGGACCCCAGTGGCTGTAATCAACCTTGGCACTGGCTACGTGACCATAAAAACCGTTACCAGGGAAGCCGCCTGCAACTCCCTGTGAAGCGCCTGCAGCGCCACCCCGGAAGTTATTGTCGTAGTCGTACTGCATGTCGTCATAACGCAAACCTGCAATAAGACGCAGTTTTTCGGTCGGCGATATTTCCCCATGTATGTAAGGAGAAATGCTGCGAAATGTCACGTCGTAGTCATATATCTGCACCGGTACGACACCCTTGTTGTAGGTGTAGTTTCTCCCCAACACATTGTTACCGGTGCTGGTGACGCGAATCGAATCCTCGTCGCGCGACCCCGGGCTGATGTCGAAGTCGAGACCGACAATAACTCGCGCCCGCATCGGTTCAAAATCATGACGGTACTTGCTGAGGAAACCGAAGGACTGGTTCTTCGTGGTGTACTGGACCGGATCGTAGCTGACCATCCAGCTCGGAAGGATTTCCATCGAATTGTCGCGCACATACGGCGTGATCGAGATCAACGAATTCCCCAGTTCCTTCTCGTAGGAAGTCGACAGGCGGAAGGCATCGACCTTGCGGTATGAAAAACCGATGTTGTTGGTTTTCCGTGAGGAATCGTCGTCATACTGGCTCTTGGTCAGGCTGCCGACATGGTTCTGGTCGACCTGCGAGAACGAGAATACGGTTTTCAGCGTGGCGTCACTGCCGAGCGCTCGGTCCCAGCGAAAATTTCCGGTTTGCCGATCGTACCCGGCATGATCCTGATATCCATTGTTTGTCGTCAGGTTGAGACTGGCGCGCCAAGCGTCATCCCCCGAGGAATTGCCACCGCTCATCATCAGGCGCCCCCAGCCGAAGGAGCCGGCTTCGGCGCTTGTCTCAAGTTCAGCCTCACGCGGCGGCGTACGCGTCAGTACGTTGACCGTGCCACCGATGGCGTCAGAGCCATAAAGGGCACTGCCGGGCCCCTTGGATATCTCCATGCCGCCGGACTGCGGGACATTGATTTCGTACATCGCGTTATGGTTGAAGAAGCCGGTCGAACGCGTCGGAATGCCGTCCTCCAGATAGAGATAGACGGCGCCCGTTGTCAGCGGCTGGCGAATAGCTGTGGAATGCCCTTCTCCGGAAAGGTTGCTGACCCACACTCCGGGAACCTGATTCATCACCTGACTGGGGTGCGATGGTCGCTGCTGACGAATGCGTTCGCCACTGACCGTGTCGACGGTGTTCGGCGTTTCGGTGATCAGTTGCGCCTCGCGCGTACCGGTGACGGTAATCTCCCCCAAGGAAGCCGCAGGACTCTCAGCATAAGACAGATGTGAGACGGGGAAGGTGAGCGCCAGAGCGACGACAACCGGCTTGAGGTGTAGGTTCGTTTGCATTAATCGGGTCCGTAAATAAGAATTCACTACTAAATCAGTGAACACAGGCGGAGCCGATAGTAACGAAAACGATGAGGCTGGCCGTGCGACATATCGCCGCAGAAGAAGGCTACAGGCCCTCAAAAAATTGATGGCTGTCAAATCAGGACAAAATAGCCCGCACCACCCCCCTCCCTTGAAACAAAAAAGCCCGCCATCGGCGGGCTGCGTTGAAGGCTGCGATTTTCAGGCAGCGAGTTTTTTGCACTCTTTCAAGCACGCCGCGCAGGCTTCGGCGCAGTCTTTGCACTGGGAATGTTTTTTCTCGTGCTTGCGACACTCTTTCTCGCAGTCTTCACAGATTTCGCCGGCCACTTTGGCGTATCTGGCAAGAAACTTCGATTCCGAGGTAGCCAAGCGTTGCAGGGCAGCGCAAACCGCCAGCAGTTCATTTACGCTCTTGGCACAGGCGGCCATTTCCTTGTCGCCATTGCCAAGCAATTCGAAGCAGTGATTCAGGCAGGCCTCACCGGTGCGGACACAATCGCCGGAAGTGCCGATCAGCCCCTGATACTTGGCACCGTGGTGGTGGTCGTGGTCGTGATTGGCAGCTACCGCATCCACAGCCAGCGCAGCCATGGCCAATGCCCCGACACTCCCAAGCATTTCGCGTCTATGCATCTTTGAACCCTTCTTACTGTTGTGGAAAACCTTCAAGCAAGCGGTCGACTATCCAACCGGCCTCGGACTCGGAGAGAAAACGATGCCAAGGCGGCATCGGTGTTCCCGGACGACCACCGACAATGGTCGCCACCAGAGACTCCTTCGGAATATCCCGACCTTTCAGCGCCTCCGCCGTCAGCGCCGGACCGAGGCCGCCGTTGAGTGTCATGCCGTGACACGAACCGCAATCCTGTCGCACCATGCGCACCAACTCATGCGCTCGCTCCGGCGACGGCTCGTTTGCACTTGCAGCGCTCGCCGCAAGCGAAAGATAAATCATCAAAAAATAATGCAAATTCTTCATTGTCACGATTACTCGACAATCACACGACCAACCATTTCGGGGTGTGGGCCACAAATGTAGGGATGCTCACCTTGTTTGGTGAATTTTCGCTTCCAGCTCTCGTCCGGAAACATCGGTTCAGACTCGGCAACACCCTCCTCCTTGAACCACACCGTGTGATAACCGCGCCGCTCATAGCTTTTCCAGACGACGGTATCGCCCTTCTTGATTCGGATCTCTTCCGGAACGAACTTCATCTTCTCAATACGCACTTCCACCGTTGCGGCGTGCAGACTTCCCGCCAGCAACATGAATACCGATACAAAAAACAGTCGAAGCATGGCGAATCCTTTCGCTTGTGGCAGGAACTACGATGTTTCAGACCGCCGATTATAGGACGGGTTCAGCAAAAAAAACGGGGGCCGAAGCCCCCGTTCTGTAACGCTACGCTGCAGACGATTAGTAAATGTCGTGCATGGTGTTGTAGACGTTGAACTTGCCGGTCGGCGTCACGAGACGCTTGTCCTTGATGACGGTCTTGACCTTGCGGGTCTTGTCATCAACCACAACGATCGCCGAGGCTTCGGTCTTGTTACCGGTCCAGACGGAGAACCAGATCTCGTCGCCCTTCTCGTTGTACTCACCGTGCACCACGCGCTGGATACCCTTGGTCTTGCCCAGATCGGCAGCAGCAGCCAGGTCGAGGATTTCCGGCTTGGCGTCGCCGCCGAGTTCGGAAATCTTGTACACCGTGACGGAACCAGCCAGCTTGGCATCCGGGTTCAGCGGAGCGTCAGCCCAGAGGTTCTCGGACTTCGGGTGCGTCTTGACGAACAGCGAGTTGGCGCCGTGGTTCTTCAACTCCTGAACAACCTTCCAAGCATTGTCCTTGTTGTTTTCCGGATCGGTACCAATGATGCTGATCACGTCGGAACCCAAGTGCGAAGTTGCCCAGACCGGACCAAACTTCGGATGCTTGAAGTTGGCGCCACGACCCGGGTGCGGGATCTTGGCGGTATTGACCAGCGCCGCCAGCTTGCCTTCCTGGGTATCAACCACTGCCACCTTGTTGGAGGCGTTGGCAGCCACCAGGAAGTAACGCTTGGTCGAATCCCAGCCGCCGTCGTGCAGGAACTTGGCGGAGTTAACCGTGATTTCCTTCAGGTTGTTCAGGTCCGAGTAGTCAACCAGCTTGATCATGCCGGTTTCCTTGATGTTGATGACCCACTCAGGCTTGTGCTCGGAAGCGACGATCGAGGCAACGCGAGGTTCCGGATGGTAGTTGCCATCAACGGTGTTACCACGGGTCGACACGTTCTTCAGCGGCTCAAGCGTCAGGCCGTCGAGGATGGTGTACTGCGGCGGCCAGTAGGAACCGACCACGGCGTACTTGTCTTCGTAACCCTTGAACTTGGAGGTCTCGATCGAACGGGCTTCGAAGCCAGCCTTCAGCGTAGCAACGGTCGTCGGCATTTCGGTCCACATGTCGATCAGGTCATAGCGGCCATCGCGGCCGATAACGTGAACGTAGCGACCGGAGGTCGACAGACGCGAGATATGAACAGCGTAGCCAGTCTTGATGACAGCCCAGATCTTCTTGGTGTCGCCGTCAATCAGCGCAACTTCACCCGAGTCACGCAGGGTGACGGAGAAGATGTTGTTCAGGTTGACGTTGTTCATCTGCTTGGTCGGACGCTTGTCGACCGGGATCAGCAACTTCCAGCTGCCCTTGATGTCAGCAAGGCTCCACTCCGGGGGCGCTTCGGCCGGCATCTGGAGGTAGGTGGCCATGTTGGCGATTTCCTTCTTCGACAGGATGTCGTCGAAGTTGACCATGCCGCCTTCGGTACCGTAGGCAAGCACCTTCTCAAGACGAGCCTGGCCGAGCTTGGTGGTATTGGCCGGCTCGAGATTCTTGCCGGTTGCGCCCTTGCGCAGCATGCCGTGGCAGCCAGCGCAACGCTCGAAATAGACCTTGCCTGTAGCGGCCTTATCTTCTGCCGACAGCGTCGGAGCAGCAGGGGCTGCGGAAGCAGCTTGTTTCTTGGCCGGGGCAGCATATGCAGTAGCTACAGCCAGCGGCAGTGCAGCCAGCATCAGGGTGTTACGTACGAGTTTCTTCATATTTCCTCTCCTCTTATTGAAAAGCGGCGCGCATTGTCACGATTGGACACCAACGCTGGTCGCTAATGTGCTCCACTTGGAAAAGCCAATCTTTGACCCAAATCAACTATTTCCAGCAAGGTTATTACTAAAGTGCGATCACTGTTGAACAACCACACGACGGCCGTATATCCTTGCGCCTCGAAAGTACGGCACCGAGCCCAGAGCATACATGAACAAACCCCACACAAGCTGCAATCCCGGAACCGTCTACCTTGTTGGCAGCGGCCCCGGCGATCCTGAACTTCTGACGCTCAAGGCAGCGCGATTGGTCGGGGCTGCCGATGTCATCGTCTATGACCACCTGGGAGCGGAAGGCGTACTTGACCTCGCCCGGCCGGATGCGGAAAAAATCTACGCCGGCAAGGAAGCCTCGAACCACGCACTGCCCCAGGAAGAGATCAATGTCCTCCTGGTGCGCCTGGCCAAGCAGGGCAAGCGCGTTGTCCGCCTGAAGGGCGGCGATCCGTTCATCTTCGGCCGTGGGGGTGAGGAAATCGAGACGCTCGCCGAGAATGGCGTGCCGTTTGAAGTCGTTCCGGGCGTCACCGCCGCATCGGGTTGCGGTTCCTATGCCGGCATTCCGCTGACACACCGTGACCACGCACAGATCTGCGTTTTTGCCACCGGCCACCTCAAGGATGGCAGCGTCAATCTGGACTGGAAAGCCCTGGCGCGGCCAGGCCAGACGGTGGTTTTCTACATGGGTATCGGCGGCGTCAGCGAAATCTGCAGCCAGCTGATGAGCAACGGATTGCCCGCCAATCACCCGGCAGCGGTCATTCAGCACGGCACCTCGCGGCGCCAGCGCGTCCTCACCTCCGACCTGGGCAGCCTGCCAGAGGCCGTCGCAGCATCCGGAATAAAGCCGCCCGCACTGATTATCATCGGCACGGTCGTCAGCATGCAGAAACGTCTGGCCTGGTTCAAACCCTGATCAGGCCAGCAGCCCGATAGCAAGCAGCAGCGCAAAAACGGCCTGCAATCGGGCGGTTTCTCCCAGCAGGGCGTTGAATCCACGCCCCGCCGGCATGGCCCAGAAGCGGCGGGCAAGCTGCATGGCTGGCAAGGTCAGCACACTGGGCAGCAGCACCCACCAGCCGCGCCCAAGGGTCACTGCCAAGACAGGCAGCAGCACAAATGGCAGAAGCAATTCGATGCCATAAATCCGGTTCATTCCCAGCCTTCCGAGATAAACCGCCAGCGTGCGCTTGCCAGCGCGGGTATCAGTCGCCAGATCGCGGGTGTTGTTGACGCTGATCACTGCCGCAGCGAACGCCCCCAGCATGAGCGCCACCAGAAAGGCTGGCAGCGACAAGGAAAAGGATTGCAGGTAATAGCTGCCACCGACCGCAGCGAGACCGAAGAACAGCATTACGAACAGCTCACCGAGTGGTGTGTAGGCAATTGGCCGCGGGCCCGCGGTATATGCCCAGCCCGCCAGCAACGACGCCAGACCGATACCAACGATCGGCCAGCCGCCACGCATTACCAGAAAAATACCGAGAACGAAGGCCAGCGCAAACGACAGCCAGGCAGCACGACGCACGGCATGTGCCGGCAGCCAGCCCATGGCCGTCACCCGAGGTGGGCCGAGACGATCCGGCGTATCCGCGCCGCGCTCGAAATCGGAAACATCGTTGTGCAGATTGGTGCCGATCTGGATCAGCATGGCTGCCAAAAACGCGACGATCGCCGGCCAAAGCTGGACAAAGCCGAGTTCGGCATAAGCCACTGCCGAACCGGCGAGTACGGGGGCCATCGAGACAGAAAGGGTTTTCGGGCGTAGCGCCTGCCACCACGCCGCGTGCGCGGAAGGCCTGCCAAAGCGGCTTTCCACCAGCTTTTCAGCCGGATCTGGCGAGGAGTGCATGGTATACTCGTGCGCGTTTTTTCGCTGCTTGGTGCCGAGAGAGGGACTCGAACCCTCACGCCTTTCGGCGGCGGATTTTGAATCCGCTGCGTCTACCGATTCCGCCATCTCGGCCTGAGGTTTGCATGATGCAAACCGGAGGAGCGCGGATTATCCCCGATTCACGCGCTCCGGACAAGCCAACCCTGCGTCACTTTTATAGCCGCCCCTGCCTTCATGCTGACTGTCGACGACTTTGATTTCGACCTCCCCGCTGCGCTGATCGCCCAGCACCCGGCGCCTTCACGCACGGCCAGCCGGTTGCTGCACGTCAGCGGGCCAGCACTCGTCGATCTGCGCTTCACCGACTTGCCCAGCTTGCTGGCGCCGGGCGACCTGCTGGTTTTCAACGACACCAAGGTCATCCGGGCACGACTCTTTGGCCAGAAAGACAGTGGCGGCCAGGTCGAGGTGCTGATCGAGCGCATCGTCGATGCCCGTCACGCGCTGGCACAGGTGCGCGCCAGCAAGTCGCCGAAACCGGGAACGAAGTTGCGCCTGGCCGACGCCTTCGAGGTCACGGTCACCGGGCGGGCGGGAGCGGCCCAGGAGTTTTTTGCGCTGGAACTGCCGGAAGGCGGCGATTTCTGGCAACTGACCGAAGCACACGGCCGCCTGCCGCTGCCGCCCTACATCACGCATGCAGCCGGCAGCGACGACGAGTCGCGCTACCAGACGGTGTTCGCCCGTGAACCGGGCGCCGTGGCCGCACCGACCGCCGGGCTGCATTTCGACGAAGCGATGCTGGCCGAGTTACGGGCACAGGGTATCGAACAGGCCTGGCTGACGCTGCATGTCGGCGCCGGCACCTTCCAGCCGGTGCGGGTCACCGAGCTTTCCGAACACCGCATGCATTCCGAGCGTTTCGAAATTCCGCAGGCCACGGTCGATGCGATTGCCGCCACCCGTGCTCGCGGCGGCCGCGTCATCGCCGTCGGCACCACCTCGCTGCGCGCCCTGGAAGCGGCTGCGCAATCGGGCGAATTGCAGGCCGGCGCGGCGGAAACGACGATCTTCATCACGCCGGGCTATCGCTTCAAGGTGGTCGACCGGCTGATCACCAATTTTCACCTGCCTAAATCGACGCTGTTGATGCTGGTCTCGGCTTTCGCCGGCTTCGACACCATCAGTGCCGCCTACACCCACGCCATCGCCGAACGTTACCGCTTCTTCAGCTATGGCGACGCCATGCTTCTGGAAAAGCATGAATGATTCTGAAATACCAGCGCGCCGCTCATGGTTCGATACGCTTTGCACAGCAAAGCTACTCACCACGAACGGAAATTACCCCGTTCGCTCTGAGTAGCCCGCATAGCGGGCGTATCGAAGAGCCGGCCAGCCTCAAGGACTGCACGCAGAATGAACTTTGAACTACTCACCACCGACGGCGCCGCCCGCCGCGGTCGCCTCGAACTTGCTCACGGCACCGTCGAGACCCCTGTCTTCATGCCGGTCGGCACCTACGGCACGGTCAAGGCGATGACACCGCAGAGTCTCAAGGACATCGGCGCCCAGATCTGCCTCGGTAACACCTTCCACCTGTGGCTGCGGCCGGGGCTGGAGGTGGTTCGCGAGTTCGGCGGTCTGCACAAATTCATGGGCTGGAACAAGCCGATCCTGACCGACTCCGGCGGCTTCCAGGTATTTTCGCTCGGCGAGTTGCGCAAGATCACCGAGGAAGGCGTCAAGTTCTCGTCGCCGATCGACGGCGCCAAGCTGTTCCTGACGCCGGAAGAGTCGATGCGCATCCAGCATGTGCTGAACTCCGACATCGTCATGATCTTCGACGAATGCACGCCCTACCCCGCCACCCGCGACGAAGCTGCAAAATCGATGCGCCTGTCGATGCGCTGGGCGCAGCGGTCGCGTGACGAGCACGATCTTCTCGGCAACACCAATGCACTGTTCGGCATCGTCCAGGGCGGCATGTACGAAGACCTGCGCGACGAATCGCTGGCCGGGCTGGACGAGATCGGTTTCGACGGCATGGCCATCGGCGGCCTCTCGGTTGGCGAACCGAAGGAAGACATGGCGCGCATCCTGGCGCACACCGCGCCACAACTCCCGACGAACAAGCCGCGCTACCTGATGGGCGTCGGCACGCCGGAAGATCTGGTCAACGCCGTCAAGCCGGCATCGACATGTTCGACTGCGTGATGCCGACGCGCAACGCCCGCAACGGCCACCTGTTCACCCGCTTCGGCGACCTCAAGATCAAGAACGCCGCGCACCGCCACGACACGCGGCCGCTCGACGAATCCTGCGGCTGCTACACCTGCCAGAACTTTAGCCGCGCCTACCTGCACCACCTGTTCCGCGCCGGCGAAATCCTTGGCAGCATGTTGAACACCATCCACAACCTGCACTACTACCAGACCCTCATGCGCGAGATGCGCGAAGCGATTGCCGAGGGCGGGTTAGCCTCACATACAGTCCGCTTCCATCAGGATCGCGGCCGCAGCGTCGCCTGAATCAGGGGAGTTGCGAGAGGTAATCGGCGACGGCCTTGGCTTCCATTTCGGTCAGGCGCGAGGCAACGAGGTGCATGACCGCATTGTCGTTGGTCCGCGTGCGCTGGTTGAATTCCTTCAATTGCATCAGCAGGTAACGCGAATTTTGCCCGGCCAGACGCGGCAGGGTTGTCGTGCCGTGTGCATCCGCCCCGTGACAGTCGGCGCAGGCCGGCACACCTGACCAGTTATTGCCCTTGCGGTAGATGTAACGGCCAACGGCCAGCAAGTCCTCGTCCGCAATACGATGCTGTTTCGCCGGCCGCTCGCCGAACCAGGCCGCCAGGGCAGTGATTTCATCATTGGGCAGGCCCGCGACCTGCGGCCCCATCGTCTCGCTCTTGCGCCGCCCGGCCTTGAAATCCTGCAACTGTTTGGCCAGATACTCCCGGTTCTGCCCGGCCAGTGAAGGAAAGATTGGCGAAGCGGCCTGACCCTGCGGCCCATGGCAGGTCGCACACTGCGTATTCACGCGTTCCTCGACACCCATTGCCGCAGCCCCTGCACTCATCAGCGAAAGCGTGGCGGCCAGCACCAAATCACGGTATGTCATCTCGATCTCCTGTTCATTGGCAACGCGTGCCAGACTGAATATTAGCAAAAGCCAATTCTCCAGCCGCCGGTTGAGAAAACGCAGCAGGCCAAAGCGCCGGAACAGCTACAGGCAAGTGATACAATGCCCGACTTTTGCCACTACTCTAATGGAGACAACCCGTGCTGATTAGCTCTGCCTACGCACAAGCTGCCGGTGCTGCCGATCCTGGCGGCAGCATGATGCAATTCCTGCCCATCATCCTGATGTTCGTCGTGTTGTGGTTCCTGATGATCCGCCCGCAGCAAAAGCGTGCCAAGGAACATAAGGCCATGCTTGACGCCCTGGCCAAGGGTGACGAAATCGTGACCGGCGGCGGCATCGCCGGCCGCGTCGTCAAGGTCGGCGAGAACTTCGTTGCCGTTGAGCTCGCCGATGGCGTTGAAGTACAGGTTCAGAAGCCGGCGATCACGCTGGTTCTGCCGAAGGGCACCCTGAAGGCGCTCTAACCCGGGAAAACAGGGGCCGAAGACGTGGAGAAAAGTCCGCGCCGGCCCCCTCCCAACCTCTTGTTTCAAGACAGGCATGAACAGATATCCGCTCTGGAAATACATCATCGTTGCATTGGCACTGGTGATCGGCTTCATCTACACCCTGCCGAACTTTTTCGGTGAGTCGCCTGCCGTTCAGGTATCGAGCGTCAAGGCCACGATCAAGGTCGACGCCCGTACGCTGGAGCGCGCCGAATCGACGCTGAAGGCTGCAGCCATCGTACACAACGGAATGTTCCTCGACGCCACGGGCATCAAAGTCCGCCTTGCGAACACCGACCAGCAACTGAAGGCCAAGGACGTACTGGAAAAACAGTTCAACCCCGACCTTCAGGACCCGCAGTACGTCGTTGCGCTGAACCTGCTTTCGGCCTCGCCGACCTGGTTGACCCGCATGAATGCGCTGCCGATGTACCTCGGCCTCGACCTGCGCGGTGGCGTACATTTTCTGCTGCAGGTGGACATGAAGGGCGCCACGACCAAGCGCCTTGACGCCACCGCCGCCGACCTGCGCTCCCTGTTCCGCGACAAGACCATCCGCCATGCCGGCATCAGCCGCGACGGCGACCGCATCACCATTCGTTTCCGCGAAGCCGAAACACGCGACAAGGGCCGCAATACCCTGGCCGACAACCAGCCCGATCTGCAACTCGCCGAGCAGGGAGACGGCAGCGACCTGCGTCTGGTCGCCACGCTGAAGCCGGAAGCGATGAATCGCATCCAGGAATTCGCGCTCAAGCAGAACATCACCACGCTGCACAACCGCATCAACGAGCTTGGCGTGGCCGAGCCGGTGATCCAGCAGCAGGGCGCCGACCGCATCGTCGTTCAGTTGCCGGGAGTCCAGGACACGGCCAAGGCCAAGGACATTCTCGGCCGTACCGCCACGCTTGAAGTCCGCATGGTGGACGACACCCCAGGAGCGCTGGAAGCCGCTCAGGCCGGCCAGGTTCCGTTCGGTACCGAGCTTTATGTCGAACGGGGTGGCGCTCCACTACTGGTTAAAAAGCAGGTTGTGCTCACCGGTGACCGTCTGACCGATGCGCAGCCCGGGTTCGATACGCAGACGCAGGAGCCCGCTGTTCACCTTTCGCTGGATTCGGCTGGCTCACGCATCTTCAAGGACATCACCCGCGAAAACGTCGGCAAGCGCATGGCCATCCTGCTCATCGAAAAGGGCAAGGGCGAGGTCGTCACGGCGCCGGTCATCCGCGCCGAAATCGGCGGCGGCCGCGTGCAGATTTCCGGCCGCATGACCACCACCGAAGCCAACGATACCGCGCTGCTACTGCGTGCTGGCTCGCTGGCAGCACCGATGGAAATCATCGAGGAACGCACCATCGGGCCATCGCTCGGCGCCGAGAACATCAAGAAGGGTTTTGATTCGACGCTCTGGGGCTTTGCCGCCATCGCCGTCTTCATGATCGCCTACTACATGCTGTTCGGTCTGATCTCGGTCATCGCGCTGGCGTCCAACCTGCTCTTCCTGGTGGCCCTGCTGTCGATGCTGCAGGCAACGCTGACCCTGCCCGGTATCGCCGCCATCGCGCTGACACTGGGTATGGCCATCGACGCCAACGTGCTGATCAACGAGCGTATCCGCGAAGAACTGAGAAATGGCGCGACGCCACAGGCGGCCATCACTGCCGGCTACGAGCGCGCCTTCGATACCATTCTCGACTCCAACGTGACGACGATGATTGCCGGCCTGGCCCTGCTCATCTTCGGCTCCGGCCCGGTGCGCGGCTTTGCCGTAGTGCATTGCCTGGGCATCCTGACTTCGATCTTCTCCGCAGTGGTGGTGTCGCGCGCCATGGTCAATCTCATCTACGGTCGCCGCAAGAAGCTGCCCTCGCTGGCCATCGGCCAGGTCTGGAAGCCCGCCGCACAGGCAGGCAAATAAGGGCATATCAAGGAAAAGCATCATGGAATTCTTCCGCATCAGAAAAGATATCCCCTTCATGCGCCATGCGCTGGTGTTCAACGTCATTTCGTTGATCACCTTCCTCGCGGCCGTATTTTTCCTCTCCACGCGCGGCTTGCATCTATCCGTCGAATTCACCGGCGGCACCGTCGTCGAAGTCAGCTACCAGCAGGCCGCCGACCTCGAGAAGATTCGTGGCGCATTGGGCAAGGCCGGCCACAGCGACTTTGCCGTGCAGAATTTCGGCTCCTCGCGTGACGTGATGATTCGCCTGCCGCTGAAGACAGAACAGAACGCTGCACGCGTCGGCGAGTCGGTCATGGCTGCGCTGAACGACGACGCCCCGGGCGCCACGCTCTCGCGCGTCGAGTTCGTCGGCCCGCAGGTCGGCAAGGAACTGGCTGAAAACGGTGCGATGGCGCTGTTGCTGGTGGTCATCGGCATCATGCTCTATCTGGCCATGCGCTTCGAGTGGCGCTTCTCGGTATCGGCAATCATTGCCAACCTGCACGACGTGATCATCATCCTTGGCTTCTTCGCCTTCTTCCAGTGGGAATTCTCGCTTTCCGTGCTGGCCGCGACGCTCGCCGTTCTCGGCTATTCGGTGGAACGAATCGGTCGTCGTCTTCGATCGCGTCCGGGAAACCTTCAGAAAGGTGCGCGGGCTGACCACGCCGCAGGTCCTCGACCACGCCATTACCAGCACCATTTCGCGCACGATCATCACCCATGGATCAACGCAGATCATGGTGCTGTCGATGCTCATCTTTGGCGGCGAAACGCTCTACTATTTTTCGCTGGCGCTGACCATCGGCATCTGCTTCGGCATCTACTCCTCGGTGCTGGTCGCCGCGCCGCTGGTAATGTGGCTCGGAGTTTCGCGCGAACAGTTTGTCAAACCGAAGAAACAGGTCGAAGGGGCCAACGACGACGGGGCCGTCGTCTGAGTGCCTGAAATTTTGGTGACAAGCCCGATGCTTGTCGAAGAAAGGCGGCGGCGGGCACATTCCCACCCTCGCCTTTTTGCTTTTGGAGATACCGCATGAGCCTGCAGAAAATTCGCATCTGGGATCTGCCAACCCGGGTTTTCCATTGGTCTCTGGTTGTTCTCGTTGTTGCCCTGATCGTTTCCGGAAAGATCGGCGGCAACTTCATGGACTGGCATGGAAAATTCGGCCTGGCTGTTGTTGGCCTCCTCTGTTTCCGCCTCGTCTGGGGCGTACTCGGTTCGACCTATGCCCGCTTCGCAAGCTTCTTTCCCACTCCGGCCAGACTGCGCGCCTACCTGCGCGGTGAATGGAAAGAACCGGGGCACAACCCGCTCGGCGCACTCTCGGTATTCGCACTCCTCGGTCTGCTTGGCCTTCAGGTCGCGACGGGGCTCGCCAGCAACGATGACATTGCCTTTCGCGGACCACTCTTTGAACTCGCGGGCAAGGCACTTTCGGACCGCCTCACCGGCATTCACAAGCTGTCGATCAACGTTCTGTTCGCACTGATCGTGCTGCACATTGCCGCCATTCTTTTCTACGTCCACGTCCGCAAGGACAATCTGTTCAAGCCGATGATCACCGGCTGGAAACAGCTTCCACAAGCTCGCCCAGCCAGTGGGGGCGGCATCACCGCATTCGTCATCGCTCTGACCCTCGCAGCAGCGGCCGTCCATGGCGCCTCCGGCGCCTGGCTGCCACCACCGCCTCCCCCGGCCACCATACAGACCCCGGCCTGGTAAGGCCGGCGAACGGGTAGCACCAGGGCGAATTGCACGACACGAAAGACTGGCCTATGCTGGCGCTTCCCTCACGCCTGTGGCCCGGTTGCGATGAATAGCGAAGATGAGCTGCTGAAATTCATTGACGAGCGCGAGTCTACGCTTCAGACCTCGGTGATCCAGACACGCCGGATACTGATCGTCGACGATGATGAAGACGTTCATCAGGCCACCACCTTTGCCTTGCAGGACCTGGAAATTCTCCATCACCCACTGGAGTTTTTGCACGCCTATTCGGCAGCTCAGGCGGAAGCGATCCTGCTGAACGAGAACGATATCGCTGTCATCCTGCTCGATGTGGTCATGGAGAGTGAGGATGCCGGCCTGCGTCTGGTCGAACGGATACGCAGAGATTTTGGTCAAAGCAACCCTCGCATCATCCTGCGCACCGGCCAGCCCGGCTACGCCCGGAACTCTCGGCGATCCGTGACTACGACATCAACGACTACAAAACCAAGGGCGAGCTGACACGAACGCGGCTCTACACCACAATCACCGCCGCCATCCGCTCCTACGACCAGATACGCAAGCTGGACGCCAGCCGCAGAGGGCTGGAGCTCATCATCGCCGCAAGCGGCCGGCTGGTTGCGGAGAATGGCCTGCAAGCCTTTGCTGCCGGCATCATTACGCAGATTGCCGCGCTGCTTGGCGTCGGCGCCGAAGGCCTCGTCTGCGCTCAGGAACTGCCGACAGAAGATGGCAGCAAGGCGGGCGGACTGCCGACGATCATCGTGGTCGCTGCCGCAGGCCGTTTTGCCGACCTGATACAGCGACACCTTGACGACATCGATAGCGAGCGTGTGCGTGGCGCGATCACCCGCTGCCTGGCGCAAAAGCAGAACCTGATCGAGGAAGAAACGGTTGCACTTTTTTTCCCCGCACGCAGCGGCAACCATTTCGCAGCATTCATCGACTCCCCTGCAATACTTTCCGAAATCGACCGACACCTGCTGCAGGTTTTCTGTTCGAACATCGCCGTTTGCGCAGAGAACACCCGGCTACTCAGCCGCCTGCATGACCAGGCCTACCTCGACCGACTGGTCAAGCTGCCGACACGCACGGCATTCATCGAAGCCATCGATCAGCACCTGGCAACCGGCACCACTAGCGGCTACACGGTGGGATTGATCGACATCGACCAGTTTTCCGAAACCAACGAAGCCTTTGGCCACGGCTATGGCGATGCAGTTTTGCGCGGCATTGCCCACCGTCTCGATGAGGCGCTCGGTGAAAGTTGCCGGATCGCCCGCATTGCCGGTGACACCTTTGGCATCCTCGGCCTCTCGTGGGCGGTTCGCCCGGAAAAACTGCGCCCCCTGTTCACGATTCCGCTGCTGATCGACGACGATGTCCGCCACCAACTTTCCGTCAGCATGGGGTTCGCCCACCTCGGCGATGTGCAAAGCGGCAACGACGCCGTCAAGAATGCTTATCTGGCCGTCAAACTGGCGCGCACCCAGGGGCCTGGACACGATGCCGTCTACACGGAGGAAATCGGCCAGGAAACGCGGGCACGTACGCATCTGCTGCACAGCCTGCACGCGGCCTTCGAGCACGAGCGCCTGTTCGTTGCCTACCAGCCGCAGATCGACCTCGAAACACGGAAGCCGCTTGGCTTCGAGGCCTTGATGCGCTGGCGCGATGAAAAGGGGGAATTCATTCCGCCCGACCGTTTCATCCCGCTGGCCGAACAATCGGGCCTGATCAACGGCATGGGCCGCTGGGTCCTGCGCTCGGCACTGCGCACGCTACGGCGAATACACGATGCTGGCTGGAGCGATTTGCGCATGGCAATCAACGTCTCCGTCGTGCAGTTCCAGTCCGGTGATTTTGTCGGCGATGTCGCACTGGCGATTGGGGAGAGTGGCCTCCCCGCGCTGGTCGAGCTGGAAATTACCGAATCGGTGGCCATGACGAGCGCCGCCGATGTAGAAGCAAAACTGCACGCCCTCAAAGCCCTGGGGGTCACCATCGCCATCGACGACTTCGGCACCGGCTTCTCGTCACTCTCCTATCTCGACCGGCTGCCGATCGACCGCTTGAAGATCGACCGCTCATTCGTCAACAACATCGGCAACGGCGCCGAGGGCGCGCGGATTGCCGAAATGATCATCGGGCTTGGCCACAAACTCGACCTGACCATCATCGCTGAAGGCGTCGAGAACGAGGAGCAACTTCTGCTGCTCTCCGGGCTGGGTTGTCACGAAGCACAGGGCTTCCTGTTTGCCAAACCACTCGCCGCTGACACGCTAGGGCAGTGGTTGCACGACAATTCCTGAACCCCATCAGAAATAAAAAAACCGGGGGAAACCCCCGGTTTTTGAAATCCATTGAAAGGCCCCAGGCTCAGTCCTTGCGGAACTTGTCGTGGCAGGCCTTGCAAGTCTCGCCGGTCTTGCCGAACTGGGCCTTGATCGCGGCAGCATCACCGGACTCAGCGACCTTGGCCAACTCATTTGCTTCCTTGTTGAAGGCCATCGCCAATTTGCCGACTTCTTCCTTCTGCTGGAAAAACTCCGGTTTGACACGGGTCTTTTCGCCATTTACGTCCTTGTCGGTCCCTGGCGCGTAGAGCGCCCCCATACCGGAATTGGCGGTAGCGGCAATCAGGCGCGCGGCAGCCAGCACCTGGTCCTTGTTGTAGCTCTGCGGCGCATCAACCACTTGCACCTTGATCTTGCCCATGTTCCACGACATGAAGCTATAGCCGGCCTTGCGGAACTTGATCATTTCCTCCGGCTTCAGCGCTTGCTGGGAAAATGCGGCGCCGGTAACGGCAGCAAGGGTGAGTGCGGCGGCGATTTTCGTTCTGATTTTCATGGTTTTCACTCCGTTGTGATTGGGGTTGAGGTTGGAATTCATCGGGGCAAAACTTTTCCGCGGAAATTATTTTATCGGGAAATAAAGGGTGCCACGCAAACAATATCACCAAACGCTGATATACATGAAATTGATCCAACTCATATCGATCCGCTTGCTCAGCCATTAGGATCAACGGCTTACCGCCTCTGGGAGAATGCATGCCGGCAGCCTGTCCCCAGCCTATTGAGCCAATCGAACGCGCCAGCCGCGATGAAATTGCCGCATTGCAGACCCGCCGCCTCAAGCAGACGCTGGCCCATGCCTACGCCAATGTCGCCACTACCCGCAAAAAGTTCGACGCCGCCGGGGTGCACCCCGACGACCTGAAAACGCTCGACGACCTCGCCAGATTTCCCTTTACCACCAAGCAGGATCTGCGCGACAACTACCCCTACGGGATGTTTGCGGTGCCCATGCGCGACATTGTGCGCATCCACGCCTCCAGCGGCACCACCGGCAAGCAAACGGTGGTCGGCTATACCAAAAACGACATCGACATGTGGGCCGGCATCATGGCCCGCTCGCTGTGTGCGGCAGGCGCCGGGCCGGATGACATCGTCCAGGTCGCCCACGCCTACGGCCTGTTCACCGGCGGTTTCGGCGTGCATTACGGTGCCGAGCGCCTCGGCTGTACGGTGATCCCGATGGGCGGCGGCCAGACCGCCAAGCAGGTGCAACTGATCCGCGACTTCAAGCCGACGATGATCGTCGCCACCCCCTCCTACGCACTGAATATCGCCGACGAATTCGTTCGCCAGGGCATCGACCCGGCATCAAGCAGCCTGCGTATCGGCTGCTTCGGCGCCGAGCCGTGGAGCGAAGGCATGCGCAGCGAAATTCAGACGCGGCTGGGCATCGACGCCATGGATCTCTACGGCCTGTCGGAAGTAATCGGCCCGGGCGTCGCCTGCGAATGCATCGAGGCCAAGGATGGCCCGGTGATCTGGGAAGACCATTTCTACCCGGAAATCATCGACCCGCAAACCGGCGCCCTGCTGCCCGACGGCGAAACCGGCGAACTGGTGTTCACCTCGCTGACCAAGGAAGCGCTGCCGATCATCCGCTACCGCACGCGTGACCTGGCCCGCCTGCTGCCACCGACAGCGCGCTCCTTCCGCCGCATGAGCAAGGTCACCGGCCGTTCCGACGACATGCTGATCATTCGCGGCGTTAACGTCTTCCCCGGCCACATCGAGGAGTTGATCCTCAAGCAGCCGCAGCTGTCCGGCCACTACCTGCTGGAGGTTTTCCGTGAAGGACCGCTTGACCAGATGGAAGTGCTGGCCGAAGTAAAACCCGAGTTTGCGCACGCCAGCAGCGAGGTAAAAGCCGGCACGGCACGCGATCTGCAGCATGAAATCAAGGGGTGGCTGGGCGTCACCACGCGCGTGAGACTGCTCGACCCAGGGCATTTGCCACGGCCGGAGGGGAAGGCAAAGCGGGTAATTGACAAGCGGAAACCTTAACGTCAGCGACAAAAACCCGAACGAGTTGTTGGTGACCTGAAGGTAAGTACCGAGAAGGCTGACCGTTATCCGCATTTGCCCCGTT
The DNA here is from genome assembly GCA_016710885.1 of Candidatus Proximibacter danicus. GTDB lineage: Bacteria > Pseudomonadota > Gammaproteobacteria > Burkholderiales > Rhodocyclaceae > Proximibacter > Proximibacter danicus. The sequence goes on from JADJUC010000002.1 coordinate 225,168, forward strand.
CGCCGAGGGTGGCACCACAATTGAAAAGCCGGGGCATGCCCCGGCTTTTCATTGGTGCAAAGCGACCGCAGCTCAAGCCGTGCGGGCAGCTTTCAGTGTGGCATTCAGCGTTGCACTCGGACGCATGACGGCCTTGCATTTCTCAGACTCGGCCAGGTAGTAACCGCCAATATCGGCCGGTTTACCCTGCACAGCGCTGAGTTCGGCAATGATTTTCTGCTCGTTCTCGGCGAGGGCTTTGGCCAGCGGCGCGAAGTGCGCGGACAGCGCCTTGTCTTCGCTCTGCGCCGCGAGTTCCTGCGCCCAGTAGGTGGCGAGATAGAACTGCGAGCCACGGTTGTCGAGTTGGCCGGTCTTCGGCGACGGCGATTTGTTATTGTCGAGCAGTTTGCCAGTGGCGGCATCCAGCGTCTTGGCCAGCAGCTTGGCCTGGGCGTTGTTTTCCTTGATGCCCAGCTCTTCCAGCGACACGGCCAGGGCCAGGAACTCGCCGAGCGAATCCCAGCGCAGGTGGTTTTCCTGAACGAGCTGCTGCACGTGCTTCGGTGCCGAACCGCCGGCGCCGGTTTCGTACATGCCGCCGCCGTTCATCAGCGGCACGATCGACAGCATCTTGGCCGAGGTGCCGAGTTCCATGATCGGGAACAGGTCGGTCAGATAGTCGCGCAGGATGTTGCCGGTGACCGAGATGGTGTCGAGACCGCGGATCACGCGCTCGAGCGTGAAGCGCATGGCGCGCACCTGCGACATGATCTGGATGTCGAGGCCAGTGGTGTCGTGATCCTTCAGGTAGACCTTCACCTTCTTGATCAGCTCGTTCTCGTGCGGACGGTAGGGGTCAAGCCAGAACACCGCCGGCATGCCGGAGTTGCGCGCGCGGGTCACGGCCAGCTTGACCCAGTCGCGGATCGGCGCGTCCTTGACCTGGCACATGCGCCAGATGTCGCCGGCTTCGACGTTCTGCGTCAGCAGCACTTCGCCGGTGGCGAGGTCGACGATGTTGGCGACGCCGTCCTCGGCGATCTCGAAGGTCTTGTCATGCGAGCCGTATTCTTCGGCCTGCTGGGCCATCAGGCCGACGTTGGGCACCGTGCCCATGGTCGCCGGATCAAAGTTGCCGTTCCATTTGCAGAAGTTGATCATCTCCTGGTAGATGCGGGCGAAGGTCGATTCCGGCATGACGCACTTGCTGTCGTACTGCTTGCCGTCGGCGCCCCACATCTTGCCGCCCTGGCGGATCATGGCCGGCATCGAGGCGTCGACGATGATGTCGTTCGGCGAATGGAAGTTGGTGATGCCCTTGGCCGAGTCGACCATGGCCAGACGCGGACGGTGTTCCTGGCAGGCGTGCAGGTCGCGGATGATCTCGTCGCGCTTCGACTCCGGCAGTGTGGCAAGCTTGTCGTACAGGTTGGCCATACCGTTGTTGACGTTGACGCCGATTTCGTCGAACAGCTTGGCGTGCTTCTCGAAAGCATCCTTGTAGTAGATTTTGACGCAGTGGCCGAAGACGATGGGGTGCGAGACCTTCATCATCGTTGCCTTGACGTGCAGCGAGAACAGGATGCCGGACTCGCGGCAGTCTTCCAGTTCCTTCTCGTAGAACTCGCACAGCGCCTTCTTGCTCATGAACATCGAGTCGATGATCTCGCCGGCGAGCAGCGAAACCTTCGGCTTCAAGACAACGGTCTTGCCGCTCTTGGTGACCAGCTCCATCTTCACGTCGCGCGCCTTGTCCAGCGTCATCGACTTTTCGCCGTGGTAGAAGTCGCCATGGTGCATGTGCGAAACGTGCGACTGCGACCATTGCTTCCACTCGCCCATCGAATGCGGACGCTTCTTCGCAGCATTTTTGACGGCGGCCGGCGCGCGGCGATCGGAGTTGCCTTCGCGCAGCACCGGGTTGACAGAGCTGCCGATGCATTTGGCGTAGCGTGCCTTGATCGCCTTGTCTTCGTCGCTGGTCGGGTTTTCCGGATAGTCGGGAATCGCATAGCCCTTGGCCTGCAGTTCCTTGACGCAGGCTTTCAGCTGGCTGACGGAGGCGCTGATGTTCGGCAGCTTGATGATGTTGGTGTCCGGCAGCAGGCACTTCTTGCCCAGTTCGCCGAGAGTGTTCGGCACTTTTTGCGCTTCTGGCAGACAATCGGAAAATTCGGCCAGCACACGAGCAGATACGGAAATGTCGGCCGTTTCGATTTCAATGCCAGCAGGGGAAGTAAAGGTCCGGATGATCGGCAAAAAAGCACAAGTCGCCAGTAGCGGCGCCTCGTCCGTTAGCGTGTAGATGATCTTCGACTTACCTGCAGCCATGCTACCCCCTCAATTAGGATTGGTTGATGCGGAAAGAAGCGTGATTTTACACCTCTCACGCTTTCATCAGGCTTACTCGTTAAAACACCGAGGGCATGCGCTGACTAGTGCCGAGGCGCTTCCAAAAACAAAAAACCCGCCAGAGCAGGACTCGGGCGGGTTCTTTCGAACGTGGGAACGTTTGATAAGGCTGAATTACTTCAGCTTGGTTTCCTTGTAAGCCACATGCTTGCGGACCTTGGGATCGTACTTCTTGATCTCCATCTTTTCCGGCATGGTCTTCTTGTTCTTGGTCGTGGTGTAGAAGTGACCGGTACCAGCGGTCGACTCGAGCTTGATCTTTTCGCGCATGATTCAGTGTTCCTATCTATCAGACTTCGCCGCGGGCGCGCAGATCAACCAGCACCTCGTCGATGCCATTTTTGTCGATGAGGCGCAGACCGGCGTTCGAGACGCGGAGGCGCACGAAACGGTTTTCGCTTTCGACCCAGAAACGGCGGTAATGCAGGTTCGGCAGGAAGCGACGCTTCGTTCTGTTATTGGCGTGGGAAACCTTGTTCCCAACCATCGGGGCCTTGCCCGTCACTTGGCATACTCGCGCCATGGTTGTTGCTCCGTTAGTTAGTCTTGGATGGAAAGCCGGCGATTTTAACGCAGGTTTCCTGTTAAACATCAAGCTCTTTTAGGCTTTTTGTCTGCGCACCCCGGGATGCGCTATCGCTTTGCCGGCTCAGGGAGGCGATAGCGTTGTTCGCGGTAAAGCCATGCCGGCAGCAACGAATGCGCCAGAGCACGGCGCTCCACGGCTTCTGCATCAGCCGGTGCAGCACCAGACTCCAGCGCCTTCTTCAGCGGATCGTAATGGCCATGGGTCGGCGCCTTGCCAGGCCGCAACACCACGGTTTTCGTTCCCTCCATCCAGGCAAAGTTGTCGTTGTACTGCATCATCGCCCGGCCGGGCAGCCCATCGGGCTCCATGCTCAGGTCACGCCCCGGCATCGGATGTTGCGCATCCACCCCCATCAGCGACAGCAGCGTCGGCGGCAAATCGATCTGGCTGGCCACCGTGCTGATCTTGCGCGGCTTGATGTCGGCACCAAGGATCAGCCCCGGAATGTGGAAGTGTTCGATTGGCACCAGGCTCTTGCCGCGCACACGAATATCGTGATCGGCAACAACAACAAAGATCGTATCCTGCCAGTAGGCACTCGCCTTGGCCTGCTCGATGAAACGCCCCAAGGCGTAATCGGTATATTTCACCGCATTGTTCTCGGTGGCCTTGGGCTCTTCATGCAACTTGATACGGCCATCCGGAAATTCAAATGGTGAATGGTTGCTTGAGGTGAACACCAACGTATAGGAGGGCTTGCCAGCAGCGTGCTTGGCCTGCAGTCGTTCATGCGTCTTGTTGAACAGGTCTTCGTCGGAAACGCCCCAACTGCCCTCGAACACCGGCGAAACGTAGTCGCCCTTGTCGGTCACCCGCGAAAACCCGTTGGCAAGGAAGAAGCCGCGCATGTTGTCGAAATGCCCTTCACCGCCGTAAATGAATTCCGATTCGTAACCCGCCCGACCGAGAATGCTGGCTAGCGTGGCAAAGTTGCGCTGCGCCAGCGCCAGTTTGACTACAGCCTGAGCCGGTGTCGGCATAAAGCCGGTAGTGACTGCTTCGATACCGCGCACCGAACGGGTACCGGTGGCGTAGAGCTGTTCGAACCACCAGCCTTCCTTTTTCAGCTTTTCCAGTTCTGGCGTCACCGAAACCCCGCCCAGTGACTCGACAAAGGTTGCCCCCAGGCTTTCCTCAAGAATGATCACCAGATTCAGCGGTCGTTCGCGCTTCACGCTTGCCTTCTGCTCGATCAGGGTAGGAATTTCCTTGTTGTCCAGCCATGGCCGCTTGTCGCCAAACGATTCGCGCATCGCCTTGACTTCGCTCAGGATTTCATCCGTCTTCATCTGGCCATAGATTTCGCTCGACCGGGCATCATGGCGCATGCCGTAAACGGCATAGGTAACCGAGTAGGCCGAATTGAGCACCAGCGTATTCACCATCGGATCGCTGGTCAGTGCAAAAGTGGCAGGGTTGGCGGGGCGGTGATCCACGCTGGAACGCACCGCCAGCAATGCAACAAACAAGATAACCGGCCAGGTCAGCAGCACGCGCATCCAGCCCCAACGCGGCGCTATCGTCAGCCATGGCCAGACCAGTCGCATCGCCGCAAATACCGCGAGAGAGGTCACCAGCACGCCACCCACCAGATGAATGCGGAAGCCTGACCAGAGCATGGGCAGCACTTCACCCGGATATTTCAGATATTCGACATAGAGCCGGTTCGGGCGCGTGTCGTATTCACCAATGAAGGCGGGCGAAGAAACTTCAAGCAGAACCAACAGCGCAAGTGCCAAAATCACCCACAAACCACTCAAACGACGCCACCAGCGCCACATCGGCCGCCACGCAAACAGCGGCACCAGCAACAACAGCGGCACACTGAAAATGCCGATCTGCATCAGGTCATTGCGCACCCCCTGCAACAGGATTTCATGCCAGATACCGGTGGCGGCAACACGGTCGGCCTGCCACAGCATCAAGGCGGCACGCGACAGGCTGAGCAGCGGCAGCCCGACCAGCAGCAGCATGACCAGCGGCGCATAAGGGCCACAGCAGGCAAGGCGCTGCCAGAGTTTTTCGAGGCGCCCGCTGGCGGGCTGGAAATCAGATTGGGGCATGGGGCGATCTTCTTGTCAGTAAAAGGATTGGCTGCATCAGGAGCAGCCGCACTCTAGTGGCGCAATTTTAAACCAGCCTTAAGACCACACCACTGCAAATACATTCAATAGCAGCGCCGAATCACTCAGCTTCTCTTAAGTGGCGTTTAAGGTTCGAAAGCAACACTGCGGGCACTCAAGTCATCGCCGCTATCTGAGGCCCTCATGAAAAATGCATCGCCCCTATCGCAGAACCCGCAGCAAACCATCATCATCATTGCCCTGAGTATGCTGATCGCCGCCACCGGCATCGTCATCCTGGCGCAATACACCGATCTCGATCTGATCATCGCCGATTTTTATTTCGACCCGGTACGCAAGATTTTCCCCTGGGATCAGACCTGGTTCGGCAAGGATCTCATGCACGGTTACGTCAAAAACGTGATCGTCTGGTTCGGCTTCCTGCTCATTGCAAGCACCCTGTTTGATTTGATCATGCCGCTGCGCCGCCTGACAGCGCTTGGCCGCCTCAAGCTGCGCTACCTGACACTGGCTGCAGTGCTGGAACCAATACTGGTTCGCTCACTCAAGGAAAACTCCAACCTGCACTGCCCACAAGGCATTGACCTCTATGGTGGCAAAGCACCGCTGCTGAAGTTGCTTGACTGGGTACCCGATGGCTGGAGTGCTGGGCATTGCTTCCCCGCCGGCCACGCCAGTGCCGGCATGTGGCTTTCCGCACTGGCCATCCTCTGGCTGCCCACCCACCCGCGCAAGGCGCTGGCCGGCTTTTTCGCCGGCCTCAGCGTCGGCCTGGCCATGGGCTGGGTACAACAGATGCGCGGCCAGCATTTCCTGTCGCACACGCTGGCTACTGCCTGGCTCAGCACCGCACTGCTGCTCTTGATACTCGCCGTGTTCTGGCGCCCGATGCAGCGTGCGCTCCAGCAGCGTGCCTTGACCGACACCCCTGAAACTGCACCCGCTCTGGCCTATCAGCAATGATGACATTCACGCTCGGCATGAGGCAGCAACCAGCCCACCCGTTTTTGACGCGGATCGCACAGCAGATCAGCACACGCCCGAAACTCGGCGCGGAAACGCTGATTCTCCTGATCTGCCTGTGGTTCACCGCCACCAGCAATTCTCTTTTCTGGCAAGCCGCCATGGAGCGGCAAACCGGCAGCTGGACTGAGATAGCCCTTCACGGCGCTGCACTGGCACTGCTGCTGACCACGACTCATTTCCTGCTGCTGGCCTGCATCACCCTCCGGCGTGCAGCCAAGCCCTTGCTGGCCATTATCGTCGTGCTGACAACCTTTGCCAGCCACTACATGGGCAAGTACCACGTCTATCTCGACCCGGACATGCTGCGCAACATCCTGCGTACCGATTATCGTGAAGCCTCTGAGCTGTTCTCGTGGGGGATGATCCCGGCGCTCCTGGCCTATGCGTTACCTCCGCTCCTGTTGCTCGCCCGCGTCGACATCAAGCCACGGCCGCTGCTGCGCGCCACCGGCATCCGCCTGTTCAGCCTGCTGCTGGCGATGGCCCTTGCCGGTGCCGCCGGGTTCGCCATTTTCAAGGATTTCTCATCGCTGATGCGCGAGAAAAAGGAAGTACGCTACCTGATCACACCGGCCAATTACCTGTACTCAAGCGTGCGAGCTGTCGCCAGCGACACGGCAACGGCCAGCAAGGAAAAAGTCCCAGTCGGCAGCGATGCCGTACTCTCGGCGGCCTGGGCGGAGCACAAGAAACCGGTGCTGATGGTTGTTGTCATCGGCGAAACGGCACGTTCCGCCAACTGGGGCTTGTCTGGCTATGCGCGGCAAACCACACCTGAACTGGCCGGGCTCAACGTCATCAACTTCAGCGACGTCACCGCCTGCGGCACCAATACCGAAGTCTCGGTGCCCTGCATGCTCTCGCCCTACGGACGCAACAACTACGACGAAGCAAAAATCCGCGGCAGCGAGTCACTGCTGCATGTGCTGAAGCGTGCCGGGCTGCGCACCACCTGGATCGACAACCAGTCCGGCTGCAAGGGAACGTGCGATGGCCTCGAAAACTGGCGGCCGGATGCAAAACTGTCGCCGGCCGACTGCAACAGCGATGGCTGCCTGGACGGCGCCATGCTCGCCGGTGTTCGCCAATTGGCCGAAAATCATCGTGAAAGCCAGGTGATCTTCCTGCACACGCTGGGCAACCATGGCCCGGCTTATTCCAAGCGTTACCCCAAAGCGTTCCAGAAATTCCTGCCGGCGTGTGAATCCTCCGACCTCGGCAAATGCACGCAGCAGGAAATCGTCAACGCCTACGACAACGCACTGCTCTACACCGACCATGTACTCGCCCAGACCATCGCCTATCTCAAGACCCAGCAGTCGAACTACGACACGGCGCTGCTCTACGTTTCCGTCTCGCTCGACACGCAATGCCTCCGTCAGCGTGCAGGCACGGCCATCAGCCATGACCACCTCTTCCACACAACGCTGGCATTGCTCGATGTGCAAACCAGCGCACTCGACACCGCTTATGACTTCAGCACCGGATGCACCCCCGGCAACAAGGGAAAAATGGCGGCCCATCATTAAGCCTGTGTCAGCTATCTCGCATCATGAGTCAACATACTCGCTGCCAAAGACGGCTTGCAGATTGACCCTTGCCACAATTGCGGTAAATATCTGACCGGAACCCTCTGCTGCCACCCAATGCCGGCAGCCATTCCCGGCTGACCAAGGATTGACCAATGCGTGTATTGCTTGTTGAAGACGACCCCCTGCTCGGCGACGGTATCCGCGCCGGGCTGAAGCTTGCTGACTACGCCGTCGACTGGGTGCAAGACGGCGATGCCGCACGGCTGGCGCTGCTCAGCCATGACTACGATGCCTGCGTGCTCGACCTGGGTCTGCCGAAAAAAGATGGACTGGCCGTGCTCAAGGATTTGCGCAGCCGGGGCAAGACGCTGCCGGTACTGATTCTGACGGCACGTGACACCAACGCCGACAAGATTGCCGGGCTTGATGCTGGTGCCGACGACTACCTGACCAAACCCTTTGACCTCGGTGAATTGCAAGCACGCATGCGCGCCCTGATCCGCCGTGCCGCCGGCGCGGCGACGCCGGTGCTCACTCATGCCGGCGTCAGCCTCGACCCGGCCGGAAAACGGGTCACCAAAGATGGGCAGCCACTGCAACTGTCTGCCCGTGAATACGCGCTGCTACTCGATCTGATGACCAACCGGAACCAGCTCCGCACCCGCAGCCAGCTGGAAGAAAGCCTCAATGCCTGGGGCGAGGAAAAGGAAAGCAACACGGTCGAGGTTTACATCCACCACCTGCGCAAGAAGCTGGGCACGGATTTCATTCGCACCGTTCGTGGCCTTGGTTACCAGCTTGGAGATGCGCCATGAGCGCCACCTTGTTCCGTACCCGCTCCCTGCGCTGGCGGCTGCTGCGCTGGGTGACGCTGACCACGATCGTGATCTGGAGCCTGGCTGCCGCACTCAGTTACCACCAGGCACGTGCCGAAGTGCAGGAACTGATGGACGGGCAGATTGCCAAGATGGCGCGCCTGCTGCTGGCGCAGATCCATGAAGACACCGCTTACCTGAAGCGCCTGCCGGAAAACATGGCCAGCCTGCGCGGCACCAAATCGCGGCGCAGCGAACTGCCGCTGGAATTCCAGATCGGATACGCCGATGGCACGGTCCTCGTGCGCTCGCCCAAGGCGCCGGGAACACCGCTGACACGGTCGCTCGGCTACGCCAATGTTGAACATGAAGGCAAACCGTGGCGTAGCCTGATGCTGGAAACAGCTGATGGCCGCTACCGGGTACAGGTTGCTCATTCCTTCCAGACCCGCGACCGGGAAGCCCTGGAAATCGCCACCAAGACGGTGCTGCCGCTGGCGCTGCTGCTGCCGCTGATGATCGCCTTGCTCTATTTTGCGATCCGGCGCGGTCTGAAACCACTGGACGAGCTGGCTGACGATGTAGCTTCGCGCTCACCGGACAATCTGGCAACCTTGCAACCGGCCACCGAACTGCTTGAAACCCGGCCACTGGTCAGTTCGCTCAACCGACTACTCAGCCGGCTGGCTACCACCCTCGATAACGAACGTCGCTTTACTGCCGACGCAGCACATGAGCTGCGCACCCCGCTGGCAGCACTGAAGGTGCAGGCACAGGTGGCACTGGCCACCCGCGATCCGGAAGAAAGCCGGCACGCCATGGCGCAGGTACTGGCCGGCGCTGACCGCAGCACTCGACTGGTCGAACAGCTGCTGCGCCTCGCCCGCCTGGACCCGCTGGTGCAATTACCTGACCCGCAGCCGATCGACCTCGCCGACCTTGCGTACACCACGATCGAAAACGCCCGGGATGCGGCCTCCGCAAAACAACAGAAGTTGACACTGAGCGCACCTGAAAGTGGCCCGCAAATCAGCGGCGACCCGGATTTGCTGGCCGTGGTGCTGCGCAATCTGGTGGACAATGCACTCCGCTATACACCGGCTGGTGGCCATATCAGTGTCAGCACCGGGCTGGAGCACGGCACCCCGTTTATGGCGGTCACTGACAACGGCCCCGGCGCCCCGGAAAAAGATCTGCCACGCCTTGGCAACCGCTTCTACCGCAGCAGCGAAGCTGGCGGCGAGGGTAGTGGGCTCGGCCTGGCCATCGTCGGCCGCATCGCCGAACTTCACGGTGCCCGGCTGCACCTGAGCAATGGCAGCCAGGGCGGATTCACTGCCCGGATCGATTGGCAAGTCTTGCCACCCGCCCCTTAAGCCAGATTTCAGATTCGTTCGCCACAATGCGGCCGGGCATTGAAAAGCGAAGGAATCCGGCATGGCGCAGGCAGCAGCACTCAATTGTTCAAGCAGCAAAAGCAGCAATACCGACTGGCGCGGGATTGGCCTCGTTTTTCTCTTCTTCTGGTACTTCTCTGGCGTGCACCACCTGCTGCTGCAGGCGATTGATGCCATTTCCTTCGCTTCCTTCCGCCTAGCGACGGTGGCCAGCGCGCTGTGGCTGATTCCGGTCTTGCTTGCTCCCAAGTACACCCGCCAGATCACTGCGGCGATCGGCCTTGTGCTCTGGGCCTTTTCGCTGATCAGCCTCGGCTACTTCTTCATCTATCACAACGAGTTTTCGCAGAGTGTTCTGTTCATCATCTTCGAATCCAACCCGGCGGAAGCGAGTGAATATGCAGCACAGTATTTTGCCTGGTGGATGCCCCCAGCCTTCTTCATCTACTCGCTGCTTGCGTGGCTGATCTGGCGAAAGCTGCGCCCCCTGAGCATTTCCAGGAAACGGGCGGGGCTGATTATTGCGCTACTGGCGGGGATGCTTTTTGTGTACCCGCAGTACAAGCATGTGCGGGGCGGCGTTATTTCATCAGCGGCCGCGGCAGAGAGCATTGTCAAACGCATGGAACCTGCCGTTCCCTGGCAGATCCTCGTCGGCTATTCGGAATATCGACAGCAACTGGCTGCGGTAGAGGCACTGGTGGCGAAGAACAACGAAATCCCGCCAGTCAGCAATCTGAGCGACCCTAACGGCAGCACACCGAGCACACTGGTGCTGGTCATCGGCGAATCAACCAACCGCCAGCACATGAGCCTCTATGGTTACCACCGCCAGACCACCCCGCGTCTCGATGCCCTGCGCCAGGAACTGACCGTCTTCGAGAACGTGGTGGCATCCCGCCCCTACACCATCGAAACACTGCAGCAGGCGCTGACCTTTGCCGACCAGGAAAACCCGGATCTTTACCTGAGCACACCCTCACTGATGAACATCATGAAGCAGGCGGGTTATCGCACCTACTGGATCACCAACCAGCAGACGATGACCCAGCGCAACACGATGCTCACCAATTTTTCGAAACAGACCGATGAGCAGGTGTACCTGAACAACACCCGGGTACAGAATTCGCGCGCCTACGACGGTGCCGTACTCGACCCTTTCAGCAAGGTGCTGGCGGATGGCGTGGAAAAACGTTTCATCATCGTGCATCTGCTCGGTACACACATGCGCTACGAGTTCCGCTATCCGCCGGAAGACGAGTATTTCAAAGGCCGCGATGATCTGCCCGAGTGGGCCGACGCCGAGCGCACCCAGTTCATCAACGAATACGACAATGCCGTGCGCTATAACGACTTTGTCGTCAGCAGCCTGATCGAACGCCTGCGTGGCACGCAACTGAAAAGCCAGATGCTCTATTTTGCCGACCACGGCGAAGATGTCTTCGACACACCACCGCACAAATTTGTTGGTCGCGACGAAGCCAAGCCGACACCGGCGATGTACACCGTGCCCTTCCTGGTCTGGCAATCGGAGGCATGGCGCCAGGCGAACCCACAACCGCTTGCCGGCGTGACCCATCGTCCCTACCAGACCGCACACCTGATTCACACCTGGGCAGAACTTGTCGGCCTGTCATTTGACGGGCTGGATTCAAGCAAAAGCGTGATCAGCCCGAAATTTCAGGAGCGGCCACTGCTCGTTGGCGATCCATCGGCCCCCAAGGGCTTGATCGACCTGCGGCCGCTGCTCAATCAGACAAAATAATCATCGAATAACCAAGGAGTTAACAAAGGCTCTTTCTTATTTCCGGCAATCGCAGATAATGCGCGACATTTCCACCCGCAATTTTTCTGCGAGACCCCCGATGGCACTCCTTCAGACCATCATCCGGACGGAAGACAATCGTGTCTTCTACGACATGCCCGAAAGCAGCCCCTGCACCGATTGTGGTGCCTGCTGCCGCCATTTCCGGGTGTCCTTCTATCAGGGCGAGCTCGACAGCTTCAGTGGCGGCACGGTACCGGCAGCAATGACTTCGCCAGTGACGCCTTTTCTCGTCTGCATGCAAGGCACCGAATACGGCAAGGGGCGCTGCATCGCGCTGCAACCCGACAACCGCTGTGCCATTTACGAGAACCGCCCCAGCCCCTGCCGCGAATTTCCGGTTTATATGGAAGATGGTTCCCTGAACCCGAAATGTCTGGAGTTGCGCACCGGGCACGGCATCGGCCTGCCAGAACCGGATCAGCCGGAGCCACCACTCAAGGCTGCCTGAGTTTTTCAAACGCCTCGTTTGTAGACAGAAAAACCTCGCCGGAAAGCACCGGCCACAGGGCAGATCGCTTCAATCTGTCTTGCACCGGCCCTTTCACTTCGGCCAGATGCATGCGGATGCCGCGGTCCTGCAGGTCTTCATTCAGTTCGGCAAACACATCGACGGCAGTGGAATCCATGCGATTGACCGCGCTCATCACCAGCACCAGATCGGTGACCGGGGCTGATTCACGCTGCAGATTCTCCAGTTCATGCAGCAAACGCGCCTCAACGGCGGCAAGGTTGCCGAAAAAAAGCTTTTCGTCGACGCGCAGGAAGAGCACACCGGGGATGGTTTCTACCTCGTAGCGCTCAACATTGCGGAAGTGCTCACTACCGGCAATGCGCCCCATGACCGCCATATGTGGCTGACTGGAACGATAGAGCACGGTGCCGGTAGACAACACGATACCGGCCACGATGCCGATCTCCAGACCGAAGACCAGTACGCCCAACACCGTGCCGAGATAGGCAAAGGCATCAGCACGGTCGTAGGCCCAGGCCTGACGCAAGGTTTTGAGATCAACCATGGTCCAGGCCGCCATGATGATGCTGGCCGCCAGCACCGCCAGCGGCAGCCGCTCCAGCCAGTGCGCCAACCCGAGCACCACGGCAATCATGGTCAGCGCGGTGACAATGCTGGCCAGCGGCGTTTGTGCCCCGGCTGCCACATTCACCGCCGAGCGGGTCAGCCCGCCGCCGACCGGCATGCCGCCGTGGAAGGCAGCAACCACATTGGCCGCACCCAGCCCGAGCAGTTCGGCATTGGCATCAACACGTTCCCGACGCTTGATGGCCAGGGCCTGCGCGACCGCGATGCCCTGCACCATGCCAATCAGCGCCATGATCAAGGCCGGCAGCAACAGCGTTTTGATGCTGGCAAAAGTGGGCAGGAAAAAATCGAATCCGGGCAGGCCTTCAACCACATTACCGACCACCGCTACGCCAAAGCGCGAATCGAGTTCGAGGCCGATCACGGTCAGCGTACCCGCCAGCACCACCACCAGCGGCATGACGCGGATGACCACCACCGCGCGCACCGCGCTCATGCCGGCATGCACCAGCAGCGCACCGAGCCGGGCTTTTGACAGGACCAGCAGTAACAAAGCCCCCAGCCCCACAGCCAGCGTCGGCAGATGACTTTGCGCCAGACCGTCGAACAATGCCGTCACCATCTGCCAGGTGTTACCACCGGCCACCGGAACCCCCAGCAAACGCCCGAGTTGGCTGATGACGATGAGTACTGCCGAACCGGAAACAAAACCGCTGATCACCGGCCGGCTGAGCAGTTGCGAAAGGAAGCCGAAGCGCAGCAGGCCGCAGGCCAGCATCACCGCCCCGGAAAGCAAAGACAGGGCCGCCGCCAAGCTCAGATATTCGGGGGAGCCGGGCACTGCCAGCGGGCTGAGTACCGAATAGGTCATGATCGCCGTAATCGCCACCGGCCCCACCGCCTGCACCATGCTGCTGCCGAGCAGCGCATAGGCAATCACCGGAAAGATGCTGACATACAAGCCAAACTGCGGCGGCAAGCCGGCCAGCAGCGCGTAGGCCAGACTCTGCGGAATGACCAGCACGGCCACGATCAAGCCTGCCGAGAGGTCGGCAGAAAATTTGTCCTTCGAATAGTGGCTGGCCCAACGAGGCAACCAGCGTAAAGAAATCCTCATTGACGTAGCAGGCGGCGAGAAAGTTGGTGGGGCATCACTTGCGGCGGTATGGCACAAGGGTACTACGGAGCCAGCGCCAGCATAACGCCTTCGAAAACATCACATACCGCAGGTGGTGCGTGCAGCATCAGACCATCCCCCGCTCCGCCAGCGACAGCGGCGGCATCGTGCCGGCGACGATGAAGTGATCGAGCAGGCGCACATCGACCAGATTCAAGGCGTCCTTCAGCGCACGCGTCAGCGTTACATCAGCGCTTGAGGGTTCGGCTACCCCGGAGGGATGGTTGTGGGCGAGGATCACCGCCGCCGCATTGTGGGCAAGTGCCCGTTTCACCACTTCCCGCGGATAAACCGAGGTTTGCGTCAGCGTGCCGCGAAAAAGCTCTTCGGTCGCGATCAGTCGGTTCTGTGCGTCCAGCCACATGGCCAGAAAGACTTCGTGTGCGCGGCCACCGAGGATCAGGCGCAGGTAGTCGCGCACCGCTTGTGGCGAGGAAAGCAGTTCGCGGGCAGAGAGTTGTTCGCCCAGTGCGCGCTTGGCCATTTCAAGCACTGCCTGCAACTGCGCGTACTTGGCCTCACCCATGCCGGGCACGGCGGCAAATTCAGCCATCGATGCCGAGAACAACCGGTTCAGGCTGCCAAAGCGGGCGATCAACTCGCGCCCAAGATCAACCGCACTTTTCCCCTTCATGCCGACACGCAGGAAGATGGCCAGCAGTTCGGCATCCGAGAGCACGCCAGCCCCCTGCGCCAGCAGGCGTTCGCGCGGTCGCTCGTCCTCAGGCCAGTCGGTAATCGCCATGCCGGTTTCCCTCACGTACAATGGATCGATCAAGCATTCTACCCAGATGACCATGGAATTACAGGGCAAGCGCATCGTTCTCGGCATTACCGGCGGCATCGCGGCCTACAAGGCGGCCGAACTCACCCGCCTGCTCGGCAAGGCTGGCGCCACGGTACAGGTGGTGATGACCGCAGGCGCCACGCATTTCGTGACGCCGGTGACCTTCCAGGCACTGTCCGGGCGCACGGTCTATACCGACCAGTGGGACGGCCGCATCGCCAACAACATGGCGCATATCGACCTCTCGCGCGAAGCCGACCTGATCCTCGTTGCGCCAGCTTCGGCCGATTTTCTGGCCAAGGTCGCGCACGGGCTGGCCGACGATCTGCTGACAACCATGGTGCTGGCGCGCGACTGCCCGCTGCTGGCGGCCCCGGCGATGAACAAGCAGATGGGAAAACCCGGCCACGCAGCGCAACGTGGCGACACTGACCGTCGACGACGTGACCCTGCTCGGTCCCGGTTGCGGCGAGCAGGCCTGCGGCGAAACCGGCGACGGCCGCATGCTGGAGCCGGAAGAAATCGTCGAGGACCTGATCGCCTTCCTGCAGCCCAAGCACCTCGCCGGCAAAAAAGTGCTGATCACCGCCGGCCCGACCTTCGAGGCCATCGACCCGGTGCGTGGCATCACCAATCTCTCGTCCGGCAAGATGGGCTTTGCCGTGGCGCGTGCCGCGCGTGAAGCCGGCGCCGAGGTAACGCTGGTTTGCGGCCCGGTGTCGCAGCCGACGCCGCGTGGCGTGACCCGCATCGACGTCACCGGCGCGCTGGAAATGCACGCGGCCGTGATGGTGCGGGCAGCAGCGCAGGATGTCTTTGTCGGTGTTGCGGCCGTTGCCGACTACCGGCCGCAAGCGGCAGCCGAGCACAAGATCAAGAAGGATGGCAGCGCTGCGCCAACAATCACGCTGGTCCAGAACCCGGACATCCTGGCCGAAGTCGCCGCTCTGCCCAACCCGCCGCTGTGTGTCGGCTTTGCCGCCGAGAGCCAGAACCTGGCCGAATACGCGCAGAAAAAACGGCTGGCCAAAAAGATTCCGTTGATTGTCGGCAACCTGATCCAGCATGGTTTCGGCGGCGAGGACAACACGCTGGTCCTCTTCGACGAGACCGGCCAGACGCCGCTGCAGCCGGGGCCGAAATCCGAGCTTGCCCGTACGCTGGTCAGCCACATCGCCCGACAGCTGGATCGTCGCTGATCGCCCTGCATGACCGCGCCCCACGATGAGGTCGTTAACGAAGGCACGCGCCGCGTCGTCGGCCGCGAAGCCCTGCGCCGGGCCAGCCGGATGGTTCGACAGTGGCAGGCCGACGAGCTTGAAAAGCAGACGCTGGCCCGCGACATCGCCATCGGATTGGCGATCCTCGGCGCCGCCATCTTCATTGCCATTCGTTTTTTCTACTGACAGGAATTTTCCATGCACCGTATCGATGTCCGCATCCTCGACCCGCGCCTCAAGGAAAACCCGCCGCACTACGCCACCCCCGGTTCCGCCGGGCTGGACCTGCGCGCCTGCGTCGAAGCCCCGGTCAAGATCCACCCGGGCGACACCATGCTGATCCCCACCGGCATCGCCATCCACCTTGCCGATCCGGGGCTGGCGGCCATGATCCTGCCGCGCTCGGGGCTGGGGCACAAGCACGGCATCGTGCTCGGCAACCTGGTCGGCCTGATCGATTCCGATTACCAGGGCGAGATCATGGTGTCGACCTGGAACCGCGGCAAGGAAACCTTCCTGCTCAACCCGCTCGACCGCCTGGCGCAATTGGTGGTGGTGCCGGTGTTGCAGGTGGCCTTCAACGTGGTCGATGAATTCGACGCCAGCAGCCGGGGCGCCGGCGGTTTTGGCAGTACCGGCAAAGCCTGAGCGTTGATGGCTGAGTGAGCCCGGAGTTGACGAGAGTCGCCGGCAGTCGCCTGGACTGACCGGCGGCGCTCAGCGGAAGTTGAAGCGTTTGCGCTCGAAGCGGCGGGAGAATCCGACCCAAAGGCCGAGAACGAGAAAAACGAAGAAGCAGGCGATGGACCAGTTGGCCATCGTCAGACCGAGGATATATTCCTTGGTGGTGCAAAAGCCGGTGGCCATGAACATCAACGGCCACTGCATGCCGAGCCAATCCACCAGACGTTCGATCAGATTCAGCTCACCCGCGCCGCACTGCGTGGCGGACTCCGGGTTGAGCTGCATCCAGGTCTGATAAAGCGCGGTGGCCATGCCGCCCGCTGAAGTCGCTGCGATCAGGCCTCCCCACAAGCGGCGCCCTTGCGGAACAACAACGCCGAAGAAGGCCCACAGCCCGACGACGAGATAAAGCACGCGCTGGAAAATGCATAGCGGGCAAGGGTTGAGACGCATCCACTCACCGATGACCAAGCCGCCGCCGACCAGCGCGGTGGCGGCGAGCAGCAACAGGGCAAAAGCAGAGCGCGGTTTTGTCGGGAGCATCACACGCATCATGCCACCACGCGACCCCACCAGGACACGCCCAAAAATCCCGCAGCAATCATGCGACTTCCTTTCGTTTAAGGAGGGCGATTCTACGGCATCTCGGCAAAGACCCATGCTGCGACGCAGCACGGCGCAGAAGACTTCCTTGATAAACTCCGTTTATTACTAAAGCCATAACGAAACAACTGGGGTAGCGGAGGCTTCCTGAAATCCATGGTCGAGGCCAATAAAGCGCAGGATCAGGCGACCCGCCTGCTGACACTACTTGCCGCCTGCACCCAGCTGCGCGCAGCGGCAGCCGATACGCGCGTGCTGATCGAGCAACTGTGCGATGCGCTGGTGCATGCCGGTGGCTATGCGGTCGCTGCCATCCGGCTCACTGCCACGCATTCCTCAACGGAAGATCCGCTACGCGCACTGCGGGTCGCCGCTGGCCATGCTTCGCTGCTCTGGTCGGAACTTGAACATCTCGACGAACCCGCGTTGTCACTGCCGCTGGAATATGCGGGAGAAAACCATGGCCTGTTGCGGGTAGCGCATACCGACGGCCCTTTCGACGCCATGGAGCGGCAGGTGCTCGCAGCCATCGCCGCCGACCTCGCTTTCAGCGCCTGTGCCTTGCGCACCCGCGACACCCACCGAGATCTTGACGACCAGTTGCGCCAGCTTTCACGTGCGCTGGAGTCGAGTTCCAACGGAGTGATGATTACTTCATCAACGCAGCTCGACCACCCCATCGTTTACGTCAACCCGGCCTTCGAGCGCATCACCGGCTACAGTGCGGCCGAAGTCGTCGGCCAGAGTGGCCGCTTTCTGGTACGCGACGATCTGGCGCAAAAAGGTCTCGCCGAAATCCGTTCAGCCCTGCGTGACCACCGCGAGGGTCACACCGTCCTGCGCAACTACCGCAAGGACGGCCAGCTTTTCTGGAATGAACTGTCGATCGCGCCGGTACTTGACGAAAGTGGCCAGGCAACGACTCACTTCGTCAGCATCATCAACGATGTCACCGAGCGCATCACCTACGAACAGCAACTTGAATACCATGCGACGCACGACGTCCTGACCGGGCTGGCCAATCGCAACCTGCTCAACGATCGCATCGAGCAGGCCATTCTGCTGGCGCGCCAGAACGAGCGGCTGGTTGGCGTGCTGCTGCTCGACCTTGATCGTTTCAAGCTGATCAACGATGGCTTTGGCCATATACCGGCTGACAATCTGCTGAAAGCAGTCGCCATGAGGCTCACGAGTTGCGTGCGCGACACCGACACGGTCGCCCGCCTCGGTGGCGACGAATTCGTTGTCGTCCTCAGTAGCGTCGACGATGCCGACGGCGTTGCCAGCGTCGCCGCCAAGATACTTCGCCAGTTGACGCTGCCGCTGGGCGTCGAGGGCAAGGATGTTTTCGTCACGGCCTCCATCGGCATCGCGCTGTACCCGCGCGACGGCGAACATGGGGAAGCGCTGCTGCGCAATGCGGACGTAGCGATGTACCGGGTCAAGGAGCACGGGCGCAACAACTACCGTTTCTACACCCCGGAAATGACCCACATGGCGCTCGATCGGCTGGACATGGAAAGCAACCTGCGCCGGGCGCTTGAGCGCGACGAGATCACGGTTTTCTACCAACCCATCGTCTCGCTGAAAACCGGCACGATTGTCGGCGCCGAAGCGCTGGCGCGCTGGAACCACCCGCGCATCGGCATGATTCAGCCCATCGAATTCATCCCGCTGGCGGAAGAAACCGGTCTGATCATCCCGCTCGGTGAGCGCATCCTGCATCAGGTTTGTCACCAGTTGGCAGCCTGGCAAAGGAATGGGCTGCCGTCCATTCAGGTAGCCATCAACATCTCGGCACGGCAGTTCCGTCAGGACAACCTCACCGACCTGCTGCGCCGCAAGCTGGCCGAAACCGGACTGGAAGGAAATACGCTGGAGTTCGAGCTGACCGAAAGCATGGTCATGCACGATGTCGAAAACGCCATCGTCATGCTACGAGAACTCAAACAGCTCGGCGTGGCACTCGCCCTCGACGATTTCGGCACCGGTTATTCAAGCCTTGCCTATCTCAAGCGCTTCCCCATTGATGCGTTGAAGATCGACCGATCCTTCGTGCGCGACATCGATACGGAGTCCGACGATGCCGCGATTGCCCATGCCGTCATTGCCATGGCCCACAGCCTCGGCCTGCGCGTCATCGCCGAAGGGGTGGAAAACGCGGCGCAGTTGAACCTGCTGCGCGAGTATGGTTGTGACGATTTTCAGGGTTTCCTTTTCAGCCGGCCGGTACCTGCAGAAGAGTTTGCCCTGCTGCTGCAAAATGGCCGCCTGTTGCCGCCACCGGCCGGGGGCAAACAGTGAAGCGCCGACTCGGCTGGCGTCAGGTCAGCCGCGACGAACTTTCCGGACATCTTGAACATGTCGAGGTTACGGCCTCCGAAGCGGTCGGTGAAGCCAGTCTTTACCGCTGCCAGGGGAAATCAGGGGAAAGCGTAGCCATTTCTCTGCCCAGCGGCGCGGGGCTGATCATCGAATTACGACGGGAAGTCGCGCCAGTACTCGAACGCCGCCGTCAGTCGGAGCCTGGCGAAGAGGATAAATAGCGCGTCTTTCCGCCGATCTTTCGTCAGTATCCGGCCGACATCTGCTGCCCCCCCAGCCTCCGGGCTACTCGTGCATCCGTCCAGCAGCTATGATTGCACCATGAACTCACGCATCCTTCTCGTCGAAGACGACGAACGCCTCGCCGACCTCACCGCTGAATACCTGCGCAAGAACGACTTCACCGTCGACATCGAAGGGCGCGGCGATACCGCTGAAACACGCATTCTGGAAACCCGGCCGGACCTCGTCGTCCTCGACATCATGCTGCCCGGCCAGGACGGCTTTGCCGTCTGCCGTGCGGTGCGCCCAAAATACGATGGCGTCATCCTGATGCTGACCGCCCGTGACGAGGACATCGACCAGATACTCGGGCTGGAACTCGGTGCCGACGACTACATCACCAAGCCAGTTCCCCCTCGCGTCCTGCTGGCACGGATCAAGGCGCTGCTGCGCCGCGCAACACCCACCGGCGCAGACGACATGCCGGACGCCGACGCATCGATCACCTTCGGCAGTTTCCGCATCAGCCAGCAAACGCGCAGCGCGCTGCTCGCCGGTGAGGCCATCGATCTGACCACCGCTGAATTTGATCTGCTCTGGCTGCTCGCCCGCCACGCCGGCAGCATCCTGTCGCGCGATGACCTGCTGCAGCAACTGCGCGGCATCGGTTTTGACGGACTCGACCGTTCCATCGACGCGCGCATCTCGCGCCTGCGCAAGAAACTCAACGACGACCCGGAAAACCCGACGCGGATCAAGACAGTGCGTGGCAAGGGCTATCTTTTCTCGCGGCATGACTGGCAGTAACCCTGCAACCCCGCCAGCGTCGAAAAAGCGATTCAGCCTGCCGGCGGGTCGCTACCGGCTGTCGAAGCTCTTCTTCAACTTCTACCTGCTGGTGATGGGCAGTTTCATCGCCATCGCCGTTTTCTCCGATTTCGTCATTTCAACCGCCTTGAAAGGCATCACCGACGACTACACCCGCCACTTCATGCGCGGAACGGTGCTGACGATCGAGGAAGATCTTTTCCGCCGTCCCTCGCGCGAATGGCCAAAACGCCTGAAAGCGCTCGACGACCGTTTTTCCTACAAGCTGGCCATCGTCGAACGTGACACCGTCAAGCTCTCGCTCAAGCAGGCCGAAAAACTCGATGCCGGTGAGCTTGCGATCAGCGCCGATGCGGAGATCATCTACCACCGGCTGAAAAACACGGCACAGGTGCTGGTCGTTGGGCCACTCTCGCCCGACCGCAACCCGGATAACCGACGTTTACTGACGCTGGAAATGCGCATCCGGCTGCTCACCTGGGGCTTGATCGGCCTCTTTCTCGCGGTCGCCGTCTGGTTCTGGGTGCGCCCGGTCTGGCGCGACCTGGAAGCCCTGCGCCAGACCGCCCGCTCGCTCGGCGAGGGCGATTTCGGTGCCCGCGCGCCTGCCGCCCACAACACCTCGTTCGAGCTGCTCTCGGAAACGCTGAACGCCATGGCAGAACGCATCCAGCGCCTGATCGCCACCCAGAAGGAGCTCTCCAGCGCTATTTCGCACGAGCTGCGCACGCCTATTGCGCGCCTGCGCTTTGCCCTGGAAATGCTGGCCGAAACCGACGAAAACGAAGAGCGCGAGCGGCTCTGGCTGATGATGGAAGAGGATCTGGAGGAACTCGACAACCTGATCGATTCCAGCCTGACCTATGCCCGCTTCGAACGCGAACAGCCAGAGTTGCACCTGGCGACGACCGATTTCATTCCCTGGCTGCAGGAACAGGTCGACGATCTCCGCATCCTGCGCGGCCAACTGGAACTAACACTCGACACCACGGGCTTGCCACAGACCCTGCGCGTCGAACTCGACCGCAAGGCCATGCCCTTCGCGGTACGCAACCTGCTGCGCAATGCCATCAAGTATGCACAGCACCACATTGCCGTCAGCGCCGAACTTGAAAGCGGAAGAATACGCATCCACGTCGATGACGACGGGATCGGCATCCCGCCAGAAGAGCGCGAGAAGGTGTTCACCGCTTTCACCCGCCTCGACCGCTCGCGCGATCGCACCACTGGCGGCTATGGCCTTGGCCTGGCGATTGCCCGGCTGGTGATGGAGTTGCATGGTGGCAGCGCTTCCGCCCACGAATCGCCGCTGGGGGCGCGCGCTTTACGCTGGAATGGCCAACCCAACCGCTGCGCCAGTAACAAACCGTTACAAAACCCTTACTTTCGCGCAACAGACGGCGGCATTCGCACGCCTTACTATGCATCCCATGACGAAGGCACCTACTGCCGAAGGGAGATGCAAGATGAACAACGAAAACCAAACCATCCGCCACCAATTCCTGGCACTGGCCTGCCAGTATCTTTTTGGCCAGGACGCCCGTTGCGAGAATTTTCGCCACATCGGCCTCGGCACAATGAACCTGCAACCGATTCCGATCAGCAACTGCGCGCGGAGCCACTAAAACCGCCGCAGGCAACACCGAGTACCTCCCCCTGACCCATCCCTCCGACAGATGGGTACTTCACCCGCGCCACCCCTGGCGCGGGTTTTTTCTTTTCAGGATTGCTGCGTCAGCGTCAGCGGGATGGTGTCGTTGAGAATCCGCACTTCCCGCTGCGGGAAGGGGAACTCGATGCCGTTGGCGCGGAAACTGCGCCAGATGGCGAGATTGATTTCCGAACGAATGCCGCCGGTACCCTCACCCGGATCGCTGATCCAGAACCCCAGTTCGAGCTCGATGCCGTTGTCGCCAAAGGCAACGACGATGGTCAGCGGCGCCGGATCTTTCAGTACGCGCGGCTGTGCCGCCGCAGCTTCGGCCATCAGGCGCATGGCCAGGTCAAGATCGGCGTCATAGGCCACCGAAACACGCAACGGGATACGTACCTTGGTATCGGTATAGGTCTGGTTGCGCACGATATTGGCGACCAGATACTCATTGGGCACGATTACTTCGGTGCCGGCCAGCGTGCGCACCACCGTATAGCGCGTGGTGATGCGGGTGACTTCGCCCGAGGTGGTGGCATCGATGGAAATGACGTTGCCAATGCGGATCGAGCGATCGAGCAGGATCATGAAACCGGCGACGTAGTTCGAGGCGATGGTTTTCATGCCGAAGCCAAGGCCGACGGCAAAAGCCCCGCCGAAGACCGAGAGTGCCGTGACATCGATGCCGACCAAGGCCAGGCTGATCAGCAGCGCGATGACGATGAGAATAGCCTTGCCAGCGCGGCTGATGACCACACGCACATTCGAATCTATGCTTTCCGAATGCATCAGGCGGTGTTCCAGCCAGCCGGCGAACCACAACGCGACCAGCAGCGTCCCCAGTGCCGTGACCAGCCCGTTCAGGATTAGCCAGAGATCGAGCTTCTGCTTGCCGACGGCAAATTTTACGGACTCGAGACTGTCGATGACAGGGTCCGACAGCCCGGTGATGTAGAGCGCCAGACAAAGCCAGACGGTGGCAGCAATGTAGCGCTCCGACGTCTTGATCCACTGCGCATTGGGAAAGGCGTAGCGCAAGGAAAAGACCGCCGCCCGCACCAGCGCGAGTGAAAGGAAAAGCGGTATCGCCAGATTGAACAACGCCACCGGAATGTAGGGGCGCAGGATGGAGCGCGCAAGCAACACCAGCAGCAAAGCCGTCAGCGGGAACATGACCCGGCGCAAACCCAGTTCCCCGGCATGGAGAAGACCGTCGGAGTGGCCGGCGCGGTGGCGAAAACGCGAGCGCAGGGCAATGGCCACGCCGACACAAACCGCCAATGCCAGCAATTCCCAAAGCATCGCCGGGTTGTGCAAGTCCCGCCAGAACTCGTTCAACAGCTTGAGGAAGCTGGCTTCCATTACTTGCGTTCCATGGCCATCGCAAAGAAGCCGTCGGTGCCATGCACGTGCGGCAGCAGACGCAGGGCGGTTTCGTCGCCAAGATCGATCCCCTGCTGCGAGAGAATCTCGTGGGCATTGAGCAGCGAAAAATCAGGGTGGGCGGCGAGGAAGGTGGTGACGACCTCCTCATTCTCTTCAGCCAGCAGACTGCAGGTGGCATAGACCAGCCGACCGCCGGATTTAACCAGTCGTGCCGCCGCAGTCAGGATGGCCGCCTGCTTGGCCGCCAGTTCGGCAACGCTCTCGGGGCTCTGGCGCCATTTCAGGTCAGGGTTGCGGCGCAGCGTACCGAGGCCGGAGCAGGGGGCGTCGACGAGCACGCGGTCAAGCTTGCCAGCGAGGCGCTTGACCTTGATATCGTTCTCGGACTCGATGCGCACCGGATGCACATTCGACAGGCCAGACCGCGCCAGCCGCGGCTTCAGGTTGGCGAGACGCTTTTCGGCGACGTCGAAGGCGTAGAGCCGGCCGGAGGAGCGCATCATGGCACCGAGCAGCAGGGTCTTGCCGCCGGCACCAGCACAGAAATCGATGACCATTTCGCCGCGCTTGGGCGCAACCAGATAGCCCAGCAACTGGCTGCCTTCGTCCTGGACCTCGATGCTGCCATCGAGAAAGAGCGGGTGACGCGACAGGGCCGGCTTTTCTTCCAGCCGGATGCCCAGCGGTGAATAAATGCAGGCTTCGGCCGCCATGCCGTCCGCCCGCAGGCGCTTCAGCACATCCTCGCGCGTTGCCTTCAGCGAATTGACACGCAGGTCCAGCGACGCCGGCCGATTCAGCGCTGCCGCCAAGGCTTCGATATCGCCGGGGTAACGCGCCGACAGGCGCTCGAACAGCCAGTCCGGCAGGTCGCAGCGCACCGCCATCGGCCAGTCATCGGCATTTACCGCCTTGGCCGCCGCCAGCCACTCGGCATCACCCTCCTTCAGGACCGGCGCCATCTGTTTCAGGTTCCAGCCCCGCAGGCAGAACATGGCCGCCAGCAGCAGCTTGCGCGACCGATCGTCCGGGCAGCGGGCAGACAGGCTGCGCAGCCGGCGCAGCGTGGAGAAGCAGGCTTCGGCGACGAAGCCGCGGTCGGCATGGCCCATCTCGCGGTGATTGCGGAAATAGTGGGACAAGACCGCATCGGCCGGGTATTCGAAAGTCAGGATGGCGCTCAGCGCGTCCTCGGCGTGGTCAAACAGGGCAGGTGT
Organism: Candidatus Proximibacter danicus; assembly: GCA_016710885.1. Classification (GTDB taxonomy): domain Bacteria; phylum Pseudomonadota; class Gammaproteobacteria; order Burkholderiales; family Rhodocyclaceae; genus Proximibacter; species Proximibacter danicus. Next base: position 249,972 of record JADJUC010000002.1, read on the forward strand.
AAAGCGCATTTAATTTATCCGTATTTCCTCGGCGAGCTGGTCATAGCTCTCGCCTTTTTTGTCGATATGCCGAATTTTAACCGGCAACAGGTGATGATCGGGCGCCAGCCAGACTTCCGTGGTGGTTTCACCGGGAGCGCGGAAGTGCAGTGTGCGCAAAAAACCGACCTGGGTTTCCAGCAGTTCCTCGCCAACCAGCTCCAGCCGGTAGCGGGCCAGTTTCTTTGCCGTGGCTATCGACATGTCGCCCGTCTTCGACAGCCAGCCCAGTTGAAAATTGAACGACAGCAGATCCTGCGAGCCCGTTGGCAGCGGGCTCACCGTGCCATTGCTGAAACGAGCGACAGCCGCCGCCCAGTCGAACTCGACGTGCTCACGCTTTTCCTTGCCCTTGTCTTGCCGGACCGAGGTATAGGCCGCTGGCTCAAGCCCCGTGGCAATGATGCGGCCACGGCTTTCGGTCTCCAGCCGCAGGGGGCGCAGCACGGCAGCCAGCCCCACTGTCTCCATGACATTGACGATGCGATAGGTGCCATCGCCCAGCTCCCACGATTGGGTCGCACGGCCGATGATGGCAGCCGGATCGCCACGAAGGACGGTAAAGACGACCTCACCTCGTGGCGGCAACGCCAGTTCAGCGGGAGCCGCCGGCGGCGTTTCCTCTACCGACGACGCCGAGGCCGCTGAGGTTTCAGGCACAGTCTCGACCACAGGCTCCGGCGTCGGCTCAGCTGGTTTTACCTTCTCCGCCTGTGCAACTGGCCTCGCACGCGGTTCCGGCTGTTTTTTTGCGGGGGGCGGCACCACCGGCCGGACCTCCGGGATTGCGCGCGGCTTGAGCACAATCTCTGCCTGCAGCAGCACCGGCTCAGGGGGTGGAGAAAGCTCGAACTCTGGCACGAACAACGCCACTGCGTGAGCGCCCAGCGAAGCCAGTACCGCAGCGATCAAAGCAAACGGCATGGCGCGCGCGCCCGACAATCAGGGAGAAATCAGCGATGCCGGCGCCGGGCGCTCGGCATCGAGGCGGACACGCCCGTTGTCGAGGCGTAGCCGCCCCTCGGCAAACCAGCGCACGGCCAAGGGATAGACGACATGCTCCTGTGCCAGTACGCGCGCGGCCAGTGAAGCCTCATCGTCGCCATCGAACACCGGCACCGCCGCCTGCACCACCACCGGGCCGTGATCCAGCGCCGGCGTGACGAAATGGACGGTGCAGCCATGGATGCGCACCCCTCCTCCAGCGCGCGCTGATGCGTATGCAGGCCGGGGAAGGAAGGCAGCAGGGAAGGATGGATATTCAGCAGCCGGCCGTCGTAATGCCGGACGAAACCCTCGGTAAGAATGCGCATGAACCCGGCCAGCACCACCAGATCGGGCGCAAAGCGGTCGATGCATTCGACCAGCGCGGCATCGAAGGCCTCACGGCCGGCGTAGGCCTTGTGGTCCACAACCGCCGTCGGCACACCTTGCGCCGCAGCGGTTTCAAGCCCCTTGGCGTCTGGCCGGTTGCTGATGATGGCAGCGACGCGCACCGGCACATCGCCCCGCGCGACAGCGGCAAGCAAGGACTCCATATTGCTGCCACGGCCGGAGATGAGGATAACGATGGATTTCATTTAAAAATTCTCGATTAACCACGGAGGACACGGGGGGCAGGGGGAAAACCATTATTCAAACCCCCGGGCCCCGGGGAAAAACCGGGGAAGGGCTTAAAAACCAGGCTGGGGGGGGGTCGCCGGGCCCGCGGGGGGAAGTGGGTTTCCTAAAAGTATTCGTGAGCTGGTTCTTCGTGGTTCAGTTTTACCGAATTACCGAATACCCAAGGCACCCACCGGGAGGAAAACGGCGGAGGCCATGTTCTGCGCTACCCGCGAAACGATGCGGCCGTGCTTGTCGGCCACCACCTTGGAAAGAAAATCGAGCAAGCCGGTAATCCGGCCGAATTCGCGCTCGAACGACAGATTGCGGTTGGCCGGATCGAGCTCGTTGGAGAGCAGCATCAACTCGCCGCCGGGATATTTCGCACTCGCCAGCTTCCACATGGCAATTTCCAGGTTGCGGGCGCAATTGTAGAGTTTCTGCTCGTTGAGGTCGTCGAGAATGTAAAAATCGTCAGTATCCTCAAAGGCCGAATAAACCATTGCCAGCAAGCCGCTCATCAGGGCCAGCACGCGATCGCCGGCATAGTCCTCGCGAAAGGCAAACATCGCCGCAGCGCCTTCGCGCAGCCCCTCCAGTTCCGGAAAATCCAGCAGTTTCGAGCTGCGCAGACGCACCATTGCCGCTTCCAGGGTTGGTGTCGCCCCTTTTTTGAATTCACGCGGGTTGCGCCGGTAGAGTTTCTCGGCGAAGCGGAACAGGCCGCCCACCACTTCCGCCCTTGCCGCATCGAGCACGCGGTCGATGTCGCCCTTGGCCAGGTACTTGGCATCGACCACCGTCTGCGTCTTGCCGTCGGCACCCATTCGTGTCGCACAAGCGGCGACAAAAACGAGGGGGAGCAGGATCAGCGAGCGGCGATGCATGCTGCATCATACCGCTTCAAGCGGCTTTTTCACTCTTGCGGTGCTGCCACCAGCCGATGACGACGGGCAGCAGGGAAACGACGACGATACCGACGATCACCAGGCTCAGGTTCTGCTTTATCCACGGCACATTGCCGAACAGAAAGCCGACCAGGGTCAGCGACACAACCCAGAGCAGCGCACCGCTGACGTTGAAGGTAGTGAAGCGAACATAGCTCATCGCCCCGACCCCGGCCACGAAAGGCACGAAAGTCCGGAACAGCGGAAGGAAACGCGAGAGCACGACCGCCTTGCCGCCGTGCTTCTCGTAGAAGGCGTGCGTCTTCTCCAGCGCCCGCTTGTTGAAGAAGCGCGAATCCTCCCAGTGGAAGACCTTCGGCCCGATGAAAAGGCCGATGTGGTAATTGACCTGGTTGCCAAGGATCGCCGCGCTCGTCAGGGTCACCATCAGGAGCATCAAGTCCATGCCGCCGACGGCTGCCAGCGCCCCGGCGACGAACAGCAGCGAATCGCCGGGCAGGAAAGGTGTCACGACAAAGCCGGTCTCGGCAAAGATGATGAAGAAGAGGATGGCGTAGATCCACGGCCCGTACTGTGCCACCAGCGCCGCCAGGTGCTTGTCGAGGTGCAGCAGGATGTCGAGAAATTGCAGCAGGATGTCCATGAGGCCGACGCCGAGAGGTAAGGGGTAAAGGGTCAAGGCGCGCATTTTACCCCGGTATAATCGGCCGATGCCTAGCAGCCAGACTTTCATCCAACCCGTCATCCAGCAACTGCCCGATCTGCTGATCAGCCAGATCGCCGCCGGCGAGGTCGTCGAACGCCCGGCTTCGGTGCTCAAGGAACTGCTCGAAAATGCCGTCGATGCAGGCGCCACGGCCATTCAGGTGCAGCTTGAGGAAGGTGGCGTCAAACTCATCCGCGTTGCCGACGACGGCTGCGGCATCGCCCAGGAACAACTGGCGCTGGCGCTGACCCGGCACGCCACTTCGAAGATCGCTTCGCTGGAAGATCTGGACGAAAATTCCTGAAGAGCGAAGGCACCGAGTTCGCGCATTGCGCCGAGATGCTCAAGCGCGTGGCGCTGGCCCACCCGGAAATCGCCTTCACGCTGGCACACAACGGCCGCGTCTCGCTGCAACTGCCACGGTCCGATTTCCGCCGCCGCACCGCTGCGATTCTGGGCGACGACTTCCTCACCGATTCGCGCAGCGTCGAGGTCGCCGCCGGCGACCTGACGCTGACTGGCCACGCCGCATTGCCGGCCCATGCCCGGGCGCGTAGCGACGCCCAATATTGCTACGTCAATGGCCGCTTCGTGCGCGACAAGGTGCTCGCCCATGCGCTGCGCGAGGCTTATCAGGACATGCTGCACGGCAGCCGCTACCCGGCTTACTGCCTGTTCCTGAAGCTCGACCCGGCCGGCGTCGACGTCAACGTGCACCCGGCCAAGACCGAGGTGCGTTTCCGCGACTCACGCGCCATCCACCAGTTCGTCTATCACGCCGTCAACCGGGCGCTGTCGGCGCCGCTCGGCGGCCTCAGCCAGCCTGCGACACCGACCCCGGCAGATCCGGGGACATTCGCCCGGCCGACATTCACGCCACCGCAGCAGGGGGGATTCGCGAATTCGCACCAACATTCGCTGCTGGTTTCCGAACCCGCCGTCGCGGCCTACACCAGCTTTATCGCCGCAGCGCGACCAGCCGGCACCAGCCAGTTTGCCGGGGAATCGGCGCCGCTGTTCACCCCTACGACGATGCCTGCCTCGGCCGCCGGCGAAGCCCCACCGCTCGGCTATGCGCTGGCGCAATTGCACGGCGTCTACATCCTGGCGCAGAACGCCGCCGGCATGGTGCTGGTGGACATGCATGCCGCGCACGAACGCATCCTCTATGAGAAGCTGAAAACGGCGGTCGACGAGCGTGCCATCGCCACCCAGGCGCTGCTCATACCGGCCGTCTTCCAGGCCGCAGCGCTCGATGTCGCCGCCGTCGAGGAGCATCCCGAGACACTGGCGGCGCTCGGCTTCGACATCGCCGTCGTCGGCCCCAGCCAACTGGCCGTGCGTACCGTGCCAGCATTGCTGCAATCGGGCGACCCGGCGGCACTCGCCAAATCACTGCTCGGCGAACTGCGCGAACACGGCGCCACCCAGCTGATGGCCGCCCGCCGCAACGAACTGCTGGCAACCATGGCCTGCCATGGCGCCGTGCGCGCCCGCCGGCAACTGAGCCTCCCCGAAATGAACGCCCTGCTCCGCCAGATGGAAGCTACCGAACGCGCCGACCAGTGCAACCACGGCCGCCCGACCTGGGTACAGCTTTCGATGGACGAGCTGGATCGGTTGTTCCTGCGCGGCAGGTAAAGCTTGAACCACGGCGCACACGGCGTGCACAGCGAAAACCCTATGAATCAGGTCTTTTCGAATCTTCTTGTTGTTCGCCGTGTTCGCTGTATCCGCCGTCCCACAAGGGGATTTCCTGCGGGGCATGCTCGCTGTGGTTAAAAATCCCCCCCCCGCCATCCTCCTCATGGGCCCGACCGCGTCGGGCAAGACGGCGGCCGCGCTTGAGCTGGCCGAGCGCTTTCCGCTGGAGTTGATCAGCGTCGACTCGGCGCTGGTCTATCGCGACATGGACATCGGCACCGCCAAGCCGGATCGCGCCACGCTGGGCCGCTATCCACATGCGCTGATCGACCTCATTTCCCCGGAAGAAAGCTATTCCGCCGCCCGTTTCGTCACCGAGGCCGAGGCAGCGATGGACGCGGCCACGGCACGCGGCAAAATTCCATTGCTGGTCGGCGGCACCATGCTTTATTACAAGGCCTTGCTGCAGGGGCTTTCTGATTTGCCGCAAGCCAACCCGGAAGTTCGCGCCGCCATCGATGCAGAAGCCGCTGCCCGCGGCTGGCCGGCGCTGCACGCGGAGCTGGCCCGGCACGACCCGGCAACGGCAACCCGGCTGGCGCCGAACGATGCCCAGCGCATCCAGCGTGCGCTGGAAATCCTGCGCCTGACCGGGCAGCCGATGTCGGCACTGCTGGTGAAAAACGAGACGGCGCTCCCGCAACGAAACTACCTTGCACTCGGCCTCCTGCCGTCGGATCGCAGCGTTCTGCACGCACGCATCGCCGAGCGTTTCGAGCAGATGCTGGCGGCCGGGCTGGAAGACGAACTGCGCCAGCTGCGCAGCAAGTACCAACTGACTCCCGAGCTCCCCTCGATGCGCTGCGTCGGCTACCGCCAGGCGTGGGAGGCGGCCGAAGGCATCATCCCGCACCGTGAGCTGCGCGATCGCGGCATCTTCGCGACCCGCCAGCTGGCCAAGCGCCAGATCACCTGGCTCTCCAATACGCTGGAATGCGAGCGCTTCGATTGCCTGGAACCCAAGCTGTTTTCACAGCTTGCTGAACAGGTAGGCAAACTGCTCGCCTGAATGCACGAACTCGCCACGATTAAGGCGCGACAAAGGCTATGCAAGCCTTGTCGCGCATTGCTATAGTAGCCAGGCAGCATTTCAGCCGATCGTGATATTTCAGCCTCCGGGGGCCAAAAATGAATCTACAGATCAAGCAGAGATTGTTCATCCTCGTCACCGCTGCTCTCGCTGCACTCATCGGCACCGGACTCTTCTCTTTCTCCCAAGCCAGCAAACTGAATGCTTCACTCACTGAGGCCATCGACCGCCACGCGGTCACCGTTGCCGCCATAGATAGCGCACGCGGCGCTCAGGTCAGCTTCAAGACGCAAGTTCAGGAGTGGAAAAATATTCTGCTGAGAGGCAAGGATCCGGAAGCTTTCAAAAAGTACCTGAAGGGCTTCGAAAGCGAGAACCAGGCCGTCAAAGACCGTCTGGTACAACTCAAGGCCGCGGCTACAAAACTGGGCGTTGCTGACCGCCTCAAGATTGATAGCGTCATCGCCACTTTTGAAAAGCTGGCGCCTGCCTATCTTGAGGCCCTCAAGCAATTCGACCGCGCCAGCGCCGACCCCAGTGGCACCGTCGACAAGGCCGTAAAAGGAATCGATCGCGAACCGACCAAGGCAATCGACGATCTGGTCACCGAAATCCAGAAAATATCGAAGGAATCCAACGAGGCGGAAGCCATAAACTCTGCCGAGGTGTTCAGCGCGGTGAAGTCCGGCCTCATGGCTTTTTCGATCGGCGCGGTTATCGTTCTCGTATTGCTCGCGTTCTACATCGTCGGCTCGATTACCCGCCCACTCGCCGCGCTCGAGTCGACCATGACGCACATTGCCAGCAACGGTGATCTGACCAAGCACGCCGACACCGCCCATCAGGACGAAATCGGGCGCATGGCCAGCGCCTTCAACGTCATGATGGACCAACTGCAGAAAATCATTGGCGAAGTACGAGGCTCAAGCGATCAGGTAGCCGCGTCTGCCGACCAGCTTGCAGGCTCTTCGGCGCAACTGGCCGAAGTTTCGGAGCAGCAGTCCGGCGCTGTTGCCTCCAGCGCAGCTGCAATCGAGGAACTGACAGTGGCCATTGCGTCCGTTTCCGAAACTGCGCGGGATGTGCACACGCAAGCAGTCGACAGTGTTTCGCGAACCACCGAAGGTTCCGAGAAGGTCTCCCATCTGGCCGGCGAAATTCAGCGGCTGCAGCAAAACATGGTGGACATCGCGCGCACCGTCGACGAGTTCGTCAAGAGCACACAGGCTATTACCGGCATGACGCAGGAAGTACGCGACATTGCCGACCAGACCAATCTGCTGGCGCTCAATGCCGCCATTGAAGCCGCCCGTGCCGGCGAGGCCGGCCGCGGTTTTGCGGTGGTCGCCGATGAGGTACGCAAGCTGGCCGAAAAGTCCGGCAAATCCGCCAGCGAGATCGACTCGGTGACCCGTTCGATCATGTCGCAGTCCTCGGCGGTTCAGGATGCCATTACTGCCGGCGAACGTGCCATCGAAACCAGCATGACGCTGGCCACCGATGTCGAAGCCGTACTGCTGCACTCGCGCGACTCGGTCGAGCGCTCGACCCACGGTGTCACCGAAATCAGCGACTCGGTCTCGGAGCAGAAAGTGGCATCGACCGATATCGCGCAAAGCATGGAGCGCATCGCCAACATGGTCGAGGAAAACAACGCCGCAGCACGAAGCGTCAGCGATGCCACACGTGAACTGAAAACGCTGTCGGAGCGGCTGATCCTGTCCGTATCGGGATTCCGGCTGGCTTAGGCAGCAAGCGGTTCGACAGAGGACAACTCATGCGCGCCGGTTTTTGCCTTCTGCTGATGGGCAGTCTGCTGCTTGCCGCCTGCAGCCCACCGGAACCGATCCGGCTGGGTTTTATCGGCGGCCTGACCGGGCGCGTGGCCGATCTTGGCGAAGCTGGCCGAAACGGCTTTCAACTGGCCGTGGAGCAGGCCAACGCAGCCGGCGGTATCGGTGGCCGCAAGATCGAAATCCTCGTCAAGGACGACACCCAGAACCCGGCACAGGCCAAGCGGGTCGCGGAAGAACTGGTGGCTGCCAAGGTGGCCGCCATCATCGGGCCGATGACCAGCGCCATGGCCGAACCGGTGCTGGCTGCCGCAACCGCGGGTGGCGTCACAGTGATCAGTCCGACGGTAACTACGGCTGCACTTACCGGCAAGGACGACCTCTTCCTGCGTGTCATTTCCGACACCAGCAATTATGCCGGGCTCAGTGCCAACTACCATTTCACCAAGAATGGCGTGCGCAGCATCGCGGTAGTGTTCGATGCCAGAAATCGTGCATATACCGCAGGCTGGCTAGCCGATTTCCGCAAAACTTTCACCGGTCTGGGCGGCACGATCGTGGCAGAAATTTCTTTTGAGTCCGGCGAAACAACGGACTACGCTGCGCTGCTCAGGCAGATGCTCGTAACAAAGCCCGATGCACTGCTGTTCATCTCCAGTGCTTTGGACACGGCGCGTTTTGCCCAGCAGGCAGCGCAGCTCAAGGCCACCCAGAAAATTATCGGGGTCGAATGGGCGGCAACCGAACGTCTCATGGAACTTGGCGGCAAAGCCGTTGACGGTCTCTATCTCGCCCAGTTCTTCGACCGCGACGACAAGTTGCCGGACTTCCAGAACTTCCGTCAGGCCTACGCAAAGCGCTTTCAGCAGCCGCCCGGGTTTGCTTCCGTAGCGGCCTACGACGCCACACAGGCAACACTGCAAGCCATTGGCAAAAACAAGAATGGCGAATCACTGAAGCAGACGCTGCTGGAACGCGGGCCGTTTATCGGCGCACAGCAACCCATTCGTTTCGACCGCTATGGCGACGCTGAGCGTCGTGCGTATGTGACCACCGTTCGCGACGGCCGCTTCGTCGTCATCGAGTAGTCTCGGCCGTGTTTTCATGATCACCTGGCGACTGCGCACCTCGCTGAGCTTGCTGCTGGTTGCCACGACGGCAGTCACCTTCCTGCTGATCGGCTCGCTGATCATTGCCGTACGCGCCCCCCAGATCAACGCTGAAACGATAAGCGCAGTTCAGGAGAGTGCCTCCAACAAGGCGCGCCTGCTCGAGTTTTATATGCGTGCAATCGAGGCTCAGTTGAAGCCGATTGCCGTGCTGGCCCAGCACGTGCCGCCAAAGGCGCTGAAGGGCACCCTTTCAGCACTGGTTGGCGTGGGCGAGCAGTTCCTGGCCGTCCATATTGTTGACGCACACGGGATCGTCCGGAGCAGCGCATTTCCAAACAAAAGCGGTGAGAACAATGAGCGCACCATTGGCAGTGACATTTCTCGCACGCCACTGTTTCTTGGCTTGGCCGAACGAGACCGCCTGTGGAGCGACAAGCAATTGTCGGTATCCAGCGGCGAAGTCGTTATCGGTGTAGGCATTCGTCAGGGTGAATGGACAGTAATCGGCGAGGTAGCGCCGACCTTGTTGCGCGAGAGTATCGCCGCAATCACCGGATCGGATCAGGACACGCTGCTGGTGATTGACCAGCGCGGTGAATGGATCGCCGACAACCGCACAGGAATCGCCCCGCAGGAAAACCTTGGCGCCCGGCCATTGGTCAAGGTGGCGCTCGCCATGCAGAATGGTGGGCAGATGATCGACGACGGCGACCTCAGCCTCTTTGTCGGCAGTGCGCAGCCGCCGAACATCAACTGGACTTTTATTGTCACGCGGCCAGCGGGCCTGAACAACCCGGATATCCGCCGCACGGTCATGCTCGTCGGCGGTGGCTTTTTCAGCGCTTTGCTCATCGGTCTGCTGATCGCGCCCTGGTGGGCCAGAAGCATCTCGCGCCCGATGCAACGACTGATTTCGCGCACACACCTGCTGGCAGCCGGTTGCTACGATGACGAGGAGGCCGCCAGAAAGCGCAGTGACATCATCGAGATCAACGAACTCGACGACGATCTGCAGATTATGGTCGATGCCATCCGCGAGCGTGAACGCTCGCTTGCACGCAGCGAAGAGCGGCTGCGCGCCACCATCGAGAACTCGCCGATGATGGCCATCCAGTGGTACGACCGCGATGGTGTTTGCCGCTACTGGAACCCGACGTCAACAAACTGCTATGGCTATACCTCTGAAGAAACGGTCGGCCTGACAATCGTGGAGCGGGGCCAGACCAGGGAGAATCATGAGGCGTTCGTCAACATCATCCGGCAGATCGAGCGCACGGGAAAACCCTTCCCACTGACGGAGTTCACCAGCCGCCACAAGGACGGCCATAGCATCGTTGTCCTCTGTTCCATATTTGCCATTCCTGACGCGCAGGGGGGCCAACAGTTCGTCTGTCTGGACATCGACATCAGCGAACGCAAGCGCGCCGAGCGCTCCCTGATCGCCAGTCAGCAGGAGCTGGAAAGCATATTCAACGCTTCACCGGTGGCCATGTCGGTATCGGACATCACGCGCGGTACCCGCATCATCAATGTCAATGAAGCCTGGGTACGACAGTTCGGCCACTCGCGCGAAGCCGCTTTCGGCAAGACCGGCGCCGAAATCGGCCTCTACGTCAATCCATCCGACCGGCAGGCATTTGTAGACCGTTTCCAGCAAGGGGCTGGCATCTACGACGACATGGAACTGTGGCTCAAGCGAGCCGATGGATCGCCTTTGCTCTGCCGCGTCTCCTCACGCGTCATTGCGGTTTCCGGGCAGCAACTGATGCTCATGGTTTCCGATGACATCACGGAAGAACGACGCATGCAAAACGAACTGGAGAATGTCAATGCAGAACTGGAAGCGCGTGTCAGCCAGCGAACCGCCGCGCTAAGCGCGGCCAATAACGAACTGGCCGATGCCGTTCAGCACCTCAAGCAAACGCAAGGCGAACTGGTTCGCTCGGAAAAACTGGCGGCCCTTGGCCGGCTGGTCGCGGGCATTGCCCACGAGCTGAATACGCCAATCGGCAACGGCCTGATGGCTGTTTCAACGCTCGAAGCCCACCAGCAGGACTTCAAGCAATTGATGGCCGCGGGCCTGAAACGCTCGACGCTGGAAGGGTTTGTCGAGAACGTTGGCCTTAGCACTGAAATTGCAATGCGCAACCTCAATCGGGCGGCAGAACTGGTCACCAGCTTCAAGCAGGTCGCGGCAGACCAAACCAGCTCGCAACGGCGCAACTTCAACTTAAAGCAGGTAATCGAAGAAATTCTCATCACCATGCGGCCAACGCTGTCGCGCAGTACCCACAGGGTTGAAACCTTCCTCATCGACAACCTGGTGCTGGACAGCTACCCGGGGCCGCTGGGGCAAGTCATCGGCAACCTGATCGACAACGCTATTCGTCATGGTTTTGAAGCCCGGGAAGGCGGTCTGATCACCATCGAAGTCGGCCGTTCAGAGGACGGGGAAGTGGTCCTCAAGGTCGCTGACGACGGGATCGGTATCCCGGCCGATCATCTTCCGCGCATTTTTGACCCGTTCTTTACGACCAAGCTGGGCCAGGGGCTCCGGCTTGGGACTGAACATCGTGCACAACATCGTTACCGGCCCCCTTGGTGGCAGTATTGCAGCGGCTAGCACCGTTGGGAAAGACACGATTTTTACGATTCTTCTGCCCATCAAGGCGCCCGTTCAGATGACGCAATGATGGCGCCGCCACGCCGCGTCAAAAAACCGGGGGCATTCACCCACGGAGATCACCAAGCTCGGTGAGCGCATCGCCGGCTTTCTGGCGCACTCGCAGTGCAAGCACACGGAGGGCTTGTTATAGTGGCGCCTCAAACACCTGCGGCACTTCGCCGCAAGGCATCAAACTGAGGAATGACTCTTGCGCCACGCTTTTCTGCTCCCACTGATCGCCTCGCTTTCACTCACCGCCTGCGGCCCTTCCGAACCCATTCGCATCGGCTTTGTCGGCGGCCTCACGGGGCGCGTTGCCGATCTCGGCATTGCCGGTCGCAACGGTTTTCAGCTGGCAGTCGAACAGATGAATTCCGCCGGAGGCGTGCAGGGGCGTCAGATCGAACTCATCATCAAGGACGACGGCCAGGACCCGGCGCAAGCCAGAAAAGTGACCGAGGAGCTGGTGGCCGCCAAGGTGGTCGCGATCATCGGGCCGATGACCAGCGCCATGGCCGAACCGGTGCTGGCGGCGGCCACGGCAGGGGGCATCGCAGTCATCAGCCCGACCGCAACGACAACCGCACTGACCGGCAAGGACGATCTTTTCCTGCGCGTCACCTCGGACACCGCCAGCTACGCCGACCTCAGCGCCCGCTACCATTTCAACAAGAACGGCGTTCGCCGCGTCGCGGCTGTCTTCGACACGCGCAACCGGGCTTACACCGAAAGCTGGCTGAACGATTTCCGCAAGACTTTCACCGCGCTTGGCGGAACACTCAGCGCTGAAATCGGCTTCGAATCCGGCGACGAAACCAAGCATGCGGCACTGGTCGCGCAACTGCTGGCGAGCGCGCCGGATGCGCTGCTGTTCATTTCCGGGGCGGTCGATACCGCCCGCTTTGCCCAACAGGCGCGCGAGGCAGATGCCGGGCGCAAACTGATCAGCGTCGAATGGTCCGGTACCGAGGAATTGATCGGGCTGGGGGGGAAAGCCGTTGAAGGCCTGTACCTCGCCCAGTATTTCGACCGCAACGACCGCACAGCGGAATACCAGGGGTTCCGCCGGGCGTATGAAGGCCGTTTTCAGCAAGCGCCCGGATTTGCTTCCGTTGCCGCCTTCGATGCGACCCGCGCCGCCCTTGAAGCCATTGGTCGCGCCAAGCGCAGCACCCCGGTCAAGGAAGCCCTGCTCGAACGCGGCCCCTTCACCGGTGCCCAGCAGGCCGTGCGCTTCAACCGCTTCGGCGATGCCGAACGCCAGGCCTTCGTCACCACCATCCGCGACGGTGCCTTTGTCGTCGCCGACTAGCCGCACTTGCCCGCCAACCCACCCCCCGCCCTGCATCCGCACGCTCCCCCGCCAGGAACGCCGCTTTGCGGGCTCGCTGAAATTCCCGAGGGTGGTGGGCATGTGGTCGCCATCGGCCCGGAAGACTCCCCTTTTCGCCTGATCCTCCTGCGCAGCGGCGACCGGGTCATCGCCTGGCACAACTGCTGCCCGCATTTTGGCCAGCCACTGGCCTTGAAGGACGAGTGGCTGATTCTCAAACCGCACACCTCGCTCAGTTGCAACGTGCACTACGCACGCTTTCGCTGGGCCGATGGCGTTTGCGAATTTGGCGACTGCGAAGGCGAGCGGCTGACGGCCGTGCCGGTGGCGATTCACGGCGAACAAGTGGTCATGGGCAGCACAGACAGCACCCCGTAGAAAGACTGCGCCCCTCAAATTCTCGCCATGCAGACACCAACAGGCCAGAATCGTGCAAACTCCGCCACATTGAAAAAGCTCAACCCCTGACCAATACAGGGGTTGATCTCAAACATTGTAAATTCCGCCATTTTTAGTGGATTCACCGATGCCAACCTTCTCAACCGCCCCCGCGCCAGCCAGCACGCCTTCATCCCCGACGACACCCACCGTTGCCGTCATCGGCGGCGGCCCCGCCGGGTTGATGGCGGCTGAAACGCTAAGTCTTGGCGGCATGCAGGTCGATGTTTACGACGCCATGCCTTCGCTGGGCCGCAAGTTCCTGCTGGCCGGCATCGGCGGCCTGAACATCACCCACAGCGAAGCCTACGCAGCTTTCTGCACGCGCTATGGCGAGCACCAGCGGCACTTGCAAGCCATGCTCGACCAGTTACCGCCGGACGCCTTGCGCGATTGGATACACGCGCTGGGTATCGAAACTTTCGTCGGCAGCTCGGGCCGGGTCTTTCCCATCGAGAAAAAGGCGGCACCGCTGCTGCGCGCCTGGCTGCATCGCCTGCGCAGCGCAGGAGTACGCTTGCATGCGCGGCACCGCTGGCAGGGCTGGAATGCCGACGGCAGCTTGCGCTTGGCCACGCCGGGCGGCGAAATTGCGATCCAGCCGCAGGCAACGGTGCTGGCACTTGGCGGCGCCAGCTGGCCGCAACTTGGATCGGACGGCGCCTGGCTGCCGTGGTTAAAGGAAAAAGGCGTGAACATCGCGCCCTTGCAGAGCGCCAATTGCGGTTTCGAGGTGGCCTGGAGTGCGCACCTGCGCGAAAAATTCGCCGGCACGCCGCTCAAGTCGGTGGCGCTGAGTTTCACCGACGCACAGGGGCGTACCGAGCAGCGGCAAGGCGAGCTGCTGATCAGCGCACACGGGGTCGAAGGCAGCCTGATCTACGCTTTTTCACGGCCGCTGCGCGAGCAGTTGAATGCCCAGGGCAGCGCCACCTTCACGCTCGATCTGGCACCGGGTCGCGATGCCGAAAGAGTGCTGGCCGAAGTCAGCCACCCGCGCGGGTCGCGCTCGATGTCCAGCCACCTGCAGAGCCGCGTCGGCATCACCGGCATCAAGGCGGCCTTGTTGCACGAAGTGTTGAGCAAGGAGCAGTTTGCTGACCCGGCGACGCTGGCAGCAACGATCAAGGCGCTGCCGATCACCGTGCACGCCACGCGACCGCTGGCCGAGGCAATCAGCACCGCCGGTGGCATCCGTTTTGACAGCCTCGACCCGAACCTCATGCTTACCGACCTGCCCGGCGTTTTCGTTGCCGGCGAAATGCTCGACTGGGAAGCCCCGACCGGCGGCTACCTGCTCACCGCCTGCTTCGCCAGCGGGTGCGCCGCAGGCCGCGGCGCACTCAACTGGCTGCGTACCCAGCCAGCGCGAAGCGGGGCCAAGGGCGGGGCGGAATTTTTTTCCGCAGAGAAAAAAAAAAAAAAAAAATTTTTTAAAGCCTGTTCACAAGGAATTGAAGGTTTTTGATACGAATTGGACGATGCTTAATTCCCAATTGGACGATTATTTTTACCGTCTGAATTCGAGCCCTGTCGGTGAGCACCAAACAAGCGCCTGCGGTGCCTACCGGCTGCGACAGATTATCCCTGCGGGTCCGGCACGAAACCGCCGGGGAAGGGATTGGGGCGGGTGTTGTTGCGCGCATTGTTACGCGGGTCAGGAATGATGCCGCGCGCCATCAGGTTGGCACGGCTGTCGTAGTAGATCGTGATCAGCTCGGCCGGGGCGCTGCTGGCGCGGCGGAAGCTGGTGTACTCGGTCGGGGCGTTCAGCCGCTCGCCATGCCCAGTGCCCAGCTTTTTCTCGGCACGTACCGACGACTCCGCAAGCCCGGACTTCATTCGGCCTTCAGCCGCAGGTGCAGCGGCCGGAGCGGGCGCGTTGACCGAAGATGCCGCATCGCGGCTTTCGCCAATTCCTTTTGCTTGCGGCACCGGCAAGGCGAGCGGCGGCGGCACCAGTTCCTGGAACACGGCAACACCGATGACCCCGGTGTTTTCCGGGCGCCCGGTGCGTCCGGCATAACTATCGGCAACGCTGGTGAAATAGAAGGCCGCCACCTCGTCCATGCTCTTGCGCCAGCCGGCAATGTCCGCCGACTGACCGGGTGCCAGCACGTAGCCCGACTGCGGTGCCGCAGCCGTTTCGCCGCTGACCACATTGACGCCATCGACCGAAAGCACACTGAGCAGACGCCCTCCGGAACGGTTGGCCACCTGCACCGCGTAACGATTGCCCGGCGTGCCGACAACATACAGCTGGCCACGGTGACGCCAGGTTTGCAGCATCTGGCCAGTGCTGCGGTCGACGACTTTCACATCCATCAGCGTACCGGCAGGAGCGCTGGCAAAAACACCGGTGGAAGCACAGCCAGCCAGCAGCAGAAGGCCGGCAATAAACGATTTTGAAGACTGAGCGACTTTCATGATCATCTCCTTGGGTTGAGGTGATCATGTAAACGTCGGGGTTGGGGAAACGGGGTTAAGCGCCCTGCAAAATTATTGCCGGGGCTCGAAGACTTTGAAGACTGCGAAGACTTTGAATACTCAGGCCAGCGGGCGCTTGAAGATCCAGTTGCGGTTGGTGGCAGCGTCCGGGGCCTGAATCAGTTCCCAACCGGCAGCACCCAGCTTGTTCAGTTCTGTAATGACGACATCGGTGTAGGCATTGAGGCGTTCGCGCTCCCTGCCGCCGAATGGACGAGCGGCGTTCTCAGCCGTTTCATGGAAATCGCTGCGGATGATGTATTCATAGCCTTGCATGGGAAGCCTTTAAGGGGAACTGCGGCGGGGAGCGCAGGGGGAAAATGCTTGCGCTCCGCCCATCATAGGCCGCTACCCGGCAAAGTCACGGCCTATCGCGCGGCACAGGCCGATGTGGACGGAAAACATGGGGGCCGGAGCCACCCTATTTGAGATCGTCAGGCAACGGATAGTCGGGATAGGCGTTCCGGAATTCAATGAGTCTACGCGCTGCCGCCTCGTGTTGCCCCTGCCGACGCAAAGCACGGATTTCTTCCAGCCAGGCAGTTTCGCGCTGCGCTTGCGGCGCCACAGCCCCGGCGGGCGGAACGAGCGCCGCGGGCGCTGCTGCAGCCTCCTTTGCCGCCCGCCCGCGGGCGGGCACGGCACGGTCAGCACTCGCGCCGCTTTCTAGGCTTTCCAGTTTTTTCGCATTTTCGAACATCTCGCCCTTGCCTTCTTTTACCGCAGGCAAGGCAGCGGGCGAAGGTGCGACAACCCGCGACTCCTGCGCCGGCGACGACGAGGTATCGCGGGCCTGCGGCACCGGCGCTGCTGACCTCGCCTTTTTTTCCGTGTGGAGGACGGGCGCAGCCGGGGGCTGGACCACAGGAACAGGCGCCTCGCGCATCGCTTTGGCCGCTGCAGGGGGCTCGGCTGGCGCGGCCTTTGCCTTTTCAGCGGGAGACGCCGGGGACGGTCGCGGCGCTGCAATATCTGCCACGTCCGGCGGGTTTTGCTGCATGGTCAGGGACAAGGTGACCGTCATGAGGACGGTGGCAGCAATACTCACCGGCAGGGACAGGCGTTGCCACCACGGCTTTTTTTCTGCCGCCCGCGGCGCGACGGCGGCGCGTGCTGCCGCCAGAATGGCCGCGTCCAGCGACGGCGACGGCACGTCTGCGGCGGCGTCGCGATAAAGCCGGGAAAGCGCCGGGTCGGCGAGTTCGCGTGACGGCGGCTGGGGGTTGGTCATAGCAAATCCTTCAGCGAATGGCGCAGTTTGCTCATCGCATAGCGCAGCCGGCTCTTCACCGTTTCACGGCCAGTGCCGGTCGCACTGGCGATCTCTTCCAGCGTCATGCCCCCCTCCTCAGCCATCAGAAAAACTTCGCGCTGCGGCTCCGGCAACTCGGCCAGCGCGGCGCCGATGCGGGCGCTCAGTTGTAAACGTTCGAGCTGCGCTGGCGGGGTCAATTCAGCCGGCGCCGGGAAATCATCGATTGCGTTGTCTTCGCCACAATCTTCCCAGCGCACCACCTTGTCGCGGGCATGTCGCCGGTAGTGGTCGATCAGCCGGTGGTGGGCGATGCGGAACAACCAGGTGGAAAATTTGGCGAGAGGGGCGTAATCGGCACGCGCATTGATCACGCGCAACCAGATGTCCTGATACAACTCTTCGGCCAGCCCGGCATCGCCGCACTGGTGCACGAGATAACGGTAGAGCCGGATGCGGTAGCGCGGATAGAGCGCCTCGAAAGCAGCCATCTCGCCGGCCTGATAGGCCAGCATCAGCCCTTCGTCGGTACGAGGGTCGGCGTACATTCGGGCATCGGGTTAACAGCCTGCCGAACTTCTACGCCAGCAGTTTCGGCATGCAAGCGATGACGTAGGCCGGACGCAGCGGTTTCAGGATATACCCCTTGGCACCGAGGCCCGCGGCCTGGGCTACAAAATCGCGGTCGGCGCAGCCGGTCACCATGACTATCGCAGTTTCCGGGCTGACTTCGCGCAGCAGCGGCAGCGCTTCGAGCCCACCCATTACCGGCATGTTGACGTCGAGGCAGAGCACGCCAGGGCGATATTTGCGCACGACGGAGATAGCCTCGGCACCGTTGCCAACGGTCTGCACGACACGCAGCCCGGACTCCTCCAGCAAGCCCTTGAGGAGCATGCGCACCGAACCGCTGTCGTCGGCAATGATCGCGGTGCGCGCGCGATGTGCGGCGCTGTCTACCGCAGCGGTTGCTGCATCGGCTGCGGTATCTGCCTCGGTGCCCGGCGTGGTGCTACGCGCCTCCGTAGCTGCCGCCAGATTGCGGACTTCGATCACCGCATGCAGTTCGTCGATGACCTGTTGCTGGCTGAAGGGCTTGCGAATGAAGCCGGAAGCACCGGCATCGGCCGCCCGCTGCTCGATCCCCGACTCCTCGGAACCGGTCATGAACAATACGTCGATTTCAGGGGCCATCGCCTGAATGTCGGTGAGCAGCGAGAGTCCGTCGCGCCCCGGCAGGTTGTAGTCAAGGCAGACAATATCCGGGCGCAACTGCTGGACATGCTCGACCGCGGCACTGCCATCGGTGAGTGTGCCGACGACTTCATGGCCGGCACTGACAAGCAACGCGGTAAGGACCTTGCAAAGGCCGTTGTTGTCTTCAACAATGAGAATGCGCATAGCTGGTTTCCCGGAAATTTTGTTCGCCAAAAATCATCGTCTGCCTCAGTCCGTGCGGGCGCAATTTCGACCACTGTCCTTGGCCGCATAAAGACGCTCATCGGCGCAACGGAAAACGGTGGCCAGATCGCCCGTCGGCGCCTCAACGAAAGCACCGCCAATCGATACCGTGACGACGGCCGCAGCCGAATTCTCGGCGTGCGGTATCGCTTTCTGGCGCACCGCTCCGAGGATGGCGTCGGCCATGGTGAAATAGGCTTCGCGCGAAGTCGCCGGCATGACCACGGCGAATTCCTCGCCACCATAGCGAGCAGCAAAGGCACCGAGAACGATCCCTGCAGCATTGATCCTCGCAACCGCGTCACCGATCGCCGCAGCCACGGCACGCAGGCAATCGTCGCCGGCCTGGTGACCATAGTGGTCGTTGTATTTCTTGAAATGATCGACATCGAGCATGAGCAGCCCGAAAGATGTTTTGTGCCGAAGCGCTTCAGACCATGCCAGGTCGGTTTTCAGATCCATGTAGCGGCGATTGGCCAGCCCGGTCAGACCATCCTGGTTGGCCAGTTCTTCCAGTTTCCGGTTGGCAAAAGAGAGCCGCTGGCGCATCGCAGCAATCCGGGCCATGGCCTTCATCCGGGCTTGGAGAACAGTTTCCGGTACCGATTTCGACATGAAATCGTCGCCACCGGCTTCGATGGCGGTGACGAGATTCTCGGCCGTATCGGAGGCAGTCAGGAAGATGATCGGTGTCCACGCCCACGACTGCGTGCTCTCGAAAGCACGGATGCGGTTGGTCGCTTCGAAACCGTTCATGACCGGCATTTCAATATCCATGAAGACCAGATCGGGCGCGCCAGCACAGAACATGCTGACGCCAAGCTCGCCATTCTCTGCAATGCTGACCTCGTGGCCCAGACTGCCCAGGCGTGCGGCCATGACAGCAGCCACGGCGCGGGTATCTTCAACGAGAAGTATCTTCATTTGCCACCCAGCAGAACCCCAAGACTCCTACGATACCGCAAAGCGCCCGGGCAAGGCACTATGGCGCGGCACATCGCCAACGCCTGATTTCAGGCGCCGGCTCCGGTCTCTTGCGTAACCTTGCTGGCCAGCAGGCTATAGACGGTTGGCACCACGAACAGGGTAAAGAAGGTGCCAAGCAGCAAGCCACCGACGATCACCCAGCCGATCTGCTGGCGCGATTCGGCGCCGGCACCCGTAGCCAGGGCCAGCGGCACGGTGCCGAGGACCATGGCGCCGGTAGTCATCAGGATCGGGCGCAGACGCATTACGGCAGCATCGATGACTGCGGTCTTGATCCCCTGGCCCTTCTCCTGAAGCTGATTGGCAAACTCGACGATGAGGATGCCGTGCTTGGTGATCAGCCCGACCAGCGTCACCAGGCCGATCTGGCTGTAGACGTTGAGCGTGCCGCCGGAAAGCAGCAGCGCCAGTAGCGCGCCGGTCATCGACAGGGGCACGGTGAGCATGATGATGAAGGGGTCACGGAAACTTTCGAACTGCGCCGCCAGCACCAGATAGATGAAGGCCAGCGCCAGCACGAAGGTAACGGCGAGCGAGGCCGACGACGTCTTGAACTCGCGCGACTGGCCAGCGTAGTCGACGGCATAGCCCGGCGGCAGGATGCGGCCAGCCGCTGCTTCCATGTATTTAAGCGCCTCATCCATGGTGTAGCCGGGCGCCAGGTTGGCGGTGATGATGACAGCGCGACGCTGGCTAAAGTGGTTGAGCTCGCGCGGACTGACGCGCTCGTCCACGTCGATCAGGCTGGCCAGCGGGATCATCGCGCCGTTCTTGCCGCGCACGTAGATGTCGCTGATGTCTTCCGGCCGCGTCCGGTCAGCGTTGGCGACCTGCACAATAACGTCGTATTGCTCGCCGTCCTGCTTGAAACGCGTAACCTGACGACCGCCGAGCATCGTCTCCAGCGTGCGGCCAACCGTCTCGACCTGCACGCCGCTATCCGAGGCCTTGTCGCGGTTGAGCGAAACCGAGAGTTCCGGCTTGTTCAGCTTGAGGTCGGTATCGACGTTGGTGATGCCCGGATTCTTGGCGACTTCGGCGAGGATCTGGGCGGTCAGTCCCTGCAACTCGATATAGGAAGCCGAGGTGACGATGACGAAGTTGATCGGTCGTTCGCGCGGGCTTTGCCCGAGCGATGGCGGCAGCACCGGAAAGGCCAGTACGCCGGGAATGCCCATGAACTTCGGGAACAGCTCCTTGACCACGGCGAGCGAGTTGCGCGTGCGCTCCTTCCAGTCGGTGAGCCCGACAAAGGAGATGCCCTGGCTGACCGTTGGGTTGCCGGACACGACAAAGTAGCGCTCGACATCCTTGGTACTGCCATAAATTTCCTCAAGCTGCCGCGCGTACTTGTCGGAGTATTCCAGTGTTGCACCTTCCGGTGCGACAAAAACGCCCAGAATGACGCCCCGGTCCTCGATCGGGGCCAGCTCGGATTTCAGCGACTTGAACAAGACCACACTCGACAGCGCCACTAGCACAAAGGCCAGCATGACGATCCAGCGGCGGTCAAGCAGACCGGTAAGGGTACGCCGGTAACCGGCAGTCATTGCTTCGAGAAAATTCTCGATGGCGACGAAGGCCTTGCCATGTTTCTCTTCGTGCTTGAGCAGAAGCGAACACATCATCGGCGACAGGGTCAGCGCGACAAAACCGGAGACGATGACGGCACCCGCCAGCGTCAGCGCAAATTCAACGAAGAGCTTGCCGGTGCGGCCGGTCATGAAGGCTACCGGCGCATAGACGGCGGCCAGGGTGATGGTCATCGCGACCACGGCAAAACCGATTTCCTTCGCCCCCAGAAACGCCGCCTGCATGCGCGGCACACCTTCTTCGATATGGCGATAGATATTTTCGAGCACGACGATCGAATCATCCACCACCAGGCCGATGGCCAGTACCAGCGCCAGCAGCGTCAGCGTGTTGATGGTGAAGCCGAGCATGAACATCAGCGCAAAGGAGCCGATCAGCGACACCGGGATGGTGACCAGCGGGATCAGTGTGGCGCGGATGTTGCGCAGGAAGAAGAAGATGATCGCCAGCACCAGCAGGATGGCCTCGCCAATGGTCTTGAATACCGAGTCGATCGAGCGGTCGATGAACACCGAGGAATCGTAGGCGATGTTCACCGTCATCCCCTCCGGCAGTTCACTGGTCACCTTCGGCAACTCGGCACGCAGCCCCTTCGAGAGTTCCAGCGGGTTGGCCGTGGCCTGCTTGACAACGCCGAGCGCAACGGCGGGTCGGCCGTTGAAGCGCACCGTACTGCGCTCCGAAGCGGCGCCAATTTCAACACGTCCGAGATCGGAAATGCGCACCGGGTAGCTGTTGCCGCGAGCATCGGTGGACTGCTTGACGATGATGTCTTTGAACTGTTCGGGGCGCGTCAGGTCGGTCTGCGCCACCACGGAAAATTCGCGGCTGCGACTTTCGATACGACCGGCGGGCACCTCAACGTTCTGCTTGCGGAGGGCGTCCTCGACATCGGCCGGCGTCAGGTTGTAGGCCGCCAGCCGCTCGCGGTCCAGCCAGATGCGCATGGCGTATTTCCGCTCACCGAACACGCGCACGTCGGCGGCGCCCGGCAGCGTCTGCAGGCGGGGCTTGACGATGCGGTTGGCAACGTCGGTCACCTCCAGCGCTGAGTGCACCTCGGAGGAAAAGGCGAGCCAGATGATCGGGTTGGCGTCTGCTTCCACCTTGGCAATCACTGGCTCCTCGATATCCGTCGGCAACAGATTGCGTACGCGCGAGACCCGGTCGCGAACATCGGACGCCGCAGAATCCGGATCTCGCTCAAGCTTGAAGCGTACTGAAATCTGCGAGTTCTCCTGGCGCGAGATCGAGGTAATGACGTCGATACCTTCGATGCCCGCCAGCGAATCTTCGAGCGGCTTGGTCACGCGCGACTCGATGATCTCGGCGGAGGCGCCACGGTACGTGGTATCGACAGTCACCACCGGTTCGTCGATCTTCGGGTATTCACGCACCGGTAGCCGCGTGTAGGAGACAAGACCGATCAGCATCACCGACAAGGAAAGAACCGTCGCGAAAACCGGGCGACGGATGCAGATATCGGAGATCTTCATGAGGCGGCCTTGGCTGGCGTATCTGGCTTGAGCCCGGGTTTCGCCTCCGGACTCGCCGGCGCCGGTGCAGTAGGCGCCGCACCGGCGGGTGCAATCGCCGGTGGTGCAGCGTCAACGTTACGAACCGGCGCGCCATCGCGCAGCTTCAATTGCCCGGCGGTGACCACCACGTCGCCGGCCTTCAGGCCTTCGACGATTTCGAGCTGGGCATTGCGACGCAGGCCGGTCTTGACCGGCACTTTTTTGGCCTTGCCTTCGATGACCGTAAATACGAACGCCTGAACCGGGTCGGCGACCAGTGCCTGCTCGGGGATCATCAAGGCGTTGTCGCGGGCGTCAAGAATCAGCCGGGCACGCACGAACATGCCCGGGCGCAATTTTCCGGCTGCGTTATCCAGACGGGCCAGACAGGAGATCGAGCGGCCGTTGGCATCGACCAGTGGGTTGATGGCGTCCAGCGTTGCCGTAAAACCTTCGTCAGGCTGCGCGTCGGCAGTGACTTCTATCGCCTGACCAATGCTCAGGCGCGCCAGCATCGCCTCGGGCAGGCGGAAATCGACCTTCAGCGTCTGCATGTCTTCCAGGTTGATCAGTTCCTGCCCGTCTTTTACATAGTCGCCAATCCCGATGTTGCGGATACCGACAACACCGGCAAACGGCGCCCGGATGCGGGTCTTCGCCAGTTTTGCCTGGGCCAGGGCGACGGCGGCCTCCTGCACGCGCAAGGTGGCGGCAGAACTGTCGAGCGCCTGGCCGCTGATGAATTTTCGTTGATGCAGGTCTTCATTGCGTTTCTGGGTCGAGCGCGCCAACTCCAGATTGGCCCGTGCCTGTGCCAGCTCGGCGGCCTGCATCGCGTCATCAAGAGCGACCAGTACGGCGCCCTTGGCCACCGCCATGCCATCCTTGAAGCCGATGCTGGAAATCCGCCCGGCGGTTTCTGGCCGCAGCGTCACCGACTCATTGGAACGCAGCGAACCAACGGCGGAAACATCGATGGACAGCGAGGTGGGCGCGACGGTCACCAGTTCGACCGCCATCGGGAAACCACCCGCTGGCGGGCCGCCTGCGCCGGGCTTGCCGCCGGGCGCAGCGGCGCCGGCTGGCATCGATGCCACCGACGGCGTGCGATTGGCAAAATAAGCATAGACGGCAAGCGCAATCAGTCCCGCAGCAACAAGGGCAATCACCCTGAAACGCTTTGATTTTGATAGTGGCGAAAGTGGTAGCGACATAGGACATCCAAGCGAAAATTTAGTTACTGACCAAGCAGTCAGCAAATGATTGGAAATTATACGCGCTCGATGCCAAGGCCCTGCATTTCGCCATGTGTCGAAATGTAGCGCCGGCGGCGGTGCGGATCAGGTTCGGGGTGCGCTACACTTGATCTACCGCTTCATTTGCCGATGGATAGCAGGTCAAATGTTCAGTTTTGGAAGCAAAAAACACTTGGTCAAGGCGCAAATCGACGATTTGCGACCGGGTCATTTCATTGAACTTGAGGGCGGCTGGCTGGCCCACAATTTCATCCGCTCGAAATTCCTGATCGAGTCCCCGCGCGTCGTCGATGAACTACGCGCCGCCGGCATCAAAACCGTGCGCGTGGACCTTGAAAAAAGCACCCTTCCCTTCCCAGCCCCACCCGACATCGACCTGCCGCGTACGGATTCACCGGGGGAGGGAGCGGCCGCAGCGCCCCTGATCCACACCACACCCCTGGCCGCCACTCCAGCCCCAGCCCGGAATGAAGGCAATGCTGCTGCAAGCCTGCAGCAGGCGCTGCAACGCGGCAGCGAAATGCGCCGCCGCCAGGAAAATGCCGAGCAGGCGCACGCATCGGCGCTGCAGGAAACCCAGTTCGTGATGAAGAACCTTCTGGCGCCGGGCGCTGCGGTCGCCGAGCGCACCCGGGAGTTCGTCAGCAACGCAGTCCACACCGTGATGTCGGACGATGCGACCCTGCATCTGCTGTCGAGCCGACAGGGAGAGATGTCGCTGCGTTTCCACTCCCTCCAGGTGATGACCCTGAGCCTGCTCACCGGCAAGCGCATGGAGCTGTCGGAAGCGGAATTGCAGGATCTCGCAACGGCGGCACTCTTCCATGACTGCGGCATCAGTCGCCTGCAGGATTCAGTGCGCATGTCGGCTGGCAGTGGCAACCGTATCGAGCAGGAAGCGTATCAGTCGCACGTGCTTTACAGCGTCGAAATGGCAAGGAGTTGCAGCGTCGTCACGAAGCCGGCGCTGGCAGCCATCCTGACGCACCACGAAGCCTTCAACGGAACGGGTTACCCGAAGAAAATTGCCGGCGAGGAAATTCCGCTGCTCGGCCGCATCCTGGCCGTTGTTGACCGCTACGACTATCTCGTTAACCCGCCGTCCAGCCCGCTCGGGATGACCCCGGCCGAAACGCTGTCCCGTCTGTTCCAGCAGGAAGGAGCCCGTTTTGACAAACGGGTGCTGCACGCCTTTGCCAAGTCGATCGGCATCTACCCGCCAGGTTCCATCGTGCAACTCTCGGACGGCCGCTACGGCATCGTCATCGGTGTCAACACCGATGCCCTGATGTGCCCCTCGGTACTGGTCTATGAACCCTCGGTACCAAAAGGGCAAGCCCCGGTACTCGACCTGCTCGAAACAGCCGACATCAACATCAAGAATTGCCTGGCCTCGGTAATGGTGCCCAAGGAAGTTCTGGACTATCTCAATCCGCGTGGGCGGGTCGCCTACTTCTACTCACGCGGCGCTTGATCGCGGAGAGATCAAAGAGGCCGCTCGGCGAGCGCGAAGCGTGGTGGCAAGAGCGGCAGGCCATGGCGCTGCCGCGCCGCAACGCATTTATCGTCACCGGCAAGAACTTCGTGGCACGCAGCCGGGCGCTGCGCGTAAACCGAACAAGCTACCACCCCTCCTATCTCGCCGACCAGTGCATGGCAGCGCGACCGCGGCTGGTTGGTTCCGGCCATGCAGGCGTAGAACGGGGTCAGTTGTTCGAAGAGAGACGCGGGCAGCCCAAGCACTTCGGCCTCGGCCCAGTAGAAGGAAACGCGATAGGTCGCGCAGCAGGCGCCACACGAGACGCAAGGATTGTCATCCGCTGCGGACGCTGCAACTTCGGCGCCAGAAGCGACAACGCGAGGACCGGCCTCGCGTTGTTGTTCAATTGGATCGACGCCCATCGGCATCAGAGAACGATGGTTTGCGCCTCGTCACCGTCACGCCATTCGATCGTACCGATTTCCATGGCCTTCTCGCCAGCGGCCATCAACAGGTCAAGCGCATGGCGGCGGTGTTCCTGCGAGACGATCAGCACCATGCCGATGCCGCAGTTGAAGACGCGGTGCATTTCTTCCTCGGCAACACCGCCCTCACGCTGCAGCCAGTCGAACAGCGCCGGGCGCTGCCATGAAGATTTCTTGAGCACGGCCTTGGCGCCCGGAGGCAACACGCGCGGCACGTTTTCGGTAAGGCCTCCGCCAGTGATGTGGGCCATGCCCTTGACCGGCAGCGCCTGCATCAGTGCCAGTACTGGTTTCACGTAGAGGTGGGTCGGCGCCATGATGGCATCGGCCAGCGAGCGCGTCTTGCCGCCGACTTCGTCGAACGGGGCATCGAGGTCCGGGTTTGAGCGCGCAATGATCTTGCGCACCAGCGAATAACCGTTCGAATGGGCGCCTGAGGAGGCGATGCCGATGACCACGTCGCCTGGCAGGATGGTCGAGCCGTCGATGATTTTCGATTTTTCGACGACGCCAACGGCAAAGCCGGCCAGGTCGTATTCACCGTCCGGGTACATGCCGGGCATTTCAGCCGTTTCACCGCCAATCAGCGCGCAACCAGAAAGCTCGCAGCCCTTGGCGATGCCCTGCACGACAGAAGCGGCGGTATCCACGTCGAGCTTGCCGCAAGCGAAGTAGTCGAGAAAAAACAGCGGCTCGGCACCCTGTACGAGAATGTCGTTAACACTCATCGCCACCAGGTCGATACCAACGGTGTCGTGACGATTGAGTTCAAAGGCCAGCTTGAGTTTCGTACCGACGCCGTCGGTTCCGGACACCAGCACCGGTTCGCGGTATTTTTTCGGCACCTCAAAGAGGGCGCCGAAACCCCCGATGCCGCCGAGCACGCCTTCGCGCATGGTTTTCTTGGCAAAGGGCTTGATCCGTTCGACCAAGGCATCACCGGCGTCGATATCGACCCCGGCATCACGATAGGAGAGAGATTGCTGCGTCATTGCTTGATCCGTTCAGGGGGATACACCTCGGCCAAGTGCTAAAATGCACCGCCTTGAGATGTAAAAACGCGAATTTTACCCGAAACCGTCCCGGCGCGTGCCTCCGACCGTGCCCTGACACTGCTTTCTCCATGCGCCAAACCAACCGCCAACTACTTCTCAACCTGATTCCCGACTCGCCGCCGACGCTGGAGAACTTTGCCGCCGGTGGCAATGCCGACGCGTTGACGGCACTGGCGGCCTGGCTGTCGGCAGAAAACCGGGAACCTTGCCTGTTCCTGTGGGGTGAGGCCGGTGCGGGAAAGACCCATTTGCTGCGCGCATGCGGTGCCGCCTACGTGGATGCCGCCGTCACCCCGGCACTCGATACGCTACCTGCAGACGCAACCTTCATCGCTATCGATAATGTCGAGGCCCTGGATGGCGATGGCCAGATTGCGCTGTTCAACCATTTCAACCGCCTGCGGGCCACGGGTGGTCGCCTGCTCGCCTCGGCAGAAGCGCCACCGCTGCAACTTTCGGCGATGCTGCGCGAGGATTTGCGCACCCGTCTCGGGTCGGGGCTGATCTTCCGCCTGCGCCCGCTGTCGGATGCAGAAAAGATTGCCACCCTGACAGCGCAGGCGGAACAGCGCGGCATGCGCCTGTCACCGGAAGCGCTCGACTACGTGCTGGCGCGTGCGCCGCGCGACATGCGCTCGCTTGCCGCCTTCCTCGCCGCGCTCGACCGCTATTCCCTCGAACACAAACGCCCGCTGACCTTGCCGCTGCTGCGCGAGGTGCTGCAGGCTTCGCAGGAAGACCGACCATGACAAACATGAACGCTGCGCCGAACCTGGCATTGTTTGACCTCGACAACACGCTGCTGGCCGGGGACTCGGATTTCGAGTGGGCGCAATACCTGATCAGCCGTGGCGTCCTCGACCGCGAACTGCATGAAGCAAAAAATGCCCGCTTCTACGACCAGTACAAGGCCGGCACGCTGGATATCCACGAATTTCTCGATTTCCAGCTGAAACCGCTCGCCCGCCACCCCCGGGCGGAACTGGACGACTGGCACCGGGCGTTCATGGCGACCCGCATCCGCCCGATCATGACGCCGGCGGCGAAGGCCCTGGTACGGGAACACCTGGCAGCCGGCGACCTGTGCGCCGTGGTCACTGCCACCAACAGCTTCGTCACCGGCCCGATCGCGCGTGAGTTCGGCATTCCGCATCTGATCGCCACGGTTCCGGCACTGGATGATTTCGTCAGCGGGTGCTTCAGCGGCAAGCCACGCGGCACCCCGTCCTTTCGGGAGGGCAAGATCGAGCGCGTCGAAGGCTGGCTGGAGTCGCTCGGCCTGTGCTGGCAAAGTTTTGGCCGCTCGACGTTCTACAGCGATTCACACAACGACCTGCCGCTGTTGCTGAAAGTCAGCCATCCGGTCGCCATTGACCCCGATGACACGCTGCGCACCCATGCCGAGCAGGCCGGCTGGCCAGTACGTTCGCTGCGCGGCGAAACACCGGATGCGGCCTGATGCCGTGTAATAATTGCGCTTTAGCTGTGTCGCACAAGAAAAGACTCCCAGCACAATGATTCAGGAGGGAAAGGAAAAAAAAGGGGAACGGGGAAAAGGTTTTAGGGAAAGTTCATCACCCGCGTACTCGGGCGCAAGAAGCCGCTCTCCTCGGAACCGGCGATCATTCCGCATACGGCTCACAAGGTCCGTCGCGAGCACCTTTCCAGCGCTGCCCGGCGAACCTGCGAAACGCTGCAGGAGAAAGGCTTCAAGGCGTACGTGGTCGGTGGCGCCGTACGCGACCTGCTGATCGGCGAGGAGCCGAAGGATTTCGATATCGCGACCAACGCAACGCCGGAGCAGGTACGTTCAGCGTTCCGGCGCGCCCGCATCATCGGCCGGCGCTTCCAGATCGTGCATGTGATGATCGGTTCGGAAACGCTGGAAGTGACTACCTTCCGTGGTGCCCTGAGCCACGACACCAAGAAGGATGCGCACGGCCGTGTGCTGCACGACAATGAATTTGGCTCGCAAGCCGAAGATGCCGCGCGCCGCGACTTCACCGTCAATGCGCTGTACTACGATCCGGCCAGCGAAACCATCATCGACTACCACCACGGCGTCGCCGACATCAAGCAGAAAACCCTGCGCATGATCGGCGAGCCGCGCGCCCGCTACCGCGAAGACCCGGTGCGCATGCTGCGCGCCGTGCGCCTTGCCGCCAAGCTCGGGCTGACGATCGACCCGGCGGCGGCGAAGCCGATCCGCGAGATGGCCGTTCTGCTCGAAAACGTGCCGCCCGCGCGACTTTTCGACGAGATGCTCAAGCTGCTCACCTCGGGGCATGCCGTCAAATGCATCACGCAATTGCGCGAGGCGGGCCTGCACCACGGCCTGCTGCCGCTGCTCGACGTCATCCTCGAACAGCCGATGGGCGAACGCTTCGTCATGCTGGCGCTCGACAGCACCGACCAGCGCGTGCGTGCCGGAAAGCCGATTTCGCCGGGATTTCTCTTTGCCACCCTGCTCTGGCACGAAGTACTGGCACAGTGGGAGCGCATCAGGGCCGGCGGAGAACGCTCGATCCCGGCCTTGTTTACCGCCATGGATGAAGTGCTCGACTCGCAGGCGGAAAAGCTGGCCATCACCCGCCGTATTGCTGGCGACATCAAGGACATCTGGGCCCTGCAGCCGCGTTTCGAAGCGCGTGCTGGCAAGCGCCCCTACGCCTTGCTGGAGCAGCAGCGCTTCCGCGCCGGCTACGATTTCCTGCTGCTGCGTGCCGATTCGGGCGAAGTACCGAAGGAATTGGCGGCGTGGTGGACCGATTTCATCGACGCCGATGGCGAAGGCCGCGCCGCGATGCTGCTGCCGGAAACCGCTGACAAGAAAAAGCGCCGTCGCCGCCGCAAGCCAGCCGGCGACACTCCTCCGCCAACCGAATAATGCCTCGCGCCTTCGTGGCGCTGGGCGCCAATCTCGACGACCCGCAAGTTCAGGTGCGCGCGGCCCTGGCTGAGCTCGCCCGACTGCCGCAGGTGACGCTTGTCGCCGCCTCCTCGCTCTATCGCACGGCCCCCGTCGGGCTGGCCGGACAGCCCGACTTCATCAACGCCGTCGCCGCACTCGACACGTCCCTGAGTCCGGACGACCTGCTCGAAGCACTGTTCGCCATCGAGCGCAGCTTCGGCCGGGTGCGCAAGGAGAAGAACGGGCCGCGCACCCTCGACCTCGACCTGCTGCTCTACGACAGCGCGATCATCGACACCGCCCATCTGCACCTGCCGCACCCACGCCTGCACTTGCGCGCCTTCGTCGTCGTACCGCTAACGGAAATCGCGCCGGACTGTGCTATCCCCGGCCGTGGCCGCCTTGCCGCCTGGCTGCCGGCAGTCGCCAACCAGAACATCGAGCGTCTGCCATGATGAAGTTGCCCGTCCTCTGGCAAACGGCGCTGCTACTGGCCGCCTCGAACGTCTTCATGACCTTCGCCTGGTACGCCCACCTCAAGAATCTCAATGATCGCCCCTGGTGGATCGCAGCACTGGCTTCCTGGGGCATTGCCCTGTTCGAATATCTGTTGCAGGTACCGGCCAACCGCATTGGCCATAGCGAGCTGTCGCTGCCCCAGTTGAAGATCCTGCAGGAAGTGATCAGCCTGACCGTTTTCATCCCTTTCGTCGTGTTTTACATGCATCAACCGCTGAAGCTTGACTATCTGTGGGCGGGCCTGTGTATCCTAGGCGCCGTCTATTTCATCTTTCGCAGCTGAAGACAACTACAGGGGTCTCTCAATGTTTGGCAAAGGCAATCTCATTCGCACGCTGGAAGCACGCGTCAAGTCGCTGGAACAGGAAAACCAGGGCTTGCAATCGCGTATCGGGGCCGCCGAAGCCCGGACATCCGAGGCGGAAGCCCGGGAAAATGCGTTGAAGCATCGGCAGGATGCCGAGCGACGGCTGTTCGAGCAGTTTCGCAACTATCGCGATTCGCTTGGCCAATCGCAGGAAACGCTGGCCATCCTTTCCAACCGTCTGCGCGATGAAAAACAGGAGACAGTTCGTGCCGGTGGGCTGGCCGCCGAAGGCAATGCCGCCGTTCAGGGAATCAGCCGCGAGCTGACTCAGTTGGCAGGCGATTCCCGCATGGCCATGGACCGGGTAGTCGGCCTTGAAACCAGCGCCGAAAAAATTGGCGGCATCGTCAACCTGATCAAGGAAATCGCCGATCAGACCAACCTGCTGGCGCTGAATGCGGCCATTGAAGCAGCGCGTGCCGGCGAAGCCGGGCGCGGGTTTGCCGTGGTTGCCGACGAAGTGCGCAAGCTGGCCGAACGGACAACCCACGCAACGAAAGACATTTCGGAACTGGTCAACACCATCCAGCGGGAAACCTCGGCCGCCAACACCAGCATCGGCCATCTTGCCGAGCAATCGGAGGCTTTCAGCCAGCAAGGCGCCCAAACTTCTGCCAGCATGGAGGGCATCACGGCGCTGACCAAACAGATGGAAATGGCGATTGCTACTTCGGCGCTGCGCAGCTTTGTCGAACTGGCCAAGATGGATCACCTGATCTTCAAGTTCGATGTCTATCAAGTCATCATGGGGCTCGCAGAGAAGCGCCCTGAGGAACTCTCCGACCATTCTGGATGCCGCCTCGGCAAGTGGTACTACGAAGGCGAAGGCAAGGCCTGCTTTTCCCAGCTGGACGGCTACCGCAACATGGAAGAGCCGCATGCCCAGGTGCACCGCCACGGCCGCGACGCACTGAGCGCTTTCCAATCCGGCAACTTTGCCAGCAGCGTCGACGCGATCGCCCGCATGGAACAGGCTAGCCAGGGAGTGCTTGACTGCCTTGAGCGCATGGCGATCAGTGGCGACACCTCTCCCGAAATTCTCTGCGCGACGCATTAAGCTGCAAGATGGCGCAGCGCAAGGTTCTTGAGTCGGCACGCCACGTTGTGGTCGAAGGGCCGATTGGCGTCGGCAAGACTTCGCTCGCCCGCCGGCTGGCGTCGCACCTTGACGCCCAGCCGGTGCTTGAGCAACCGGAGCTGAACCCCTTTCTTGCCCGCTTCTACCAGGATCAGTCTCGCCATGCGCTGCCAACGCAACTCTTCTTTCTGTTCCAGCGCATGGATCAGTTGCGCGACCTGGCCCAGCCAGATTTTTTCGGGCGCACCGTCGTCTGCGACTATCTTCTGGAGAAAGACCCGCTGTTTGCGCAATTGACGCTTTCCGACGACGAGTACGAGCTTTACCGTGAAATCTACGAGCGCATTTCGCCACAGGCCCCAACGCCCGATCTGGTCATCTACCTGCAAGCCCGACCCGAAACCCTGATCGCCCGCGTGCGAAAGCGCGGCATCGACATGGAGCGGCGCATCAGCGATGACTACCTGACCCGGCTGGCAGAGCGCTATAGTCGATTTTTCTACAATTACAATGCAGCGCCGGTGATGGTCGTCAATTCCGAGAACCTCAATTTTGCCGACCGCGACGATGACTTCCGCCTGCTGCTCGAACGCATCGAAGCGATGCGCGGGCAGCGCGGCTATTTCAACCGGGGAGAGTGATACCTATGTCCGCCCAAAGCACCACCCGCCGCATGACGCACGTTGACCTCGCCAAGAAGCGGGCCGCGAGCGAAAAGATCGCCGTACTGACCTGCTACGACGCGAGCTTTGCTGCCCTCTGTGATGCTGCCGGCGTAGACGCCCTGCTCATCGGCGATTCGCTGGGCATGGTATTGCAGGGCCATGATTCGACGCTGCCGGTGACTGTGGCCGACATTGCCTACCATACCGCTGCCGTCACCCGTGGTTCGCAACGGCCGCTGGTCATCGCCGACATGCCCTTTGGCAGCTTCCAGGAATCACCGCAGCAGGCCTTCCGCAACGCCGTCGCGCTGATGGCGGCGGGCGCGCAAATGGTCAAGATCGAAGGCGGCGCCGAAATGGCGGAGACCACGCATTTCCTGACCAGCCGCGGCATCCCGGTCTGCGCCCACGTCGGTCTGACGCCGCAGTCGGTACATCAGCTTGGCGGCTACCGCGTGCAGGGCAAGGACGATGCCGGCGCAGCCAAGCTGAAAGCTGACGCCTTGGCACAGCAGAGCGCTGGCGCAACCCTGATCGTGCTCGAAGCCATTCCTGCGGCGCTTGCGGCCGAGGTGTCGGCGCTGCTGGCCATCCCGACCATCGGCATCGGTGCCTCGAAGGAATGCTCTGGTCAGGTACTGGTGCTGCACGACATGCTCGACATCGCCCCTGGCCGCAAAGCGCGCTTCGTCAGGAACTTCATGACCGGCCAGCCCTCGGTGGGTGCCGCCATCGCCGCCTATGTGGCAGCGGTGAAGGACGGCAGCTTTCCGGCACCGGAGCACTGCTACTGAACACGTTTCATCACAGAGGCAAGAGGCACAGAGAACAGCTTTTCTCGGGTAACCTCTGTGTCTCTGTGCCTCTGTGGTTAATGGTTTTATGCAAATTCATTCCTCCATCCTCGACCTGCGCGCCGCGCTGAAAACCCGCAGTCGCATCGTCTTCGTCCCAACCATGGGCAACCTGCACGACGGGCACATCAGTCTGATGACGCAAGCCCGCGCACATGGCGATACGGTCGTCGCCAGCATCTTCGTTAACCGCCTGCAGTTCGGCCCGAATGAAGATTTCGACAAATATCCGCGCACTTTCCAGGCCGACTGCGACAAACTCGCCGCAGCCGGTGTTGACGTGCTGTTCGCCCCGACCGAAGCTGACCTTTACCCGGAACCGCAGGAATACACGGTCGAGCCGCCGGACATCCAGAATATCCTCGATGGCGAGTTCCGCCCCGGTCACTTCCGTGGCGTTGCCACCGTCGTGCTCAAGCTGTTCAACATCGTCCAGCCGCAGGTCGCGCTGTTCGGCAAGAAGGATTATCAGCAGTTGATGGTCATCCGCAACATGGCACGTCAGTTGGCGCTGCCGATCCAGATCATTGGCGGTGAAACGGTGCGTGCCGATGACGGTCTTGCCCTCTCGTCACGCAACGGCTATCTCTCGGCGACAGAACGCACCGAAGCCCCGCGCCTGCACCGGCTGCTCGTCCAGATTCGTGATTCACTGCGCGCCGGCAACACCGCTTATGCAGAACTGGAGCGGGCAGCCACAGCCGAACTCGGCCAGGCCGGCTGGAAGACCGATTATGTTGCAGTGCGGCAACAGTCTGACCTGAAACCGCCATCGGGCGGAAAGCAAGCACTGGTGGTGCTTGCCGCAAGCCGGTTAGGCAACACGCGACTCATTGATAACATTGAAGTTTGAGCATTGCAACATTGACAATCGAGCCATTGACAGCGCCCTATTAGCCGCTACAATGCCGTTCCCCAACTCTAGTGCACGGGTGAAGCCATGCAGAGAACGATGCTGAAGTCCAAGCTGCACCGCGTGACGACGACTCACGCCGATCTTCATTACGAGGGCTCCTGCGCCATCGACGAAGATCTGCTGGAAGCCGCCAACATCCGCGAATACGAGCAGATCGACATCTGGAACGTGAACAATGGCGAACGCTTCACCACCTATGCCATCCGTGCAGAGCGTGGCAGCGGCGTCATCTCGGTAAACGGCTCGGCTGCCCGCCGTGCCGCCCCGGGCGACATCCTGATCATCGCCACCTTCGCCAGCTACACCGAGGCGGAGCTGAGCAAGTACGAACCGTCGCTGATCTACGTCGACTCGCAGAACCGCATCGTGCGCAAGGGCCACAAGATTCCGGTGCAAGCCGCCGCCTGAGCGATACGCACCGCGAAGCGAAGGGGCGCTATGGCTCAAGTGCCCTCGGGACGCGCCTGATTGCCCCGGCACCATGAAAAAAGCCGCGACCAAGTCGCGGCTTTTTGCTTTCTGATATCCGATTATTCGCTCTCGGCTTTCTTGCGCGGGGCCCGCCGTGGCCGAGCTGGCGCCTTGGCCTTGGTCGCGGCTTTTTTCTTCTCCACCGGTGCGTCGGTGACAACCGCTCCCGCAGCCGGAACCTCGACAACGATGGGCGCCGGGGACTCGGCCTTTTCAGCTTTTTCGGCCTCGTTCTTGCGCCCGCCACGGCCACGCCGGCGGGCGACGGGCTTGGTTTCCGCAGATTGCGCGGCGCTTTCGACCGGATCAACCACGGATGTCAGGGCCTCGGCAACAACCGGGCTAGCCTGTGCAGGGCGGCCGGAAGCCCGTGTCACATAAGCCCCCGATTTTTCATCGCGGCCAAAACCGAGCAGGCCGCGTGCCGCAGCATCTTCGAGCAGCGTGCCAAAGGCCTTGTAGCCGTAATAGGACTCGTTGAAGCCCGGGTTTCGGCGCTTCATCGCCTCCTTCAGCACCGAGGCCCAGATGCGCTCGGCATCGCCGCGCACAGCGATGAGGTCCTCGAAGGTGGCGGCAACGAGTTCGATAGCCTTCGCCTTGCGCGCTTCCATTTCCTCGCGGCGCGCCTTTTCCTCTTCGGGCGAACGGCGTTGCGGTGCTTCCTTGCTGTCCTTGCGCGACGAGGCGCGCTGGGCGGCACGCTCGCGCACCAGGTCGTCGTAGAAGATGAATTCGTCGCAGTTGGCGATCAACAGGTCCGAGGTGGATTGCTTGACGCCAACGCCGATCACCTGCTTGGCGTTCTCGCGCAGCTTGGAAACCAGCGGCGAAAAGTCGGAGTCGCCGCTGATGATGACGAAGGTGTCGACGTGCGACTTGGTATAACAGAGGTCGAGCGCATCGACGACCATGCGGATATCGGCCGAGTTCTTGCCGGACTGGCGCACGTGCGGGATCTCGATCAATTCGAAGTTGGCCTCGTGCATGGTGGCCTTGAACGCCTTGTAGCGATCCCAGTCGCAATAGGCTTTCTTGACGACGATGCTGCCCTTGGCCAGCAGCCGCTCAAGCACCGGCTTGATGTCGAATTTTTCGTATTTGGCATCGCGCACGCCGAGGGCAACGTTTTCGAAGTCGCAGAAGAGCGCCATGCTGGTGGTGTCGGAGGGGTTGGCCATGTTTTCTATTCAATGAAGAGACTCGAAGCCTCGCAGTATAGCGACTGAGATGCAGCGCCGCCCGCTCCGGGAAACAGGCCGAGGGCAACCTGGATCAAGGTCCATGATGCAGCCTTGAGTATAATGACCCCCTTCACCGAGCCAAATCGCCGGCCCGGCTC
The DNA here is from genome assembly GCA_016710885.1 of Candidatus Proximibacter danicus. GTDB lineage: Bacteria > Pseudomonadota > Gammaproteobacteria > Burkholderiales > Rhodocyclaceae > Proximibacter > Proximibacter danicus. Next base: position 285,998 of record JADJUC010000002.1, read on the forward strand.
CCTTATCTCGCCTGCCCTGAGCAACCATGAAAACTGTTCTTGCCTGCATATTATCCCTTGGCTTGTTGCTGGCCGGCTGCGAGCAGCCGGTGGCCTTCAAATCCACCGACATCTCAGGTGTTGACTGGGGCAAGGACTTCAGCCTGACCGACCATCAGGGGCAAGCCCGCCGCCTGGCAGACTACAAGGGCAAGGCTGTCGTTCTGTTCTTCGGCTACACCCAATGCCCGGATGTTTGCCCGACGACACTGATCTCGATGCGCGAAGTGCTGACACAACTCGGCCCGGATGCCAGCCGCGTGCAGGTGCTGTTTGTCACGCTCGATCCGGAGCGCGACACGCAAGAACTGCTGGCACAGTACGCCCCTCAATTTCACCCGACCTTCGTCGGCCTGCGTGGCGATGAGGCAAGCACGGCGGCACTGGCCAAGGATTTCAAGGTGTTTTACACCCGCCAGCCCGGAAAAACGCCAAGCTCTTACACCATCGACCACTCAACGGGAAGCTACGCTTTCGACCCGCAGGGACGCCTGCGCCTCCTGCTGCGTCATGGCGACGACGCAGCGAATGTCGCCGCCGACCTGAAATTGCTGCTTGCCGGCAAATAGCCACTGGAGCCTTTTGATGAAACACCTGATTTCCGCCCTTCTACTCGCCAGCCTTGCCCTATCGATGCCGGCAACCGCCGTGCCGACCGCCGACCAGATCAACCTGGACATCGGCACACCGCCGGTCATCGCGGTCAAACACCAGATGGCCCAGCGCTACTCCCGGTTGGTCAAATTCTATGAGCCTGGCGTCATGGGTCTTGGTTCTGACGGCATGGTCAAGCTGCGCGACACCAGCCGTCTTAATCCGACCTTGCTCAAGATTGCCGAGAAACTGATCGACCAGGAAAACCCGGACCGCAACTCGCTGATCTACGCCGTCGCCGAATCATATGGCGGGAAAGAAGCTGTTCCGGTCGTCCGCGAGTTGTTGGTCAAGCGCTGGAAGGACCAGTTCAAGTCCGGCTGGTGGATGGAAGATGAAAAGGGCAACTGGTACCAGAAGCCCTGAATCCCGAGCGTCGCACTGCCCTCGTGCGGCATTTTGCCGCACGCGCTGAAACACGCAGCCGCTTATAATCTGCCGCCCGATGGCGAACTCATCCACTGACTGCGCACCTGCGCCCAAGGAGCATGGCTTGAAACCGATAAAATCTTCCCTGATGACCACCCTGCTGGCAGCACTGCCGCTGATGTCGACCACCACCGCATTTGCTGCCGATATCGAAATCAAGACGCCGTGGGTCCGTGGCACGGTTGCTGGGCAGAAAGCCACTGGCGTCTTCATGGAAGTGACGAGTAAAACCGGTATTACGCTGGTTGGCGCCTCCAGCCCGGTCGCGGGCGTGACAGAAATCCACGAGATGAAGATGGACGGCGGCGTCATGAAAATGCGCGCCATTCCCCGTCTGGAAGTTTCTGCGGACAAACCGCTGAGCCTGGCGCCCGGCGGTTATCACGTGATGCTGATGGACCTTAAACAGCAACTGAAGACTGGCGATAGCGTGCCACTGTCGTTGCAAGTCGAGGGCAAGGACAAGAAGGTTGAAACCGTCGAGGTGAAAGCCGAAGTACGGGACCTGACGGCAGCTTCAACACCTGCCGCGCACAGCCACAAGCATTAGAACTGACCGAAAAATCAGCAGGGGCGGTTTACAACATCCGCTCCTGCTTTGTTTTTTCCTCATTTCCGCTGATGCCGTAGCAACGCGGCCACTGCTGCCAGCAGCAGTGCCGCGACAACCCCGTGGCCGACAACCAGCAACAGGCTCAGACCGCTCATCACGGCAGCGCCCCCAAGACCTGCTACGGCGACCAGAAAACCAAGGACAGCAACAGCCGACGGACGCGTCGCGGACTGCTTCAGGTTAGCCGCTGCCGCCCAGCCCAGCGTCAGCAACACCGTCAGCGCAAAGCCACGGTGCAGAAGATGGAGCAAGGCTCCGCCTGCCTCCCCCGGCACACCAGCCGCAGTCAGTTTCACTAAAGGATCCATTACGCGCAACGCGTCGGCGGAGAGGCTCGCATTTGCCTCGCAGAGGGGAAGCGTCAGGCAGGCGGATGCCGAGTAGGTGGCGCCAATCCATGCACCGAGGACAACGGTAATGGTCAGGGCAAAAACGCCCACGCGCAGCAATACAACCTTAGCAACGCCCTCGTGGCCGCCGCGATACGCCGCAGAAGAAGCGGCCGCCATTGCCACTCGCCAGGAAAACGTCACCAAGCCCAGCCCTCCGATAATGTTGAGGAAACCGACCAGCGCACGCCGGGGATCCGCGCTGAAGAAGCCGAGGGCCGAAAGTGCCAGCATCAGCAGCAGCAGGAGCACGGCATGCCGGGCGGCAGGCAGCAGCGGCTGCGGACGCAAGCAGCGCCAAACGAGAACACAGGTGAGGACAAGCGCGGCAGACGCGGCAAAACGGTGCAGCAGGCGGGGAAAACCGTAGTGCAGGGGCTGAAGATCCTGGCTGAGAATACGGCCATAACAAGCCGGCCAATCGACACACCCCAAGCCGGCTGCATCGAGCCGCAAGTAGGCACTCACAGCGACAACAACCAGTGACAAGGCGCCGATGATCAGCGCCAACCCCGAACAGTGCGCAGGCGACGCGTATCCGGGCTCATCGCGCCGTGCCGGTCGAGGCAGGAGCGACGCGAAGTTCGTGATTGAGCCAGAGCAACACAGCGAAAACGACCATCGCTCCGCCCTGGTGGGCAGCACCGAGCGCAACCGGCACGGCCAGCAGCAAGGTGGCAATGCCGAGTGCTATCTGCACGGCGAGCACCAGCAGCAGCAGCGTGGACACCCAGCGAGCGCGGGCGGAAACCGGTCCAGAACGCAATTTTGCCCAGAACCAGGGAACGATGAAGGCGAGCAGCCAGGCGCCGAGACGGTGGTCAAACTGGACCGTAGCCATGTTGTTGAAAAAATTGAGATACCAGGGATCGATCATGAAAATTTCAGGCGGGATGAAATTCCCGTTCATCAGCGGGAACGTGTTGTAGGCCTTGCCGGCACGGATGCCGGCAACAAGCCCGCCGGTCATCACCATATAGAACGCCAGCAAGGCCAGCCAGAAGCCGGTACGCTGCAGCTGCTTCAGGGTCCCATCCGTGGTTTCGCGGGCGCGCGCGGCGACCAGCCCAAGGGCAACCCACATCATCGAGATGAAAATCAGGAATGCCAGCGACAGGTGTGCCGTCAGGCGGTACTGACTGACACGAGGATCGTCAACCAGTCCGCTCTTGACCATGTACCAGCCCATGGCCCCCTGCAGACCACCGAGAGCGAAGATGCCGAGCAACTTCGGCGTCAAGCCCGGTTCAATCTTCTTTCTTGCCCAGAAGTATAGAAAAGGCAGGAAGAAAGCGACACCAATCAAACGACCAAGCACCCGGTGCCAGTATTCCCAGTAGAAGATGCCCTTGAACTCATCTACGGTCATGTTGTGATTAACCTGTTGATATTCCGGTGTTTTTTTGTATTTGTCGAAGGTTTCGTTCCACTCTTTCTCGTTCAGCGGCGGCACGACCCCAACGATCGGCTGCCATTCAACGATGGACAGCCCGGAATGTGTCAAGCGCGTGACGCCCCCAACGACGAGAATGGCAAAAACCATGGCACTGCAAATGAAAAGCCAGATGGCAATTTGTCGGCGGGCAGAATGGTTCATTCGGGGTTCCGGAAGCAGTAAAAATGGCAAATTTTCAGGCTGCAGATTATAGGCTTTTTGGGCGTCCCGTTCCATGCGACAATCCGCGCCTTGCTGCCGTGGTGCGACAATTCGCCGCATTTTCTTGATATGCGTCAATTCGCCGCAGAGCCGTCTACAGGTATCCTTCCCGGCACTGTGCCCAAGTGCCGAAAAGGTTTTGTTTTTTGCAAATTAATGCGTGCTGTAAGCGCCAACAATGATGGAGGGTAACAAAATGGCCGACAATGAAAACGACAACGACATCCCGTTCATGCAGAAGCTGCTCGACAACCACTTCCTGCTGCTGGTCATCGGTGTCGTGTCACCAGGGGTGCTGTACATCCTCTGGGGCATCATCGACATCATGAACACCCCGCTCGCCAAGTAATTTCAATCAATTAGAGGGAGAACTACATGAGTTCAATTCTGCCGCCGTCGAACCGGCTCTGGTGGAAAGAGTCGATCGACAAGACCGAGTGGACTTGGATCGGCATCGCTTTCGTCTGGGGCATGATCATGTTCGTGATGATGATCTACTGGCACATCTATGGTAAGCAGAACCTTTCCAACGAGGCCTACAAGACCACGCCGGAAATGTTCGCTGCCAAGGCTGAGAAGTTCATTGCCGAAAATACCATTCGTACCGAAACCGACCTGGAGATCCCGGTCGTCAAGGTGCCGCCCGGTGGTGATGGTTACCTGATCGCCCGCCTGTGGAACTGGTACCCGATCCTTGAGCTGCAAGAGGGCAAGGAATACAAGATCCACCTGTCGTCGATGGACTACAACCACGGTTTCTCGCTGCAGCCGGTGAACATCAACATCCAGGTGATCCCGGGTTACGAGCACGTCGTCAAGATGACGCCGACCTCGACCGGCACCTTCGCCATCGTCTGCAATGAATTCTGCGGCATCGGGCACCACACGATGCTCGGCCGGATCTACGTGAAATAAGGGGAAATAATAGTGGCAACCACTTACCGCACCTGCCCGGCGTCCGGGCTACAGTTCGAGGCGCATGCCGAGAAACTGATGAAATGGAACGCTGTCGTCGCCGTGCTCTGGCTGCTCGTCGGCGGCATCGGCGCCCTCGGCGTCATCATGACCCGCTGGCCGGCCTTCAAGCTGCTGCCGGCTGACCAGTTCTACACCATCCTGACCGCTCACGGCATCGACATGCTGCTGATGTGGATTCTGCACTTCGAAATGGCCGTGCTGTACTTTGCTTCTTCTGTGCTGCTCCGCTGCCGGATCTGGGCGCCCAAGCTCGGTTGGGGCGGCTTCTGGCTAATGGTTATCGGCGGTCTCATGACCAACGTCGCCATCTTCCAGGGCGAGTCGAGCGTGATGTTCACGTCCTACGTTCCGATGCAGGCCGCGCCGCACTTCTACCTGGGCCTGATCCTGGTTGCAGTGGGCTCGCTGATCGGTTGCGCAATCTTCTTCGGCACGCTGGTCGTCGCCAAGAAGGACAAGACCTACACTGGCTCGATCCCGATGGTCACCTTCGGTGCTCTGACGGCAGCGATCATCGCCGTATTCACCATCCTCTCCGGTGCCGGCATCCTGATCCCGACCTTCCTCTGGTCCGTCGGCCTGATCAAGGAAATTGACGCGCAGTTGTATCGCATGGTCTGGTGGGCACTCGGTCACTCGTCGCAGCAGATCAACGTTGCTGCACACGTGTCGATCTGGTACCTGATCCCGGCCATCGTGATCGGTGCCAAGCCGTTGTCGGAGAAGGTTTCCCGTGGCGCGTTCCTGCTCTACATCCTGTTCCTGCAGCTCGCTTCCGCTCACCACCTCCTGTCCGACCCGGGCATGAGCGCCGAGTGGAAAGTGCTGAACACGTCGTACTTCATGTACTTCGCCGTCATGGCCTCGATGATCCACGGCTTCACCGTTCCGGGTGCTGTTGAAGCGGCCATGCGTCGCAAGGGCTTCAACAACGGCCTGTTCGAGTGGCTGCGCAAGGCACCGTGGGGCAACCCGGCGTTTGCAGGCATGTTCATCTCGCTGGTCAGCTTCGGCTTCCTCGGCGGCATCTCCGGTGTCGTTCTCGGTACCGAGCAGATCAACATGCTGATGCACAACACCTTCTACGTTCCGGGCCACTTCCACACCACGGTCGTGACGGGTACGACGCTGGCCTTCATGGCGGTGACCTACCTGCTGGTGCCGACGCTGTTCCGCCGCAAGATGATTTGGCCGAAGCTGTGCCAGATCCAGCCGTACCTGTTCGGTATCGCCATGTCGATCACCGGCCTGGTGATGATGGGTGCCGGTACGCTGGGCGTCTCGCGTCGCCACTGGGATATGGCCTTCTCGGGCGCACCGTTCCAGTATGAGTGGCCGGGTGCTGCTTACCTGATGATGGGCATGACCGGTTTCTTCGGTGTCATCACCATCATCGGCGGCGCACTGTGGATCGTCCTCGTCGTTGGCTCCCTGCTGTTCGGTGAGAAGCTTGACGGTGGCGCTGTCTCCGACAAGCCGACCCCGATTCCAGCCGCAACGCCAGCTGCCGCTGCCTCGCACCACGGCAGTGACCACGTCGCCGTCCCGGGCACGGTCATCCTGGCCTTGGCCCTGCTGGTCGCCTTCGTCCTGTACTACTACGTCAACTGGAAGTACCTGTCAGAAGTCTGGCTGCTTAGCTAAGCACCGCATTCCCCGAGTCAGGTGGCAAACCACCTGGCCCGGGGCCTGCCTGAATCGGACTTGGGCGCCACCACAAGCTTTTCCAGGCCCGATTCAAGCAGGTTCCAAGGCAAGATCCGAACCTAATTTTTTTGTTTTTTCCAAGCGATATTTCCCGAAAATTCCCATGCAATCGACGACGCCCAACCATAGCGCCTCCGGTTCCTACGTCCGGGCCATTCTCGGACTCTTCAAGCTGCGCATCGGGGTTGTCATTACCTTTACCGCGCTGGCGGGTCTGGCCGTTGGTGCCGGACCAAGCCTGACACCGCTGCAGTTTGTCGTGCTGACGCTGTCCGTACTCATTTCGTCCGCCGCCGCAGGCGCTTCAACCAGTATTACGAGAAAGACCTCGACCCGAAGATGGCGCGCACGAAAAACCGCCCCTTCGTCACCGGTCAGATCAAGCACGGCCCGTTCTGGCTGGTGGTTATTGCCGCCCTGACGATCGCCTCAGTCGGAGCAGCCTGGATGGCCCTGAATGCCTGGTCGGCACTCTATGTTTTTCTTGGTGCCTTCTTTTACGCGATCGTTTATACCGTCTGGCTCAAGCGTCGCACCTGGCTGAACATCGTTTTTGGTGGTCTGGCTGGCAGCTGGGCTGTCCTTGCAGGCGCGACGGCAGCTGATCCACAACTTGGTGCCGTACCGCTGGCACTGGCCTTCGTTCTGTTCTTGTGGACGCCACCGCATTTCTGGGCACTCGCCATCGCTTGCAGGGACGACTACGAAGCAGCCGGCGTTCCGATGCTGCCCGTTGTCGTTGGCAACGAGCGCGCTGCCCAGGTGATTTTCTACAGCACACTGGCTCTGGTTGCCGCCTCACTACTGCCCGCCTTCTTCGGGCTGGGAGTGATCTATCTTGCGGCAGCGGCGAGCGGCGGCGCTCTGTTCATCCAGAAAGCCTGGCTGCTGACCCGCGCTCCGAACCGCAAGACAGCCCTCTCGTGCTTCCATGCATCGCTCATCCAGCTCACGCTGGTGCTGCTCGGTGCGATAATCGACGCCCAACTCTGAAAACCCTGAGCAAAGAGCGTCGTATCAACCCGACCATGCAGTCCCCCATTGCCTTCGCAGGAATGCCGCCTAGACTGGCAACGCTCCTGCTCGTTATCGCTGCACATCTACTCGCCTTGAGCGGCGCATCCGCACTTGCCGATGAAACCGCAGAAAAACCGAAACTCACGGCACGCCCGACGACCAGCCTGAGTACAGCGCTGACGCTGACAAGCCTGGATGAAAATTCAGCCTTCGAACGTTCGCAGGCGGCCGTCGGAAACGACCTTGGCGACTTTGTCATGCTCAACCGCGACGGCAAGCCCATCGAGCTGCGCCAGTATCGCGGCAAGCCGCTGCTGGTCAATTTTGTCTACACCGCCTGTTTCCAGGTGTGCCCGACAACAACGCGCAATCTGCAGAAAGCGGTGGCAGAAACGGTAAGTGTGATGGGGGCCGACCGCTTCAATATCGTTACCATCGGCTTCAACCAACCCTTTGATTCGCCTCAAGCCATGAAAGATTTTTCGGGCCGCTACGGGCTGGACCTGCCGAACTGGGAATTCCTCAGCCCGGCAACGGCGCTGGTGCCTGCAATAACCCAGCATTTCGGCTTCAGTTTTGTTGCCACGCCAGCCGGATTTGACCACCTGAACCAAGTGACGATGGTCGATGCGGAGGGCCGGATCGTACGTCAGGTCTATGGCGAAAAATTCACCGCCAAGGATATCGCCGAGCCGCTGAAATTGCTGATTACCGGTTCGGCCATTCCGCCGCAAACCAGCACGGTCAAGGAGCTGATGGAACGGATTCGCATCCTGTGTTCGGTGTATGACCCGAAAACCGGGCGCTACCGCACCGACTATTCGCTCTACTTCATGATGGCGGGGTTTGCCACCTTCCTCATCTTCCTGATTTATCTGTCGTACAACATGTGGAAAAACCGCCGGCGCGAACCCCCTCCCGGCAACTAAACCCTTGCAATAACAGGGCTATCGGCCTATTCCAGCCGGAATTGATGCGGGTCAAGTTGCCATGATCCACAGCCAAATATAATCAAGTGCTAATGATCCACCTGTTTCATAACGTGGCCAGCGCGCTTGAACACCGAAACCGCCCATCCGTCGATTCGTCGCTTTTTCCAGATGCCGTTGCTGCGCTGCGAGGAGGCGTTCGACCGGTTTTTTGGTGGTGTCGATAACCCGCTGCGCCATCTGGGTGCACTCGGCCTCTATCTGCTCTGGATCATCGTCGGCACCGGGCTTTATCTCTATGCCGTGCTTGATACCGGTGTCGCTCAGGTTTATTCGTCGATTGGCTACCTTTCCGAGGAGCAGTGGTATCTCGGCGGAATTCTGCGCAGCCTGCACCGCTATGCGTCGGACGCCTTCATTCTGGTCATGGTGCTGCATCTGGTGCGCGAATGGGCTTATGGTCGCTATACCGGCTTCCGTTTTTACTCCTGGATAACCGGTATTCCCCTGATCTGGCTGGCCTTCGCCAGCGGCATAGGGGGCTACTGGATCGTCTGGGACCAATTGGCCCAGTTCTCGGCGGTGGCGACTACCGAACTTCTCGACTGGCTGCCGATTTTCAGCGAGCCTTCCGCGCGCAACTTCCTCGCACCGGACACCGTGAATGACCGCCTGTTCACGCTCTTGGTCTTCATTCACATCGGGCTCCCCATTCTCATGATGGCGGGGCTCTGGGCACATGTTCACCGCATTGCCCATGTCGATCATCTGCCATCCGGCAAGCTGATGCGCGGCACGGCACTGGCGCTGCTGGTACTTTCGTTGTTGAAGCCCGCGCTTAGCGATGCACCGGCCAACCTGGCAACGACGCCGGCGGAAACCCGGCTTGACTGGTTCATCCTCTTCATTCACCCGCTGACGGACCTGAGTTCGCCCGCAGTGATCTGGGCGCTCCTTTTTGCGCTAACGGCACTTCTCTTCGCGTTACCGTTCCTGTCGAGGAGAAAGTCCGCCGCCGTTGCCATCGTCGACCCGGCAAATTGCAATGGGTGCGCACGCTGCCAGATCGACTGTCCCTACGGTGCGGTTATCATGGCCCCACACCCGACACGGCGGAGTTATCAGGTCGCCCAAGTCGATGCCGACCTATGTGCCAGTTGCGGAATCTGCGCAGGTTCGTGCCCGTCGTCGACACCATTCCGCAGCCGGGAGCAACTCATCACTGGCATCGACATGCCACAATTGCCGGTAAATGCGCTGCGTGCGGATCTGGAGTTGAAGCTTGCTGCACTGACCGGAAAAACGCGCATCGTCGTTTTCGGCTGCGACCACGGGGCGTCACTTGCAAGCATCGCCGCGGCTGACACGGCTGTAATGCGACTGATCTGCACCGGCATGCTGCCACCTTCTTTTGTAGAATACGCGCTGCGGACGGGGGCCGATGGCGTACTGGTCGCCAACTGCCGCGAAGGTGGCTGCGAATACCGACTGGGCGAGCGCTGGACAAGAGAGCGCCTGACGCGCCAGCGAGAGCCGCAACTGCGCGAAAAAGTCCCCGTGGAGCGGCTACAGATTGCTTTCGTTTCGGCCAACGACAGCCGCCAGCTACATCACATCTTGATAGAATTTAGGGCCCGGATCGAAGCCGAGGCCGATTCAACCAAAAAACTTCAACCTTACCTTCGGAGAACTGCCCACCATGCTTAAACCCGCCGCCGCCATCGTCGGCCAGGCCGTCCTTTATGGCGCCTTTGCCGCTTTCATCGGCTACTTCGCCACCGACCCGGTTTACCGGCAGATCCCGGATGATGTCGCCCTCATCAAAGTATCGTTCAGCCACCTTGGCGACCGCGAGTGCCGCAAACGCACACAGGAAGAACTGGACAAGATGGCGCGCAACATGCGCGCGCCAATGGATTGCCCGCGTGAGCGATCAGACATCAAGGTCGAGGTTGACCTTGATGACAAGAACATCCTGAAACAAGTGCTGCACCCTACCGGGCTTTACAAGGACGGCATTTCGACCATGTACAAGCGCTTTGAAGTGAAGGCCGGCGAATACAAGCTGGCGGTACGCATGCAGGACAACACCGCGCTTGAAGGCTGGCGCTTCGTCAAGGAAGAGAAAATCACGCTGAAGCCGGCGCAGGTGCTGGTGATCGACTTCAACCCGGACAAGGGCGGCCTGTTCCTCAAGTAGGCGCCCTCCCGACAAAGAGTTCGAAGCATTCGTACCTCACTCACATTCGAGCGGACAAGAAAATGGTCAAGTTACTGCAACAACTTCTGCGCTGGTGTTTCATGCGCGTCGAAAACGTGTTCAATCTCGCCTTCGGCGACAAGCTGAACCCTTTCTACCACCTGGGCACCATCAGCTTCTGGCAATTCTGGCTGTTGGTCATCACCGGTTTTTACCTCTACATTTTTGCCGACACCGGCGTCCATGACGCCTTCGAATCGGTCGAAGCGATCACCCACAACCAGTGGTGGGCCGGCGGCATCATGCGCAGCATCCATCGCTACGCGACCGACGGCATGATCCTGACGATGTTCCTGCATCTGATCCGTCACTTCGCCTACGATCGCTACCGGGGTTTCCGTGCTTTCTCGTGGATCACCGGCGTTGTACTGCTCGTACTGGTCTACGTTGCCGGCATCAACGGCTTCATGCTCGTCTGGGACAAGCTTGCCCAGTTCGTCGTCGTTGCAGTCGCCGAGTGGTTCGACGTGCTGCCGATGTTCAACGGTACGGTGATCCGCAACTTCCTCTACGAAGGCAGCGTCAATAGCCGCTTATTCACCCTGCTCGCTTTCGTCCACCTCGGCGCGCCGCTGATCGTTGTCGCCATCATGTGGGTGCACGTGCAGCGGGTACCGCAGGCACACATCAATCCGCCGATACCGATCCGCTACGCCGTGACGCTGATGTTCATCGCGCTTGCACTGGTGAAGCCAATCCTCAGCCAAGGCGGCGAGGCCGACTTCTCCGTGGTGCCGACCAACATCGGTTTCGACTGGTACGAGCTGGGTGTACTGGCACTGGTCTACGTGATGGATCCAATGCAGCTGTGGTATCTGGTCATTGGCGCCGGCGTCCTCTTCGTGCTGGTGCCCTGGCTGCCGCCAAAGCGCCGCGGAACCTCCAAGGCGGAAGCTGCGGTCACCTTCCACCCGGCCAATCGTGCGGTCACCCAACGCTTCGACGAAACCCTCCTCGATGCCGGCTTGCGCCAGGGCGTCTCGCTGCCCTACGAGTGTCGTAACGGTGGTTGCGGTGTCTGCAAATGTACCGTGCTGTCGGGCAAGGTCGACCCGGGCCTGTATCAGCCGAGCGCGCTGTCTGCCGAGGAACTCGCAGCAGGCAAGGTACTCGCCTGCTGCGCCACGGCACTGGAAGATTCCGACATTGAGTACGATGCCAATGCAATACGTACCAACATCAAGGAATACACCGCCCGCGTCGTCGATCTGACCAAGCTTTCGTACGATGTCATGCGTGTCAGCCTGAAGCTGCCAAGCACCCAGAATATCGGCTTCAAGGCTGGTCAGTACATCAACATCATCCTCGAAGACGGCCAGCGCCGCGCCTTCTCCTTCGCCAACCCGCCGCACCAGACGGGGCTGATCGAACTGCAGATTCGCCTGATGCCAAACGGCCGCTTCACGACGCATGTGTTCGAAGCGATGAAGGTCGGTGACGAAGTCCGTTTCGAAGGCCCGATTGGTGATTTTTCCCTGCGCGAATCGGATCGCCCGATCGTCTTTGTCGCTGGCGCCACCGGCTTCGCACCGGTCAAGAGTATGGTCGAGGATGCGTTCAGGCGTGGGCTGAAGCGCGAAATCCACCTCTACTGGGGCGTCAAGCAACTGAAGGATCTGTATATGCCGGATCTGCCGCAGCAGTGGGCCAAGGAGCACGCCAACTTCCACTTCATCCCGGTGCTCTCGGAAGCCGCGCCTGAAGACAACTGGACCGGACGTACCGGCCTGGTGCATGAGGCCATTCTGACTGACTTCCCCGAGTTGAAGGGGCACGAGATCTATGCCTGCGGCTCGGTGCGCATGGTCGAAGCCATCTTCCCCTTCCTCAAGGCGCATGGTGCCGAGGATGGCCAGTGCTTCTCCGACGCCTTCACGCTGTCAGCACGGTCAGTGGCCTTCCAGCCCCTGAAGAAGTAAGCAACGGCGGCCCGCAACCCCACGGTTGCGGGCTACAAAAAAGGCCGCCACGGCTTGCGCCGGGCGGCCTTTTTCCATTCTGGAAAAGCGCGGTTTCTGGCTTACTTCGCTGCCGTCAGCTGGCGCAATACCGGCTCCAGGCTTGCCTCGTCGAGGCCGCCATAGCGTGAGAAGACCACTTTGCCGTCACGCCCGACGACAACGGTATAGGGCATCCCCTTGAGCTTGAGCGCAGGATTGCCCCCGGGGCTGGTGCCCCCAACCAGGAGCGGGTACGAAACCGGCGATTTCTTGACGAAGGCCTGCATCTTCTCCGGCTCATCCATGCCGATGCCGACGAATTGAACGCCAGCCCCCGCATAGCGGTCGTGCAAGCGCGAGAAAATGGGCATCTCCTCAATGCACGGTGGGCACCAGGTAGCCCAGTAATTGATCACCAGGATCTTGCCCGGCCATTGCGCCAGCGGCTGCGGGCGACCTTCAAGGTCAGGCAGGGTCATAGCCAGCAGCGCGTCGATACCGACCTGGGCCGCGTCCGGCGTGACTTGCCGCGATACGCGCGCCTGTTCGGCCAACTGCTCCGGCGACGGCATCTGGCTCATGCCGTAAAGGCGATAACCAAGGTAGCCCACCGTCACCAGTGTCAGGACGCTGGTAGCCCCGAGCAGCCAGAGTGCGTGTTGCTGTTTCATGCCGACCTCCGCCGTGACATGGCCTTGAGACAAACCAGAATGAACATGATGCCGCCAATAACGGCGATCAACCCGCCCAGCCCCATCATCCCCATGCCGATCTTCTGCGGCAGGGTCACCAGCGCCTGCTCGGCACCGGCCACCTTGCGCTGCACGCCATAGCCGCCGGACCAGGCCAGCCCGAGCACGTGGATGAGCTGCCCGGCGCCGTAAACGTAGGGCTGCCAGATGGCCATCTTGCCCTCAGGTTTGCCGAAGCCGAGCGTCGGCAGCAGCACATAGGCCAGGCCCATGAAGGCCAGCGTCACGCCGACCGTGGAACCGTGATAGTGGGCGGGAATCACAACGTTCGCCCCCTGGATCAGGTAACCGAGGACACCGCCAAGTCCGAAGAGGACAAAGGAAGCGACAAATGCGGATTTGGCCGGGTGCGCCTGCGCCTTGCGCACGCCCCACAGCGAGAGGAGGCCAATGATGATCAGCGGCCCCATGTAGGGGTGCCCCCACTTCATCAATTTTGCAAACAACTCCATGTGCGGCAACGAGCCGGGGGGCACGGTCAGGTAGATGAGCGGCACGGCCAGCAGCGGAAAGGCGGCCACGAGGAACAACACCACTTGCGCGCGTGGCGAGGCCTTGGATGGCTGGCCGAGGTGTGCGCCAATCCAGAACCACGCCACGACCATCAGCAGCGCGTGCTGGAATTGCAGGGTGTGGCCGCCACCCCAGAACAGAACCTCGAAGTAGATATCCTCCTCGACCCGCGGCACCATCGCCCAAGACCAGAAAAAAGCCGCCAGCGACATGAAGGCTGCAAGTGCGCCGATAAAGGCACCGAAACGCAAGCCTTCGCCGAAAATTCGCCGCGGCCAGGTGGTAATCAGCGCCCGCAAGACCGCGAGCATGAACCCCACGCCACACAACCACAACGACGCAAAGAAAACGTCGTGCTTGAGAACCGGAATGTAATTGTTGAGCACCGGCGTCGCCCCCGGGAAGAAAGGCGACACGGTCATCACCAGCGTACCGAGCGATGCCAATGCGAACCCGGCCCAACCCATCCAGGCCAGTGCCGGGCCTCCGAGCGCGCTCCAGATCACTGCGGCGAAGGCCATGAACCAGACCGCAACGGAAAGATCGACGTGCACGATCAACGCCGACCGAAAAAACCCCTTCAGCGGAAAAACATCCTGGATACCCGGCGTGCGCGAGAACACGAGCAGCAATGCCAGCAGGCCGGAGCCGATAAGTGCCATGACGCCCAACCAGAGCCAGGCACGCGCCAGCGAAGTAGGCGCCGGCAGAAACAAGAGGTACGAACGATTTCACTGAGAACGCCTTGAAACAAAAGCGTGAATTATAAGCGCCAAAGTGAATTACAATCAGCCGTCACATGCATCTGAGCATTGGAGCAAATTCATGGAAAAGGTGTTTTTCATACGCGCCGAGTGGGATGCGGAAGCTGAAGTCTGGGTAGCCACGTCCGACGATGTTCCCGGATTGGCAACAGAGGCTGAAACGATTGAGCACCTGTCGGAGAAGCTGGCAATCATGATTCCGGAACTGCTGGAAGCAAACGGAGTTCCGAATGGGCAAGAGGTGCCATTCGAGCTTCTGGCCCGTAAATTTGCTGTTGCCCAACGCCTCGCGCACTGACCAATGGGCGGCAACTTCGCGCCGGAGCTCAAACGTCTTCTGCTTGAAGCTGGCTGCCATTTTGTTCGCTCAGGCAAAGGGGATCACGACATCTGGCATTCGCCAAATACAGGAGTCAACTTTCCTGTGGATCAAAAATCAAGTCCCGCCACACTGCGAATGCCGTGCTGAAGCAAGCCGGGCTTCCCAAGCATTTCTGAACTGAACCCATGCACGGAAACCATCAAAGCATCAATATCGAAGCACTGCTTGCGCATGTGCCGCTTTTCAATGGACTGATGCCCGAGGAAATCGCCCGGATCGCCCGGGGAACCCGCGAAGTGCATGCCGCACGCAACGACATCCTGTTCCACAAGGGAGACCTCTCTTCCGGCTTTCATCTGATCGTCTATGGCCAGGTCAAACTGGCCTTCACCTCACCCGCCGGTGGCGAGAAAGTCGTCGAGATCCTGAGCCAGGGGCAAACCTTCGGCGAAGCCGTGATGTTCATGGACAAACCCTACCTGGTTTACGCCCAGGCGCTATCCGATTCACTGCTGCTGCATATCTCGAAAGCAGTGATCATGGAAGAGCTGGAGAACGACCCCAAGCTCGGCCGCAAGATGATCGCCGGCATGGCCATGCGCCTGCACCACCTGATCACTGACGTCGAATCCTATTCGCTGCACTCCGGCCGCCAGCGCATCATTGGCTATCTGTTGCGGGAGCAACTGGATTCTGACGATGCCGAGAAGTCGGTGACTGTCACCCTACCAACTAGCAAGGGGGTGATCGCTTCACGGCTCAATCTGACGCAAGAACATTTCTCGCGGATTTTGCATGAGCTTTCGGACAAGGGGCTGATTTCGGTTGAGGGGCGGAAGATTCATATTGCGGATGTTGAGAAGTTGCGGGATTACGATTTGTGAACACAAGGATGTTGCAATAATGCCCGTAGTATTCAGGCATAACGGAATTCGGTTCTTGTTCTATTCGAACGAGGGGAACCCTCGTGAGCCGCTGCATATTCATGCACAGCGGGGCGAGTGCCTGGCAAAGATCTGGTTACACCCAACGCCAAGCATCGCCGACAGTTTCGGCTTCTCGCCGGCCGAAATGCGGTTGATAATAGGCCAAGTAAGCCTCCATGCACCCGAAATTGAAAGGAGTTGGAATGAGCACTTTGGCTAAAACGTTGCGCTTCGACGATTCCATGATGTGGCTGGAACTTGCCGATGGTCGACAACTGGGCGTGCCGCTCGCTTATTTTCCACGTCTGCTTAATGCAACTCCCGCGCAGCGAGAAGAGTTCATCATCAGCGGCGGCGGCGTCGGTATTCACTGGGACGCACTGGACGAGGATATTTCCGTTGAAGGTCTGCTTGCTGGCCGCGGCGACTCGACGGCAAACCGGCGGCTGGCCGCCTGATCCGGAGATATGCAGCCCCCAAGCTTGGCCGCAAGATGATCGTATGGCCATGCGCCTGCACCACCTGATCACCGACGTCGAATCCTACTCACTGCACTCCGGCCGCCAGCGCATCATCGGCTACCTGCTGCGCGAACAGCTCGACTCCGACGAAGCGGAAAAGGCCGTAACCGTTACCCTGCCGACCAACAAGGGGGTGATTGCCTCACGGCTGAATCTGACGCAAGAACACTTCTCGCGGATTCTGCATGAGCTATCGGACAAGGGGCTGATTGCTGTTGAGGGACGGAAGATACATATTGCGGATGTGGATAAGCTTAGGGATTACGACCTCTGAGCGTAGCTTTCGGAAGACCACGGGTGCTGAACCAGAGCCATCTTCTTCGTCATAATGGCACGGGCTTGGAATGCACTTTTTATGCGGAGCAGTCCAGCTAGACATAAGGGTCCCCAGCCCGCCTATGCATCTTTCTTGAGATAACAACGCATAGATAGGCAATGCAGAGCCCGGCAGCCAAGTCGATCACGTAGTGCCAACGCGACACGACCGCCTCCGTGGAAATAAAAATAACAAGCGGAAGGTAGGCATAGCCCAACCACCGGACATATCGTGCCGCATAACCCCACAGCAGCCACGCGTGTGCGATGCAGTGATGGCATTGCGGCAAGGGGCGAAATAAATTCTGCGCCATCATAAACTTGCCCCGCGAAGGCATGAATCGACTCTGAAAGCGCTCATCCCCTGCTGAATGTGGAATGAAAAAGCATCTTCGTCAGGGGAATAGATAAACGGCCCCATGCTGGGGCAAGCATGTAGGCAGCCCCTCCGGAGTGAAAGCACCAGAGCTACCGCTGTGACCAACTCACTCAGGCAGCGGCGTCTGGAGCGCGTAATCGCATGCACCGCAAACGACGTAAAAACATGAACACAAAAATATCGTGGTATGCATTTGGCAGCCATTGTTTTAGTGGCACGAATCCAAGGTTGATTAACGAGACGCCATCGACCAAAGGCCAAAGCAGCAGGTCTGACCACTGATACCAGTCGTCAAACCGATGTGGATTTACCAGTTGAGCCCATAACTTGAAATTGAAATGGCAATAAACTACCAGCGAAAAAGCTGCCACATTTCTCGCCAGTGCCACAAGAGACATGCCATCTCGACGTTTTGCCGAAAACAGCGTCGCGACAAGCAAGGCCAGAGTTAGTCCAACAACATAATGCTCCAGCACAAAGACGGTGGAGTGGCCATTCGGAAAATAGAATGGAACAGGAAATACGAGAACTATCAGTACGGCAAAGCCAAGCGAGAAGAGAGCAACTCGCTCAAGAGGATGCAAGGAAAACAACGGACGGAGCATTCTCTCAAGCCACGGCATCGCTATTCAGCAGTGGGGTACTGACGAACGAACCCACAGTCGTAAAGATTCCAGGTGATCGGCCGCTGGCCTTCCGTTTCAGTTATGGAAGCTTTGACATAAGCGGGGAAAAACACATCGTGAATGACGAAATCAAGTTCCGGATCTTCACAAAGATACCGTAGCCGTGCAGATCATTCCCTTTGACGAAGGGAAGAACACCTTCGCTATTCCGTAACAAGACCGCATCCTCGCGACGCCTGACCACTTGTGACGATACGGGCGCCAGAGTAGCAGCCAGCGCCACACGCCCCAGACGCTCCGCAATAGTAAGCGCCATTTTCTCGGAAAACACTATCCCGATAGCCTGAGTGCCGCTCGCATAGCTGGCTGTTCGCAACTCAAACCAGACTCGCTCGGCTTTCCCTTGCCAATAGACAACATCACCAACCCGCAAATGATCGGCAAACATGCGCGGCGCACCAGGTGCAAGTAGGCGCAAGTTCTTTTCATCGGCCTGGCGCACTAATGGGGGCGACTGTCCCCACTGCCACAACCCAAGCGCCAGAATAACCAAAGAAACCACTCCGGCTAGAGGCAAACAATTGGGCCGCCCGGCCAAAAACCAGAACGCTAAGGCAAAAAAACCAAAGCCCCCCAAAAAGACCAAGCCCCGAAAAAAATCCACATGACCGTCGACGGCTTCCCCAACTCGCCACAGCATGGCGCCCATCGCTTGAATTTCACTCAGTGCGGCCAAGCCCAGGATCGCAACAATCAGTACGCTGACAATCCGAAGCGTCAGACGCACGGACGCTGTTGGCTTCGAAAATCTTTCCCTCAACGAAACGAGAATCTTGTTGGGGCAGCATGCCGCAAGGAAAGCGAGTAGAGCCCCCCCCATCGGAAACAGTACGAGAATGCTTCCGGCGGCCATCGCGAGATATCGAAACAGGCTGTTAGCCGACATCACGCGCATGGAAAGGTCTGCGGCAGCGACAACGGCCAATACCAGCGCAAACCAGTTGGCTCGCCACAACTGTGCCTGCATCACGATTGCAGCCGGGAAAAAAGAGCTACAAAACCAATTCACCGCGTAGGCCGCTACCGACACCAACAGTACAATTTTGTACCACCGACGAAGATACTCTTGCCCCCAGCAAGCCCCCAGCAGCAGCACCGAATAGCAAATCAACGCAAAATCGATTCGATGCTGACTGTCTGTAGCAACAAAAACGATACGGGACGTCTCCCGGACCAACTCGCCCATTCACCATCAACAGGTTGAAAAATTCCAGCGCCATGAAGTCTCAAACCCAGGACTACGGCTGAACCAAGCACCACCAGCGCAACAGCCGTGCGAAAGTAGATGCGTGCAACGACAAAAACCGTGGTTCGACGGCCCACAGCCCCATCAACGGGTGCAGCGCCAATGATAGCGTCAGCCAAAAGGCGGCAAAAACGGGACGATCCACCATCGCTGCTGCAACGCCCAGCATTCCCAGAGAAACAGCAAACTGGCGGCTGGTAATAAAAGATTCAGACACACGAAAAGCATCAGTCAGGCTGTAATCATTGATGCAATAAACCAACTGAACAGAAACCAGTATCAGAAAGACCAAGTCACGTCGCCGTCCAAGCGGCAGCGCCCGCGAAAGAAACCAGCTCGCCAAGACAAAACTCAGCCCTGCCAGGAAACTGCCCCATTTAGCCGCAGCATTGACGCCGAAAAATTTGATTGCGCTGCCGTAGAGGGGGGAAAACAGGGAGAAGGAATCCTGCGAACCGAACATGAACCACGGGTCACGCAGAAACGGCTCAGGATCAATCCAGCGGACTGCCATCAAGGTATACACCCGGGCGTCGTGCCAGATGCCCCAATACGGGTGACTCAACAACCAAAACCCCAACCCAGCCAGAAACACAAAAAAGCCGGATCGAGAGCACCAGCTTGGATATCCGCTGTTGGAGGTTCCAGAAGTATTTCCCGCCTCACCGGCTTTGGCTGCCAGCCACTGGCCGCTGGCAATCAATTACTTCTTTTCCTCGTGATACTCGTCATCGACATTCACATCCCAGATGGCTGACTTGTCCTTGTTGCCGGCAACGATGGCCTCGGCTGCCAACTTCGCGGTCAGCATCGAGTGATCTTGATTGTTGTAACGATGCATACCGTTACGACCTACAAGAAAGAGATTGCCAATGCCATCCACAAACTCCCGAATCTTCCAGAAATCAGAATAAGAACCAAAGTACGCAGGATAGGTCTTGGGAACACGGATCACCGTACCGTCCAACACATCCGACTCATCTATCATTCCGATTTTTGCCAGTTCGGCCGCCGCAAAGCGGATCATTTCATCGTCCGGCTTGGTCCAGAGATCATCGCCTTCCTGACAAAAATATTCCAAGCCAAGCCACACCTTTGAGGGATCAGAAACGAGGTGAGGGCTCCAGTTGTTGAAGACCTGAAGACGACCTATCCTGACGTCACGCTCCTGAATGTATATCCAGTTATCCGGCGGCATATTGCTCTGATCGGCGCTCAAAGACTGGGCGTTCTGCGTCATTTTTTCAGTAACAGACCGACGGTAATGAAATCCCGATAGGGCAATGCGGTTGCCACCTGACGAACTTTTTCCGGCGCCGGCGGCTCAATGCCATTGATCAGGTCCTTGACCGGCATCGTTGAAATGAACGCATCGCCAAGAAAATCCTTTTCCTGCCCTGCAGCATCAACTGCGCGCACCGAAGCAATGGTTGTCCCGGTTCTGACGATGGCACGGACCGAGTGTTTCATGAATCTCGCCCCCCCTTCGACAACTCCGGCGAGCAACCTCTGCCTGATTTGCCCCCGGACCCAGTTTCGGACAAAGGAATTTTTCGATCAGGCTCGTCTGGGTCGCTTTCCGCCCGTCCTCCGGAGTCCGCCAGGAAGCGCTTGGAAAAAGCGTGCCGCAAGGCCGAAAGGATCGACAAGCCCTTGATCCGCTGAGCGCCCCACTCCGCACTGATCCTGCTGCATTCAACCCCCCACACCTTCTCGGTGTAGTCCTTGAAAAAGGTCCGGTAGAGTTCGCCACCAAAGCGGTTGACCAGGAAATCTTCCAGCGATTTTTCAACCTTTCGCGGAAACGCCATCGCATACACATAGCTGAATCCGATCCTGACGAGGCGGACGAAGCCCAAATTCATCAACGTATTCGCATTGAGCTTGATCAGGTAGTCAAAGTACTTCCGCAGGAAGTAGATGCGCGAAAGGCGCCCACGCACCAACATCACATTATCATTCGCCCCTTCGCCTTTTTTGGCGGAGACTTGATGCTGCTTGTTCTGGTAAGAAATGGGCACCACTCCGCCGTCGTCGCAGCCGGAATGGATGGGCAAAATCTCACGCCACCAGTTCATCACCCAGTCTGATTTCGAGAAGAAACGATGGCCGCCGATATCCATGCGGTAACCCTTGAAATTGACAGTACGTGAAATGCCGCCAATCTCATCCGAGCCTTCCAGAACAACGGGGGTGGCCTGACCACTGCGCAGCAGCTCCATAGCTGCCGTGAGGCCTGCTGGACCTGCTCCCACGATGATCACGCGCTTCTTGGTAGTCACAAACTCAACCCTCTCAAAAATTCAGGATGCTGGCTCACTCAGGCCAGCAAAATCAGAAAAGCGCCATTTTCCGGACAACGTACCCGAACAGGAAGGAAAACCCGGCGGCACCGAGTTTTGCCAGTGGCAAGGACGTACCAAGCAACTCTATGCAAATCGCAATCACAGCTACATTGACTAGTAGCGCAGCAATACCGGTACCCACAAATATTGCCGCTTCTGCATAGCGCCGCGACAGCAGCCTTCGCTTGCGAAAAACGAAGGCGACAGAGAGCAAGTAATGCACGCCCGCTCCGATCATGAAACTCAGTGACGCTGCCAACGTGTAATGCATCCACTGAGCAAGAAACAGGAGGAACAGCATGTCAACGCCAAGTGCGACAAGACTGACGACGAAATACCGCACGAACTCCCCGGCAGCGTGATGCCGCCGCTCTCTTGCATACCCCGGTGCTTCGGTATTGATCGTCACATTGTGCTTTCTGTATGTATTCAGCACCCAGGGCTGCGGCGAAAAAAGAACCCGATCACTGCCCAATTGCTTTGAAGAAAACCGTTTCGAGGGAAACAGCGGGCAGCACATCCTGAATGATGCCACCAGCGCCCTGGACCCGGCCCACGACATCTGCAAGTTCATCAACGCCAGTATCGATCGCGTAAAGCCCGCTGCGCACCTCGACACCACCTGCAATCTCCTGCGCACCACGGTAACGAACGATATAGCGGTCCGCCTGGTCAGCCACGATCTCCTGCGGCGAGCGAATGGTCAGCAGTTCCCCCCGGTGTATCAGCCCGAAGCGATCAGCAATTCGCTCGACATCGTGGAAAACGTGCGAAGAAAAAAACAGGGTACCTCCATCGCGCCGGTAGGCATCGAGAATATCCACGACATCCTTACGGCCAACCGGATCAAGCCCCGACAGAGGTTCGTCGAGAATCAGCAAACGTGGCTTGATCGCCAGCGCATGGGCCAGTGCTGTCCGCTGCATCATGCCTTTCGAGAAGCCGCGCAGGGGGTTATCAGCCACCGCCGCCAGGTCAAAACGTTCCAGCCATTCCAGGCAATGCGCCCGCTCGTCGGAGACTTTCGTTCCATGCAGGCGCAATCCCATCAACAGAATTTCGTATGGCGTCAGAAAATCCTGCAGGCTCGGATTCTCCGGAACAAAACCCAGGCCGCGGCGCGCTTCGGGGTCACGCACATCTCGACCGAAGAGGCGCGCGATACCGAGTTGGCAGCAACGCCCCAACGAGTATCTTGATCAGCGTACTTTTTCCGGCGCCATTGGGCCCGATGAAACCGAAGGTTTCCCCTTCCTCAATATCCAGGGAAACTCCTTTCAGTGCCTCGTTTGCCTGTTTTCTCCAAGCAGCTGGGTAGGTCTTGCGAATATTCTGGATTTCTATAACCGAACTCATTTCCTGTTCCCCGACGTTACCGCGGGCGGTGCCACGGCAGTGACCTTGCCCCGGCTATCAATGACATAGCGCATAGCGAATGGATCTGGAGGAATGGCGTCAAGCAGAGCCGCCTCAACGAGCGCTTCGACCTGCGACGGATACTGCCCCTTGATCTCCTGATAGCGGCTGGCCGCACGGTCAAGAAGCAGCAGGTTTTCAAGACGAACGGCCCGCTTTTCGAGAAAAGCCGAGAACGCCTTGTGTTTTGTTTCCCTGGCCATGGCACGCTGGATCCGGATCGACAACTCCAGATCCTCCGCTTTGGTCACCCACTGGGCCGCCATCTGCTGCAGGCTGATCTGCTCCATCTCATCCTTGGTCTGCGAGGCGGCTCGCCGCAGCCATTCGGCTCCGACGATGGGATTCTTGTGAAAATGATACTCGTTGAATCCGTAGTAGAAAGCCGGCTGCCAATCAAACGGCCGGGCAGTACTAGCACGCTGGAGGATGTACTGTGTGACCTCTAATTGGCCTACCCACGGCAGAATCGCTGCCGCGATGTAGTAGTTATCCTCATGCGCCGGGTTGAACCATGACACATCCGACTGCACCAGACCGAGAATGCGATAGCTCTCCGCAGTCATCGATTCAGTCGACACGACCAGTGCGCGAAATCCCGCCAGATTGGCAGCAAGAAATCGATCCCCGGCGGCCATGACCACTTGCGCGAAACGCGGAACAGCCACCTGCATTTCGTTGGCGACCGGTGGCCGTGGCAGCGCATAGACATGCGGCAGCAGGCTCGCATAGCCAATGAAAAAAACCAGCGCGCAAACCAGCCCTATCTGGCGGCGAAGCACACCCATCTCAGGAAAATTCTCGCCTGGAAAAGGCTTGAACCGACAAGCCAAGCATCACCATCGTGTAGAAGCTGGCCATCCCGATGCTCAAGGCAATCGATGGTCCATCCGCAGGCAGCCCATACATTGGCCAAGCTCGCCAATCCAGTCGGGAAAGATCAGGCAGCACCCAGCGCACGGCATCCAGAATGGGGCCGAAGCGCGCTGCCAGTTCGACCTGACCATCCGCGCCGCGAGCGACATAATCGACCACTGCGCCAAGCGCCCGACCTGCGATGGCAAACATTGCGCCAAGCGCGAGAGGCAACATGGTCACCGTAGACAATGTCGATATCCACAGCGTAAACGCTGCCACCACTGCGACATCAATCCATATACCGACGACCGCCAACCAGTACGGCAGACCCAGTTCGATGCCGGAACTGCTGGTCATAGTGCAAACCAGACATCATCACTGCAATCCACAGCAGCAGGCCAAGGATCATCGCGCCGACGCCGATCAGCGCAAGCACGCCGGCGTAACGGCCAAACAGATAAGCCGCCCGGTGCACGGGGTAGCTCAAGGTCAGCACCACCGAGCGCTGCTCGATCTCACGACCGACAAGATCCTGAATCAGGGTGATGGCAAACAGGACGAGGCTGAAACGCAAGCCGGAGAGGCCAACGTCAAGGGCAACGGTACGCGGCTGCCTGGGAGAAAAAGAGGCCGACAGGTAGGCCAGGCCAACCAGCAGCACCCCCAGAACAAAGACTGCGAAAAACATCCGGTTGCGGAAACCGGAGCGCCATGTGGACAAAAAGAATTGCTGCACGAACTAACCCTCAAAAGAGAAAGGCGCGTGAACAACGCGCCTTTCTGCCTCAAGCGGATCGACTACGATCAGGTACCAGCCGCCGTCTTTGCTGCGGTAAGACCCGCAGTTGCGTCGGCCTTCACACAACCTCCAGCAACCGTACACGCCACACCTGCGGCAACAGCGCCGCGAGCAGTCGAACCGCCAAATGTTGTTTTGCCCTTTGCAGATGCAGAACCAACGGCGTAGTAAGAACCGTTAGTACCATCTTCGCCTTCCAGGAAAACATTAGCAGAACACTTCGGCGCAATAGCTGTCACCATGAAGTGTGTTCCAGCGGTTCCTTTGGCTGGCGCTGTACCTGCAGCCCCCGGGGTGACGCCTGTGCAAATAGACGTAACGGCGGCCGACGCTCCAAAGGAAGCCGCAGCCAAGAATGCAGTAACGATGATTTTTTTCATCAAATTTCTCCTCTAATCAGCTTTTAGCTCGACGAAGCCGCAGTGGCTTGCGTCAACACATTGCGAGCATCAGACTGCGCTGCCTTGTCTTCGCCCTTACGGGTGTAGTCGCTGAACTGCGGAATGGCGATGGCCGCCAGAATACCGATGATCGCGACAACGATCATCAGCTCGATCAGGGTAAAACCCTTTTTGCATGGACTTCTTCATCATTTCCTCCTGTTCAATAACGGCGGAAAACCGTTGAGTCACTATACACAAAAAATCATGCCAGGCCAAACCCCCATCAATACTGCGGCTACAGCCAAGACACGATAGAAAAACTGACAATTTGCGGCACTATTGCCCGAAAAAGGTCACGAAAACAGCTACGGACCAACCTCATCAATCTGCCCCGGATCTAAAAACTCCTGCGCGTACTTCAGATACACCTTCTGCTGCACAAACACCTCAAACAGCTCCGGGTCGATATGCCCGCCTTCGCTGAATCTTTTCAGAATCCCCATCGCCTCGGAAAGCTTCATGCCCTGCTTGTAGGGGCGGTCCCGTGCGGTCAGCGCCTCGAAGATGTCGGCAATGCCCATGACGCGGGCCTGTACTGACATGTCGTCGCGCTTCAACCCCTTGGGGTAGCCCTTGCCGTCCATGCGCTCGTGGTGGCCGCCGGCGTATTCGGGGACATTCTTGAGATGCTTGGGCCAGGGCAGCGCCTCCAGCATCTTGATGGTGGCGACGATGTGGTAGTTGATGATCTCGCGCTCGGACTGGGTCAGCGTGCCGGCACGGATGGTGAGGTTTTCCAGCTCTTCGGCAGAGAGGAAATCCACCATCCGCCCCTCCGGCCCTTCCGGAGCGCACCAGCGGTATTGGCGGGAGATGCGGCGCACGCGCTCCTGGTCTTCGGCCTGCATGGCTTCGCCGCCGATGTTGCTGCGGCGCAAAAAATCGCGGTCTTCGTCGATCTGTTTGAGTTTTGACTGTAGCGTCGATTGCGCTCTTTCGCGATCTTCACCTGCCAGCATGGCTTTCAACGCCTCGATTTCGGCGTCGCGCTTGACGACCTCAAAACGCGTATCAACAAGGTGGATGCGATCGAAGATGGTTTGCAGCTTGGTCGCTTTATCCACCACGTGCACAGGCGTTGTTACCTTGCCGCAATCGTGCAGCAGGCCGGCGATCTTCAGCTCGTAGCGATCCTTGTCGCTCATGGTGAAGTCGGCCAGCGGGCCTTGGGTTGTGTCGTTGACCGCTTCGGCCAGCATCATTGTCAGCGCCGGGACGCGCTGGCAGTGACCGCCGGTATAGGGCGATTTTTCGTCAATCGCCATGTTGATGAGGTTGATGAACGACTCGAACAGCGTTTCCAGCTGGGTAATCAGCAGGCGATTGGTCAGTGCAACAGCGGCCTGCGAGGCAAGCGACTCTGCCAGGCGAAGGTCGCCATCAGTGAACGGCCGGACGCCGCCGTCTTCGTTCTTGGCATTGATCAGTTGCAAGACGCCGATGACTTCGTTCTCGTGGTTCTTCATCGGCACTGTCAGGAACGACTGTGAGCGGTAGCCGGTCGTCTGGTCGAATTTGCGCGTGCCGGAAAAATCGAAACCGTCTGCCATGTAGGCGTCGGCAATATTGACGGTTTCGGCATGAATGGCGCTATAGGCGGCCACCATCGAGTTATTGGGGGAGCCATCGTCTCGATACAACGGAAGATCGGCAAACTTGGCGGAGATCGGCTCGCCGGAAGTGCCGCCAAACGCAATCTTCAGCGAATCGGTACGCACGATCTCGAAGCGCAGGTGCTTGCCATCTTCAGTCACCCGGTAGAGGGTACCGCCATCGGCATGCGTGATCGCTTTCGCGGCGAGCAGGATATTTTCCAGCAGGCGGGCAATATTTCGCTCGTGAGAAAGCGAGGCGCCAATGGCATTGAGCTGCTCAAGCCGGCGGAAGAGGTCCTGCAGCGTATCCATGTTCAGCTCTCCATTGAGCGACTGTTGATGGTCGCGCAAGCCCAATCCAGCAGCACATTCATCACCTTGTTTTCTTCAAGTGTTCCACAAACTGGATGCCTCGACACCATGGATCAATCGCCGCAACTGCGCCTCGAAACTGGCAGGCAAGCCGAACGGTGTTCCCACGTCTGGGTCATGCGTTCGCCGAACCCGTTCGTGGTCGATCAGTACCGCCTTAGTGCTTTTCACCGCCTGCTGTGCATCGAACCACCACTGACAGGCTCGATTCGGTCGAGGCCGCGAGAATACAAGGCGCTCATCCTTCCGCCGAGATTTCACCCTCTTCACGCAGCGGCGTCATACAACACCCGGCCTTCCTTGCTTGCCCAGTAAAAACCGTACTTGGCACTTGGCGACGACGCTCAAATTCTGTGCTGTCGCACACCAAAACATCTACGCCAACTCCCGGTGCGATCCGGCCGATGGCTCCCCTGATCCGCGAGTATTCGGCGAGCCTGTCTGGAACTTCACGCTCGACAACAAGCAAATCAAGGTCTGAACCTTCGTCAG
Organism: Candidatus Proximibacter danicus; assembly: GCA_016710885.1. GTDB lineage: Bacteria > Pseudomonadota > Gammaproteobacteria > Burkholderiales > Rhodocyclaceae > Proximibacter > Proximibacter danicus. The sequence goes on from JADJUC010000002.1 coordinate 313,354, forward strand.
CATCGCCGCGACCATAAGAACCGAACACGATTACCTTGCTTGGCGCGTGCGCCGCCGCCACAGCACGATCGACGGCACTTCGGATTGTTTGCTCGTTAAGCATAGGGACTCCTTTATTTAATGCAGACCGCGCGCACCTGCGCCATGTCGGTAATGCCTTGGAGTACTTTTTCGATACCATCCATCTTCAGCGTGCGCATGCCCTCATTTAGCGCCTCGGCCAGGATTTCAGCGACCCGCGCTTTTTCCTGGATCAGTTTTTTCACTTCATCGGTGCCAACCAGGAGTTCGTGCAGACCGACGCGCCCTTTGTAGCCGGTGTCGTTGCAGGCCGGGCAGCCTTTGGTTTTGTACAGCGTGAATTTTCCGTCCTTGGCGTAGCGTTGCGACCACTCCTTGTAGATCGCATCCAGCGACGCCTTCGGATCTTTGACCCACTTGTCGGTATGGGTCAGCTCGTCGCTGTATTCAGACAGCAGATGCTTGATCTCGTCCGGTGTTGGCTGGTAAGCGACTTTGCACTCTTTGCACAGGCGCTTGGCCAGCCGCTGGGCCAGAATCCCCAGGAGCGCATCGGCGAAGTTGAAGGGGTCCATGCCCATGTCGAGCAGGCGGATGATCGACTCTGGCGCCGAGTTGGTGTGCAAGGTGGCGAACACCAGGTGGCCGGTCAGTGAGGCTTCGATGCCGATGCCGGTCGTTTCCGGATCGCGCATTTCGCCAACCATGATGATATCCGGGTCGGCGCGCAGAAAGGCTTTCATTACCGTGGCGAAATCAAGCCCGGCCTTCTTGTTCACCTGTACCTGGCGCAGGCCTTTCTGGGTGATTTCAACCGGGTCTTCGGCCGTCCAGATCTTCGTATCCGGCTTGTTCAGGTAACCCAGCACCGAGTGCAAGGTGGTCGTTTTTCCGGAGCCGGTGGGGCCGCACACGAAGAACAGGCCATAGGGTTTGGAGACGCACTTGATCAGGTGTTCGTAGTTATGCGCCGAGAAACCCATGGCATCGAGCGGTAGCGGCTCGCCCGCCGCGAGGATGCGCATGACGACGTCTTCGACCCCGCCTGCGGTGGGAATCGTTGCTACGCGCAGCTCGATATCGAGGGGGCCGTATTTCTTGAACTTGATCTTGCCATCCTGCGGCCGGCGTTTTTCCGAAATGTCGAGGTCGCACATGATCTTGAGGCGTGTGATCAAGGCGCTGCGATAGGAGGCCGGCACCTCGATGTAGTTCACCAGCGAACCGTCCTTGCGGAAACGGATTTGCGTTTTTTCCTTGCCCGGTCGCGGCTCGACGTGAATGTCGGACGCACCCTGCTGGTAAGCCTCGACAATGATCTTGTTGACCAGCCGCACCAGTTCGTTGTCGGCAGCGGCACTGACTTCGTCGGCACCACTTTCGCCGGGTTCGCCTTCGTCCAGATCGGAGAGCAGGTCGCCCATCGTGCCCATGTCGGAGAGCGCGCCATAGAACTGGTCGATGGTTTTCTTGAACTCTCCGTCAGTGCATACGCGATAGGCAATCTTTCCCTTGGGGAAAATGTTGTTGACGATGCGCGACGCCTTGATTCGCTCCGGGTCCGGCGCGATGACAACGATGCCTTCCGGCGCCTCCTCGACCGGCAACCACTGGTTGGATTCGACATACTCACGGCGCAGGTTTTTGAGCAGATCCATCGGTTTGATGCGATCCGGCCGGAAGGGCTCGTAGGGTACGGCGAAAAATTTGGCTAACGCCTGCCCAATGGCTGCCGGCTTGACCTGAAATTCCTTGATCAGCACCTCTTCCAGTGGCGCGCCCTTCCGCCGCGCCGAACGCTGGGCAAGGTCAAGCTCGGCAACGGAGATCACCGCACTGGCCACAAGTTCGTCGTATTTTGTACGCGTCCCCTGTTGCGGTTTCTGCCGCTGCGTCAGCGCAACCGCAAGGGTTTGCGCCAGACTCTGGGCGCCCTCCTCGGCAACCGCAGAAAATGGCTGGTCGGCCTTGTTGTTGATGAACTGAACAACACCGATCAACTCAGCAGACTGAGCGTCGACCACAGGTACCACCAGCATCTGTTTGGAACGGTAGCCGGTTCGCTTGTCGACTTCCTTGAGGAAAGCCATGCGCGGGCTGTAGCGCTTGAGCTCGACATCGTCGTACACGTCGTGGATGTTCACGGCCTTCTTGTTGGCGGCAACATAGCCGGCAATGCTCTGGTCGGCGACGGGCAGCCGCAGATCCTTGAAGGAATTCAAGCCTGTTTTGACCTTGGAGACGATGCTTTGCTTGTCTTCCCCTACGGCATAGATGGTCAGGCGATCGGCGTTGAAAAGCTTGCAGATATCCTGCGACAACTCCAGCATGATCTCGTCGGTGTTGGCGGTTGCGTGGATCTTGGTGGTGACGGCCTGAAGATCCTTGAAGAAGGCCAGACGGTTATTCATCTCGCCGACGTTGGCATTTTCGGGCGGGGGGGTGACAGACATAGGGTTCCGATTCAGCGGTGAGTCGTCGCGCGCAGGCCATTTTCGAGCCACGATGCCCGGTAGCCGTGCTGCGAGAGGATGAAAGCGGCCGCTGAACTACGGCGACCGCTCTGGCAATAGACGATGTATTCCTTGGCGATATCGAGCGGGCCAATGGCGTTGCGAATTTCGTTCAGCGGGATATTGATGGCTCCCGGCAAGCGATCGTACTGGTACTCGGCGGGAAAGCGCACATCCAGCCAGAGGGCCCCTGCGGCAACCCGCTGTTCGGCCTCGTCACGCGACAGACGTTTGAGCAGGGGCTCACGCAGAAGGGAAATGAAGTCCTGCTTGCCGAGGCGCAGGAGCACGCCATTGGTGCGCATGGTGACGGTGGCGTTACGCAGGTTTTCGGCCACCAGCGCTTCCTCACCGAAGGCATCCCCCCCCTTGAGCTCTGCCAGCGGCAGGTCGGCACCGCCAACGCGACGGCTGACTTCGCAGCGGCCGGATTCGATCAGGTAATACCAGTCGCCCTCGTCCCCTTCGCGAAGCACGACTTCACCAGCCTTGACCTTGATGCGTTCGAAACGCCGCAAGAGGGCATCGATGTTTGCTGGAGGCAGTTTCGACAAGGCTCCGGCAGCAAGACTTTCGAGGCGAAAGGCGCCGGACATCGTGCGCCAGTCGGTGCGCTCGCTGGCATCGATATTGGCGCCCTCACCCCCAACCTGGGCACTCAACTGATCCCAGGTCAGCATGATGTCGAGGAGATGATCGTCGATACGCATCAACTCGACATCGGTAATGGCACGTATTTCGGCACGCTGCGCGAGATCGGGCGGCAGAGGCCAGCACGCCGCATCGCAGCTGCCAACAAGAACTTCAACACCGCCTTCGGCATGGCTGAGTTTCAGCTCCCCCGCCACGAGGTAGACCGAGTGGCCGTCAAAATCCCCGAGGCGGAAAGGGTTGCTGTTGCGCGGGGCATGCTCCGTGCGGCAGAACCCCGCCAGCTCTTGCAGACGCTCGTCAGACAGCGCGCAAATGGGTTGAAAACTGCGCAGACGCGCAACAGAAATCGTATCGGAGAGGGAGGGGGTAGTCATGTCAGAACTCCAGCACCTGATTGTTCTGCAACATGCGCGGCTGGAAATCGCCGATACAGGTTTCGATCTCTCCCATGGTCAGTTCGATCTGCCCCGGTTTGAGGTGGGTGATGTGGATTTCGCAGTCGCGTTCGAGCTTGAGCAGTTCGGCCGCCAGCATGTCCGGGCACAGATGCTTCGACAGGCGGGCGAGCTGCGCTTCACGATTGGAGAATGCACACTCGATGATCAGATGCCGCAAGTTGCCGATCTTGTTGATCACTGGCCAGAATCGATCATTGGTCGTCGTGTCGCCGGAAAACACCAGGCTGCCTTCACCGGAATCGAGGTGATAGCCGACTGCTGGAACGGTGTGCTCGGCCGGAACGGCGGTCACCGTGAGGTCGGAAATCTTGATTTTCTGACCGAGCCGGATAACGCGAAAACGAAGGAAGGGCGCCTCAACGGAAGGGATCTCCGAAAAATCCGGCCAGACGGCCCAGTTGAAAATGTGGTTCTTGAGAATCTGCAATACGGATTCGGTGCAATACACCGTCAGCGGCTTGTCGCGCATATCGCCCACCGTATCGATCATCAGCGGCAGCGTTGCGATGTGATCGAGGTGGGTATGTGTCAGGAAGACATGGTCGATCATCGCCAGTTCGGCCAGCGACAAATCGGCTACACCGGTGCCGGCATCGATCAGCACATCATGGTTGACAAGGATGGAGGTAGTGCGCAGGTGCCTGCCACCGATTCCACCGCTGCAACCAAGGATTCTCGCTTTCATGCGCCTACTTCGTTTCAAAAACGGTCACGCCATCCCAGCCGTCACCCGGCGGGTTCTGGCGGAGATGGGCAATACGCTTGGCGTAAAGCTGATAGAGATAGCAATCCGGGGACAAGCGCAGCAGATTGTAGATCTGGACATCGGCCTGATCCCACTCCTGCGCCCTGTAGAGGCGCAGGGCCTGCTGCCACAGCTTGAGCGCATCGAGATCGGCTTTGTCCACCTCGCCGGTGAACCCGAGCGGTTCGTAAATGCCGACGGGCTCGTCCTTGCCCTTGACGCGCACCCGGTCCAGTTCGCGGAAAACCACGTCCTTGAGTAGCGCGCGCGTCGTTTCACCGACGATGATGCCGACACCGTATTGCTTGGTGATGCCCTCCAACCGCGAACCAAGATTCACTGCGTCGCCCATCACTGTATAGGACTGACGCACTGGTGAACCCATATCGCCGACGGTCATCGTGCCGGTGTTGATGCCGACACCGATATGCAATTCCGGCCAGCCGCGCGCCTTGAATGGCGCATCCAGCTTGCGCAACTCTCGCTGCATTTCGAGGGCCGTCTGCACCGCGTGGAGGGCATGATCCGGGTCAGCAACCGGCGCGCCCCAGAAGGCCATGATGGCATCACCGATGTACTTGTCCAGCGTCCCGCGATTGTGGCGCACGACCGCGGTCATTGCCCCGAGGTACTCATTCATCAACTGCGCCAACTCCTTCGGGTTGAGCCCTTCGGAGATGGTGGTAAAGCCGCGCACATCAGAGAAAAGTACCGTCAGTTCCTCATTGCGCCCTTCCATGCTGTAGTTTTCCGGATCGCGGCTCATTTCCTCGACCAGTTCCGGCGGTACGTACTGGCCAAACAACCCGGTCAACTGCCGTTTACTGCGTGACTCGACAAAGTAACCCCAGGACATGGAGAGCGCGTACAGCGCCAGAATCATCAGAATGGTTGAGGCCAGCGGTAGCAGCAAACCTCCCGATGCCCAGAGCCAGAAATTGAACAGGGAGACAGTGACCAGCGCGCCCCCCGCCAGCAAAGTCGCCTTCAACGGCGAAAACAAGGGCAGCAACAAAGCCAGGGTCAGGCCGCAAAGGGCGATCATCAGCACTTCAGCCCCCAGCACGTAAGCTGGCTTGAGTTTGATGTTGCCGTCGAGCATGCCGGCGATCAGGTTGGCGTGGATTTCCACGCCGGGATAGGTGGTCGCCACCGGCGTTGCCCGCAGGTCCATCAGGCCCGGCGTTGTCGTGCCGACGATAACGATCTTGCCCTTGAGCGCATCGATCGGCAAACGGCCGTGCAGGGCATCGGCAATCGACAAGTAGCGGAAACTGCCCTGCCCGCCGCGATAGGGGATCAGGGTGGCAGCAGATTCATCGACAGGAACCCGCAAGCTGCCGCGCGGGGTCGTGAGATCAAGCCACTCAAGCCCGGCATAGTGCCGGCTGGACATGCCGCCCTCCTCGGCATATCCCGGGTTGATCTTCGGCAGACCGAGGAGCAAGCGCACCATGGCCAGCGACAGGGATTCGTAATATGCCCCCTGATATTCGACCAGCATCGGTACGCGCCGGGAAACGCCATCGAAATCGACCAATGGCACAAAGTGCCCGGCAGTTGCGGCATTCGCCTGATATTCCGGGAGATTGGCGCCGTAGCCATTCCAGGACGTCAGCGCCAGGCTGCGCCCCTTGAAGGTGCCAGCCGGCAACACTGAGCCTGGCAATTGACCGCTGGTCAGCGCTGTCGAAAGATTGGTGAAATAGTAGCCAAGAACGACATTTCGCTTGGCCATCGACTCGGCAAAACGACGATCGTAGTCGAGGGTCGTACGCAAGCCCTTGAGGGTATTCTGGTAAGCCGGATCGTCCTTGAGTTCCTTGCGCCCGATAGCCTCCAGGGAACGCAGTCCGGAACTCTCGTCGGGCTCGGCAAAAACCACGTCGAAGCCGAGTACCTGAATGTCGTAGTGGTCAAAGAGGCGATCGACCAAGGCCGCCATCTTGTCGCGACTCCACGGCCAGCGCCCGCCTTCGGCCAGACTTTTCTCGTCGATATCGAGGATGACGACACGCTCATCCACCCCGCCCGGCATGGTCACCCGCAAGCGCGCATCGTAGATGAAAGCGTCGAGCACACTGACCAGAGGTATCTGGTAAAAGCGCCCGGCATGGCCCAGAAAGATGAGACCGAGCAACAGGCCAAGCACGATCTGGGTGAGGTGTTTTTTCAGGCGATCCACGACTATTCCGTCCGCTGGTCAGGAATCGCTCAAGTCTTGAAAAAAAACTCCATTTTTACACCGGCGATCTCGATGACATCGTGATCCTCAAGCTGATGCGCCTGTGCGTCGAGGGTTTTGCCATTCACCACCGGGAACTGCGCGCCCTCAACGTGGGTAATGAAAAAACCATGCGGCCGCTTGGCGATAACCGCAACCTGAACCCCGGGCTTGCCCAAGGTCGTCAGCGTTTTGGTCAGCTCCAGCTCACGACCGGCATTGGCGCCATTCAGGATCTGGATTGCAGCGGCAAGAGCAGGCGTGGCTGCCGGAGCAGCTGAGGGCTGTGCCTGCAGGCCGCCGGCATGGGTATCGCCGAAGGATTTGGGGGCAGGTGCAGTTTCCGAGCCAACCGCAGGACTGCCGCCAGGGAGCGGCGCAGCAGGGGGTACAGATGGAGCGGCAGCATCGGCTGCAGGCGCCGGGCGAATCATGTTCGGCCTCAGCACCATGGTTTTCTCGAAATCGGCGGCATCGGTGACCTGGGCGGCCTGCTCGGCAATGTACTTGAGCTTGTACTTGCCAAGTTCGACCACATCGCCGTTTTTCAGGAAATGTTTTTTGACCGGCTGCCCGTTCACCAATGTGCCATTGGTACTGTTGAGATCTTCAAGGAACGAGTCGTTGAGAATTGTCACGACTGCCGCGTGCTCGCCCGAAATTGCCAGATTGTCGATCTGGATATCGTTATGCGGCTTGCGCCCCAGGGTCATCCGTTCCTTGGTCAGCGGAATTTCCTTCAGCACCAGACCATCCATGGAGAGAATCATCTTCGCCATTTTCTTCCCGTCCCTTACTTGAACCAGTTGAGGAGTTTTGCCCACCAGCCCTTGGCGGCAGGGAACTCACGCAAGACCTTCACCAAAATAACGGACACGTTGTCGCGCCCGCCGTTATCGTTTGCCATCTGAATCAACTGCGTTGCGGCCAATTCCAGATTGGCGCCCAGCATCTGCAGCGTCATGGCCGTTTCCTCATCTTCGACCATGTCGTTCAAACCATCGGAACACAGCAGATAGAGATCGCCGGGCAATACATCGTGATCGTGCAACTCGGTCTCCACCTCGGGATCAACCCCGAGTGCGCGCGTGACCAGATTCTTGTTCTGCGAATGGCGCGCATCTTCGACCGAGATCATGCCGGCGTCGATCTGCTCCTGCAACAGGGAGTGATCGCGCGTCAGCTGGGTGAATTCACCACCACGCAGGCGGTACAGCCGGGAATCGCCAATATGCGCCACTGTCAGCTTGTTGTCGTGGAACAAGGCCAGGACCAGCGTCGTTCCCATACCAGCATATTGTGGCTGGCTTTCGGCGGCATGGTAGATCGCGGCGTTGGTTTGGGCCACCCGGTCGAAAATTGCCGCATGGGCAAAGTATTCCCCACTCGGTCCTGCGTCATCCGGCGAGCGGGCGTTGAATGCCGACTCCAGCTCGGTCGACAGCACCGTGGTCGCCATGCCGCTCGCCACCTCACCGGCGTTGTAGCCGCCCATCCCGTCCGCCAGGATGACGAGGCCGCGATGCGGGTTACCGAAGACGGAATCTTCATTATGCGAGCGCACCATGCCCGGATCGGTCTTGACGACGATCTCGAGCGCATCAGAAAGGCTTGTACCCACGCTCTCTCCTAGAGGTTGATATCGACATCGGGCGCACCCGATGGAGTTGCATTCATGCAGTCACGCAGATCACGGGCCATTTCGTCGCCGGTTTGATAGCGCTGCTCGATATTCTTGGAGAGCGCCCGGTCGATGATCGCCGCCAGACACGGCGGCACATCCGGCCGCTTTTCGAGAATATCGGCATGCGGCTCGTTGGCGATCTTGAACATCAGCTGCGCCATCGACTCCCCCGAAAACGGCAGCTGCCCACATGACATCTGATACAGGGTAACACCGAGCGAGAAGAGATCGGAACGTCCATCGATTTTCTTGCCCGACAGCTGCTCCGGCGACATGTAGCTCGGCGTACCCAAAACCATGCCGGTCTTGGTCTTTGAAGAGTCAGTAATGCGGGCAATACCGAAATCGGTCACCTTGACCTGATCGCTCTCGGCTTCGTACATGATGTTGGCCGGCTTTACATCGCGGTGCACCACGCTGTTGCGGTGCGCATAAGCCAGCGCCTCGGCAACGCGAGCAATGATACTGGCCACTTGCGGCAAGGGCAGCAGCCCGGCAGGCTTGGTCTGCGGCACCAGGTCGTGGCCCTTGAGGAACTCCATCGAGATATAGGCGAGGTCATGCTCCTCGCCGGCATCGAAAATGGTGACGATGTTCGGATGGTTGAGACGCCCCGCCGTTTCCGCCTCCCGGAAGAAACGCTCCTTGACGTCGGCCAGTTCGTCCTCGTCAAATTCCTGCGACAAGGCCATGGTCTTTATCGCCACGACACGGTTGATCTTCGGGTCGCGGCCAAGGTAAACCACCCCCATGGCGCCCTTGCCAAGTTCCTTCTCGACCTGATAGCGGCCAAGCATCGGCTTTTCGACCTGGCCGTTTTCCAGAATCATCGTGCTGGCATTGGTGCGCCCGCCGCCACCGCCGAGCATGACGGTTTCGGACATCTGCTTGGCTCGCGCGATGCGCTGGGCGAGATCGCGGAAATCGAGGCGGTAGTCGGCCATGTAGCGGAACACCGCCTCGGCCTTGTTGAACTGGCGCTTACGCTCAAAATCAAGCGCCAGATTGTAGAGATTTTCCATCAAGGCATCGTCAAGCGGGCACTTGCGGAATTTGTCGAAGGCCATGTCGAGCTGCCCCTGCCCCTGGAAAGCAAGGCCCAGCATGCGGTTGGACTCGGCAGAGTCGGCCTCGGACTTTTCCTTGCCGCGCTCGGTGACCAGGAAGCGCTTCGTCGTCAGCAGCAGGTGGCCCACCAGCAGCAGCGATGCCGCCGCCATCAGCGGTATCCACATGCCGGCTCCAACCATCAACCCGAAGTGAGTGCCAACAAGCAGAATCAGCAGCAGCGCTGTGGCGATAGCCCCCAGGCCCGCCGTCAGCCTCGGCAGCAGCACGATGATATAGGCCGCGATCAGCAAAAAGGCGCCGAACGAGGCATAGCCGCCCCAGACGGGTGTGACAAAGAAATGCTCCTGCAAAATCGACGAGACCGAATGCGCCAGCGTCAGCACCGGCGCCATGGCCGGCGACACCGGGGTCACCTGGCTGGCACCCACGCCGGCGGCGGTCGCACCGATGAGCACAATCTTGTCCTGATACTTGCCCGCCGGAATCTTGCCCGTCAGGACATCGTAGAAAGAATCGACCTGGAAGGCCGGCTTGTCACCACGATCCTTATAGAAAAAGGTATTCATTTGCGTCAGACCATCGGTCTGAATACGCAGGTTGCCGAGACGAACTTCCTCGCCCAGCGTTGCCTTGATGTCGGCCGGGCCAAGATTCAGGCTCTTGGCGGCAACCAGCAACGACAACGATGGGAAGTAAATATCGTAATAGCGGAGAAGCAGCGGCTCGGCGCGAATACCGCCATCGACATCGGCATTGGCATTGAGGTGACCGATGGCGGACGCCTGACTTCCCAAGGCTTCGATTGGCACCAGCACCGACGAAGTCGGCCAGGCATCCCCATTGGCGTCGCTGACCTGGGGCAGACGATTTTTTGCCACATATTCCGGCAGCGGCTTGTCGGGACGCCCTTTCGGGTCGCCGAGGTTAAACAGCATTGGCAATACCACAGCCCCGGAACGCTCAAAGCTTTGGGCAAGGATACGGTCGGTATTGAGCGTACGCTCGGCTTCCGCAAGCAAATTACCCATTTCGGCAAGCTGCGGCGCCTCGACACCGGCGGCCACCACCTGCCCGTGCAGGTCGGTCAATTTGGTGACATAACCGTAGCCGGCATCGACCTGCGGCTCGAAAAACAGGGAAGTGTTAACAACAACCTTGGCCTTGGCGCCGGCCAGAAGATCGGTCATCTTTGCATGCAGGTCACGCGGCCAGGGCCAGCGTCCGAGGTTGGCGATGGAAGCGTCGTCGATGGCGATGACCGCAACGCGGGCGAGCGGCTCGCGTGAAGACGACTGCACGCCCCAGTCATAAGCCTTGCGCTCCAGACTCTGAACAAGATCGCCATTGGCAAGCACCAGAATGATCACCGATACGATCAACCCAAAGAACCAGTCCGCCTTCCAGAACCCGGTCTTGCGCATACCTGCCTCCGTCAGCCGGTTGGGTACCAGCTATTTTTATTGATTCACCGTGCTCAAACGATGCCTCGTAGCGCGCACGCTATGATGCAAATTCCGACATCAATTTCGACAAGGAAACAGCCGAGAAACAGACAACTACCCAGCATTCTTACCGTGGCGCCTCAAAAGAGTCAATGTCGGAATCCGGTGGGCCACACAATTTGACGCGATGCCGTCCCCTGCGACAGATCGATATCTACTCGACGACCACATCGCGCTGGCGCAAGCTGCGGCGCTCAAGCCACTTTCCGGCCACCACCACCAGCACGGCAGACGCTGCAGCTACGGCAGTCCCGACCCAGGCCGGCAAGTGTGAAATCCAGCTGGCAATTCCGGGATCGCTCCAGACCATTGCCCCGGCCACCCAACCGAGCAGGCCGGCACCGATAACCACCACCACCGGCCAGCGCTCCATGAGATGCAGGATGATCTGGCTGGACCAGATGATGAGCGGAATACTGACCAGCAACCCGAACAGCAACAGAAAAAGATTGCCGTGCGAGGCGCCGGCCACCGCGATGACGTTATCGAGGCTCATGACAAAATCGGCGACGATGATCGTACGCACCGCACCCCACAAGTGGCCGGAGGGAGAAATGTCATGGCCCTCTCCGTCGTCAGGCACCAGCAGTTTGACGCCGATCCACAACAGCAGGAGGCCGCCGACCAGCTTGAGCCAGGGCAAGTTCAGCACCAGTGCAGCCAGCATGGTAAGGACCACACGCAAGCCAATTGCCCCGGCAACCCCCCAGAGTATCCCCTTGCGGCGTTGCTCGGCAGGCAGGTTGCGGCAGGCAAGGGCGATCACGACAGCATTGTCCCCGGAGAGAACGATGTCGATCATGATGATCTGCAATACAGCGACCCAGAATTCGGTCGCCAGAAAAGAGTCGGGCACTGCTACCTCGCCTGTCGGTGTGTTGCGAAAGGCCGGATTTTATCCCGAAAGCCCCCCTTGGCAGCGCCCGCGAGCCTATAATCGCTCGCATCCCGGATGCATTGAGACGCCCAGTTCCTCATGAATACACGCCGCTTCATTCCGCGCATGGCCAGCCCTTCCTCTTTCGTTTCGGCCGCACTCTGCGCCACCCTGGCTTACAGCCTGCTGGCGCCAGCGCAGGCAACAGCGGCAAGCTGGGTAACGATCGTTCCCGACAAGAAGGGCAAGGTAGACATCGACACGGCCAGCATAGAGCGCACTGCCGACGGCAAGGTGCGTGCCTGGCACCGGGAAACCTATTCGCCGAGACGGCTGCAGGAAGCCTGGGCTTTTTCCTATAGCAGCCTGAAGCAGCAAACCGAGTTTGACTGCAAGAAGCGCGAGGCTGCGGTACTGAGAAGACTTTACTACTCGGAAACCGGCAGCGAGCTGAAGACTGAGGGATTCGACAAAAAGGATGCCGCACAGGTCGTGCCGGACTCTCCGGTCGAAGCCGTATTCAACCATGCCTGTCGCCCCCCGGTCGCAGCCAAACCAGTGGAGGCTCCGAAACCGCCACCGCCGCCGCCGGAACCCGTCAGCAAGCCGGGCAAGGGGAAGAAATCCAAGGACGAACCGCCGCCACCCCCACCGCCTCCACCCAAACCGCTGACGCCCTGGGCCTACGAAGGCAAGATCGGCGCAGCCCATTGGGGCACGCTGGACGATGATTACGCCACCTGCGCAAACGGCAAGCGCCAGTCGCCCATCGACATCCACAGCGCCATCCGTGCGGATCTGCCGCCGTTGCGCATCGCCTACCAACCGGTAGCGCTGGCGATCCTCGACGACGGCCACGGCATTCAGGTCAGCGCCGCTGGCGGCGGGACGATTACGGTTGAGGGCGAAGAATTTGAACTTCAATCCATCCGCTTTCACCGCCCCGGCGAGGAGATGATCAACGGAAAGCGGTCAGCGATGAGCGCATTGTTCGAGCACCGCTCAAAATCCGGCCGCCTTGCGATGCTCTCGATACCTCTGCAGGAGGGCAAGCAGGAACACAAGCTGGTGCGTACGCTGTGGACCTCGCTACCGCTTGAGCAGGGCAAGACCAACGCGCCTGCGGGCATCAAAATAGATCCGGGTCAATTGGTGCCACCGAAGCGCGAGTACTACACTTTCAGCGGCTCATTGACCACGCCGCCATGTAGCGAAGGCGTGTTGTGGCTGGTGATGAAGCAGGCCGTCCATCTCTCGAAGGAGCAAATCGCCGATTTCGCCCGCATCTACAAGAACAATTCTCGCCCCATCCAACCGGCGAACGGGCGAGTGATCAAGGAATCGCGCTAACGCAGAATTCGTTTCAGCAAAAGAAAAGGGCAGGCCTCGCGGCCTGCCCTTTCTGTTTCCGCTATCGCGAAATTACAGCAAAGCCTTCAGCAGCTTGGCCATTTCCGACGGGTTGCGCGTCACGGTGAAGCCGCACTCTTCCATGATGGCGAGCTTGGCATCGGCCGTGTCGGCACCACCGGAAATCAGCGCACCGGCGTGGCCCATGCGCTTGCCGGCCGGGGCAGTAACGCCGGCGATGAAGCCGACGATCGGCTTCTTCATGTTGGCCTTGCACCACACTGCGGCTTCAGCTTCGTCCGGACCGCCGATTTCGCCGATCATGATGACGGCGTCGGTTTCCGGATCGTCGTTGAAGGCCTTCATGACGTCGATGTGCTTCAGACCGTTGATCGGGTCACCACCGATACCGACGGCGGACGACTGGCCGAGACCGATTTCGGTCAGCTGGCCGACGGCTTCGTAGGTCAGCGTGCCGGAGCGCGAAACCACGCCGATGCGACCCTTGCGGTGGATGTGACCCGGCATGATGCCGATCTTCACTTCGTCCGGGGTGATCAGGCCGGGGCAGTTCGGGCCGAGCAGCAGGGTCTTCTTGCCGCCCTTGGCTTCCTTTTCCTTCATCTTGTTGCGCACCATCAGCATGTCGCGGACGGGGATGCCTTCGGTGATGCAGACCACCAGATCGAGGTCGGCTTCAACGGCTTCCCAGATCGCGGCGGCAGCGCCGGGGGGCGGCACGTAGATGACGGAAACGGTCGCGCCGGTTTGCGAGGCGGCTTCTTTCACCGAACCGAAGATGGGGATGTCGAAAATCCTCTCGCCCGCCTTCTTCGGGTTCACGCCGGCAACGAAGCAGTTCTTGCCGTTGGCGTATTCCTGGCACTTTTCCGTATGGAACTGGCCAGTTTTGCCGGTGATACCCTGGGTGATGATCTTGGTGTCTTTATTGATGAAAATGGACATTCAATAGCTCCTTGGGTTTCCGTTATTTGACCGCGGCGACGATTTTGGTGGCAGCTTCGGCCATCGAATCGGCGGAGATGATCGGCAGACCGGAATCCTTGAGAATCTGCTTGCCCAGGTCTTCATTGGTACCCTTCATGCGCACGACCAGCGGCACGCTGAGGTGCGTTTCACGCGCAGCGGCGACAACGCCGGTAGCGATCGTGTCGCACTTCATGATGCCGCCGAAGATGTTGACCAGGATGCCCTTGACCTTCGGGTTCTTGAGCATGATCTTGAAGGCTTCGGTGACCTTCTCGGTCGTGGCGCCGCCGCCGACGTCGAGGAAGTTGGCCGGCTCGGCGCCGAACAGCTTGATCGTGTCCATGGTGGCCATGGCCAGACCGGCACCGTTCACCAGACAGCCGATGTTGCCGTCGAGCGAGATGTAGGCGAGGTCGAACTTGGAGGCTTCGATTTCGTCCGCGTCTTCTTCGTCCAGGTCGCGCATGGCGACGATCTCTTCCTGACGGTAGAGGGCGTTGGAGTCGAAGTTGAACTTGGCGTCGAGCGCCTTGACGGTGCCGTCGCCTTCGTGGATCAGCGGGTTGATTTCGGCCAGCGAAGCATCGGTTTCCATGTAGCAGGTGTACAGCTTCTTCAGCGTATCGACACACTGCGGAATCGAGGCTTCGTTCATGCCCATGCCCTTGGCCAGCGTCAGCCCCTGCTCGTCGGTCAGGCCGACCAGCGGGTTCACGAAGACCTTGACGATCTTTTCCGGGGTCTTGTGGGCGACTTCCTCGATGTCCATGCCGCCTTCGTACGAGGCCATGATGGCGACGGACTGGGTAGCGCGATCGGTCAGTGCGGCCACATAGTATTCGTGCTTGATGTCGGCGCCTTCTTCGATCAGCAGGTGACGAACCTTCTGGCCTTGCGGGCCGGTCTGGTGCGTGATCAGCTGCATGCCGAGGATCTGGCCGGCGTACTCGCGAACTTTTTCGAGCGAGGTTGCGACCTTGACGCCGCCGCCCTTGCCGCGGCCACCCGCGTGAATCTGAGCCTTGACCACCCAGACCTTGCCGCCCAGGGTTTCGGCTGCCTTGACCGCGTCATCCACGGAGGTGCAGTGAATCCCGCGCGGAACCGTCACGCCGAATTTCTTCAGGATTTGTTTGCCCTGATATTCGTGAATCTTCATGCGCTTTCCTTGCTTGAGTTAAGTTGCGAGCGATAAGGCAGGTGCCGAACCCGAGGGTTGGGCGCCTACCCGGTTTTTTGGCCGCGATACCAGCGCGGGTAATAGCGCTGAACCGCTTCCGAATGCGATTCCAGGGCGTGGCAGCGATCCAGCTGGAAGGGCTTGTTGCCGCTATCCGCATTGTCCTGCACGTCACTGGCGAAAGTCTGTAGTGCTGCGGTCGGCAGATACATCACCAGTTCGGTGATATGCGAGCACCCATGGATACCGGAGAGTCGCTCCTTCACAGCCTTGCGGAAGCCATGGAAGAGATTCATTCCGACAAGATACTTGCTGTAATCCGGCGCGATCGACATGCAGTGCACGTCATAGGGCGCAGCATCGCTGCTGGCACAGGCATCGAGCACGTTCATCTGCTGGTCGATGGTGATGCGCACCCACATATCGTGCACCGGCGCACCTTTAGGGATCACCTTCGACGAGATCGGGTAGTCGTGATCCTTGGTGTCGGTAATGCGCGCCTCGATATCCCAACAGCCGTCCACGCGCTTGTACCCGTTCAGCTGGACGCTGCGCAGGTGCATCAGCTTGCGCTCGGCACTGGGGGGCGGCAGGGGCATTCGAGTATCCGGGGGAAAGATTTTGTCTTTTATTAGCCGGCGAATAATAGCATAAAAACTAGGGATTTTGCCGACGGAAATTCATAATTATGAATTTCCGTCGATGGGGAGCAGCTTGCCTGACACCTCACCCTGCTGACTGCAAACCATATTTCCTGATCTTGTCGTGCAGTGTCGTTTTGGCAATGCGCAAGGCTTCGCTGGTACGCGCCAGGCTGCCTTCCTGCCTTTTCAGTTCGGCGGCAATCAGTGAACGTTCGAAACGCTCCACCGCCTCGGCCAACGGCAAGCCGCGGTCGATCACTTCGGCCGGCGCCATCACATCCTGACGCAGTCCGAGGGCGAAGCAGTCGGCGGCATTGCGCAGCTCGCGCACATTGCCCGGCCAGTCGTGCGCCATCAGGCGGTGGACTTCCTCAGGCTCAACCACCGGCGCCAGCCGCTGAAAGCGCTCCGCGGCCTGCCCGAGGAAATGCTCGAACAGCAGCGGGATATCCTCGCGCCGCTCACGCAGCGGCGGCAGGTCGATGGTGACCACATTGAGTCGATAGTAAAGATCGGCACGGAAACGATCGCCCTGCGCCAGCACCGACAGATCTTCCTTGGTCGCGGCAACCACCCGGCAGGCCACCTTGATCGCCTGGTTCGATCCCAGGCGCTCCAGTTGCCGTTCCTGCAGCACCCGCAGCAACTTGATCTGCATCGCCACCGGCATGGTTTCCACTTCATCAAGGAAAAGCGTGCCGCCATGGGCATGCTCGATCTTGCCGATGCGCCGCTTCTGCGCGCCAGTGAAGGCGCCGGCCTCGTGGCCGAACAGTTCGCTGTCGAGCAGCGTCTCCGGCATGCCGCCGCAATTGAGGGCCACGAAGTTGCCCTTGGCGTTCGGCCCGTTGTCATGCAGGCAGCGCGCCACCAGCTCCTTTCCGGTCCCCGTTTCACCACGGATCAGCACATCGACCGCCGAGCCGGCGACCTCCTGCACTCGCCGCCGTACCGACTCCATCAACGTCGAACGACCGATCAGCGCCGCCTCCACGCCCTCGCGATGGGCCAGCCGCCGCCGCAGGGTCTCCACCTCCAGCGTCAAGGCACGCTTCTCCATCGCCCGCTGGACGACCTCGACCAGATGCTCGGGCGAAAATGGCTTCGGGATGAAATCGTAGGCACCGCTGCGCATGGCCTCCACCGCCAGCGTCACATCACCATGGCCGGTAATCATGATCACCGGCAGTGCCGCCTCGACACCGTGCGCCCAGCGGATGAAAGCCAGGCCATCCATGCCGGGCAAGCGCATGTCGGTGACCACCACGCCGGGAAAGCCGGCGGAAATCCGCTTCTGCGCCTCTTCGGCGGTCGCCACGGCATGCACCGAAATTCCAGCCAGCTGGATGGCCTGCTCGCAGCCGAGGCGAACGTTTGCGTCGTCTTCCACCAGCAGTACCGACAGTTTTTCACTCATGGGGACACACTCTCTGCAGATTCCCGGGCGTTTTCGCCCGGCAGCACGATGATGAAACGGGCGCCGCCACCGACACGGTTTTCGGCCAGCAGGTCTCCACCGAAATCGCGCACGATGTCGCGCGAAATGGCCAGACCAAGTCCCAGGCCTTCGCCGGCACCCTTGGTGGTGAAAAACGGCTCGAACAGGCGGTTCAGCACGTCTTCCGGCAGGCCGCAGCCGGTATCCGATACTGCGAGGCACACAGAGCCATCGCTGCGCGCTTCGGCGGCAATTTCCAGCACACGCTCGGGGCAAGCGGTCATGGCGTCGGCCGCATTGCCGATCAGGTTGATCAGCACCTGCTGCAAGCGGTTCTGGTCGCACCACGAATAGCGTTCGCCGGCCACGCAGCGATTGTCCACCCGCACGCCTGATCGCCGCAACGACTGATCGAGAAGGAACAGCGCACTACCCACGGCATGCGCCACATCGACGCGGCTGGGAACCGCCGGCGACTTCCTGGCAAAGGATTTCAGCGGCGTGATGATGCCCCCCATCTGGTCGGCCAGATCACAGACGATGCGCAGATTCTTCTCGGCCGTTTCCGTCTCGCCTCGGCGCATGAATTCAATGGCGTTGCCGGTCAGCGTGCGCACCGCGCCGAGCGGCTGGTTGAGTTCGTGCGTGATGCCGGTCGCCAGCTGGCCGAGCACCGCCAGCTTGCCGGCCTGAATCAGTTCCTCCTGCGCCGCGCGCAGCGTCTTTTCGGCACGCAGGCGCTCGCCGACTTCGGCTTCAAGCGTTTGCACGGTCCGCGTCATGTCGGCCGTCCTCATCGCCACCTTGTCTTCCAGTTCTCGGTTCGCCGCCTCCAGCAGCACCTGAGCGCCCAGACGCGCCTGCAACACGCGGCGCCGCTGGCGCAGATAGAGCGCCCACAGGATCAGTGACGCGCTGACCGCCACCGCCAGTGCCGCGTAGGCGATGGCCTGCGAACGCACCGGCCGCACGCTCGACAGCACCAGCAGATGCCAGGCCGTTCCGGGAAGATTGCGGCTCATCACGAGAAAGCGCTTGCCGCGCGCTGCCAGACTGGCGGGCTCGGCAGCCCGGCCGGAGAACTCCATCACCTCGCCGGCAGGGGTCTTGCCGATGTCGATACCCAACGAAAGAATGCCCAACTGGCGGCCATCGAACTGCGCCTTGATCAACTCTGCCACCTGCTCGCCAGGCAACGGCTGCAGCGTCGCATAGCGCCACTCGGGCGGCGCCGACAGCAGCACGACGCCATTGCCATCGACGATCATCGCCGGCGCATCGTTGGCCAGCCAGCCACGCTCGACACCGCGAATGCTGGCCTTGAGCACCGCCACGCCGACGATCCGCCAGTCCTGTTTTTCGTCACGGATCGGCTGCGCAAAAAAGTAACCCGGCTCATCGCGCACGCCATCGACGGCGTACTGCCGGAATGGCGCACCATTGATCGCCTCGCGAAAATAGGGGCGGCGCGACAGATCGGCATCGAGCAGATTGTCGGAAAGAATCCAGTCACTCGACGCCACCACACGACCCGTCACATCCATGACAAAGACCGCCAGGCTATCCACGTGCTGTGCGCTCAATCGTTCCAGATAGCGGTTGACCACGCGCCGCTGCTCGCTGCGCTTGCCATGCTCACCGCTTTCACCATTGGGCAGCCGCAGCAAGTCAAGGATGTCCGCATTAAGCGAGAGTACGCCGGGGATATGCGTTACCCGGGTGACGTCGGCGTCGATGGCACTGGCCAGCAGATCAAGCCGGTGTTGCGCCTCGGCGCGCAACACCCGCATGCCGAAGCGCTCGGCAACCTGATAGCCCACGAGGCCGGCCAGCGCCAGAATCAGCACGATGGCCGCCACGCCGACGCTCCTGCGACGAACGAAGGGTTGGGTTTCTCGCAGCGACGGCAGTGGCGGAACGGCGGTCATTGGCTGGGAATTGGCTGAAGTCGACAAGGCGAGCGGCCATTGTAAGGCGCGCCAGCCGATCGCACATCCATCCGCCCCAGCGCTGTCGCCTCAGGCCAGCTTGCGCGGCGCGGTCAGCACTTCCGGCCGCAGCACCTCCGCCAGCTCGGCCTGCGTCATCAACCCCATTTCCTCGACCAGTTCGGCCACCCCGCGCCCGGTGCGCAGCGCCTCCTGCGCAACGCGCGTGGCGTTTTCGTAACCGAGAAAAGGGTTCAGCGCCGTCGCCAGACCGGCCGAGGTGCGTACCCGTTCGGCCAGCAGCTCGCGGTTGGCGGTGATGCCGACCACGCAATGCGCCGTCAGCGTGCGGCAACCTGCAGCCAGATGCTCGACACTCTTGAACAGGCTGTGGGCAATGATCGGCTCGAAGGCGTTCAATTGAAGCTGCCCACCTTCAGCGGCCATGGTAATCGTCACGTCATTGCCGATGACCTCGAAGGCGATCTGGTTCACCACCTCGGGAATCACCGGGTTGACCTTGCCCGGCATGATCGACGAACCGGCGGCACGCGGCGGCAGGCGAATTTCGTTCAGACCGGCCTGCGGTCCGGAAGACAGCAGGCGCAGATCGTTACAGGTTTTCGACAGCTTGCAGGCAACGCGCTTGAGTACGCCCGAGAGCTGCACGAAGGCACCACAATCCTGCGTCGCCTCGATCAGGTTCGGCGCCGCTTCCAGTGGCAGTCCGGAAAGCTCCGAAAGGTGGCGAATCGCCAGCTTGGCGTAGCGGATGTCGGTATTGATACCGGTACCGATGGCCGTGGCGCCAAGATTGATCTCGCGGATCAGCGCGATCGCCTCGGTCAGCCGCGCTTCGTCCTCGCCCAGCATCACCGCATAGGTCGAGAACTCCTGCCCCAGCGTCATCGGCACCGCGTCCTGCAGCTGCGTGCGGCCGATCTTCATGATGTCCTTGAACTCCTCGGCCTTCTGCTCGAAAGCCTGGCGCAAGCCGGCCATGGCCGTAAGCAGGTTGCGGATCGAGAAGCAGGTGGCCACACGCAGCGCCGTCGGGTAAACGTCGTTGGTGCTCTGCGACATGTTCACGTGGTTGATCGGGTGCAGGTGGGCATAGTCGCCCTTCTGCCGCCCGAGCAGTTCGAGCGCACGGTTGGCCACCACTTCGTTGGCGTTCATGTTGGTCGAGGTACCGGCCCCGCCCTGGATGACATCGACGACGAACTGCTCATGCAGCTTGCCGCCAGCGATTTCCTGACAGGCGGCGATGATCGCATCGGCCCGGGTGGCGTCGAGCTGACCCAGCTCCTTGTGCGCCAGCGCAGCCGCCTGCTTGACCAACGCCAGTGCGCGCACCAGATCAGCATAGCTGCCGATCGGCTTGCCGGTAATCGGGTAGTTTTCGATGGCGCGCAGCGTATGCACGCCCCAATAGGCGTTGGCTGGCACCGGTGCGTCGCCGAGCAGATCGTGTTCCATGCGGGTATTGCTCATTGCTGTCTCCTTCGGGTCTTTTTTGGGTAAAGCTCGCCCGTCCCGGACGCCATCGGGCGCCGGGTAGGGAAAGTGCAGATAAGGAAGAAGTTAGTGCTGCAGGATTTTTGCCAGGAACTGCTGGGCACGATCCGAACGCGGCGTGCCGAAGAAATCGTCCTTGGTCGCGTCCTCGACGATCAGGCCGTGGTCCATGAAGATCACGCGGTTGGCCACCTTGCGGGCAAAGCCCATTTCGTGGGTCACGCACATCATGGTCATGCCTTCCTTGGCCAGTTCGACCATGACATCGAGCACCTCGTTGATCATCTCCGGATCAAGCGCCGAGGTCGGCTCGTCGAAGAGCATGCAGATCGGGTCCATGCACAGCGCCCGGGCAATCGCCACGCGCTGCTGCTGGCCGCCGGAGAGCTGGCCGGGATGCTTCGGCGCCTGAATCTTCAGGCCGACGCGATCGAGGAACTTCATGCCCTTGTCGCGCGCCTCTTCCTTGTTGCGACCAAGCACCTTCTCCTGCGCAATGGTCAGGTTGTCGATGATGGTCATGTGCGGGAACAGCTCGAAGTTCTGGAAAACCATGCCAACGTGCGAACGCAGCTTGGAGAGATTGGTCTTCGGGTCGCCGACCGAGGTGCCCTTGACGATGATCTCGCCGGACTGGAAAGGCTCCAGCCCGTTAACACACTTGATCAGCGTCGACTTGCCGGAACCGGACGGCCCGCAGACGACCACCACTTCGCTCTTCTGAACCGTGGTCGTGCAATCGGTGAGCACCTGGAACTCGCCGTACCACTTGGAAACACTCTTGATTTCGATCATTTCACGAACCTCGCTTGCAGACGCTTCACCAGCAGCGAGGCGGAGAAGCTGATAACAAAATAGATGGCACCGGCGAACAGCAGCAGTTCGACCAGACGCCCGTCACGATCGCCGACCTTGTAGGCCGTGCCGAAGAAATCGGAGAGACCGATCACATAGACCAGCGACGTATCCTGGAAGAGGATGATGGCCTGCGTCAGCAAGAGCGGCGTCATGTTGCGGAAAGCCTGTGGCAACAGGATCAGGCGCATCGTCTGCCCCTGCGTCATGCCCAGCGCGAGGCCGGCGGATACCTGCCCGCGCGGCACGCTCTGAATGCCGGCGCGGATGATCTCCGAGTAGTACGCGGCCTCGAACAACGCGAAGGCCACCAGCGCCGAGGTCAGCCGGATGTCGCCAATGTCATCGCCGAAGATCGCCTTCAAACCCTGCGGCACGATCAGGTAAAACCACAGAATGACCATCACCAGCGGCACCGAGCGGAACAGGTTGACGTAGCCGGCAGCCAGCTTGGCGAGAATCTTGTTCGGGCCGATACGGGTAATCGCCAGCACCGTGCCCCAGACGATGCCCACCACAATGGCCGTGATCGTCACCTCGAAGGTGATCAGCAAGCCCTTGAACAGCAGCGGGAGGGCGCCGGGGATGGAACTCCAGTCCATTTCGTACATGGCTACTTCCCTCCGACAAAGCCCGGCACGCGGACCTTCTCTTCCAGACGGCGCATCAGGAACATCACCGTCACGTTGATCAGCAGGTACATCACGGTGACCGCAATGAAGGCCTCGTAGGGCTGGGCGGTGTAATCGACCAGTTGCTGCGCCTGACGGGAAAGTTCGATGAGGCCGATGGTGGTAGCCACTGCCGAGTTCTTGAAGATGTTCAGAAACTCGGAAGTCAGCGGCGGCATGATGATGCGGTAGGCCATCGGCATCAGCACATGGCGGTACACCTGCGGCAGCGTGAAGCCCATCGCCAGCCCGGCATTTTTCTGGCCTTTCGGCAACGACTCGATGCCCGAGCGCACCTGCTCGGCGACGCGCGCCGAAGTGAACAGCCCCAGACAGAGCATGGCGCAGAAGAACTGCTGCCAGAGCGGGTTGCTCTGCTTGAAGGCGTTGCCAAGCTCAACGGGCAACAACTCTGGCAGCACGAAATACCAGATGAAGAGCTGCACCAGCAGCGGGATATTGCGGAAAAGCTCGACGTAACCGGTGGCAAAACCGGACAGCCATCGGTTCGGTACCGTGCGCAGCACCCCGATGATGGAGCCAACGATCAAGGCGATCACCCAGGCCGACAGCGACAGCGAGATGGTCCACTTGAGGCCGGTAAACAACCAGCCAAGGTAAGTGTCATCTCCGCTCGCGGAGGGCTGCAGGAAAACGCCCCAGTTCCAGTTATAGGACATGGTGGTTCAACCTCAAAAAGAGGGAAGCAGCTGCGGCATCGCGCCGCAGCAGTAATTCAGCGCAAGGAAATTTCGTGCCGGAGCGGCCAGGACGCGAAGACAAGTCGCAGACAGTGCGAATAGCACGGCAAGACGCAGTCGACAAAGTCATGGCCGTTCCGGGTGCGAAATTACTCGAAGGCCTTGTCGTTGGGGGCCTTATGCAGCGCCTTCATTTCGTCCGACATCGGCATGTTCAGGTTCAGGCCCTTCGGCGGGATCGGGTTCATGAACCACTTGGCGTAGATCTTGTCGATCTCGCCCGAGGTCTGCACCTTGGCAATCGCGTTATCGACCACCTTCTTGAAGCCCGGATCATCCTTGCGGATCATGCAGCCGTAGGCTTCCTTCGATTGGGCGGTGCCAACCACGGCCCAGTCAGCCGGCTTCTTGGCCTTGGCGATTTCGCCGTAGAGCAGCGCGTCGTCCATCATGAAAGCGACGGCACGGCCGGTTTCCAGGGTCAGGAACGATTCGCCGTGATCCTTGGCCGAGATGATGTTCATCTTCATGGCCTTGTCTTCGTTCATCTTGCGCAGCAGGCGCTCGGAGGTGGTACCGGCGGTGGTCACCACGTTCTTGCCGGCGAGGTCACCGAAGTCCTTGATGCCGCTATCCTTCTTGACCTGGATGCGGGTGCCGATGACGAAGAAGGTATTCGAGAAGCTGACCTGCTTCTGGCGCTCGGTGTTGTGGGTGGTGGAGCCACACTCGATATCGACGGTGCCGTTCTGGACCAGGGTAATACGGTTGGCGGAAGTCACCGGCATCAGCTTGACGTCAAGCTTCGCCAGCTTCTGGTCGGCCTTGATGGAATCGACGACCTTGAGGAGGATCTCGTGGGCATAGCCGATGACCTGCTGCTTGTCGTCATAGTAGGAGAACGGAATCGAAGACTCACGGTGGCCAAGAGTGATAGCCCCGGTGTCCTTGATCTTCTTCAGCGTGGCGCTTTCCTGCGCGAAAGCGGGTGCGGAAAAGACGGCGGCGGCAACAGCGGCGGACAGAACGGTAGGCAGCAGTTTCATTTGATTGTCTCCAACAGTTAGATTTTTGGTTTCTGGCATCAGTCGAGCCAGCACAACTATCAGCACAACGCATGCCAGCCAGCGTAAAAACATAAGTAAATGTTTCTCAGTTGTTTTAAACGCGTTACCACGCGCTCGTTCGGAATGCCGAACAAACAGCCGTCCGGGCGTTCGGATTTCCGAACGCAACGAACCGACGCCGCATACAATCGCGCCATCTCCTTCCCGCAATTTCCAATCATGAAAACGCCCCGATCCGCTACACCCTCTGCCCGACCCAACCGGAAGCCCACCTCTATGAAGTCAGCTGCCGTGTCGAACACCCCGACCCCGCCGGCCAGCGCTTCGCGCTGCCGGCATGGATTCCCGGCAGCTACCTGATCCGCGACTTCGCCCGGCACATCGTCAGCATCTCGGCAGAAGCCGGTGGCAAGCCTGTCGCCCTGACCAAGATCGACAAGCACACGTGGCAAGCCGAACCGCTGAAAGGGAAGGCAGGCGTTTACCCTGACCTACACGGTCTACGCCTGGGATCTCTCGGTGCGCGGCGCCCACCTTGACCAGACGCACGCCTTCTTCAACGGCACCAGCGTTTTCCTGCGCGTGCTCGGGCAGGAGGAAGTCCCCTGCCTCGTCGACCTGCAAGCGCCCAAGGGCAAGCCCTACGCCGGCTGGCGGGTGGCCACGGCGCTGCCCCCGGCGCACAAGGCGAAGACGGCCGCCAAGCCTCACGGCTTCGGGCTTTACGCCGCCGCCAACTACGACGAACTGATCGATCACCCGGTCGAGATGGGTACGTTCGGCCTGGCAACTTTCAAGGCCTGCGGCGTGCCGCACGAAATCGTCATCACCGGCCGCCACGACTGCGACCTCAAGCGCCTGACCGCCGACCTGAAGAAGATCTGCGAATGGCAGATCCGCTTCTTCGGCGAACCGGCGCCGATGAAGAAATACGTCTTCCTCGTTACCGCCGTCGGCGACGGCTACGGCGGGCTGGAACACCGCGCCTCCACCGCCCTGCTCTGCTCGCGCGACGACCTGCCGTATGCCGGCATGAAAGGCCTGCCCGAGCGCTACCGGACCTTCCTCGGCCTGTGCAGCCACGAGTACTTCCACACCTGGAACGTCAAGCGCATCAAGCCCGCCGCCTTCACCCCCTACGACCTCGACCGCGAGAACTACACCACGCTGCTGTGGGCCTTCGAGGGCTTCACCTCGTACTACGACGATCTGGCGTTGTTGCGCAGCGGCGTCATCACTGAAAAGGATTGGCTGGAACTGACGGCAAAGAGCCTCGACAACGTGCTGCGCGGCCCGGGGCGCCTGAACCAGTCGCTGGCCGATTCCAGCTTCGACGCCTGGAGCAAGTTCTACCGCCCCGACGAGAACACTCCGAACGCCGTCGTCAGCTACTACGCCAAGGGCGCACTGGTCGCACTGGCGCTGGACCTGACGCTGCGCGCCGGAACGACCGGCAAGGCGCCCTGTGGCAGCGCCACGGACAGACCGGCCTCGGTGTCGGTGACGACGACATCCGGAAGATTGCCGAAGAACTCTCCGGCCTCAGGCTCAAACGTTTCTTTGACGCGGCCGTGCATGGCACGCAGGATCTGCCACTGGAAAGATTGTTCAAGCCCTTCGGTATGCTGCTGACCCAATCGCCAGGAGCGAGGCGCCATCGCTCGGCGCCAAGACAAGTAAGCGAAAGCAACGAAGTCCAGCTGACCACCGTTTATACCGGCGGCCCGGCCCAGCAGGCCGGCCTTTCGGCCAGGGGATGTGCTGGTCGCCATCGACGGCCTGCGCGTGACGCCAGCGGCACTAGCTCGAACGCCTTCTTGCTCGTCGCCGCGCCGGCGACTGCATCGAACTGCGCGCTTTCGGCGCGACGAACTGCGTTCGCTTCAGCCTGCAACTCGCCCAGCCCAACGCCAGCAGCACCAGCCTGACGGCCAAAGGGGCGCAACCTGCTGCGCGAAGCCTGGTTGAAACCATCGACACCGGTCAAAGCTAAAAAGCAGCGCCTCGGTTAAGACACCTCGGCGCAACCCCATTAGACAGGAAATAAACGGCATGAGCTTTTGCAGCAGCTGCGTTCGATTGTTGGCAAGCCTGATGAACAGGCGGCTCAATCCGGCAGATTTGGCCGCCAACGGACAAACCAGCCGAAAGAAGACGCCAGAAGCGGACCAACGCCCGCGAGGGCACCCGGGTGCTGGTCATCGACGACTCGCCGACCATTGTCGCCGCGCTGCGCAAGATCCTGCGCTCGGCGAAATACGAAGTAATCGAGGCGCTCGATGCCGAATCGGGTTTGGAAATCGCCAGGAACAATCCGCCAGAACTGATTTTTCTCGACATCGTCCTGCCCGCCATGAATGGCTTTGCCGCACTACGCCTGATGCGCAAGGACCCGGCAATGACGCATATCCCCGTCATCATGATCAGCGGCAACGAACAGGCTACCGAGCAGTTCTACGCCAACCGTATCGGCGCCGACGACTTCATGAAAAAGCCGTTCAACCGCTACGAAGTCTTTGCCCGTATCGAGCGCCTGCTGGACGCCGAGCGCGTGCCGCGCCGGCTCGCTGCGGCCCAGGCCTAGTCGTTAGCCCGGGCTAGCGCCCACGCACCACAAAGGGTTCGGCCAGCGCTTCCTGTACCGTACTGTTACGGTTCAGCGATTTGTCGAAGTTGGCACCCCAGAGATCGGCATTGGCAAAATTCGCCCCGCCCAGATCGGCGCCGGCAAACACCGCATGGCGCAGCACGGCCCCGGCCAGCCGCGTCGCCTTCAGCTTCGCATTGGTGAAATTCACCTGCTCCATCGAAGCCCCGGTCAGGTCAGCCCCTGAAAGATCGGTGCCAACCATCTTGGCGCCGACGAAAACCCCGCGAAACGTATAACAGTTGCGGATCGACCCGCCTGACAGGTCGATGCCCTCCATCAGCACATCCTTCAGATAGGCCCCGGAAAAATCCGCCTTCACCGCCTTGGTGTCATTCAGGTTGGCACCGAACAGATAGGCGCCAGAGAGATTGGCCCCGGACAGGTCGGCTTCGTCGAAGATGGCGTGGAACAGGTCGGCGTTGCGCAGATCGGCGCCTGTCATTTTCGCCCGCCCGAACTGCGCCCACTTGGCATTGCTGCCACGCAGGTCGGCACCGGAAAGATCAGCCTTGCGGAAATCGGTGCTCTCCAGCTTGGCCCCGAAGGAGCTTGGCGCCATGCAGATCCTTGCCGGCCAGCTTCTGGCGGGAGAAGTCGCAGCGCGAAAGATCGGTCAGCGCACGCGGTGCGGCACAGTTGCCAGCAGGCAAATCGGCGGCCTCTGCACTCAGGGGCAACGTCAGCAACAGTACAAGCGGTATAGCAGTGACTCTGGCCATCGTTCTTCCTCCCCGACGCATGTTCAGGAGCGGTCGATTGTAGGCGCATGACCGCCAAGGGCACAGCCACTTTTTTGATCCATGCAAGGTCGCAAAATGGGAATGCCACTTGAATGAAGCCCAAGGCCTCGATATTCTGGCCGCTCAGTCAAAACGCATTGACCCCCATCAGGAGCCCACATGAACAAGCTTGCCGCCACCCTCGCCCTCTGCCTGCTCACAGCTCCGGCATTCGCCCAGAAATCCTGCGACGAACTCAAGTCGAACATCGCCGCCAAGATTGAAAGCAAGGGTGTGAAGAACTACCAGCTGGAAATCGTCGCGGCCGACGACGCCAAGGATGCCAAGACCGTTGGCACTTGCGAACACGGCAAGAAGAAGATCACCTACAAAAAATCGTAAGGTGGTTTCGCGGCGAGGGAACGCAGCACGAGGAATGGCCGCTTTGGGCGAAGGAACTCAGTGAGTGCAATCGGCCAACAAGTGCCGCACGTTGCTTCTCCAGATCAGCGATCTGAGAGACCACAGCCCCCTGAAACCTGCCTTAGGGCCAATTCACATAATCGGCCGTTGCTGCCGTTGACTACTTAATTCAATCTGGCCGCAGTTTGGGGGCAAGCAGCCTGAATCTGCAAAGCAAGAGGTACTTCAAGCTTCTGTTCGTAGGGAAGTTTCATCCAAAACATTTGACGATGCCACCCCCGATTCGACACGTTCATTAGAACTCACGTTCTAGTTCCAGCATCCTCTCAATACGACCAGCAAAGAATCGCTTTGTCAAAAGCTTCGCTTATTGGTTAATTGGTAAAATTCGGCTTGGGTTAGCGGACCTATGGACAAGGCAAAGGGGGCATCTTGTATTTAAGTTATTGCAACGCGGACCGAGCGGCTGCCGACTTGGCGGCTGCTTCTGAACACAGCAACCGTTGGCTGTTATGCGTCGCTGACCGGCATGGAGATGACCTACCGGCACTGCTGACAGCATGCAGCCGCCACGATCTTGATGTGTGTGGGGGCATTTTCCCCGGGCTGATCGAAGGCAGCAGAGGGCGAGACAGCGGAATCGTCGCCATTCCCTTGCCAACCGAAAGTCATATTGCATTGGCACACCTGGCCCCCAGAGCAACTGGAATGGATTGTGCCACCACCGGAACCAGGTGAAACCCGTTACGCCAGCTCCATCCTGCTGGTCGATTGCATGGCACACAATGTCGAAGGATTGATGGATAAGGTATTCGATCACTTTGGCAGCCGCATGAATCATATCGGCGCCGGAGCTGGATACCACGACCTACGTGCAGCGCCGGTAATTTTTACTCGGGAGGGTCTACACCCCGAAGCCGCGTTGATGGTCGTCCTGCCTCGCCAACTGGCTTTGAGCGTGAGGCATGGCTGGAAACGGGTGGCAGGCCCTTTCGTGGTATCCGCTCCCCGGGCAACGTGATCCAGGAGCTTAACTGGGAAACGGCCGGCGGCTTCTACCGCGGCCAAGTGGAACTCCAGAACCCCTCCCTGCGCGGAAAACCATTATTCCCTGACATGAACTCGGCCTACCCCCTCTGCATCGCAAAGGAGGGCAGTGAGGACATCATCCGAGACCCTATGTATATCACCGACGCCGATGAAGTAAGGGTGCTTTCCGACGTGGCTGAAAATTCTGTCATGTATCTGGCTCATGGCAACCGAGAAACCTTGATCGAGGCAGCCCGCGAGGCGGCAGACACTTGCCCTACACCGTTTAACGCGGAGGTGTGTTTTGTTTCCGACTGCTATTCCCGCGTGCTGATGCTGGG
>JADJUC010000003.1 GCA_016710885.1 Candidatus Proximibacter danicus
GGTGTTTGATCCCATCTGGAATGATGTCTCACATATCTCTACAAGAGATATCTTCGCGGTGTTTTCCACGAGCATGCGCGACTGACCCGCGGCCGGAAGACTACATTAACCATTCGCTTTATTTCGAGGCGAAGACCTTCCTGCACGGGCTGCTGACGATCGAGGATAAGATCAGCATGGCGCACGGGCTTGAAACGAGAGTGCCTTTTCTGGACAACGACTTGGTTGACTTTGCGATGCAAGTCCCGGTCGGACTGAAACTCGGAAATCTTGGGGAAGTTGTTCGGCTTGATGAAAATGAGCCAACCAAAAGCATCAAAATATTTTCAGCAAACGCGACGGCAAGCTTCTACTAAGACAAGTGATGGAGCGTTACGTGCCCGCAGATATCGCTGACGGGTAAAGAAAAGGTTTTTCGGCCCCTGATGCTATTGGTTTCGTGGCGATAGTATCGACTACGTGCAACGCCGACTAATGGGGACGATCCTCGGCTGTTTGAATACCTTGACCGAAAGTCGATTCATCGACTCGTTGCCGATCACCATGGCAAGTCATGACAATCGGAGGTTGTTAATCTGGTCTTTGCTAAATCTCGAAGAGTGGATGAAGTCACTTGAGGAAGGTCAATGGGAGCACCTGTGACCCTAGAAGATTGGGTTGAATTTCTCAATGCATGCTATCAGCAGCATGAAGAGCGATTGCAAACCAAGTTTCATAGAAGCCTCCCTTTTCAGGATGCTGTTTTCGATCGGTGGGAAAGAGCTCGTCGACTCGGTTTCGGCGAGGGAACGAGTATCTACAATAGCTCCGCTGTCTTTGGCGATGTCCGTGTAGGGCAGAACACGTGGATAGGCCCAAACACTGTTCTAGATGGTAGTGGAGGTGGGCTGATTATCGGTAGCTTTTGCTCAGTCTCCGCCGCTGTCCATGTTATACGCACGACACAGTACTTTGGGCGCTGTCGGGGGGCGAACTGCCTAAGGCTGAGGCGATGGTTTCCGTTGGTGATTGTGTTTATATCGGAAGCCAAAGCGTAATAGCTGCCGGGGTTACTGTCGGTGCGCGAAGTGTCATCGCGGCAAATAGCTTTGTGAACGACGATGTGCCGGATGGGTCCGTTGTAGGCGGCTCCCCCGCCCGCCGACTTGGAGTCGTCGTTGGTCAGGGGAGCAAGGTTCGAATTGAATTCGACGGTGAAAAAGAGGGCTAACGTGGTCCTCGACGATAAAAGCAGTTTTGTCAGCCTGATCACCGGTCTCATGGCCGACGTGCGTTCGCGCTATGGATGGAAAATGGCAGTGTTGGTGTTGCTCATGACCATGGTCGCTCTGAGTGAGGGATTGGGCATGGTGCTCCTACTGCCCCTGCTTGCAGCTATCGGAGTCTCTTCGGCTGCTGAAGGAGGGTTGCTGGCACATTGGTTGAATTCAGGGCTTGCCTATTTTGGGATAGAGCATTCGGCCTACCTTATCGCTATTGCATTGTTGATGGTGTTTGCTGTTCAGCTAACCTGTTTTGTTATGCAAAGCTGGTGGATTTCCTGGATCCAAAGGGATTATGGAGCTTACTGGCAGAATCGGATATTCAATTCCCTCGTTTATGCGGAATGGGGTTTTTTACCGAGCAGAAACTTGGCAATCTTTCCAACTTGATCGCCCATGAGACTTTCCGGCTGTCCAGTGCGCTGATGATCTTGTTGCAGATGGCCGCCTTAGCGGTGACCGCACTCGTGTATTTGGTTGTCGCAGTTGCCGTTAGCTGGCAAGTAACAACACTAATGGTCTTGCTGGCGGCCTTTCTTTTCACTGCTGTGAAGGGGATCGGGCGAAAGAACTTTCAGATAGGAACTCGGCTGGGGCCACTGACATCCCGGCTGACGGTACTTGTCACTGAGTTTTTGGAGGAATCAAACTGATCAAGGCTACTGCGACTGAGAATATCGCAGCCGCACGTGTTAAAGAAGGTGGTTGATGAACTTCGTGTTCAGCACACTTGGGCTACCTTCCTTCCATCTCTAGTTCGCGCCATCTTTGAATTTAGTTCGATCGTGGCGCTTTGTTTCATCTTGGTGTTCGGTTACCAGCACTTAGAGATAGCAGCCGCCAGTATGCTGGTAGTGTTGGCACTTTTCGATGCGACTGCTGCCGCGATTCAATGCGTTGCAGCAGAACATGCAGTTACTAGCTAACTTTATCCGCTTTTGCCGCCGTCGACCGCATTGTGCGCACAGCGGAAAGCCGTTCGGAACGAGGATCGGTATTTGCTAACTGCCCCCCTCGCTGATCGCATCGTGATGGAGGGAGGGCTTCTCGTTTCGATTCGTCGAGCTGGCTACGATGAATCCGTCATTCTTAAAGACATCAAGGTGCGCTTCCCCGAACGAGGTATGGTTGGGATCGTGGGTGAGTCTGGTGCGGGCAAAACTACCTTGGCAAACTGTCTGCTAGGTTTGGTAAAAGTGGCTGACGGGGATGTATTGCTTGGCAATATGAGCATCAAAGATGTTCCGCTGAATACGTGGCGCCGGCAGATTGGTTATGTTCCTCAGGAGACTGTCCTTTTTCATTCTTCTATTCGGGACAACATCGCTTGGGGAATGCCTTCCGCGACAGATGATGAAATAGTCGACGCGGCCAAGCAGGCTTTGGCCCATGAATTTATCTTGCAACAGCCGTCCGGATATCTGACGGTCGTTGGTGATCGTGGTGCCCGTTTGTCTGGGGGGCAATGCCAAAGACTCGGGATTGCCCGCGCGCTTCTAATGAAGCCCAAGCTGCTGGTAATGGATGAGGCGACAAGCGCACTGGATTCGACATCGGAGGCAGCTGTGCTTGAGACTATCGAGCGGTTGCGAGGCGAAATTTGCATTGTGATGGTGGCTCACCGTTTAGCCACAATTCAAAACGCAGATATGGTGGTCGTAATGGAAAGTGGCAGCATCGCAGAGACCGGAACTTGGTCTGAGCTGATATCCCAGAATGGAAGGTTTCAGAAATTGGCAACAGCACAGCACATCGTGCAAGAGGCGGTTTGATGAAATTCACATCTGAGCACTACGGCATGCTGATCAGTGCGGCAGCTAAGAAGTTCCGTTTTGTTCGCTTTGGCGATGACTTTGATCCGACATTAGCCGTGGCGTTGTGGCGCCATGACATTGATTTTCGCCGCAGCGCGCTGGCTATGGCGCGTCAAGAAGCGGGTTTGAATTGTGCGCCACCTACTTCGTGCAGGTAAGCGCGCGCTACTACAGCGTGTTCGAACCGGAGACGGCGGGGGTCATTCGAGCCATTCTGGATTTAGGGCACGAAGTCGGACTTCATTTTGACCCCGAGGTCTGTTACCACCAAGCCGTGCCCGAGTTCGAAGAGCGCCTTCGCTTTGAGGCTGAAGTGCTCGGAGAAATTACGGGGACGACGATTCGTGTTTTTTCGCTGCACAACCCGACGACAATCGTAGGAACCGCCTTGGATCAACCCTTTCATTCAGGCCTGATGAACGCATCTGCTTCGGTGCTTCGTTCCTCGTTTACTTATTGCTCCGATAGTAATGGGTTGTGGCGTTTCAGGCCTCTGGATGAGGTGGTGGCGGATCCTGAAGTTACAAGTTTATACACGCTGACGCACCCCGAATGGTGGCAGGAAAACGAGACGCCGCCGCGAGAGAATCTAAGGTGCATCGAGGGAAGAGCTGAGTTTTGCCTTCGGCATTATGACGATTTGCTGTCCTCAATTCCCGACCGAACGTTAGGAAGTTTTGCCGAACTTGAATCCCTAGATCGGAAATAATTAATGAGCATATCGTTTGCAAAACCAAGCTTTTCGCCTGCGGCGCGCCAGCGGATATTAGCTACCGTAAGCGATATCCTGGAGTCAGGTCGGCTGATATCGGGCGAGTCTACTCTGCGGTTCGAGTCGGCTTTTCGTGCTTTAACTTCTTGCAGTCATGCGGTCAGCACAAATTCTTGTACGACCGCACTACAGATTGCATTGAATCACTTTGACGTTCGTGACCATGAAGTGCTTGTTCCGGCAGCGGCCTTTATCACCGATGTGAGCGTCGTAAATTGGTGTGGCGGTGTGCCAGTCTTGGTGGACATTGATCCGGAGACACTTTCTTTTGATCTGGATGACTTGCGCCGAAAAATTACTCCGCGCACCAAAGGGATCATTTGGGTGCCTACAAGGTTCATTTCCCGCATTGGCGCGAGATTCTTTCCGTCGCGAGGGCGCATGGCCTCTTTGTTATTGAGGACTGTGCGCATGCACATGGCGCTTCGGTTGACGGTTTTCCAGCAGTTTCGTTGGGGGATGTTGGATGCTTCAGCTTCTACCCTACCAAAGTGCTGACGTGTGGCACCGGAGGTATGCTGGTAACAAATGACGATGCTATGGCACGTAGCGCTCGAGGAGATGCGTATGTTCGGGCGAGAGAACGGGACCGGTCCTGTAATTAGGGAGGGTAACGATTGGTTTCTTGACGAGCTAAGAGCATGTGTAGGCTATGAACAGGTGTGCGAACTGCCTGCCTTTCTTGAGCGCCGCCGGCAGATTGCACATCGCTACCGCACGGCGCTTTCTGGCGCGCCATTTATTCGCCATTTGGCTGTACCGGAGGGGAACCACCCCGCTTATTACCATTTCGTTATCTTTTTGACGATCGCATAGACCACGTAGCCTTTCAAATCGTTTGCAAGCGCAATACGGCATACCAGCGCGCCCGATTTATCCGCCTCTCCATGAAGAGGCAATTTTTTGCGATCTTGATACTGGGACGCTACATCAAGCCTCAAGAATGCTGCATCGCTCACTCTGTTTGCCAATGCACATGGACCTTTCTGATGCGGAGGTGGACTTGATCGCTACTGCAATTATCCGTGGAGCTGAACGAGGTCGCGTGAGAGGTATGGCGGGAACAATTCTTGTTACCGGCGCGAATGGGCTATTGGGTTCTCAATGTATTGCCGCACTCGCGGAGAACCAGACTCAGCATGTGATCGCGATTTGGCACAAAGGGCGTGAATGTCTGCCATTAGATCCCCGCCCGATGTTCGATATGTCCAATGCGATCTTTCCGATTTGGATGCCGTAAGAACAATGTTCGGTGAGCAGCGAATCGATGCCGTCGTTCATGCAGCAGCAGCGCTACCGGATGGAACGCCAAACTACTTTCGCACAGCTCTGTCGGTGAATGTTCAAGGAACAGCCAACCTCGTTTCGGCCGCAAGCGAGGCCGG
The DNA here is from genome assembly GCA_016710885.1 of Candidatus Proximibacter danicus. Taxonomy (GTDB): domain Bacteria; phylum Pseudomonadota; class Gammaproteobacteria; order Burkholderiales; family Rhodocyclaceae; genus Proximibacter; species Proximibacter danicus. Next base: position 5,234 of record JADJUC010000003.1, read on the forward strand.
CTGCGCTAGATTCGTTTATTGCTCCAGCGTCAGTGTTTACGGTACTACGAATGATGAAGGAGCTCTTTTCTCGGAGACCGATCTTCCTTCTCCTGAGGATGTGTATGCCTGGAGCAAATGGGCGGGAGAGGAGTATGTTCGTTTGAGCTGCCGCAAAGGAGATATGATGGCACCGCTCTGCGCCTGTCAGGCTTGTCGGCCCAGGCAGGCAAAACGGGGTTTTTCTTTAATATGGCCATGGCGGCGTCTAGAGGCGATTCCATCGTAATTAGGAACAATGGCGTCCCCTTTCAGTTTTTGGCCTTGAGTGATGCCGTGGCTGCGGTTCTGCAGTGCATTCCTCGCGATTCTGAAGTGGTCGAAAATTATTCAGTGATAAACGTAGCAAGTATGACTGTGCCTTCGATAAGCGCTATTGCAGAAGCGGCCGTCAAGATGGCAGTTGATCGTAATTCGTCGATTATTGTTATACCGCAAGTTGTAAATTCCATCTGTCAGGTGATGTCAACTAACAAGATGTCGTCTCTACTGGGGGCAGGGAAATGCGGGCTTCACGAGATATTGCATTCAGTATTCCGTTACATCGATAGTTTGAAGGTTGGTGGCTCATGCAAAATATAGTGGCGATACACCAGCCGAACTTTCTGCCGTGGTTGGGATATTTCGACAAAATGGCGCGCTGCGACAGTTTTGTTTTTCTTGATGACGTACAAATTCAAAAAACTGGTGGCGGGTGGGCGAATCGAGTAAAAATGGCCGTTTCCGGTCAGGCTAAATGGATTACGGCGCCCATAGACCGGAGTTACCACGGTGTTCGAAACATCAATGAGACGCGATTTGTCGTTGAAAACGATTGGCGTCAAACGGTATTGAAAACTCTACGGGCCAGTTACAGACGCGCCCCCTATTTCTCATACGCCATGAATCTGCTGGAGCCCCTTCTGCTCAATCCAGATGATAATTTATCAACCTACAACTCCAATTGCATTCTCGGGATAGCGTCGGAGCTAGGGATTTCAAAAGAAAAATGTCGATGGTCGTCATCATTAACCCACTCCGGTCAGTCAAATGACCTGTTGGTGTCTATCGTCCAAACCGTGAATGGCAACGCCTACATGTGCGGAGGCGGCGCCAGTGGCTATCAGGATCCCCAATTTTTTGCTGAAGCATCGATATCGTTGGTGTATCAGAACTTTGTTCCGGATCCCTATCCGCAAATTAATACTGATGTATTTGTTGCCGGCTTGTCGATCGTTGATGTTCTTATGAATATCGGCATGGACGGTGCGCGAGAAATGCTCTCGAATTCTGCAGGGCGTGCGTCTACTTAACTATGAAAATACTATTTGTTGGATTCAATGCAAAGTACATAAACCCGACGAATCAACTTACGCACAGAATGTTGAAGTTGTTTTCGGAGTGGTTTTTAGGCCAGGTTTTGTCAGTGATGACAGCTGTGGCAAGGGCTGGAGTCTTTCTGGCAAAGCATGGTCCGTTCGATTTCATTGCACATCAACCCAGCTGGCGGTCGAATCCGATCCATGGCCACAGAAGGTTCTATCAACGTTTTAATTATTGTGCAACAGGAAGGGCCTCGGTTAGCTAATTCATGCTGGACGCGCGAGCGTGCATGAAGCGATGCGCATTGCCAAAAGTGGTTTTCGTTATGGATCTTGATACGCGCGTGCGGGCTGGTCTGCTGGAACAATTGGATGAGTTTTCTGACTACATTGTCGGCTGGGGAAAAGGATTCTCTCGTAAGAATGATGACCTTCCTTATCTAGAGTGGAAACGGCGTATAAAGCGGAAATTGCGCCCTCTTGGTTTATGGCACGATTTTGTGAATCCAAGGTGCCTAAATTTATAAATATCGGCCATTTTGTTGCCTCGCATGAATTTGATTTTTCTCCGGTGTGCAATCGACCATTTTCTGTGTCTGTTGCCGGGCAGCTTTATTATTCGCGTGAACGGGCATTGGTTCGCCTTAATAAAGATCGCCGACTGAAAGTTAAGTCGACTAACTATCGTTGGATATTTAGTGCGCTCACGAAACTTGGCGTCTCGCCGTATTCACGGTTTGTTCCGCATACGATATATCGGTCTCTTTTTGAGCGAGTGTTATGCACGAGTAAAATATCGATGACCGATGGCGCCCTACGACATAATGATTCGGAAATTTGTTGAGATCCGCTGCAGGGGCATTGTTACTTGCTAGGCCTTGCGGTGGATTTAGTTCTTTGGGGTTTCGTGACGGCGAGTCTGCTATTGTTCTAGACGAATCTGATCCTGCCGAGCAGGTGGTTTCCCTAATTTCTGACCCCGACCGACTTCAGTCTATCGCAACGGCTGGGCAAGAGTTGGTTTGGGAAAAGCATTCTATCCAGGCTAGAAGTCAGCAAATGGAATCAGCTCTGCACCGAATTCTCGATGGGTCTTTTAATGGGTCGGTTTGGGAAAATGGTGAATTTGTTTTGATCGACTAATGGCCGTTTTGAAATATATTTCCTTGTTATTTTGTTTATTGAATTCCATTTGTTAGGGGATTATAGTGCAATGCCCAGCAATTCTTTTGTCGCAACGCCTCATGAGGAGGACATTTCACCTGTTGAGGATTTTGTCGCCTAATCCAGGGAAGTCGGCGCTAAGCATCCGCGCCGCCAAGCATTGGTGGTCTTCTGGAGGAGGGATGCGCAAATTGCAGAGCGGATGTTGGGTTCTGATTTTCCTATTTATTGCTATGAAACAGAGCGTGGTTTTGTTGAATCGCTTTCTGAACAAACCCTCGATCTGGAGCAGCGCTATCCAAATATTTCGTGGGGGACTTTAATCGCTTCTGAAAGAGAGTTTTGCGACTATTCATTCCTTCAAGGAGCCACAGGGCTTGGCTAGTCGGCGACGAACGAAGCTTGGATCCATACGACCAATATGGCCAGCTTTCTTGAACAAGCAGACAATTTGCTCCCGATGCGCTCTTGACGGTTGTCGCTGACAATATATTCAATATGGTAGCAACGGCATTAGCTGAGGCCCGCCATCTAGAACTTCTAATACCGCAGTTCGTTCAACTTGCCGGTCCCGGGCGCGCTGCCGGTGGTTTTCTTGGGCGAACACGCTACCTTGATTCGTATCGGTTTATTCGTGCCTACGAGACCTATCGGAAGACGTCACTGTCTGAGCTAGAAGTAGGCAGGGCTCAACTATTTGAGAAGTTCCTTACAAATTATGATTTAGTTGCGACCCACAAGGCTTTAGGGGTAACTAAATTAAGAAGATTGCCATTTTCACCACGTTGGCGTTCTGTATTGAGGACTGCTTTACGCAAACGTGTTAAGTCGCCTGCTGACTACCGAAGTTGGCATTTTGGAAGGAAGGTGCTTGCTAACATAGTTCGCGCTGTTCGGGTCTTTAAGCGACTTGAATTTTTTATGGCCTCACGAAGTGAATTGCCTTTGGAGAAATTTGTATTCTTTCCTCTTCATTTTCAGCCGGAAGCGTCAACTCTGGTAAATGGTATTTTCTGGGCGAATCAAATTTCAACGATTGAGCAAATTTCTAAAGTTTGCCAATTGGTTATAAATTAGTGGTTAAGGAGCATGAAAAAGGGCGGGGTAGTAGGCCGCTTTGGCAGTATCGACATATTGAAGCTCTATATAACGTCTGCATGGTTGACATGCCTGCTAAGGAAATTATCGCCCGTTGTGAAGCGTTGATTACGATCAGCGGCACTGCTGCCGTTGAAGCCGTTGCAGTGCGTAAGCCGGTAATCGTTCTTGGATACAAACATTATTATTTTCCAGAATTTTCCCACAGTATACGCTCTGCTGAAGACTTGCCATTTTTATTCAAAAAAACTTCTGATCCAAAAGAATTTCAAATACGATAACCGTGATTTGTATGCATTCTATTTGGGTTGGCAGGATGCGCAATTTGCTGCAGTGCCTAGCCGAGACAATTTTCACGAGCTTGCGCCGGAAATAATATCTGAGCTTGAGCAAGATTACTCGGCAGAAAACATCCTTGTGGCTGCACGTTATGGCGACGGAAGATCATAATCACAAATCGTGATCGAGTGATCGGGTTTTTAAGTTCGAACCGTTACCAACGGCGTTTCTAGCACCATTTTTATGATTAAGAGTATTTGTATGCTGCAAAAGCGAAAGATTTTTGTTCTGACTGGTAAGCGAGGTGGTTTCGGAGCGATGAAGCCGCTATTGCGTTTAATTCGTGATGATCCTGGGCTGGAACTGCAGCTAGTTGTGACGGATCAGCACGTCAGCGACAAATTTGGTCGCACGCTTGCTGAAGTGCAGAGGAATTTTCTGTAGTCGAGGCGGTAGATATGGAGCAAGCGGGATTTGCCAGTTGATCGCGCGCGTGCGATCGGAGTCTGCCCGACGAAAATGGCCGATACTTTGACGCGCCTTTCCCCTGATGTTTGTGTGCTGTACGGCGATAGAGGCGAGGTTCTTGCGGCAGCAATAGCTGCAACGTCTCTTGGAATACCAATTGCGCATCTTCAAGGCGGCGATTTGTCCGGTTCGGTGGATGAACAGGTCCGGCACGCTGGCGACAAAGCTTGCCCAGTTGCACTTTCCGTCACCGAGAGCAGTGGCCAGAGAATCCGTAGTATGGGAGAGGAGTCATGGCGCGCGCGTTGTGGGCGATAACCATATCGATCTGATTGTTGCGGGGGAATATGCAGCTCCGGAAGATGTGGCGGCTTTACTTCATCTCGATCTTGCACAACCAATCGTTGTTGTGTTGCAGCATTCTGAGACTACTGCGCCTTACGATTCCTACGATCAGATGAAAGCGACGCTTTTAGCTGTAGCCGCCTCAGGGATTCAGGCTGTAATGGTCACCTGTGCTCTGATGTTGGTTATGGCGGCGTCATTCAAGCGATCTAGGAGTTCGCTGTAGGACCGCAATTTAGGGTAAGAGTTAATCTTGAGGCCCCATATTTTTGGGGATTGCTCGCGATCGCGTCAGCTTTGGTCGGAATAGCTCTGCTGGAATAATTGAAACTCCGACGTTCCGCCTTCCTACGATTAACATTGGCCGTAGGCGGGAAGGCGCCTCCATGCTGGAAATGTACTACGTTTCTCACGATAAAACCGAAATTTCTTTTGCGTTGGATAAAGTCCTGAACGATGTCGATTTTTTTGTCTTCCATGGCTCAGTGTGACCAGCCCTACGGCGACGGGAGGGCTGGTGAGCGTATCGTCAACGTTCTCAAAGAAGTGCCGTTGGATAAGCGGCTAATGATTAAACGCATGACCTATTGATAGTCATTCTTTACGTACATGAAACCAGTCGCCTTATACTACAGTATTCTCCAGTATCAGCCTAAAATCATAAAGTTTTAGCCGACAATTTTGAATTAATTGAACTCGCAAATCAGAATATAGTTCGTCAAATTTTGAGCAGAGTGGAGTTGCTGTTTGCTCACTTGGGTTTTCGGTTGATGGCGGAATATATGGACCGTTGTCCTAGACTGAAAGTCATTGCATCGAATACAACCGGTATTCCGCACATCGATGCAATAGCCGCAGAAATGCGAGGAGTGGCGGTTGCGCACTACGATGAGCAGATCTTTCTGGATACAGATTACTCCACTGCAGAACATACAGTGGGTCTGATGCTTGCTGCAGCGAGGCGTTTGCCCGCAGCCCATGCGGCAGGCATGTTCCGATCTTGGGATCGGAAACGTTGGGAAGTCCTCGAATGATGTCCAAGTTGAGGCTCGGCTTGGTCGGTTTTGGCCGGTTGGGCCGTAAAGGGGCAGCCGTCGCCGACGCCATGAGATGAATGTGGCTTGGTACGATCCTTATGTAGAGAATCTCAGGTAAAATACCAACGTTGATCGAACTCGCAGAACGTTCTGATATATTGAGTTTGCATGCGGTCGCTAACGAGACAACCCGAGGTGTTGTCAGTCGTGAGGTCCTAGAAAAGCTTCCGCATGGAGCTATCGTTGTCAATACGGCGCGCGGCGAATTATTAGATACCGACGCATTGCTCGATCAGCTCGAAAGCGGCCAGCTTTGGGGGGCCGCATTGGATACCGTCGAGGGGGAATATCGCTTGGATTTCCCTTATCGGTTGTGGCACAGTCGTCTGGGCCACTATGCCCGGACGCATGATAATCTCATTTTGACCCCACATATCGGAGGCTATACGGTTGTCAGCAGGCCGCTACGGGCTACGCGTAATTGAAAGAGCATGTAGTATTTGGGGTTACCTTAAGGGTTGAAGTCACGGCAATGAACTTGCAAGTTAGAGCTTGGGCATTTGTGCCTGCGCGTGGCGGCTCGAAATCAATCCAGAAGAAGAACATCGTTAGTCTGGGCCATAGGCCGATGATTGAATATGGCGTGCGTGCGGCACAGCTGTCCGGTCGATTCAAACGTATTATTTGCTCAACAGATGACCCGGAAATTGCACAAATTGCCGCTGGGCTTGGCGTTGAAATTGATTGGCGGCCTTTGGAATTGGCGACTGACGATGCTTCTGTCGCGGACGTTGCGAGAGAGTTTCTTGTTCGCCACGAATCTGATTTGCCAGATGTGCTGGGACTTATTCAGCCGACAAGTCCGTTTCTTCTCCCCGATCATGTTATTTCGCTACTTGATGCCATGACGATGAACACCAAATGTTGTTCGGGGCAGACGATCACGCCAACAGCGCATAACTCACATGCGTGGAATCAGCGTTTTTTTGAGGAAGGTGCGGTACGTTTTATGTTTGCGCACTGCACGCAGGATTGGATTTTTTCGCCAGGACATCTGTGGGAGTGGTCGTCGACTGGCCGTATAACTTAGATGTTGATGGCCCTGACGATCTGTTGCTTGCTGAAGCAATTTTAAGTGCGGGCTTGGTAAAATTGCCCAGTTTTCAATGATTTTATACACAGAAGGATAGATATGAAAATTTTGGTTCTTGGCGGCGACGGCTACTTAGGTTGGCCTACGGCCATGTATCTCTCCAATAAGGGTCACGACGTTGCTGTCGTTGATAATATGCTAAAGCGGTATTGGGAGGCCGAAATTGGCGTCGAGCCGCTATTGGCGACTCGTCCCTTACACTCTCGCGTAAATCGTTGGTACGAACTGACCGGAAGAAGATTGAGACATTCATCGGAGACATTGCCGAAAATCATCGGTTTGTCTACAAGGTCTTGGAACAGTTTCAGCCAGATGCCGTTGTCCACTACGCCGAACAGCCTTCTGCGCCGTTTTCGATGATGGATCGTGAAAAATGCGTGCACACCCAAAAGAACAACGTCATGGGAACGTTGAACCTTATGTTCGCGATGCAGCATACCAACCCTGATATCCATATGGTCAAACTTGGAACCATGGGCGAGTATGGAACTCCCAATATTGATATTGAAGAAGGTTGGCTTGAGTTGGAGCACAAAGGAAGAAAGGATCGGGTGCTGTATCCCAAGAAACCCGGGTCGTTCTACCACTTGTCCAAAGTCCATGATTCTGCCAATCTAGAATTTGCATGTCGCGTATGGGGGATGCGCGTCACAGATCTGAATCAAGGCGTTGTGTACGGTATCGATACTGACGAAACGCGACTGCACAGCGATTTGAGCACCAGTTTTCATTACGACGCAGTTTTCGGTACGGTGCTCAATCGATTTGTGGCTCAAGCCGTCTATGGCGCGCCTATGACGGTATATGGCAAAGGGGGCAGACGCGAGGATTTCTTAACATTCGTGATACGTTGCGCTGCGTCGAACTGGCACTTCTTAACCCTGCAAGCCGCGGCGAATTCCCAGTGTTCAACCAGTTTACCGGCAGTTCTCGGTAAACGAGCTTGGCTACAATCGTTGAACGAGTTGGAAAGGCAAGCGGCTTGTCGGTGAAGATTAACCATATCACCAATCCGCGCGTCGAGATGGAAGATCACTATTACAACGCTATTCACTCGGCGCTGCCGGCATTGGGGCTGACGCCGCATCTACTTGACGATAGTGTCGTCGCGTCGATGATTGAAGTCGCGCTACGTAATAAGTGCCGGATTGATGCTAGCGTGTTGACGCCTGGCGTCAAGTGGAAGCAAAAGTGACGCATTTCCCAAGCCATATTGAGATCGCCGGGCGCCGAATCGGTCCTGGCGAGCCCTTGTTATGTAATCGCAGAAGGTGGGGTTTCGCATTTTGGTCAAATGTCGAAGGCATTCGAGCTTATCGATCTTGCGAAAGTGCCGGTGCGGATGGTATACAAAACTCAGCACTATCATACAGACCGTTTGATAGGGCCTTCTGCCCCGGATTGGCGGGAGCGTCTCAGAACAAAGGAAATGCCTGACGACGCTATAGCGACCATGCAAGGTTACTGTACATCCCGGAAAATCCCCTTCTTATGTACTCCTCACGACGAAAATGCTCTTGATTTTATTGATAAAATCCTTGGGGTGCCAGCGTTCAAAATTGGTTCTGGAGAAGTAGAGAATTGGCCGTTTCTCGCCAACATCGCGAAGCGAGGAAAACCGATTATCCTTTCGACAGGGATGTACGAGATTGGGCAAATAAAGCAGGCCGTCGACATATTGGCTAGTAACGGCTGTGACCAATTGGCCATTTTGCACTGTGTGACGAGTTATCCCGCTGAGCCTTCGCTGATCAATTTGAAGGTAATGGATCAGATTCGCCAATTTTTCTCGGGGCCTGTCGGATACTCAGATCATACAGAGGGAACCGCAATCCCGCTTGCTGCGGTTGCTCTTTGGGGCAGACATTATCGAGAAGCACATAACCCTCGATAAAGATGTGCCCAACGCCCAAGACTGGAAAGTCTCTTGTGACTCAAGTAACTTTACAATATTTATTAATGACGTACGGACCATTGAAAAGGCTCGGGGAGTAGGCCCTAAGGTGTTGGGTTACGCTGAACGGCAGTCCATCCTCTGGGCCAGAAAGAGCCTGACCGCCGCGGTGGACATTCCTGCAGGGAACCCAATTGAACGCTGACATGTTAATCGCTCAGCGTCCTGGAACTGGATGCCCTCCGTCCGAAATGAATCAGATCGTTGGGCGTATCGCACATCGTGCTATTGCAGCTGGAGAGTTGGTGTTGCACGAAATGCTCCTAGATTCGGTGGCGGGCTCTAGATAGCTATCTGCGATAGCTCGATTTGTAGAGTGCTGCCGATGCGTTCTGATACTAATTTGTCCTCGTTTGGTCTAGTTGCGTCGCGAACATATAAGATTTTTGATGGCCGAAGGGCCATTGTTTCCTGTCAAGCGACGAGTTTGTCCGCTGATAGATAAATGCCAATGCAACTTTAGATCTTTAGTGATCTAGCAGAGCGCAATTTTTTTGCACATCCGTAGCACAGTTTCCCCTCGCCATTTCCGTTTCGGACTGTGTTTGTCCATCGCCAGTTGTGGGGCTTAAGTGGTGAGCGGGAAATATGCCGATATACCGCCGCTCTGCGGGTGCAAATATGTTTGTGTCGGTTTTTGGAAATTTACTGGATAGGTTGGTATCGATTTATCGCTGACAGAATATCCGGTGACGTAGGAGTGGGGGGCGTTTGTAGCAGTGAGGGACTCCTAATCGCTATGAAACCGGGAACACGGGAGTGCACAATGAAAGCAGTAATCCTCGCCGGCGGTCTCGGCACGCGCATCAGCGAAGAAACGCATCTCAAGCCGAAGCCGATGATCGAGATCGGCGGCAAGCCGATCCTCTGGCACATCATGAAGATCTACTCGGCGCACGGCATCAACGACTTCGTCGTCTGCTGCGGCTACAAGGGCTACCTGATCAAGGAATACTTCGCCAACTATTTCCTGCACATGTCGGACGTGACCTTCGACATGGCCAGGAACGAGATGCAGGTGCACCAGCAGAAGGCGGAGCCCTGGCGGGTGACGCTGGTCGACACCGGCGAGAACACGATGACCGGCGGCCGCCTGAAACGGGTGGCCGACTACCTGCGCGACGAAGAAGCGTTTTGCTTCACCTACGGCGACGGCGTCGCCGACGTCGATATCTCCCGCCTGGTCGCCTTCCATCGTGCGCACGGCAAGCTGGCGACGGTCACCGCCGTGCAACCTCCCGGCCGTTACGGCGCCCTGCAGCTGGATGGCACCCGGGTCGGCGGTTTTGCCGAGAAGCCTCGCGGCGACGGCGGGCTGATCAACGGCGGTTTCTTCGTGCTGTCGCCGAAGGTGATCGATTTCATCGCCTCCGACGAAATGCCGTGGGAATCCGCGCCGCTCGAACGGCTCGCCGCGCGCGGCGATCTGATGGCCTTCGAGCACCGCGGCTTCTGGCAGCCGATGGATACGCTGCGCGAAAAGAACCTGCTCGAGGATCTCTGGTCGAGCGGCAAGGCGCCGTGGAAGCGCTGGGAATGAACGCGCAGTTCTGGCGCGGCCGCCGGGTCCTGGTAACCGGGCACACCGGCTTCAAGGGCAGCTGGCTGTGCCTCTGGCTGACCTCGCTGGGCGCCGAGGTGCACGGCTATGCCTTGCCGCCGCCGACCGACCCGTCCCTGTTCGCGGTGGCGAAGGTTGGCGAACTGCTCGCCAGCAGTGAGATGGCCGACGTCCGTGACGGCGAGGCGCTGGCCGCAGCGGTGCGTCGCGTGCGCCCGGAAGTCGTCTTCCATCTGGCCGCGCAGCCGCTGGTGCGTTACTCGTACCGGGCGCCGGTCGAGACCTACGCGGTCAACGTCATGGGTACGGTGCATCTGCTGGAGGCGGTTCGCCAGGCCGGTGGCGTGCGCGCCGTGGTCAGCGTCACTACCGACAAATGCTACGAAAACCGCGAATGGCCGTGGGGCTACCGCGAGAACGAGCCCCTTGGCGGACACGATCCCTATTCGAGCAGCAAGGCCTGCGCCGAACTGGTCAGCGCCGCTTATCGCGACTCCTTCCTCGCCGCTTCGGGCGTGGCGTTGGCGACCGCGCGTGCCGGCAACGTGATTGGCGGCGGCGACTGGGCCGCCGACCGGCTGCTGCCGGATTTCCTGCGCGCGCTCGACGCCGGCGAAACCCTGACCATCCGCTCGCCGGGGGCGATCCGGCCGTGGCAGCATGTGCTGGAGCCGCTGTCGGGATATCTGGCACTTGCCGAAGCGCTGGTCGCCTCCGGCACGCAGGCGGCGGAGGCCTGGAACTTCGGGCCGGTGGACGACGATGCGCGGCCGGTCGGCTGGATCCTCGACCACCTCGCGGCACGCGTTCCCGAGCTGCGCTGGCAATGCGACGCGTCGCCACAACCGCACGAGGCGAACTACCTCAAGCTCGACAGCAGCAAGGCGCGCGCGCGCCTGGGCTGGGTGCCGCGCTGGCGCCTCGACAAGGCGCTGGACATGACGGTCGGTTGGCATCGCGCCTGGCGGCAGGGCGATGACATGCGCGCACTGTCGCTGGCGCAGATCGCCGGGTATGCCGGCAGGGCGCGCCGGCCGCCTGATCGAGCAGAGGCTTCTGATGTCCCGATTCCGCTTTCTCGGCACACCGCTGGCTGGCCTGCAATGCGTGGACCGGCTGCGCCTGGAAGACCCGCGTGGTTTTCTGTCACGCCTGTTCTGCGCGGAAGAGTTTGCCGCCGCCGGCTTCGCGCTGTCGGTGGCGCAGATCAACCACACGCTGACCCGGCGCGAAGGGGCTGTCCGCGGCATGCACTATCAACTGCCGCCGTTCGCCGAGATGAAACTGGTTACCTGCGTGCGCGGCCGGGTGTTCGACGTTGCCGTCGACCTGCGGGCCGGGTCGCCGACCTTCCTGCACTGGCATGGCGAGATCCTGTCGCCCGAGAACGGTCGCGCGCTGGCGATTCCGCAGGGTTTCGCGCACGGCTTCCAGGCGCTCGACGACGATTGCGAGCTGGTCTACCTGCATTCCGCACCCTACCGGCCGGAGGCCGAGCGCGCCGTCAATGCCCTCGATGCGCGCCTCGCCATCGACTGGCCGCTGCCGGTCGCGGAGATGTCGGAACGCGACCGAAGCCACGCCATGCTGTCTGAAAATTTCACGGGAATCACGCTATGAAATGCCGCCATTGCGGAACCGACCTGACGCTGCCGTTCCTCGACCTCGGCAGTGCGCCGCCGTCCAATTCCTACCTGACGAGCGCAGCGCTGCACGCGCCGGAGAAGTGGTACCCGTTGCGGGTGATGGTGTGCACCGAATGCTGGCTGGTCCAGACCGAGGATTTTGCGGATCACGAAGAACTGTTTTCCGCGGATTATGCCTACTTCAGCTCGTTCTCCGACAGCTGGCTGCGGCACGCACGCCGCTACGTCGAGCTGATGGTCGAGCGCTTCGCCCTCGGTGCCGGCGCCCATGTTGTCGAGGTCGCGGCCAACGACGGCTACCTGCTGCAGTACGTGCGCGAGCGCGGCATCGCGTGTCTCGGGGTGGAGCCGACGGCGAGCACTGCCGCCGTAGCGCGGGCGAAGGGCATTGAGGTCGTAGAGTCCTTCTTCGGCCGCCGGCTGGCGAGCGAGCTGCGCGCCGCGGGCAAGGCCGCCGACCTGATGGCCGCGAACAACGTGCTCGCGCACGTGCCGGACATCAACGACTTCGTCGGCGGTTTTGCCGTGCTGCTCAAGGAAAACGGCGTCGCCACCTTCGAGTTCCCGCACCTGCTGCGGCTGGTCGAAGGTGTCCAGTTCGACACCGTCTACCACGAGCACTTCTCCTATCTCTCGCTGTCGGCGGTGACCCGCATCTTCGAGCGGAACGGGCTGTGCGTCTGCGACGTCGAGGAACTGTCGACGCACGGCGGCAGCCTCCGCGTCTTCGCGCAACGGGCAGACACCGGCTCCCTGCCGGTTGCCGCCGCCGTTGCCGAGATGCTGGCACGCGAGCGCGCCGCCGGCATGACGGCTGCGGACTACTACCGTGATTTCCAGCGGCGCGCAGAGAAGATCAAGGACGACCTGCTGGAGTTCCTGATCGAGGCGAAGCGTTCCGGAAAAACGGTGGCGGCCTATGGTGCTGCGGCCAAGGGCAATACGCTGCTCAACTTCGCTGGCGTTCGCCCCGACCTGATCGCCTTCGTCGCCGACCGCAATCCGGCGAAGCAGGGGAAGTTCATGCCGGGAAGCCGCATTCCGATCGTCGGAGAGGATCGACTGAAGACCGTGCGCCCCGATGTCGTCCTCATCCTCCCTTGGAATCTCAGTACCGAGCTCGCCGGACAACTGGCGTATGTCAGCGAATGGGGGGGCGAACGGGTCGCTGCGGTTCCGGAGTTCCACCGGCTGCCGATGGCTCGCTCTTTTATTTCCTGAGGCCGGTCGATATGTTGCGAATATCTCCCGATGCCCAGGTTTCTCCCCTGGCCGATATCGAGGATTCCGTGCGTGGCACGCTCATCGAGATCGGCGCCGGCTGCCGGATCGATTCCTTCGTGAAGGTCAAGCCGGTCGGCGGCGGCGGCGAGATCGTGATCGGTACCAATAGCTACATCAATTCCGGTACGGTGATCTATTCGGGTAACGGCGTTCGCATCGGCTCGAACGTGTTGATCGCCGCCAACTGCACGTTGGCGCCGGTCAACCACGAGTTCAGGGACCGTAACCGGCCGATCGTCGAGCAGCGTTTCATGCCCAGTCGCGGCGGCATCCTCATCGAGGATGACGTATGGATCGGCTGCAACTCGGTGATCCTCGACGGCGCGATTCTTCGTCGCGGTTGCGTGGTTGCGGCAGGCAGTGTGGTCAGAGGGGAGCTGCCGGCGTATGCCGTTTGTGCCGGCAACCCGGCCGTAGTCCAGGATTACCGCAAATGAACTTCACCGTCGTCGGTGGCAAAGGCTTCGTCGGCGGTGCTGTCGTTGCGCGCCTGCGCGCGGACAGCCACGAGGTTTTCATTCCGGAACGAAATGATCCATTGCTGTCGCAAAGGGAACTCGGGCATGTGATCTACGCTGCAGGGGTGACGGCGGATTTCCGTAGCCGGCCATTCGACACCATGCGGGCTCATGTCGGTCTTGTCTCTGAGATTCTGGAGCATGCCGGTTTCGACTCTCTGCTCTACCTGTCGTCGGCACGAGTATACCGGCACGCGGACAATGCCCGTGAAGACGCGGCGATCGCATTGCGCAGCGACGATCTGGAAGATTTCTATGACCTCACGAAACTGAACGGCGAGTCGCTCTGCTATGCATCCGGACGCAGCAACGTGCGCGTTGCCCGGCTGGCGAACGTGATCGGCCGGGATTTCCGGTCGGCGAACTTCGTCTTCGATCTGATTCGCTCCGCGTGCCACGATGGCCGTATCGAACTGCGCAGCGCGCTGGATTCCGAGAAGGATTACGTGATGGTCGACGACGTCGCTGCCGTGTTGCCGAAGATCGCAGTGCTCGGACAATACCGGTGTTATAACGTCGCAGCGGGCGTCAACACTTCGCATGCCCGCATTGTCGATGCGATCACAGCAGCGACCGGGGCTGTATGTGCCGTCGCGCCCGGCGCGCCGAGAATCGCCAGTCCGCCCATTGACATCCGGCGGTTGCAAACCGAGTTCGGGTTTGCGCCGCAGGAAGGTTCTGTCAGAAATTCCCACGCTTGTTAACGAATACAGGAAAAGTGCAAATGCTGAAGATCGACCTTGAGAAGGGGCTGGTGGCAATCCAGACCGGAGACGCCGAAAGAACGATTCCCATCGGTTCGCCGGAGGCTTTCGAGCTGATCTCAAGGCCTGGGTGCGCAGCGGCTGGGACGGCAAGTATGTCCCAGCTTCAGCTGGATGGGGCGCCCCATCATCCAGTTGCCGGACGACGTGATGCGCATCCATACATCGAGATCCGTCCGCACAACCGTGCGGCGATCGAGGCGCACGAGGTGAGCGATCTGATTTCGCTCGTCGAAGGCAGTTCGACTGCGCCCGAAGTCGTCGAGCAGGTACGCAGCATGATTTGTCCGGGCGAACGGGTGATGGTCATTCTCGATTCCAACCATTCCCGCGATCACGTCCGCAGCGAGCTGGAAGCCTACGGCCCGCTGGTCTCCGAGGGATCGTATATTGTTGCCACCGACGGAATCATGGGCGATCTGGTGAATGCTCCTCGCTCGCAACCCGACTGGGGATGGAACAATCCGCGCGTCGCCGCCGAGGAGTTCCTGGGCGCGCACCCGGAATTTGAGGATGCGCCGCCTGTTTTCCCGTTCAATGAAGGCGCGCTGAATCATCGCGTCACCTATTGGCCCGGGGCATGGCTGCGTCGGAAGTGATCACGGACAACCAGGCGGCAGCACTGCCGCTGGTTACCATCGGCATGCCGATCAGGAACGGCGATCCCTATTTCGAGCGGGCACTGGCGAGTGTGCTTGCCCAGGATTACCCGAACCTCGAAATTGTCGTTTCCGACAACGGGTCAACCGACGGAACGGCCGAGATACTTGCCCGCGCCGCAGCGACGGACCCGCGCATCCGGGTCTTTCGTCAATCCGAGATGCTGACCGCGTTCGACAATTTTGCCTGGGTCCTGCGCCAGGCTCGGGGCCTCTACTTCATGTGGGCGGCCCACGACGATCTGCGCCCTGCGAACTACGTGTCATCACTCGTCGCCAGCCTGCAAGCTTATCCGGAAGCCGTGCTTGCTTTCGGCGATTTGCGTGTCTCGCCGGTTTTGGCGAAGCCTATGTCGACAAGCCGTTTGACTACGAAACGCAGGGGATGGGATGTCTGTCAAGGATGCGTCGCGCTGCGTTCCTGCAGTGCTATCACATCTACGGATTGTGGCGGGCCGACGCGCTCAGGCGAATCCCGTTCATCTTCAATGCCTGGTGGCCGGACTTGCCGCTGATGATTGCCGCCGCCTCAATCGGCGGCTTCTGCCGGGTGCGCGGACTGTACTTCGACTATCTGGAAGTGCGCAAAACGAACGAACAGCGCGCCCAGTACCAGGACAACACGCGTAACGTGAATCGCGTCGATCGGACGCTCCGGTTGTTCCACGTCGTTTTCCAGACTGTCAAGGCGGTCTCGGGGACGGTACTCGCCCTGCTTGCCACCTGGTTCGTGATCGAAAAGCAGTTCGGGTGGCCTTCGGCCTGTTGACCGGGCGGATTCGCCGCGGCGACTACTGACCGAGCGCCATGTCTAGTTCCCCGAGGATCCCGCTGGCCGTGGTCATCAACAGCCTGGAGTCCGGCGGTGCGGAAGGCCATCTGCTGGGCGTCCTGCCGCAGCTGGACGCGACTCGTTTTGCCGTCAGCCTGTTCCCGTTGCGCGCCGGAGGTTCGTTGACGTCGGCCTTCATCGAGCGCGGGGTGCGCGTGGTACAAGGGCATCGTGGTCGCATCGGCAGCCTCGGCCAGTTCGCCGGCGAAGTCCGCAGGAGCCATCCTCTGGTGCACTGCTTCCTTCCTGCGGCCTATCTGCTCGGCGGCGGTGTTGCCCTGATGCGGGGCGCTACCGCGTGCGTCATGAGCCGCCGCAGCCGCAACCACTACCAGGCAGCGTTATCCTGCCGCCGCCTGGGTCGAGCGCTGCCTGCACCGGCGCATGGATGCGCTGCTCGGCAACTCTCAGGCGGTCGTCCAGGACCTGCTCGACGAAGGCGCGCCGTCCGGCGTACGCCTGATCTACAACGGCATCGATGTCGGACGCTTCGCTACGGGAAGCGCGCGGCGCGGCCAAACGCTGCGCGCCGAACTCGGATTTTCCGACGACCGGGTGGTGCTGACCTGTGTCGCCAATCTGTTCCCCTACAAGGGGCACGCCGATCTCCTGGCGGCGCTGGCCCTGCTTGGCGCCGAATTTTCAGAGCGCTCAACGTTGCTGCTGGTCGGCCGCGATGCCGGCGCGCGCGCCGCGCTGGAGGCGCAGCTAGTGCAGCTCGGCCTGACGGAGCGCGTACGTTTCCTCGGCGAGCGCGGCGACGTGCCGGATCTGCTGGCAGCCAGCGACATCGGCGTCCTCGCCTCGCACGAGGAAGGATTCTCCAATGCCGTCATCGAAGGCATGGCTGCCGGTTTGCCGATGGTCGTCAGCGATGTTGGCGGGAATGCCGAAGCCGTGATCGACGGCGAGTGCGGCCATGTCGTCCCGGCGCGTGACCCGCGGCGCTGGCGAAAGCGCTGGCGCTCCTGATCGACGATCCCGGTCGCCGGAAGGCGATGGGCGATGCCGCCCGCCGCCGTGTCGCAGCGTCGTTTTCGCTTGACGCCTGCGTTGCCGCCTACGAGGCCTTGTACGAAGAACTGTGGGACCGCCGCTTGGGGGCGGCGGACCGAAATTGATGAAAGGATGGACCTGACGTGTGTGGCATCGCCGGCTTGATTGCTGCGGCTTCGCTCCGAGATACCGATGCGTTGCGCGCCTGTGGGCGCGCCATGGCGGAGGCGATCCGCCACCGCGGGCCGGACGACGGCGACGTCTGGGTCGATGCCGCGACCGGGGTAGTGTTGGCGCATCGTCGCCTGTCGATCCTCGACCTCTCGCCGGCCGGCCATCAGCCGATGCAGTCGGCCTGCGCGCGCTACGTTATCGTCTTTAATGGTGAGATTTACAACTGGTCGGAAATGCGCGGCGAACTGGAGACGGCGGGGCGGGCGCCGGCGTGGCGCGGCCATTCCGATACCGAGGTGCTGCTCGCCGGCGTCGCCGCCTGGGGGCTCGAAGCAACGTTGCGCCGCGCCCGCGGCATGTTCGCGCTGGCCCTCTGGGATCGTGCAGAAAGATCGTTGATACTGGCGCGTGACCGCATTGGCGAGAAGCCGCTCTACTACGGGCTCGTCGGCGACGGCTTTGCCTTCGGCTCGGAGCTGAAGGCGCTGCGCGCGTTGCCGGCGGCCCGCTTCGACACCGACCCCGGCGCGTTGGCGCTGATGCTGCGCTACGGTTACGTGCCGGCGCCGCACTCGATCTACCGGGGCATATTCAAGCTGCCGCCGGGAACCCTACTGCGGGTGACGGCAGATGGCCACTTCGGCGCGCCGGAGCCGTGGTGGCGCTTCGAGGCGGTAGCACAGGGAGGGCGCACAAACCGGCGTGTGCTGAGCGACGGCGAGGCGCTCGACGGACTGGAAGCGGTGCTCGGCGCAGCGATCGGCGAACAAATGGTCGCCGACGTGCCGCTCGGCGCGTTGCTCTCCGGTGGCCTCGATTCGTCGACGGTGGTGGCGCTGATGCAGGCACGCAGCACGCGGCCGGTGCGCACCTTCACCATCGGCTTCGCAGAGGGCGACTACGACGAGGCCGCGCATGCCAAGACGGTGGCTCGCCATCTCGGCACCGAACACACCGAGCTGCATGTCGACCCGGCACAGGCCCGCGACATCATTCCGCGCCTCTCTGACATCTACGACGAGCCGTTTGCCGACTCCTCGCAGATCCCGACCGCGTTGGTCTGCGCGCTGACGCGGCAGCACGTTACCGTCTGCCTCTCCGGCGATGCCGGCGACGAGCTGTTCGCCGGTTACAACCGCTACTTCTGGGCGACCTCGCTGTGGCGCCGTCTCGGGCGCGTGCCACCAGGGTTGCGCCGGGCGCTCGCGGGGGGGCTGTCGGCCGTGCCCGCCGGCGCCTGGAACGGGGTTTTCGGTGCGCTAAGTCCGCTAATCCCAGCCCGCCTGCGCGTCAACAATCCCGGCGACAAGCTGCACAAGCTTGCCGAAGTCATGAGCGCGCCGTCGCCGGAAGCGCTCTACCGCGCCCTGGTCAGCCAGTGGCGCGGCGCACTGCCGCTGCGTGGCATCGTCGAGTCGCCGACGCTGGTCGCCGACCCCGGCCGCTGGCCGGCGCTGCCCGGTTTCGCCGAACGCATGATGGCGGTCGATACGCTCACCTACCTGCCCGACGACATCCTGGTCAAGGTCGACAGGGCTGCGATGGCCGCCAGCCTGGAAACGCGCGTCCCCTTCCTCGACGCGCGGGTGATCGACTTCGCCTGGCGACTGCCTTTCCGGCAGAAGGTGCGCAACGGGCAGGGCAAGTGGCTGTTGCGCCAGCTGCTCTACCGCCATGTGCCACGCGGGCTGGTCGAACGACCGAAGCAGGGTTTCGGCGTGCCGATCGAACACTGGCTGCGCGGGCCGCTGCGCGACTGGGCGGAAGATCTTCTGTCGCCGGCGGCGCTGGCCGCCGACGGCCTGCTTGACCCAGCGCCCATCCGCGCGATGTGGCAGCGCCACCTCTCCGGACGGAACGTGCAGTATGCTCTGTGGAACGTATTGATGTACCAGGCGTGGAGGAAGCGATGGGGCTGAAGGTTTGCCAACTGTGCGCCGTCGATTTCACGCTGAAGCATTTCCTGTTGCCGCTGATCGACGGCATGCACAATGCGGGCTGGGAGGTGACGGCCGTCTGTTCCGACGGGCCGGCGATCGACGGCCTGCGAGAACGCGGCTACGACATCGAGACGGTTCATATCGAGCGGAGCTTTAACCTCTTTCGCCATATTGGCTCGACACGCGCGCTGATTCGCCTGTTCAGGGCACGGCGCTTCGACGTGGTGCATGTCCATACACCGGTGGCAGCGCTGATCGGCCGCATCGCTGCGCGCATCGCCGGCGTGCCGACGATCGTCTATACGGCGCACGGCTTCTATTTCCACGACGAGATGCCGGCATGGAAACGCCGCATCTTCGTTTGGCTGGAAAAATTCGCGGCCGCCTTCACCGACCTGCTCTTTACCCAAAGCGAGGAGGATGCGCGGACCGCCGTAGTCAGCGTCTCGCGCCTCCTGGTAGCGTCCTTGCCATCGGCAACGGCGTCGATCCCGAGCGCTTCGATCCGGAGCGGATCCGGGATGGCAAGGCGATGCGCGTGCAACTCGGTATTCCGAAAGAGGCGTTTGTCGTCGGCATCATCGCGCGCATGGTCGAGGAGAAGGGCGTAGGCGAATTCCTGCAGGCGGCGGTCGAGGTTGCGGGGAGAAATTCCGGCGTCTATTTCCTGATGGTCGGCGAACGCCTGAGCAGCGATCACGCCGGCAATGTGGCGGACGATCTGGTCCAGGCATCAGCCGTGCTGGCGGACCGGTTGATCTTGACCGGGGCTCGATCCGATGTGCCCGAACTTCTTGCCGCAATGGACGTGTTTTGCCTTCCGTCCTGGCGGGAGGGGATGCCACGCACGATCATCGAGGCGATGATGATGGGCACGCCGGTTGTTGCGACGAACATCCGTGGTTCCCGCGAAGAGGTTGTTCCCGGAGAAACTGGCTATCTCGTGCCGACGCGTGATCCACAGGCGCTGGCCGAGGTTTTCCTGCGTTGCGCGGGAGACGTAGATTCGGCGAAGAAGATGGGTGCCGCCGGCAGGCTGCGTGCACTGCGACTCTACGACGAGCGTCGCGTGGTTGCGCTACAGATAGAGTGCATAGGAAAACCACTGTCTTCTACTCCGCCATAGAAACGGAGCAAAAAAAGGATCAGAGAGGCCGCGACGGCCGGGAGCGAAACAAATGGAATTCTGGATCATCGCGACATTCGCTTGCGCCCTGACGACGGTCGGCTTCGCCTTGCGTTTCGGCTGGGCTTCGCGGCTCGCTCTTGACGAGCCGAATGCCCGTTCGCTGCATACATCGCCGACGCCACGGGTCGGCGGTTTGCTGACGGTGCCGTGGGCGCTCGCTGCGAGATTGCTGCTGGCAGGTGAGTACAAAGCTCCCGCATTGCTGGCTGCCTTACTTTGCGGTTTTCTCGTTCATCGATGACCGTGCTGGGCTACCGGCTGGGCTGCGACTGCTGGTTCATCTCGCTTTGTCGGCATTGGTGATATTTGTTGCTGATGTTGGCGGTTGGACACTCGTCGTTGTGTTGACGTTTGCAGTGGCCTGGATGGTTAATCTCTTCAATTTCATGGATGGCGCCGATGGTCTGGCCGGAGGCATGGCTGTCATAGGATTCGCGTATGGCCTTGCCTCAGTTACTGCTGGTAACGGTGACCTTGGGCTGCTGTCTTTCTGCGTGGTTGCTGCCGTATCCGGATTCCTGGTTTTCAACTTTCCGCCGGCGCGGATATTCATGGGCGATGCGGGTTCGACGACGCTGGGTTTTCTCTCCGGTACGCTAGGGGTTCTAGGTTGGCAGAGCGGCACCTGGCCGCTGTGGTTTCCTGTTCTCGTATTCTCGCCGTTCGTCGTTGATGCGACGGTGACTCTGCTTCACCGCGCGTTGCGTGGGGAGAAAGTGTGGCAAGCGCACCGAGAACATTCGTACCAGAAACTGGTACGAATGGGTTGGTCCCATCGCCGTTTAGTGCTGACCGAGTATGTCCTGATGACGGCCTGTGCCGGCGCGGCCTTCGTTTTAAAGGATGCCTCGGCGGCCGTCGTGTTGGTTGGGCTGTGCACCACCGCCGTCGTCTATGCGCTGATCATCGTTGCCGTTGGCGTAAAATGGCGCAACTCTCAAGCTCTCTCCGGATGATAGCTGCGTGCTCCTCCTCGATTCTCCGTTGATCCCTCGTCGCATCGTGGCGTTCGTGCACGACCTCTGCGCATTGGTTCTTTGCTGGTTCGCGGCGTACTGGCTGCGCTTCAACCTCGAGTTGCCAGAATCGCATCTGGATGCGGCTCTGCTTGCGCTGCCGTGGCTGTTCGCAATCCATGCTCCGGCCTATTGGCTGATGGGGCTCTATCGTGGTATCTGGCGCTATGCGAGCGTGATGGATCTGCGCCGGATCATCATTGCCGTACTGGTAGCGTCGGGACTGGTCTCGGGCGCTCTGCTGATGACGCAGATCCAGGGTGTTCCCCGCTCGGTGCTGGTCCTTCATCCTCTGCTGCTGATTCTTGTCATGGGTGGGAGCCGTTTTGCCTATCGGGCCTGGAAAGATCAGGTGTTGTACGGGCGTATTGCCTTCGAGGGTGAGCCGGTGTTGGTAATTGGTACCGGAGATGCTGCGGAGCGGCTGCTGCGTGAGCTGGACCAGTCGTCGGAGTGGCGTGTTGTCGGCTTGCTTGAGGGGGGGGGCAGAGGCTCCGGTCAGGAGCTGCGGGGAGTCAATATTCTGGGCGCCGTGTCGGATGTTGGTCGGTGGGCGATACGCCCTGGAGGTGAAGCGGATCATCGTGGCAATGCCTGAGGCATCCGCCCATGAACGCCGAATAGCACTGGAGCCGCAGTTCAGGCCGGGCTGCCGGTGCTGACCGTACCCAGCCTCGAAGACATGCTGGCCGGCAAGGTGGCCATTTCCCAGGTTCGCCAGGTGCAACTCGAAGACCTTCTCGGCCGGGAAACTATTCAACTGGATGGTACCGGCCTGCATAGCTGGCTAGGCGACCATGCGGTTCTGGTAACTGGTGCCGGAGGCTCGATCGGTTCCGAACTCGTGCGTCAGATTGCGCACTTCAAACCCCGTCTACTTGTACTGTTCGAACTCTCCGAGTTCGCCCTCTACCTGCTTGAACAGGAGTTCGTACAGAAATACCCGGAAGTGCCGATTGCCTGCGTGGTCGGCGATGTGAAAGATGCGGAAATTCTCGACCGCGTATTTGCCGCCTACCGCCCATCGGTAGTTTTCCACGCCGCAGCCTACAAGCATGTGCCGCTGATGGAAGGCGAGAACGCCTGGCAAGCGGTTCGCAACAATGTCGCCGGGTCGAAGTGTCTGGCCGAGGCGGCACAAAAGCACGGTGTCGAAAAGGTTGTGCTGATTTCGACCGACAAGGCGGTGAATCCGACCAACGTCATGGGGGCGACCAAGCGGCTGGCTGAACGTGTTCTCGGCGGCTTGCAGCGAGAAGGCGGTGCGCGCTTCGTGACCGTACGTTTTGGCAACGTGCTCGGCAGCAACGGCTCGGTCATCCCGAAGTTCCGCGAGCAGATCGCACGTGGCGGGCCGGTCACGGTCACGCACCCAGACATCATCCGCTACTTCATGCTCATCCCGGAGGCGGCGCAGCTGGTGCTGCAGGCGGGGTTGATGGGGCTGGGTGGTGAGATTTTCGTGCTGGAGATGGGTGAGCCGATCCGCATTGCCGATCTGGCGCGAGACATGATCCGCCTTTCTGGTTTTTCCGAAGACGAAATCAAGATCGAATACACCGGCTTGCGCCCGGGCGAGAAGCTCTACGAGGAGTTGCTCACTGACAACGAGCAGACGATGCCGACGCCGCATCCGAAGTTGCGTGTGGCACGTTCGGAGGCGGCACCGGATCCGGCCTGGCAGGCGGATTTGAATGTCTGGCTCGAAGGCGCACAGCCGTCCGACGTGGCGGCGCTGAAAATCCGCCTGCAGCAGTTCGTGCCGGAATATGTTCCGCAGCTGTGATGCGCATGGCGAGTAGCCGGGCAACGTCATGAGCACCTACGCCATCGGCGACATCCAGGGCTGTCAGGATTCCTTCCTCCACCTGCTGGATGGCTGCCGATTCGATCCCGCAAAAGACCGTCTCTGGCTGGTCGGCGACCTCGTCAATCGGGGCCCGAATTCTTTGGCCACACTTCGCTTTGTGAAGTCACTGGGCGATGCCGCCATCACCGTTTTTGGCAACCACGATCTCTATCTACTGATGGTTGCCGAAGGCGTTGAAAAGCGCCGTGGCAAGGACGATACGCTCGATGATATCCTCGACGCCCCGGATCGCGAGGAACTGCTCGATTGGTTGCGCCGACAACGCTTGTGTCATGTTGAACAGGGTTTCTGCCTTGTCCATGCCGGGCTCTTGCCGCAATGGAGCGTGCCACAGGCTCGGGCGCTGGCGGCTGAAGTCGAGGCGCTGCTACAGGGCGATGCTTATCGCGAAACGCTGAAACACATGTGGGGCAGCGAGCCGGCACAATGGTCCGATGACCTCACCGGCTGGGATCGTATGCGGGTAGTGGTCAACGCCATGACACGCATGCGCTTCTGTTCGCCGGCCGGCGTGATGGAGTTCAAGACCAAGGGCGAAGTGAAAAATGCGCCAAAAGGATATCTGCCTTGGTTCGACGTTTCCGGTCGTCGCAGCGCCGATCACGTGCTGGTCACCGGCCACTGGTCGGCGCTCGGGCTGAAGATCAAGCCTGAGTTGCTGGCGCTGGATTCAGGCTGCCTGTGGGGCGGGCATCTGAGTGCTGTCCGGCTGGAGGATCGGCAGGTGTTCCAGGTGGATTGTTCGCCAGGGGAAGCCCGAGGCTGAGTGCAATGGCGCCACGTGCCGCGTGAGCCAGTTCACGCCGGTTTTTCCCTTGTGTCGACAGGGCCGGTGTCGGGCGTAGCCGGGCGACAATTTGCCGGCAGGCCAGAATGGCGTAGAAACAACCGATCAAACTGGTATCGCCAACATAGGCCGGCGCCAGCGTGCGCTGGCCACGGTGTTTCGTAAGTCAGGGCAATCGGTTGGATCGGCTTGCCGGTTTCCACCGCCGGTTGCAGCAGTGCGCCGTGGAAACCCAGTAAATGCGTGCCGTCTGTCGTCTTGCCTTCAGGGAAGATGGCGACATCCTTGCCGGCGTTGAGCAGGGCATCAATCTCGGCATTGATGATTCTGGCATGGCCACGGCTGCCTCTGCGCAGGAAAACCGTATCTGTTTTTGATGCCAGCCAGCCGATCAGCGGCCACCCACGCACTTCCGCTTTCGAGACGAAAGCCATCGGGCGCGCGGCATTGAGTACGTAGATGTCCAGCCATGAAACATGGTTGGCAACGATCAGGCTGCCGGGCTCGATGCCGCCCAGTGTGGCGTCAAGCCGGATGCCGAGAATGTCGAGCAGCTGCCGTGACCAGCGTTGCTTGTAGCTCAGGCGCTGCGTGTCGCTGACGCGCGGATAGACCGTCAGAACAATGGAAGCCCCCCACAACAGATGCAGGACAACGCGTAGTGCTCTGAGTGCACGAATGATTCGGGAAGTCGATTTCAGTCTTGTTTCCCCATGAAGTGGCGGGCGTAGCGGGCGTCAAGCCGGCTCATCGGCAGCAATACCGGCAGGTCGGCCGTATTGAAATCCGGGTCCCACGCTGGCTCGCCGCAAATCCAGGCGCCGGCGCGCAGGTAACCCTTGATCAACGGCGGCACCGGCGGTCGCTGTTCTTCCGGCAGATCACCCTTCAAGGCCGCCAGCGGCAGCGGGCAGCGCGGGAACACACGGTATTCCAGCGGGCTCATGTGTTCGCCGAGCCGATTATACAGACTGGCGGCAGCGTGGCCGCCGTCGGCCATGCTGACGCTGGCACAGCCGACCAGGTGCTCGTAGCCGCCCTCGATCATGTACTTGGAAAGGCCAGCCCAGAGCAGGGTGATTGTGGCGCCGCTGCGGTATTCCGGATGCACGCAGGAGCGGCCGATCTCGACGAGGCGGGGGCGCAGGTGTTGCAGGCGCGTCAGATCAAATTCGTTTTCGGAGTAATAGCCCCCGATACGCTTGGCGTTCTGCGGCGAAAGGATGCGATAGGTGCCAACGATTTCGGCGCTGCGTTCGTCGCGCACAACCAGGTGGTCGCAGAAAGGGTCGTAGATGTCGTGGTCGACGCCTGGTGTCCTGGTGCTCAGGCGGGCGCCCATCTCGCCGGCGAAGACGCGGTAGCGCAGGCGCTTGGCCTCGTCGATCTCGCGTTCGCTGCGGGCCAGCCCGACGGTCAGTTCCGGCTTGCCGGTGCGCAGCTGATGCTGCTGTTGTGTTTGATGGTGGGTACTTGTCATGAGTCGTCCTCCGTTGGTGATGGAGAACAACTCTAGGGCGCGTCTGTTACATGCCCTTGTCGCCTGTATGACGGCGATGTTTCAGTGCGCACCCCAAGAGTACTTGAGCCATAGGCCCCTTCGCCTCGCGATGTGTCACTACATCGCTCAGTGCGTCCCCCAAGGGGACTTCTTCGTAATGCGCACGGCGCATTACTCAGTGCGTTACGCGTGTGCCCCCGGAACCGGAGAGCAGGCGGACCCGTTCGCCTGCGTGGAAAACCTCATCGCCTTCCTGGACGACAGCAGTCAACTGGCCGTTGTCGAGGCGCACGGTGATTTCAAGGCCGGTTTTCTTGGTTACACCTTCTTCAATCGCAGAACCGGCCATGCCGCCAATGACGGCGCCGACAACTGCGCCGACAATTTGCCCGCTGCCGCCACCCATGTGGCTGCCGCCAACACCGCCCGCAACAGCCCCCGCTGCTGCACCAACGCCCGATTTCGTGCCTTCGATCTGAACTTCGCGCACGCTCTCGACAATGCCGGTACGCACGATCATTTCCTGGCGCGCCTGGTCGCGAGTGTAGGCACTGCCGGATTTGCTGCTGGCGCAACCGGCGAGCGTAACGGTGGCAAGTGCGATAAGAAGAATGCGGGACATGATTTCTCCGTGGTTACCAGGGGCGGCTGCCGAAGGCTTCGTTGAAGCGGCGGGCAACCTCTTCCCGGCTTGGAACATGGTTCTGGCCGCCACGGTGGGCAATCTTGATCGCTCCCATGACGGCAGCAAGGCGGCCGGTGTCGATCCAGTTCCAGCCGCGCGTGATGCCGTAAAGCAGGCCAGCGCGGTAAGCGTCACCACAACCGGTCGGGTCGACTACTTCATCCGCCTTAACGCAGGGGATCTCGTGGCGTTGACCGTCGGCAAAAATCCATGAACCTTCACCGCCGCGTGTGACGATCAGGGCTTCCACCTTCTCGGCCAGTGCTTCCAGCGTTTCGCCGGTTCGCTCACAGGCTAACTGAGCTTCATAGTCGTTAAAGCAGGCGTAGTCAGCGAGTTCGAGGAAGTTATTGATGTCTTCGCCGGAGAACATTGGCAGACCCTGGCCCGGATCGAAGATGAAAGGGACGCCGGCGGCGGCAAAGTCGCGGGCGTGCTGCAGCATGCCTTCGCGGCCGTCCGGTGCGACGATGCCGAGTACGGCACCTTTGGCCTGCGCAACCTTGTTCATGTGCGAGAAGCTCATGGCGCCCGGGTGGAAGGCGGTGATCTGGTTGTCGTCGAGGTCGGTGGTGATGAAGGCCTGGGCGGTAAAGCTACCGGGAATATGCCGTACGTGGTCGCGTGGCAAACCCAGTTTGTCCAGACGCTCCAGATACGGCGTGGCGTCATCGCCCACGGTCGCCATGATGTAGGGGTCACCTTCAAGCAGCATCAGATTGTAGGCGATATTGCCGGCACATCCGCCGAACTCTCGGCGAAGTTCGGGGACCAGGAAGGCAACGTTCAGGATATGGATCTGATCCGGCAGGATGTGGTTCTTGAACTGGTCATTGAAGACCATGATGTTGTCGAAGGCGATGGAGCCACAGATCAGCGTTTTCATGCCGGTGCTTTCAGAGGAAAGTGGAGAAGAATGAATCAGGGGTAGAAAACGTAAAGGCGGTAACCGGCAGCGGTCACCTCCTTCGTTTCCAGCCAGAGGCGGACGGCAACCTCGCCATTGGGCGGGAAAAGGGTCGGGTCTGCCTTGGCGGGCAGATATTCGCCCGGTTGCAGTACGCGCCGCAGCACGGCATTGTCCTGTACATCAGTAAGCGTGATTTCCAGAAGTGGCCAGGCCTGGGCATAGGCGGCACGGTTCTTGAGCGTTGCCGAGAGAGTCAGGGCGCCGCCTTGTGCCGGATCGACCTGGAGGTCTGACGCCTCGATGCTGACGAGTTCAACGTGGCGTGGCAGCGGAATCTCGCAGTCGAGCGCCTCGCAGACGGACTCAAGCAATGGGCGCAGCGCAGGGGTGGTCACCGCCAGTTCTGCCCGGTAATGGTGGGCGATCTGGCCGCCAAGGGCCATCAGCAGGAGCAAGGCAGCCAGAACGGACGGCCAGACCGGTCGTGCCGTCGGTGCCGAGCCAGAAACGGGCGCAGTAAACGCCCCCTCCGCCCACTTGTTGTAACCCGGTATCTCGGTGGTTTCCCGTGCTGCGATCAGGCCGGCGGCCATCCCACTATCGCGAACAGCTTCCGGGGTGGCGGTGTCGGGGAGCGCGAGCGCTTCGATGGGAGGCGCTTCTGCGGCGGTGACCGGTTCCAGAAGAAGATCAATCGAGGAATCCGCGTTTTCCGTAGTGCCTTCGCTTATCGACGGGGGAAGCGGCGCCGTGCCAAGTTCAGGGCTGCCTTCGGCCAGGCTGTCGAGTGCATTGAAGACGGCCTGGCACTTGCCGCAACGCACTTTTCCGGCGCGTGCCTTCAATTGTTCCGGGGTAACGCGGAAGGTCGTGGCGCAGGCGGGGCAGTGCGTGAGCATGTTATGCGGCCGGCTTGGTTCCAGCGAGGCAAACCCAGCCCTCGCGTACGTCGGCGATCTGCAGGGGAATCCAGTTGGCGTAGATGCCGATCAGTTCCTCCGCCTGCTCTTCCAGAATGCCGGAGAGCGCCAACTGCCCACCGTTGCGGACATGGCGACAGATGGCGGGAGCCAGTACCTTCAGCGGGTTGGCCAGAATATTGGCCACCACCAGATCGAACTGGCCGGATATCGGCAGTTCCGAGTCGGCGAAGCAGGCGCTTACATCATTGCGCTCCGCATTCGCCTGGGCCGCAAGAATCGCCTGCGGATCGATATCGACACCATGCACGGGATCGGCGCCGAGCTTGGCTGCAGCGATGGCCAGAATGCCCGAGCCGCAACCGTAATCCAGCACATTGGCGCCGGGGCTTACGGTGCGCTCCAGCCACTCCAGGCAAAGACGCGTCGTCGGGTGCGAGCCGGTGCCAAAAGCCATGCCGGGGTCGAGTATCAGATTGATCGCCGCCGGATCGGGGGCATCGTGCCAGGAAGGCACAATCCAAAGGCGCGAAGATATGCGGATAGGGTCGAACTGGGATTGCGTCAGCTGGACCCAGTTTTGTTCGGCAACGGCTTCAGTCGTGAAAGCGGGCACTTCCTTGAGGCCGACTTCCTCGGCAGCGTCTGCAACAGCGGTCGCGATGTCCGCATCCGGCGCAAAAAGTGCCGCGATCCGCGAGCGGTCCCAGCCGGGCGTGGTGATCGACCCCGGTTCGCCAAACTGCGGTTTTTCTTCAAGCGTACCGGCTGCGGCATCCTCGATGGTTGCCGAGAGTGCGCCGCTTTCCATCAGTGCGTCAGCCAGGGCCTCGGCATGCGCGCAGTCTGTTTCCAGAATCACCGAAACCCAGGCCATGGCAGGCGCTTACTTCTTCACTTCGCCCTTGGCGGCGAGCTTGTGCTCCAGGTAGTGAATGCTGGTGCCGCCATGAACGAAATTGGCGTCCATCATCAGCTCCTGGTGCAGGGCGATATTGGTCTTGATGCCTTCGACGCTCATCTCCGAAAGCGCGATGCGCATGCGGCGGATGGCTTGGTCGCGCGTGTCGCCATAGGCAATGACCTTACCGATCATCGAATCGTAATGCGGTGGCACGGTGTAGCCGTCATACACATGCGAGTCGACGCGGATGCCGGGGCCGCCGGGCGGGTGCCAGAAGCTGATTTTGCCGGGAGATGGCACGAACGTGAAGGGATCTTCGGCGTTAATGCGGCATTCGATCGCGTGGCCCTTGAAGTTGAGGTCCTTCTGACGGAAGCGCAACTTCTCGCCAGCAGCAATGCGAATTTGTTCCTGAACGATGTCGATGCCGGTAATGGCTTCGGTAACCGGGTGTTCGACCTGAACGCGCGTGTTCATCTCGATGAAGTAGAACTCGCCGTTCTCGTAGAGAAATTCGAAGGTGCCGGCACCGCGATAATTGATGCGTCGGCAGGCGTCGGCGCAACGCTCGCCGATACGGGCAATATGGCGCGGGGCGATATGCGGCGCCGGGGCTTCCTCGATCACCTTCTGGTGGCGGCGCTGCATCGAACAGTCGCGCTCGCCGAGATAGACGGCGTTCTTGAAGCTGTCGGCCAGGATCTGGATTTCCACGTGGCGCGGGTTTTCCAGGAATTTTTCCATGTAAACCATGGGGTTGCCGAAGGCGGTCTGGGCTTCGGTGCGCGTCATGTTGACCGCGCTGACCAGCGCGGCCTCGGTATGCACCACGCGCATGCCGCGACCACCGCCGCCACCGGCGGCCTTGATGATCACCGGGTAGCCGACGCTCTTGGCGATGCGGACGAGTTCTTTCGGGTCGTCCGGCAGTGCGCCTTCCGAGCCGGGAACGCAAGGAACGCCAGCCGCCTTCATGGCGTCCTTGGCGCAGACCTTGTCGCCCATCAGGCGAATGGTTTCCGGGCGCGGGCCGATGAAGGTAAAGCCGGAGGTTTCAACGCGCTCGGCAAAATCGGCGTTTTCAGACAGGAAACCGTAGCCTGGGTGGATCGCCTCGGCGTCGGTGACTTCTGCCGCCGAAATGATCGCCGGCACGTTCAGGTAGCTCAGGGTCGATGAGGCGGGGCCGATACACACCGATTCATCGGCGAGCTTGACGTACTTGGCTTCGCGGTCGGCTTCGGAGTGCACCACTACGGTCTTGATGCCCAGCTCGCGGCAGGCACGCTGGATGCGAAGGGCGATTTCGCCCCGGTTGGCGATGAGGACTTTTTCAAACATGGGCAATTACCCGATGATGAAGAGCGGCTCGCCGAATTCGACCGCCTGGCCGTTTTCAGCCAGGATGGCCTTGATGGTGCCTGATGCATCGGCTTCGATCTCGTTAAGCAGCTTCATGGCTTCGATGATGCACAGCGTGTCGCCTTCCTTGACCGTCTGGCCGACTTCAGCAAAGGGTTCCGCGCCAGGGCTGGCGGAGCGATAGAAAGTGCCGACCATCGGCGACTTGACGGCATGGCCTTCTGGCTCATCGTCATCAAGGTTGACCGACGAGCTGCCAGCGGCCGTCGGGGCCATCATCGGCATTTGCATCGGCATCTGGGCGCCTGCCTGCATCATGTAGGCCTGTCCTGCTGGGGCAGCATAGTGCTTGGCAATGCGTACCTTTTCCTCGCCTTCCGTGACTTCCAGTTCGGAAATGCCGGATTCCTGGACGAGGTCGATCAGTTTCTTGAGTTTTCTGAGGTCCATCAATTTCTCCCTACAAAAATTCGAGGCCGCGAGACGGTATCTCGCTATCGGCCGGCTAAAGTCTTCCCGGCAACGGGTGCTTCAGTCGTTGTTGAGCTTGTTGAGCAGGTATTCGAGCGCGAGCAGGTAGCCTTCGCTGCCGAGCCCGGAGATGACGCCGATTGCCAGATCGGAGAAGTAAGAGTGCTGGCGGAACGGTTCGCGGGCGTGGACGTTGGACAGATGCACTTCGACAAACGGGATTGCCACCGCAGCAATGGCGTCACGCAAGGCGACGCTGGTGTGGGTGTAAGCCGCCGGGTTGATGACGATGAAACGGATGCCTTCCCCGCGCGCGGCGTGTAGTCGCTCGATCAGGGCGCCTTCATGGTTGCTCTGAAAGGTTTCGAGTTCCACTCCCGCAGCCTCCGCCCGCCGGGCAAGCGCCCGATTGATGTCGGCAAGCGTGGTTGCACCATAGTGCTGGGGTTCGCGGGTTCCGAGCAGGTTCAGGTTCGGGCCGTGAATGACCAGCAGTTTGGTGGCAGGCGCCGGCGTGGTGTCTTTGGCGCTGTCCTTGGAAGCTGCTTTTTGCTTCTTCATGGCTGCAAGTTTGCCGCAAATCGCAGCAACTTGTCCAGTCTCGCGTTTTGTTCCGGATAACGAGAATGCGTTTGCCGGTGATCCGCGCAGGCGATTTTTGTCAGACAGTTGCTGTTTGCTGAAAAAGGCATTTTTGCGTTCTGGCTACGTTTTTGGCCGACGATCGCGTCAATATGGCATCATTTTCCCAAATTATGCCGGAGTGAAGAGGGTTAATCCGCGCTGTTAGGCAGCAGTCGCAGGACTGAAGGTAATCGCGCTCTTTCGCGCGGTTTTCCATCGCGCCCCTTGGGGGTAATCCGCTCCTCAAGGCTTGGGTAGATCACCAGGTTGGCCACGGCATCGTCTGATTCGACGACCAGTACAGCTTCTGCTCGCTCGCTCCTTGGGGTGGCGTGGTTATAGGGAATGCCTGCGTTGAGCAGAAAAATCTCCACTTCCTTGGCGCTGTCGGCAAACAGTTGTAGGTCAATTTCAGCGTACCTGCTGGCTGTGCCATCGAGGACGGAGCCGGTCAGGTAAGGGCGAAAATCCTGCAGGATGTGCATCAATTCGGCCGCTTTTCGCCGAAGATGTTCGATTATCTCTGCCTGTTCTTCACCCATGAACACTGTTTGCCAGCTGCGCAGGGCTTCGTCTACCTCGGCATCGCTGGGAAGGGCGGTGTGTTCTGGCAGCCCCAGGTGGCGCAGCGCCTTTCTCTTGGCCTGACCATAGTCGCTGACGCCGTCTTCGGCAATCAGGCGGGCAGCGGTGCTGCAGATGCTGGCGCGGGTGCGGTCTTGCCGTAAGGGCATGCGGATGTCCATGGCGGGGGATGTAGAATGCGGCCAATTCTAAATGCTAACCGGGAAATCAGGCATGCATATTCACATCCTTGGCGTCTGCGGCACTTTCATGGGCGTCGTCGCGCAGCTGGCGCGGGCGGCCGGGCATCGCGTCACCGGCTGCGATGCCGGGGTCTATCCGCCGATGAGCACGCAGCTCGAAGCGAGCGGGATCGAGCTGATCGAGGGCTACGATCCGGAGCAGGTCGGCCTCAAGCCGGACATCTTCGTCATCGGCAATGCCGTTTCCCGGGGCAATCCGCTGCTGGAAGAGATTCTTGATCGTGGTCTGCCCTATGTTTCAGGCCCCCAGTGGCTTGCCGACCATGTGCTGTGCGGCAAATGGGTGCTGGCCGTGGCAGGTACGCACGGGAAAACGACAACTTCTTCGATGCTGGCGTGGATTCTGGAGGATGCAGGAATGTCGCCCGGCTTTCTTATTGGTGGTGTGCCGGTCAATTTCGGGGTTTCCGCGCGGCTGGGCGAGACGCCCTTCTTTGTGATCGAGGCCGACGAGTACGACACAGCCTTTTGCGACAAGCGGTCCAAGTTCGTTCACTACCGCCCGCGGACGGCGGTGCTGAACAACCTTGAGTTCGATCATGCGGATATCTTCGCGGATCTTGCCGCTATCGAGACGCAATTTCACCATCTGGTGCGCACCTTGCCGCGATCCGGGCTGGTTGTCAGCAACGGCGCCGAGGCGAGCTTGGACGTGTATTGGCTCGCGGAAGCTGGACGCCGGTCGAATATTTCAATACTGCCGAAGCCTGGCGGATCGAGGGCAACGATGCCGACGGCAGCCTGCGCCTGTTCAACGGTAGCGAAAAAATTGCGGAATCCAGTTGGGGACTGACCGGTGCCCACAACCGGGCCAATGCCGTCGCCGCTCTGCTGGCCGCCCGCCATGTCGGCGTGCCGCTGGACAAGGGGTTGGATGCCCTTTCCCGCTTCGCCAACGTAAAACGACGCATGGAAGTGCGCGGCGTGGCCAACGGCGTCACTGTTTACGACGATTTTGCCCACCACCCGACGGCGATCGCCACGACGGTAGCTGGCCTGCGACGCAAGATCGGTGCGGCGCGCATTCTGGCCGTGCTCGAACCGCGCTCGAACACCATGAAACTTGGCGTCATGAAGGATCAGCTACCGGCGAGTCTGAGTGAAGCCGATGCCGTGTTCTGCTACGGCGCCAATCTCGGCTGGGATGCTGTCGTTGCACTGGCACCGATGGGGGCCAAGGCCTGTGTCGAGGATGACCTCGGGCGTCTGGTCGAACGTGTCGTGCAGCTTGCCCGTCCGGGCGACCATGTGCTGGTGATGAGTAACGGCGGTTTCGGGGGTGTTCACGACAAGCTGCTGAAAGCGTTTGCTGCGAAGGGACACTGAGCGGCACTAACCGCCGGCACCCGGAAAGCAAAAGGCCTCCACTTGCGGAGGCCTTTTTTTGACCGTTAAAACTGCTGATGCTGGCTCAGACGAACAGCCGGTCAGCGAACAGCGCCGCAAACAGCAGCGTCAGGTAGATGATCGAGTAGCGGAAGGTGCGCTTGGCCAGAGCGTCGCTGTAATTGCGGCGAAGCGCGATGGCGTAGGCGATGAAGCCGATGTCGAGCAGTGAAACTGCCACCAGGTAGAACCAGCCGCTCATGCCCAGCGACACCGGGATCAGGCTGGCGGCCGCCATCATGAAGGTGTACAGCATGATGTGCTGACAGGTGAAGGGAATGCCGTGGGTTACCGGCAGCATTGGCAGGCCGCTCTTCTCGTAGTCGGCGATGCGATAGCAGGCCAGCGACCAGAAGTGCGGCGGGGTCCATAGAAAGATGATCAGGAACAGTACCAGCGGCTCGGCCGAGACGCTGCCGGTCATTGCTGCCCAGCCGAGCACTGGCGGCATGGCGCCGGAGGCGCCGCCGATGACGATGTTCATCGGCGTCATCGGTTTCAACAGCGCAGTGTAAACGACGGCATAGCCAACAAAGGTGGCGAAAGTCAGCCACATGGTCAGATCGTTGATATAAGTGTGCAGCAGCCAGAGGCCGGCGCCGCCGAGCACAAAGGCCAGGGTCAGCGTTTCCTTGGTGCTGGCTTCGCCGCGTGCCGTGGCGCGGGCGCGGGTGCGCGCCATGAGCGCATCGATGGTGCGCTCGACGAGGCAGTTGATGGCGGCGGCGGCGCAGGCGACCAGGCCAATGCCGAGCGAGGCGATAAGAAAGCGTGAAAGCGGTGGCAGATCGTGCGAGGGCAAAAGCATGCCGATCATCGCGGTAAACACGATCAGGCTGTTCACTCGCGGCTTGCAGAGCTCGGAAAAAGCAGCGAAGCGGGCGCCGATGCGCTGCATCAGAGAAACGGGAGCGGTAGAGCTGGAAGCGCGCATGGTACTAACCTATCCAGGAGTATTTCAGAAGACGTTCAAGGTCGGCACGAATCCCTTTCGGTTCGGCGTCCGGGGCGTATTGCATCATTAGGTTGCCGGCCGGGTCAACGAGAAAGACGCGATGACGGGGGTTGAGGGCAAGGGCGGTGGCCCATTCACTCGTCAATTCGACGTGAACAAGGTCCGGTTGTTCCGCTCGGAGGGCAGCCAATGCAGACGTTTCGTCGTTTGCCAGCACAACTCGTCGCATGCGTCCGATTTCGCGCCCCAGCGAGACCTGAATCGAGCGCAGATTCTTCAGTTGCGCGACACAATCGTTCTCGCAGGCGTTGCTTCCGGCGACGAGCATGAGCCACTTCCCCGTAGTTTCCTTCCCGAGATCGGCTACCGGCACAGGCTTGGGTGGCAGGATCAGCTCGCCGTGGTTGGCCGTCTTGGCCGGGCGCCAGCCAGAGACGTACAAGTAAGCGCCAACGGCCAGTGGCAACACAAAGGCGAGCATCGTCAGCAACAGCGCCCGGCGAGCCGGGGTCAGCCGGGTGATCGGCAGGGGCGGAAGGTGTGGGTTGGATTCGCTGTTCATGTGCGCGAAAACCGGGGACGAAGCAGAAAATATAGCCAGATAGCGACGGTCGCGGCGGCAAAGCCAAACCACTGCCAAGCGTATCCCACGTGGCGTTCGATGCGTTCGTCCGGGCGTGGCCAGTCACGGATGAAGCCGCCGCCGGCACTTTCTGGGATCGAGCTGAAGAACAACCGGCTGCAGCGGGAAGTCGACTGCTTGCCGATAGCGGGCGAAATCGAGGTTCTGCCAGACTGGCTGCCAGCCGTTACCTGCAGCTTCAGGCGCCAGCGTAAAGAAACGGGTCCCCGGCATGACGGCGGTAGCCTGCAGTTCGACGACTTCGGTTGGTGTTGTCACCTGCGGGATCTGCCGCGAGGCATTGGCGGAAATCCAGCCGCGATTGACCAGTACGCGCATTTCACTGCCGTCGATGCGCAGCGGCGTGACTACATGGTAGCCGGCGTGCTGCTGGTGCACGCGGTTGTCGATCAGGATCTGGTGCTGCGGCTCATAGTGGCCACGCACGCTTACCCGGCGGAAACGCATCGATTCGGCATCGACGGCTTGGGCCGAAAGCAACACCGGCGGCTCCTTTGCACGCGTGTCGAGCAAGGATTGCCGTGTTTCCTTGGTCGCCGCCTTGTTCCACTGCCACATGCCGAACGAAACAAACGTCGGCACAAGAATGGCGACCAATGCACCGCCGAGAAAAATCACGAAGCGTCGTGACGGTTGGGTGTCTGCCCCGCGCCCTTCCACTGCGTTCCCCGCTGCGCTTGCCGGGTCGATATTGGCACGCGCATACTGGTGGCCGACCTGTTCTTCCCGAGCCTTTATCATGATCAAGCTGTTAGTCGTTTTCATGCTGCTGGCCATTGTTGGCAGCCTCTTTTCCGGGCTCTGGTTTCTTTATCGCGATCATGGCGCCGCCGCCAGCACCCGCGCAGTGCGCGCGCTGACGCTCCGCATCGGGCTCTCGATCCTGCTGTTTGCCTTGCTGCTCATTTCCTATCGCTTTGGTTTCATCCCCGGCTACAGCCAGTAAACCATGATGAACAGACCAAGCCAGACCACATCGACAAAGTGCCAGTACCAAGCGACGCCTTCAAAGGCGAAGTGGCGGTTTGCCGTGAAGTGGCCTTTCAGGCAGCGTCCGTAGATCACCATCAGCATGATCGTGCCGAGCGTCACGTGAAAGCCGTGAAAGCCGGTGAGCATGAAGAAGGTGGCACCATAGACGCCAGCCCCCATGGTCAGCCCCAGTTCGGTATAGGCGTGGTAGTACTCGTAGCCCTGAAACCCAAGGAAGACAACGCCGAGGGCGATCGTCAGGAACAGGCCGAGGTTCAACTGTGTCCGGTTGTTTTTCAGCAAGGCCCAGTGTGCCCAGGTAATCGTGGCGCCTGAACTCAACAGCAGCGCGGTGTTGATCGCCGGGATGCCCCAGGCCCCCATGGGTGTGAAAGCGATCCCCTTGGGGCCGCCGCCTGACGCTGGCCAGAGCAGATCCTTGTACTCCGGGTATAGCGTGAAGTCATGTCTTGGCAACATGGTGAGCAAGTCCGGCACCGAGATGTTGCGCACGTAGAAAAGCGCCCCGAAGAAAGCCGCGAAGAAGGCGACTTCGGAAAGGATGAACCAGATCATGCCGTAGCGGAACGACTTGTCTTCCCACTCACGGTAGGAGCCGGTTTGCGACTCGTGGATGATCCTGCCAAACCAGCGCACGACAACCGTGAGGATGACGCCGGTGCCGGCCAGCATGATCCAGGAACCGGCAGCGAACTTGTTCATGAACAGGATGAATCCCAGCGCCAGCAGGAACATTCCTCCGGAAAGAATGAACGGATAGAGGCTAGGCTGCGGCACGAAATAGTGCGTACCGGGTGGATGGTCCGAAGGGTGAGTCGTTTCGATCGCGGCATGGGTCTGCGCCATGGTCACTCCCTGTTATTGAGGGCCGTCTTGTCCTTGACGGCATTGAAAAAGGCATACGAAAGCGTGACGTGCCGGATGTCCGAATCCATCTCCGGCTTGACGATGAAGGTGAGCGGCAATTCCTTGCTCTCTCCCGGCGCCAGCAATTGCTGTGAAAAGCAGAAGCAATCGACCTTGTCGAAGTGCTGTGCGGCTTTCCCGGGCGATACGCTCGGTACGGCCTGCCCGGTAATTGGGCGATCCGAGGTGTTGCGTACCAGGTACATGACTTGATGCATCTCGCCGGGGTGGACTTCCAGGTTGAAAGTCAGGGGGCGCATGTCCCACGACAGGCCAGGCATTACCGTGCCGGTGAACTCGACCGTCACTGTCCGCGAACGGTCGATGCGCGAAGGCGGCGCTGCGCCGTCCTGTCGCGTTGAAAATCCACCGACACCGAACCCGTCGCGCTTGATCTCCGTCTTGCCGTTGAAGCCGGTGGCAGCACAAAGCACGTCATAGAGCGGCACCAGCGCAAAGCCGAAGGCGAAGGCGGCAGCCACCGCTGCCAGCAGCTTGCCAATCAGCTTGCGATGATTGGGCGGGGAGGGAGGTAGGCTTGGCACTGTTTCCATGTCACCGCTGCAGGAAAAACCCGCCGATATAGATCAGCGCGGCAGCCAGGCCAATCAGCCAGGCCATGCGGCGGCTCGCGCTGCGGCGGCGCGCGAGCTCGGCTTCGTCGAAGGCGTAGGGAGTGGGATGCAAGCTCATCTTATGCTCCGGGCTGGCGAAGGTCGGGTTGAACTTCCCAGCTATGGTGCGGCGGTGGCGAAGACAGCTCCCACTCCAGCCCTGTGGCACCTTCCCAGGCGCGACCTTCTGCCGGTGCCAGACCGTTGGCGTGGCCCCTCGCACACTTCCAGATATTCCACGCGAAGATCAGCTGCGAGAAACCGAGGATCATGGCGCCAACGGTCGAGATGGCGTTGAACTCGGTGAACTGCAGCGCGTAGTCGGGAATGCGGCGCGGCATGCCCGCGAGGCCGAGGAAAAACTGTGGCATGAAGGTCAGGTTGAAGGAGATCACCGTCAGCCAGAAGTGCAGCTTGCCCAGCTTCTCGTCGTACATGTAGCCAGTCCACTTTGGCAGCCAGTAGTAGACACCGGTCATCACGCCCATGATGCCGCCGGCGAACAGCGCGTAGTGGAAGTGGGCGATGACGAAGTAGCTGTGGTGGTACTGGGCGTCGGCGGCCACGTCGGCCAGCACCAGCCCGGTCAGGCCGGCAACGCCGAACATGATGATGAAGCCCTGGGCGAAGAGCATCGGTGTCTCGAAGCTCATGGCGCCCTTCCACATTGTTGCGATCCAGCAGAAGAAGAGCACCGCCAGCGGCAGCGAAATGGCCATCGTGCTGTACATGAAATAGAGCAGTGCCGGCACCGGCAGGCCGGCCGTAAAAAAGTGGTGTGCCCAGACGACTACCGACAGCAGGCCGATGGCGATGAAGGAATACACCTGCGCCTTGTAGCCATACATCGGCTTGCGGCTGAAGGTGGCCAGCACATGCGGCATCAGACCCCACACCGGCAGCAGCAGGATGTACACCTCGGGGTGGCCGAAGAACCAGAACAGGTGCTGGAAGAGGATCGGATCGCCACCGCCGGCGGCATTGAAGAAGTGCGTGCCGAAGTGGCGGTCGGTGAGCAGCATGGTCACCGCGCCGGCCAGCACCGGGATTGTCGCGATCAGCAGGAACGCGGTGATCAGCCAGCCCCAGCAGAAGATCGGCAGCTTCATCATCGTCATCCCCGGTGCGCGCAGGTTGAAAATGGTGACAATGACGTTGATCGAGCCGAGGATCGACGAGATGCCGAGGATGTGGATGGAGAAGATCGCGAAATCGACACCGATGCCACCTTGTACCGAGAGCGGCGCGTACATTGTCCAGCCGGTGTTGAGCGCACCGTCGCCGATGCCGAACACTGCCAGCAGGAAGGGCAGGGTCAGCAGAATGGCGGCCGGCGGCAACAGCCAGAAGCCCCAGTTGTTGATGCGCGGCAGCGCCATGTCCGGCGCGCCGATCATCAGCGGGATCTGCCAGTTGGCGAATCCCGTTGCGGCCGGCATCAGCGCAGCGAAAATCATCACCAGTGCGTGGATACCGATCAGCTGGTTGAAGAACTCTGGTTGCATCAGCTGCAGGCCCGGCTGGAACAGTTCGGCGCGGACAGCGAGGATCATCGCGCCGCCAACGAAGAACATGATCAGCGCGAAGGTCAGGTACATCGAGCCGATGTCCTTGTGGTTCGTCGTTGTCAGCCAGCGCATGATGCCGCCGGGGTAGTGAGCGTCGTGGTGGGTCTCGTGAGGAGCGGTGGTTGCGTGACTCATGCAGGGCCTCCTAGCGCAAAGCTTTGATCTGGGCGGGCTGGATCAGGTCGCCCTTGGAATTTCCGAGCGCATTGCGCTCGTACGTAATGACGGCTGCCAGTTCAACATCGTTCAGCGTGGCTTTGAAGGCTTGCATGGCAGTGCCCTCCTTGCCGTTCAAAACGCGATCGACATGACTATCCCTGATCAGCTTGCCTTCCGGCGAGAGTAGCGGCCCGAGAACAATCTTGCTCCCAGAGAGCGCCGGGAAGGCCGGAGGTATTCCTTTTCCGTCAGGTTGGTGGCACGCCGAGCACTGTGCTTCGTAGACTTCCTTGCCCTTGGCGAGCAGCTCGTCCTTGCTCCAGGTCTTGTCGCTGCCGGCAGCAGCTGCTTCCTGTTCCGCTTTCTTCTTTTCGATCCAGGCCGCGTACTCCGGTTCCGGTACGGCACGAACGACCACTGGCATGAAACCATGGTCCTTCCCGCACAGCTCGGCGCACTGGCCGCGATAGACGCCGGGCTCCTCGATGCGGACCCAGGTTTCGCGCAGGAAGCCGGGGATCGCGTCGCGTTTCACGCCGAACTGGGGCACCCACCAGGTGTGGATCACGTCGGTGGAGGTGAGCAGAATCCGGACCTTTTTGTCGACAGGCAGTACGACCTCGTTATCCACTTCCAGCAGATAGTTCTCACCCTTGGCCTCCTTGTTGGCGATCTGGTCGCGCGGCGTCGACATGTTGCTGATGAACTTGACACCGGACTCCGGATATTCGTACTGCCACTTCCACTGCATGCCGGTGATCTTGAGCACCATGTCGGCCTTGGTTTTGGTGTCCTCCATTTCGATCACCGCGTGAAAGGCGGGGATGCCCATGACCACGAAGTCGATGAAAAGCAGGATGGCAAAAGGTACCAGCGCCCATATCCATTGCAGTCGCCCCATGGGGCCAGTGAATTTCGCCGGCTGATGACCAACGCTCTTCCGATGCTTGAACATCGAGTAGGCCATGATTGCGAAAACCACAACAAAGATGCCGGTAATGATCAGCATGAATTCATTGTGGATGTTCAGCGTATCGCGCGCGATCGGGGTGACCGGTGGCGGAAAATTCCAGCTGTAGTCGGCAAGAGCCGACGCGGGCAGCGTCAGTGCGGTCAGCGCTGCAGAAAATGCCGACAGGGCGAGTGGTAGCCGGTGCCGGACGAAGCGGTGCGTCGTCTTCAAGATTCCTCCTCCGTTGGTATCTGTAACTGCATTTTTGTCATGTGCCGAGATGTTTCCTGAGGTCCTTCTCGAGCACGATTTTTTGGGTGTCTGTCAGCAGTCGCCCGATCTCGGTTTCGCGCCCATGCGAACGCAAAAAGAGTCGGAAGGTTTGCTTGTCCGGCGGTCTGTCGACCCGCAAACGGGCCCAGTAGCGAGAGAATTCGTCCTGATCACAGCGATCTTCGCTGCGGCGGGTCACCCGGATAGTCGTTGCATCTATGTCAATGCGCTCTTCATCGCCGGCCTGACGTTGCAGGTGGCGCAAGGCCAGCCACAGCGCACCGATCTCAATACCGGCAAAGGGCAGTACGGGCCAGGCACCGAAGGCAGAGAAAATCAGGGCAATCCCGCCGGATATGCCGGCAGCCGCGAGGGTCAGCCTGCGAGCTTGGAGGGAAGAGAGCATCGGGTTCCGGCGCGCCACCCATGCCTGTCCCGACAAGGTCTCTCTGACAAGCAAGGCCATCTTTCCCCCGTTGAAAATCGACAAATCGTATAACCACCAACAACTTGATATAGATCAAATTTATTGGTGCAGTGTAACGATCCCGATTTTTCAATGCAACATAAATTCACTGCAAGGTTTTGATTGCAATAGAGAAATTTTGGCCAAAATGCTGCGATGCAGCAGTTTTTTGGCAGACTGTTGCCAACCTGCCGTGGGGCAAGGGGGCGCAATGGCGCAGACGATTGTTGCGCCGAACAATTTTTGTGGCGGTGTCCGCCGGAAGCCGAGGTGGGGACTTGGCGAGGGTAAAAATCAATAAGATGTCGTGCGACGGTCGCGACTATTTTCTGCTTCCAGGCGGCGAGCCGTTGATTTCTCCTGCTCCAGGCGCCGTTGGGCTTCGCGGTACTCGTTTTCCAGCGCCATTTTTTCCTGACGCTCCTTTTCGCGTAATTCCCGTTCATGCTCTCGTAATGCCTGAGCTTCTGCCGCCAGACGCCGCCGCATGTTGTCGTCAGATTCTCGTCGGGCTTGCTCGAAGCTGCGCAGTTGTTCCCGCTCGGCGCGGTCCGCCTCTTGCTGGCGCTGGCGCTCCTCGCGCTGACGTAGCTCTTCCTCCCGGCGCTGTTGAGACGCTGCCATCTCCGCTTTCCTCTCCGCTTCGGTACGCGGGTCGGTCTGGCGCTCTTCGGCGGCAATGACGTTCCGGATGCGCTGTTCCTGGGTTTCGATAGCCCGCAGCTGCGCCACCCGGGTGTACTGGAGATAACCGATGGCAACACCGCAGACTGCCAGCCACAGGAGGATGGGGGTGGCTTTCGCACGTAGCCAGGATTTTTCAGCCGGCGTGTCTGCGCTCGTGATGCCTAGCAGCATTCGGTCGTAGCGCTCGCGCCGTATGGGATCACCCAGGGTGAAATAGGCGTCGTTCAGCAATTTTCGCTGAACGACGGCGTCTGGGTTGTCGCCAGTAACGCTGGAAATCAGCTGTTCATGCGCGGCAGAAATAACAGCCTGCTTGGCAAGAGGGCTGACCTGAAGGGTGTCGTAGAAATTTGTCATTGGGTAGCGAGGGTTTCGGGCAGCGCCAATTATGGCATCGCCCGGTTTCTGCACAAACAAAACGCGGCCGATCTGGCCGCGTTTTTCAGGCCCGGGACGTCGGGACTTATGCGCTCAACAAGCCCTTCATCTTTTGCAGGGCCTTGGCTTCAATCTGACGGATGCGCTCCGCAGAGACGCCGAACTCGGCAGCCAGATCATGCAGTGTCAAGGCCTCGTCTTCCGCCAGCCAGCGTGCTTCGATGATTCGGCGGCTGCGTTCGTCAAGGCCTGCCAGCGCTGTTTTCAGGCCATGGCTTTGCAGGCGGTCGTATTCGCGAGCTTCCAATACCTGGGTCGGTTCGCTGCGGCTATCAGCCAGCCAGGCGATGGGGGCGAATTTTTCATCCTCGTCATCGTTGGGCTCCAGCGCCAGATCGTGGCCGGAGAGGCGGGTTTCCATCTCCGTGACTTCTTCCGGCTTGACGCCCAGTCGCTGGGCCATGTCCAGGGTCTGTCCCGGCGTCAGCGACTCGCTGCCAGGCTTCATGCTGCGCAGATTGAAAAACAGTTTGCGTTGCGCCTTGGTGGTTGCAACCTTCACCAGCCGCCAGTTGCGCAGCACGTATTCGTGGATTTCAGCCTTGATCCAGTGGATGGCAAACGATACCAGCCGCACGCCGCGATCGGGGTCGTAGCGTTTCACTGCCTTCATCAGGCCGATATTGCCTTCCTGGATCAGGTCGGCGTGGGGCAGGCCGTAGCCGAGGTAGCCGCGCGCGATCGAGACCACCAGCCGCAGGTGCGAGAGCACCAACTGGCGGGCCGCATCAAGATCTTCTTCGTTGCGGAAACGGCGGGCAAGCGACACCTCCTCTGCTTCGGTAAGCATCGGAAAACGGTTCGCCGACTGGATGTAAGCATCCAGATTGCCGACCGCGCTGGGCATTGAGAGAGCCAGAGCATTCGTCATGGGGCGTTGTCCTCCTAAAGGGTACAGACTCATTTTAGCACTCGATGACATAGAGTGCTAATGGCAGAAATGGTTCTAATCGGGGTGTTTCAAACTGAGATTTACCGAGAGGAGGGCGCCGAGCCAGCCGAGACTCGCGCCCGCCGCCAGAAGGGCCGCGGCAAGGCTGACCGAAGGTCCCTCGAGGGTGAAGCTGGCGCCGTAGAGTTCGGCCAGTTCGGCAACGGGTGATGTGAGCAGCCGACTGCCGATCACGACCAGTAATATTGCCAAAACCCCGCCCAGTAGCCCCTGAATGGCGCCAAAGTAGGCGAAGGGGCGGCGGATCCAGGCATCGGTTGCACCAATCAGGCGCGCCACCTCGATTTCAGCCGCGTGAGCGAGAATTTGCAGCCGAATGGTGTTGAACGTTACGACCACGAGTGCTGCAGCGAATACCGCGGCCAACAGGCTGACCGCCAGCCGGGCGATGCGCAGCAGAGCGTCGAAGCGCTTGACCCAGGCTGCATCGAGTTGAACGTGCGCCACCTTGGGCCAAGCACCCATGGTCTTGGCCATTTGCGCCATGGCTTCCGGTGAGGTATCCACCGGGTCGATGACAAAGGCGTCAGGCAGCGGGTTTTTCGGCAGGCTGGAGATCAGGTCCGCCATGCCGGCGGTACCCTGAAGGCGCTTCAACGCCTCCTCGCGGGAGATGAAGCGCCAGCGGCCCGCAACAGCCAGCTTGAGGCGGGATTCGATTTCCGCGATATCCTTGCGCTCGGCATTCAGGGCCATGAACAGGCTGATTTGCTGTACGCCAGAGGCGCTGCTGGCAGCGCGCTGCACGTTATCGATAAGCTGCCAGCCGGCGGCCGGCAAGGTCAGGGCAATGCCAATCACGAACAGTGAGAGCGTGGAGTTCAGCGGGGTCGCCGTGAGTCGGCGCAAAGCATCGCGCAGGGCCGTCAGGTGTTGATTGAACCAGGCGCTCATGATGCGAGCGTTCCGTGGGCCAGGCGCAGCTCGCGGGCGTTCTGCAGCCCCGACCATTGCGGGTCGTGGGTGGCAATGATGACGGTGACGCCCACTTGATGAAACGCGTGAAAGATGTCGAGAATGCCGGCGGCCGAGTTGGTATCCAGATTTGCCGTGGGTTCATCGGCAAGCAGGATCGCTGGGCGGTTGGCAACCGCCCGGGCAATCGCCAGTCGTTGCTGCTCGCCGCCTGAGAGGGCAATAGGGTTCGCCTTGGCCCGATCAAGCAGGCCGACCTTGTCGAGTGCAGCTTGCGCCCGTCGGGTAGCTTCACCAATAGGCGTGCCGATGATGGCCAACGGTAGCAGCACGTTTTCCAGCGCGTTGCGATCGAACAGCAGTTTCTGGTCCTGGAAGACCAGGCCGAAGTTGCGTCGCAGGTAGGGGAGTGCGCTGCCGCGCAGGGCTGCCAGGTTCTGGCCGTTGACAACGATACTGCCGGAGGTCGGGCGTTCGATGGCGGCGATGAGCCTGGCCAGCGTGGATTTGCCGGCGCCCGAATGGCCGGTGACGAAGACAAGCTCGCCAGCGCCGATTTCGCAGCTAACGTTTTCCAGCGCCGTCAGTCCGCCAGGGTAACGTTTGCCGACATTGGAGCAGACG
This sequence comes from Candidatus Proximibacter danicus, assembly GCA_016710885.1. Taxonomy (GTDB): domain Bacteria; phylum Pseudomonadota; class Gammaproteobacteria; order Burkholderiales; family Rhodocyclaceae; genus Proximibacter; species Proximibacter danicus. The sequence continues at coordinate 50,043 of JADJUC010000003.1, forward strand.
ATCATTCGAACAGGGCGTCGACGAAATCGCGTGCAGCGAAGGGACGCAGGTCGTCTATTCCCTCTCCGACGCCGATGAAACGGACTGGCTTCGGGCATTGGCGGGCGATGGCCGCCAGCACGCCGCCTTTGGCCGTGCCGTCGAGCTTGGTGACGACGAGGCCGGTGACGTTGATTGCCTTGTCGAAGGCCTTCACTTGCATGAGCGCGTTCTGGCCGATATTGGCGTCAAGGACCAGCAATGTCTCGTGCGGACCGGAGGGGTCAGCCTTCTGGATGACGCGGCGGACCTTGGCGATCTCTTCCATGAGGTGCAGCTGCGTCGGCAGGCGGCCGGCGGTGTCGGCCAGCACGATGTCGATGTTGCGGGCCTTGGCCGCTGCGATGGCGTCGAAAATGACCGCCGCCGGGTCGCCGCCGTCCTGGGCGATTACGGTAACGTTGTTGCGCTCTCCCCAGGTCACCAGTTGCTCGCGGGCGGCGGCGCGGAAGGTGTCGCCAGCAGCGAGCAGAACGGACTTGCCGTGCGTCTGGAAATACTTGGCCAGCTTGCCGATCGAGGTGGTCTTGCCGGCGCCATTGATGCCGGCAATCATGATGATGAAAGGATGGTGAGAGGAAACGTCCAGCGGTTTTTCCAGCGGCAGCAGCAGATCGTGCAATGCATCGGCCAGGGCTTGCTGAATGGCTTCCGGCGTATCCAGCTTGTCGCGCTTGGCACGGGTTTTCAGCTCGCGCAGCAGATGCCCGGTCGCTTCAATGCCGGCATCGCTGGTCAGCAGCAGCGACTCCAGATCCTCGAGCAGCTCCTCATCGACCTTGCCGCGGGCGAAAATCGATTTCAGCTTGCCGCCAAATTGGGCGCGGGTCCGGGAAAGCCCGGACTTGAGTCGCTCGCGCCAGGAGGGGGCGGTTGCAGAACTGGGGATGGTGTCGTTTTCGGTAGGCGGTTTTTTCAGGAAACCAAACATGCGAGATCCGAGTCTTAGAAGCTTTGCATCAGGGCTGCAGGGCGGGCGCCAGTGCCAAGCGAGTGATAATATTTGCGCCCGGTGTGTATCGATTCAGCACGAAATTTTATCAGAAGCCACCCATGACCATGCGAAGACACGTATTTATCCCGCTTCTTGGACTGATCGGCGCCTTGCTGGCGCCGCTGGTTCATGCCAATCCTTTCGAGCACAAGCTGCCGAACGGACTTTCAGTGATCGTCAAGGAGGACCGCCGTGCACCGACTGCCGTGCATATGGCCTGGTACCGCGCCGGCTCAATGGACGAGAGCAACGGCACCACTGGCGTCGCCCACGTGCTGGAGCACATGATGTTCAAGGGGACGCCGAAAGTCGGTGCCGGCGAGTTCAATCGCCTCGTCGCCGCTGCCGGTGGGCGTGACAACGCTTTTACCAGCCGCGATTACACGGCATATTTCCAGCAGGTTCCCCAGGAAAAACTGGGCGAGATGATGGCGCTGGAAGCCGACCGCATGCGCCATCTCAACCTTTCTGCCAGCGAGTTCGAGCAGGAGATCAAGGTGGTCATGGAAGAGCGCCGCTTGCGCACCGACGACCAGCCGCAATCGCTACTGTTTGAAGCGATGAATGCCGCAGCATTCCAGTCGCACCCCTATCGCCGCCCGATCATCGGCTGGATGAACGACCTCGAGAACATGACGGTGCAGGATGCCCGCGACTGGTACGCGCGCTGGTATGTTCCGAACAACGCTTATGTCATCGTGGTCGGTGATGTCGACCACAAGGACGTGTTCCGCGCGGCCGAGAAGCACTACGGCACGCTCAAGGCGCGTCCGTTGCCGGCACGCAAGCCGCAGGAAGAGCCGACCCAGACGGGGACCCGCCGGGTAACGGTCAAGGCGCCGGCCGAGTTGCCGGTGTTGATCATGGGCTACCGCGCGCCAATCATTCGTGATGTGGAAAAGGATATCGACCCCTATGCCCTCGAGATGCTGGGGGCCGTACTTTCCGGCCACGGGGCAGCACGGTTTTCGCGGCATCTCGTGCGCGAGCAGCGTCTGGCCGTTTCTGCCGGTGCCGAGTACGACTCGTCGGCGCGCGGACCGGGCATGTTCTACCTTGTCGGTACGCCGTCAGAAGGCAAGAGCGTGGCTGAAATGGAGGCCGGCCTGCGTGCCGAGATCGCCAAGGTACAGGTTGAAGGCGTGACTGCCGAAGAATTGAACCGCGCCAAGGCGCAACTCGTTGCAGGGCAGGTCTACAAGCTCGATTCGATGTTTGCCCAGGCCATGGAAATCGGCCAGCTGGAGGCGGTCGGGCTGCCGTATCGCAGCAGCGAGCGGATCATCGAGCAACTGAAGGCTGTTACTGCCGAGCAGGTGCAGGCGGTAGCAAAGCGCTACTTCAGCGACGACAGCCTGACCGTTGGTGTGCTCGATCCCCAGCCGCTGGCTGGGGCGCCCCGCCGTTCGTTTGCCAACGTGCGCCATTGATGCGGAGCCGAAGAATGAATCCCCCGATGTTCAAATCACTGCTGGCCCTCGGCCTGCTCTTTTTGGCGCAGGCTTCCACGGCTGGTGTCAAGATTGAACACTGGACGGCAGCGACTGGTGCCCGCGTTTATTTTGTCGAGTCGCGTGCGCTGCCGATTGTCGATGTGCAAATCGATTTTGCTGCCGGAGCGGCGCACGACCCCATCGACAAGCCCGGGGTGGCCCAGCTGACGCGCGGCCTGATGGACCTCGGTGCCGGCGACATGGACGAAAGCGAAGTGGCGATGAAACTCGCCGATCTTGGCGCTCGTCTCGGCGGTGGGGCTGACACCGATCGCTCAACGGTCAGCCTGCGGACGCTTGCCGATCCGGACAAGCGCACAGCCGCCTTTGCCATCATGCGTGCCGTGATCTCCGAGCCGCGTTTCCCCGAAGCGGTTTTCGAGCGTGAGCGCGCGCGCAGTCTGGCGGCCTTGCGCGAGTCGTTGACGCGGCCGGAGACGATTGTCTCGCGGGCCTTCTGGGCGGGGGTCTATGGCGATCATCCGTATGGGCGCCAACCCAGTGTCGAGAGCCTGGCGGCAATCAGCATTGGTGATTTGCGCGATTTTCATGCGGCAAGTTACGTGGCCCGTTCGGCGGTGGTGACGATTGTTGGCGCCTTGAGTCGTGCCGAAGCGGAAGGGCTGGCGCTGCAACTCACCGACGGATTGCCAGCGGGCGGCGAGGTCGCAGTAACGCCGACGCCGACGCTGCCGAAGGCCACCGAACTGCGTCTGCCACATCCGGCGGCCCAGGCGCATGTCCAGATTGGCTTGCCGGCGCTGAAACGTGGCGATCCAGATTTTTATGCGCTGATGGTCGGCAATTACACGCTCGGTGGCGGCGGTTTCGTGTCGCGACTGATGAAGGAAGTGCGCGACAAGCGCGGCTTCGCCTACAGTGTTTACAGCTATTTTGCGCCGATGAAGGAAATGGGGCCGTTCCAGATCGGTCTGCAGACCAAGCGGGCGCAAGCCAACGAGGCACTGAAAGTGACCCGCGACGTGTTGCAGAAATTTCTTGCCGAAGGGCCGAGTGAGATCGAACTAGCCGCAGCCAAGGCCAATATCGTCGGTAGCTTCCCCTTGCGCCTTGATTCCAATCGCAAGATTCTCGACAACGTCGCTGTCATCGGTTTCTATGGGTTGCCGCTGGATTATCTGGATACCTATGCGGCCAAGGTTCAGAAAGTGACGGCGGCCGATATTCGCGCTGCGTTTGCCCGACACGTGTCGCCGGCAAACCTTGTGACGGTGGTGGTGGCCGGGGATTGAGTGCGGCTAAGTCCATTGCAGCTACCGGTAGTCTGCGCATCGTTGGCGGCGAATGGCGTCGTCGCGTGCTTCGCTTTCCCGATGCGGAGGGCTTGCGGCCGACGCCGGACCGGGTGCGTGAGACCCTTTTCAACTGGCTGGGCCAGGACCTGACGGGGCTTGCCTGCCTTGATCTCTTTGCCGGCAGCGGTGCCCTCGGGCTTGAAGCGGCGTCGCGTGGGGCAGAAAAAGTAGTGCTGGTCGAACGCAATGCCAAAGTTGCCGATGCGCTCGGTTCAAACATCCGTTTGTTGACCGCGACGAGCAGGGTGGAGCTTGTGCGGCAGGATGCGCTAAAATTCGCCTCTTCGACGCCGCTGACTTTCGATGTGGTCTTTCTTGACCCACCGTACCGGCAAGGCTGGATCGATAAACTCTGCCCGTTGTTGCCGCGCCTGTTGAAGGCTGACGCGGTGATCTACGCTGAAGCCGAGGTGCCTCTGACGGGCTGCGGTGATTGGCAAACCGTACGGCGCGGGCAGGCGGGGCAGGTATATTTTCATCTTATGCGGCGGGGAACCCCACAGGATGCTGGACCATCGAGTAGCGATCTACCCGGGCACCTTTGACCCGATGACCCGTGGCCACGAAGACCTCGTGCGCCGCGCCTCGAAGCTGTTCGAGCGTGTTGTCGTTGGTGTTGCCCAAAGCCGTTCCAAGCACCCCTTCTTTACCATCGAAGAGCGTGTGGATCTGGCGCGCGAGGTTCTGGCCCCCTACAAAAACGTCAAAATCGTCGGCTTTTCCAACTTGCTTATGGATTTTCTCCACGAGCAGGGTGCGAAGGTGATTCTGCGCGGCTTGCGCGCGGTCTCCGATTTTGAATACGAATTCCAGATGGCGGGCATGAACCGAAACCTCTATCCCGATGTCGAAACCGTATTCCTGACCCCCGGAGAGCAGTACATGTTCATCTCGGCAACGATGGTTCGCGAGATCGCCGTACTCGGTGGCGATGTCGGCAAGTTTGTTCACCCGCTGGTGCAGGAGCGACTGGCGGCAAGAGTTTCAAAGACGTTCAACAATTGAAGGAAGAGCAGCCATGGCTTTGATTATTACCGATGAATGCATCAACTGCGACGTGTGTGAGCCGGAGTGCCCGAATGAGGCCATCTCGCAAGGCGCCGAGATTTACGATATCGATCCGGCGAAGTGCACCGAGTGTGTTGGCCACTACGACACGCCGCAGTGCGTTGAAGTCTGTCCGGTGGATTGCATTCCGAAGAATCCCGACGTGGTCGAATCGACCGATCAGTTGTGGGTCAAGTATGAGCAACTGACGGGCAACAAGCGCCCCGCCTGATTTTTGCTGCTGGAAACCGAAGCGCCGCACCCCCTCGTGGCTGCGGCGCTTTTCTTTTATTCAGGCTGGGCCGTGGCCACGACCTCCGGGGTTGCAAAGCGGAAAATTCGCCGCCCCTCGGCCTTGGCTTCATACATTGCGGCATCTGCAGCCCGCAGCAGGGCTTCGGCGCTGCTGCCGCTATCCGGGTAGATGGCAATGCCGACACTGGCAGTGACCTGCACTTTCAGTGTGTTGATCAATACCGGTGCAGCGACTGACTGCAGTATTTTTTCGGCGACTGCCGCAGCGTCGTCAGTTTCCCGGATATCGGTGAGGGTGACGATGAATTCGTCACCACCGTGCCGCGAAACCGTATCGCAGTCGCGGACGCAGGTGCGCAGGCGAGCGCCGATTTCCTGCAGCAGGATGTCACCGACGTGGTGGCCGTGGCGGTCATTGATTGGCTTGAAACCGTCGAGGTCGAGAAAGAGGACGGCCACTCGTGTGCCATGGCGTTGCGCTGTGGTGAGCGCTTGCTCCAGACGACCAAGCATGAGGAATCGGTTGGGGAGTCCTGTCAGTGGGTCGTGCAGCGCCATGTGTTCCATGGCCCGTAATCCAGCTTCCCGAGAGCGTTCGCGGCGGTGGCTGGCCCCCGCATAGGCGAGTAGCAGCGCCAGGCTGAAAACAGAGGCGAGCGAGACCGTGGCGAGCGTTCCGCCCGTAATGTCGGTCAGGTTTGGTTGGCGCTGAAGAATCAGACGGAGCGGCTGCGATATTCCCTCAATGTCGCGTTCGATGCGTAGCGGGGAGAAGAGTGTCTCGCCAATACGTTCGTGTTGTGCCTGAGGGATGTCGAACAACAGCCCGGTTTCCTGCTCGGTTTGCAGGAAGGCAGTGTGTTGAACGCTCGGATTTAGCGCTGCGGCAGCGGGTAACAGGTCCCGTGCACGAACAACCATTAATGCGTAGGACGTTTCATCGGTGATGCTGCGTTTGTCGGGCACGCGGGTGGGGGCTGCGGCAACCGGCCGAAAGATGACGTAGGCAGTATCACCTTCAATCAGACGGAAAGGCGCGCTGGATGCGGGTTCGCCCTGTCTTTCAGAACGAACGAGTGCGGTACGCAGGCCGTCGAGCGAGTCGATGTCGAGTCCGATCAGCGCTTGTGCCTGAGGGAGATCCGGTTCTGCGAGGACGATGGGGTAATAGGTGTCTTTTTTCTGGGGAGTTTGCCACTGCCGGTCGTTTCGATAGTCAAAGCGCTTGATCTGAAAATCCTTGTGCCACTTGCGCCGGATTTTTTCGGTAAAGTTTGTCAGCTCTCGGTGGGGGACTCTGCGCACCACCTCCAGCATGTAAATATGCGGGTAGCGTTCGAGCATCGAACGGGCGAAATGGCTGGCCGTTTCGCGGTCATCCCGGTCGATGGCGCCAAGAAAGCTTGAGAAACCGTAGAGCACCGCTTCGTTGGCGCGCAATTTGTCGCGAATCTGGGTATGGAAAAGCTCGCCGTATTCCACAAAATTTCTTTCGGCGGCGGAACTGCCGCTGATTATGGCCAGCGTCAATGCGCCCGCCGTAATCAACGCCCAGGCGATCAGGGCGAAGCAGTGCCGCCAGGGCAAGAAGCCCGGCTTCAGGGATGTTGCGGACGATTTGTGCAGCGAAGGCGACATCCGGAAGCGGGGGCTGGGGTGATGATCAAGAGGAGCATCATAGCCTTCTCCGACCTTTCCGGAAATATGACTAAAGTCAGAGGTTTACGACCATCTGGTCGCGTATGTCGACCTGTGATTCGAGGGACTGGCGGATTGCCCACGCCAGCTTTTCGAGCGCCTGGATCTGGCTGACCAGTGCCGTTTCGACATGGGACAGCTCGCTGATGCGGTCTTCCAGCGTGTCGGTTGCCTGGTGAATGCGCTTGATGCTTTCCAGGCGGCGCTTGAGCTGGATCTGGTGTTCACGGACTTGCGTTTCCATCGGCGCCATGATGGCTTTAAGCCAGCCTTCGGTATGCCGGTTGGCGTGTTCAAAGGCCCGACGAACCTGAAGCGCCACTTCTTCGAAAAATTTTTGCGTCAGGTGTTGCTTGTCGTGCCGAACCAGCTGGAACATGGTGTTCAGGTGAGTATTGCACCAGCCTTCCAGGCGATCCAGCTCCTTTTCGTAACGCAACAGCGAGAAACTCGCCGGGGTACCGAGCTTGAGCCCGTGCTCGACCGAGAATTTACGGTAGATGGCGTTCATCATCTTGTGGATTTCTTCGACCTCTCCCTTTGATTTGGCGAGCGAATCGCGCGTGACACCAAAGAAATTGGCCATCGCATCCGAAAGATTTTTCGAGAAAGCCGCCTCCAGCATTGCTTCCCGGGTCGATTGGGTCAGACTACGCAGCGTATCAAGGCCGAGGTGAGCGAAGAGCTTGTTGGTCAGCGTGGAGAAAATACTGCGTACGGCGTAGTAGCGTTGCAGACCTGCCTCAAACTCTTCCTTCTCGGTGCGCACCTTGCCCATCATGTACTCGACCACGCCTTTGTTCTTGCCGCGCAACTCGGTGAGTTCAGAGAGTTGCTCACGCAGTCCGGCAAGGCGCGATTCGAGCAGGCCACGGGTGCGCATGCCCAGTTCGTTGAATTCGCTTTCGGTATTGTCGCGGACGATCTCCTGCTTGGCCGGGATCAACTCCTCGGAGAGCGCGCGTTCCAGATCCGGCAGACGGCTGCGTGCCAGCAGCGCAGTATCGGCATTGATTTTGGCAACCAGGCCTTTTTGGGCTGATACCGGGAAAACCTGGCTAGGCGGCAGTTCGAGGATGGCGGCACAGTTGGCCGCCTGGCGTGCGATCTCGGCCTCGATTTCGGCCTCGGTCTTCAGTTCGTCCCACTGTCCGTCAATCTTGTTGAGGACCACCAGCCGCCCCTTCTTGCGGCCCTCCGGAGCGCCAACGTGCTCGCGCCAGATGGCCAGGTCGGACTGGGTGACGCCGGTGTCGGCCGAAAGGATGAACAGGACGGCATGGGCGTTCGGCAAGAGCGACAGGGTCAGTTCCGGCTCGGTACCGATGGCATTCAGGCCCGGCGTATCGAGGATGACCAGCCCCTGCTTAAGCAGCGGATGCGGGAAATTGATGATGGCGTGACGCCAGCGCGGAATTTCAACCAGCCCGTCGTCTCCGATATGAAACGATTCCAGCGAATCCTCGTCGACGGCAAACCCCAGGTTTTCGGCAGCCTCGGGTGAAACCCGGGTCACTTCACTCACATGGCGCAGGGTTTCCTGCATGGCTTCTGCCGACTCCACGTCGAGCGGAACGCACTTCCATTCTTCGGGAAATCGCTTGTATTCACTGACGCCGGCGTTTTTGGCGCGGGTCTCTATCGGTAACAGTTCAACGCAGGGTGGCTTGGATTCGTCGTACATCAGCTCGGTCGGGCACATCGTTGTGCGGCCTGCCGACGAGGGAAGCATGCGATTGCCGTAATCGGCGAAAAAGATGGCGTTGATCAGTTCCGATTTTCCGCGCGAGAACTCGGCGACAAAGGCCACATGCAGACGGTCTTCCCTGAGGCGTTCGGCAAGACGGGTGAGGCGCAGATCCGACTGGGCGTCGTTGAGCTCGTTTTCGGCGAGCCAGGCGCGGAGATTTTCGAGATTTCCGCCGAGCTGGCTCCGCCATTCGGCGTAGGCAGCAAATTGTTGGGCGAGCGACATGGCTGATCCAGGGTGATCTAATGCCTGAACTCTATCATGTAGCGACGATAAATCAACGAGATGGCGCACTTGCCTGGAGGAAAACTTCAGCGCTGACAGCGGGGGCACCAGTAGGTGCTTCGCCCGGCTTGCCGGACGCTGCGGATGGGGCCGCAGCAAACCGGGCACGGTAGCCCTTCCCGGTCGTAGACGGCACAGCTGAGCTGGAAACAGCCGGCACCGCCGTCGCTGTGCACATAGTCGCGCACGCTGCTACCGCCCGCTGCAATTGAAGCTTCCAGTGTTTTCCGTATGGCGATGGCGAGTTTCCGACAGCGTGCGAGGCTTATTTTGCCTGCCGCGCGCAGCGGTGAAATACCCGCGCCGAAGAGACTTTCCGAAGCGTAGATGTTGCCGACACCCACCAGCAGGTGGCTGTCCATCAATACCGGCTTGATCGGCGCACTACGCCCGCGGATTGCGTTGTGGAGCCAGTCGCCGTCGAATTCCGGCAACAAGGGTTCGATCCCGAGTACGGCCAGTAGGGGGTGACTATCTGGGGCTGCCTCTGTCCAGACCAGCGTACCGAAGCGGCGCGGATCGCGAAAACGCATGACGGTGTCGGCAAATTCCAGGTCGAAGTGGTCGTGCTTCTGCGGTGGGGTTCCCGGAACGACGAGACGCAGGCTGCCAGACATGCCAAGATGGAGGATCAGCCAGCCGTTGCTGAAATCGAAGACAAGATATTTGCCGCGCCGATCGATCGCCCGCAGGGTCCGGCCGGCAAGCAGGCTCGGTAGCGCTGTCGGAATGGGGTGGCGCAGCTTTGGGGTTCGCACCACGGCGGCGCGTACCTGTTTGCCGTTCAGGTAAGGCACAAGGCCGCGGCGGCTGACTTCAACTTCGGGGAGTTCCGGCATGGGAGCGGGCGCAGGAAAAGACTTCAAGGACGGACTTCGACTTGAGGCGGGTGAAAAAAGACCATAACATGCCGAACCATTATTGCCCGAAAGCTTCCAATCTTCCACACGGGCGAGCAGGGATACCATGAAATCGATAAAGGGCGCAGCAAAAGAGGCCGTTCTGGCTGCATTGGCAGCCGCTATGGCGCTGGCCTTCTCTTCCCCGGTACTGGCCGCCAGTGAACAAGCCGCCCCCAAGCCAGGAACCAAACCGGCCAAGACCAAGGCGTTGTCGAGCGCGGCCAAGGCAAGCACTGTACCGGCCGGGGACGTCTCTGGTCGCCCATTGGGCGGGCAGGCGGTCTATCAGGTTCTGCTCGGTGAAATTGCGCTGCAACGTGGCAATGCCGATCTGGCAGTCAGTGCCTATGCTGATCTGGGTTACCGCACACGGGATCCCAAGGTGCTCGAACGGGCAACGGAAGTGGCCAGCGTCGGTCGCCGTTTCGACATCGCCTACGAAACTGCCAAGTTGTGGGTCGAGGCCGATCCGGAATCTCTGACGGCTCGGCAGACCTTGGTTGCAATTCTGGTGGTGTTGGGTCGGGCGGAGGAACTTGGCCCTCAGATTTCCATCTTGCTGGAAAAGGACAAGGCAAATCTCGCTGACAATCTGATGCGGCTGAATCGCATGTTGGCGCGGTATCAAGACAAGGCTGCGGTTTATCTCATGATGGAAAAAGTCGTGGCGCCCTATGAGGGGATCGCCGAGGCCCATTATGCCCTCGCGACAGCGGCGTTTCATGCGGGTGAGCGCCCCAAGGCGTTGGTGGAGATTCGCAAGGCGCTGAATCTTCGCCCTGACTGGGAGCTGGCGGCACTGTTCGAAGCCCAGGTTCTGGCCCGCGATTCGGCGGCAGTCGCCCTCGCGTCACTCGAACGCTTCCTCGAGGCGAACCCCGGAGCGCGCGAAGTCCGCCTGCATCTGGCGCGCGGCCTGATTGCAGAAAAGCGCTACCCCGATGCACGCAAGCATTTTGACCGCCTGCTCGCCGACAATCCCGATAGTCCGGAATTGATTTATCCGGTGGCGATTCTGGCCTTGCAACAGAATGACGTGTCGACTGCCGAACCGCTGTTGCGCACCTTGCTGCAACGCGGCGAGCCTTCGGAAAAAGGAGTTGCTGCCTTCTACCTTGGGCAGATTGCCGAGGACCGGCAGGCCTACGCCGAGGCTGTTGGCTATTACCGGCAGGTTGCCAGTGGCGAGCAGTACGCGACGGCGCAGATTCGGACTGCCCAACTGCTGATCAAGCAGGGCGAGACTCTGGCCGTGGCGCAGGAACATCTGCAGACATCGGCCAAGCGCTACCCGCCGGCACAGACCCAGTTCGTTGTCGCGGAGGCGCAGTTGCTCCGCGATGCCGGTCGTGACGAAGAGGCGCTGGCGCTGCTCGATCAGGTGAATGCGAAGCAGCCCGATCAGGCCGAGGTGCTTTACGATGCCGCCCTGCTGGCAGAAAAACTGGGGCGCATGAATATCGTTGAGGCCAATTTGCGGCGGGTGATCGAGCTGCGTCCAGATAATGCCCACGCCTATAACGCTTTGGGTTACAGCCTGGCGGAGCGGGGGATTCGTCTTGACGAAGCGCGCCAGCTGATTGCCAAGGCGCTCGAGCTGGCGCCTGAAGACCCCTTCATCATGGACAGCATGGGCTGGGTGCTCTATCGCCAGGGCGATCTGCAGGGCGCGCTGACTTTCCTTGAGAAAGCCTATGCGATCAAGAAGGATGCCGAGATTGCCGCGCATCTTGGCGAGGTGCTTTGGGTTCTTGAGCGTCGCGAGGAGGCGCAAAAAATCTGGGCAGACGCCGCCAAACGACACCCCGGGAATGCTGAACTCAAAGCGGTCCGCGCGAAGTTCGTTCGCTGATCGGCGCTGTGGTCCGCTATTTTCTTTTTCTTGTGCTCGGATTGCTCGCCGCCTGCGCAGGCCCGGGGGCGAATGTCACAGAAATCCTGCTGCCACGCGGAGATGTTCGCGATTTCAGCCTCGAGGCGCGCTTTTCGGTGACGCAAGAGAGCGAGCGTCATTCCGGGCGTCTGTCGTGGCGCCATAGCGCTGCCGGTGTTGACGAACTGCAAATAGCTTCCCCTTTTGGTCAGGTTCTTGCCGATATCCGGATCGACAGTCAGCGGGCAAGGCTGGTCGCTTCTGATCGACGGGTCTTCGAAGCTGCGGACGCGCAACAGCTGATGCATGAGGTTCTCGGCTATCCGCTGCCGATCGATCGCTTGTCGGCATGGGTGCTAGCGCGTGCGGGTGAGAGGGCTCGCGTTCAGCCGGATGGTCTCGGTCGTCCGCAATCGATCGAGGAGGATGACTGGTCCATCAGTTATGAATATGAACAGGCCGCTACCGATGCCCTGCCGGCATTGATGACGGTGACTCGCAAGGGCGGGGTGGAGTTGCGCCTGCGGGTCGAGGAATGGCGGACACCATGAGCCCATGGCACTGGGACAGTTGCTGGCCGGCGCCAGCCAAGCTCAATCTTTTTCTGCATGTTGTCGGGCGCCGGGCCGATGGCTATCACCTTTTGCAGACCTTGTTCCGTTTCGTCGATTTTGGCGATGCCCTGCAGTTTTCGCCGCGAGCCGATACCGATGTGGTGTTGGCCACGCCGCTGCCCGGCGTGCCAGCGGAGAGCGACCTGACAGTGCGTGCCGCCCGGCTGCTGCAAGCCGAAAGCGGTTGTCGCCAAGGGGTGACAATCACGCTCGAAAAGCGCTTGCCCATGGGAGGCGGACTCGGCGGTGGCAGTTCCGATGCGGCGACGGTGCTGCTGGCATTGAATCACCTCTGGGGCCTCGGCTTGTCGCGTGAGCGCTTGCAAGTCCTGGGGTTGTCGCTTGGCGCGGACGTGCCGATTTTCATCTATGGCCGCAATGCCTTTGCCGAAGGGGTTGGCGAAACCTTTACGTCGGTTGAGCTGCCGGCGGCCTGGTATGTGGTTCTCGAACCGCCTGTTCAGGTGCCGACGGCCGCAATTTTTCGCACACCGCACCTGCGCCGCGATTCGCCGGCCATTGCCGCCTGTGATTGGCATCCCGGTTTCGGTGCCAATGACCTTGAGCCGGTTGCTGCCGAACTGTACCCAGCGGTTGCCGAACATATCGGCTGGCTTGCTGCATATGCCCATGTGCGTATGACGGGCTCGGGGGCTTGCGTGTTCGCAGAGTTCGAATGTCGCAGAGATGCTGAAGCGGTGCTGGCTCAGCTACCCCGTGGCATGCGGGGCTGGGCGGCAGCGGGCCTGGCGGCTCATCCGCTGATCGGGCTTTGCGCCCCCTGAATTTTCCTGTATCATCCGCGCCTCGTTCAAGAGCTTGGCTTTTGGGCGTCCGCTGGGGAGTCGCCAAGTTGGTCAAGGCACCGGATTTTGATTCCGGCATTCGAAGGTTCGAATCCTTCTTCCCCAGCCACAGAATTCAAGACCGATCCGGGCAGGTTATTGCGACCTGCCCGTATTGCTTTATGCGGCGCGGTGCTGGAACGCTCGGAGCAACGACATGGCTTATGACAGCTTGATGGTATTCACCGGCAATGCCAATCCGAAATTGGCGGCGGAGGTGGCCAAGCGTCTGCACATTTCGCTTGGACGCGTGAATGTCGGCCGTTTCTCCGATGGCGAAGTCAGTGTCGAACTCGACGAGCATGTCCGCGGCAAGGATGTTTTTCTCCTGCAGTCGACGTGTGCGCCGTCGAATGACAATCTGATGGAACTGCTGGTCATGGTCGATGCGCTCAAGCGTGCTTCGGCCGGCCGCATCACTGCCTCCATTCCGTATTTTGGCTACGCCCGCCAGGATCGCCGTTCGCGTTCTTCACGGGTGCCGATCGCCGCCAAGCTGGTCGCCAACATGCTGGCTGCGGCCGGGGTCGATCGCGTGCTGACGATGGACCTGCACGCCGAACAGATTCAGGGCTTCTTCGATATCCCGGTCGACAATATCTACGCACTGCCGATTCTGCTTGAAGACATCCAGAAGCAGAACCACGAGAATCTGCTGGTGGTTTCGCCCGACCATGGCGGCGTGGTGCGTGCGCGTTCGCTGGCGAAGCGCCTCGAATGTGATCTGGCGATCATCGACAAGCGTCGCCCGAAGGCGAATGTTTCGGAAGTGATGAACATCATCGGCGAAGTCGATGGCCGTACCTGCGTCATCATGGATGACATCGTCGATACTGCCGGCACCCTGTGCAAGGCGGCAGCTGCCCTCAAGGAAAACGGCGCAACCAAGGTTCTGGCCTACTGTACGCATCCGGTGCTGTCTGGTGCGGCGATCGAACGCCTGAATAGTTCGGAACTGGATGAATTGGTCGTTGCCGACACCATTCCGCTGTCGGAAGAGGCGTTGGCCTGCTCACGCATTCGCCAGCTGACGGTGGCCGACCTGCTGGCTGAGACAATTCGTCGTATCAGCAATGAAGAGTCTGTATCGTCACTCTTCATCGAATGATTTTTCATCCCTTGCCTGGTCGCGGGCAGGGGTTTTCAACGCAGTACGCAGTATCTAGGAGCAATCATGACATTTGAACTGAAAGCGCAAAAGCGCAACGATCAGGGCACCGGAGCGAGCCGCCGCCTGCGTCGCGCCGGCACGGTGCCTGGCATCGTTTACGGTGGCGCTGGCGCCGCCGAGGCGATCGAACTCGACCACAACACCATTCTGTTGAACCTGCGCAAGGAGGCTTTCCACGCTTCCGTGCTGACGCTCGACATCGATGGCAAGCAGCAGCCGGTTCTGTTGCGCGACAACCAGATGCACCCCTACAAGGCCATCGTTCTTCACGTCGATTTTCAGCGTGTCGATGCCAACCAGAAGCTTCACCAGAAAGTGCCGTTCCACTTCGTGAACGCCGATGTTGCTCCTGGCGTAAAGCTCTCCGGTGGTCTGGTCAGCCATGCGCTGAATGAACTCGATATCTCTTGCTTGCCCGCCAATCTGCCGGCATTCATCGAAGTCGACCTGAAAGACCTCAAGGTGGGTCAGTCGATCCACGTCAAGGATTTGACCCTGCCGAAGGGCGTTACCTTCGTCTCGCATGGTCAGGACAATCCGGTCATCGTCTCGGTCGTTGCCAAGAAGGGCGGCAGCGACGAAGTGGCTGCCGAAGCAGCGCCGGCCGCCTGAGTCGTCTGACTCTGAAAAGAAGCCGCCGTCCGGCCACCAGGCCTGCGGCGGCTTCTTTTTTAGTGAGCTATGAGCCCCTCTCCCCGACTGATCGTCGGCCTCGGCAACCCCGGGGCTGAATACGAAGATACCCGGCACAACGCCGGGGCGTGGTTCGTCGACCGTCTGGCGCGCGAACTCAAGGTGTCGCTGCAACCGCAATCAAAGTTTCTCGGGCTGGCGGCACGCGCCGGCGATGTCTGGCTGCTGCAGCCGACTACCTACATGAA
This sequence comes from Candidatus Proximibacter danicus, assembly GCA_016710885.1. Taxonomy (GTDB): domain Bacteria; phylum Pseudomonadota; class Gammaproteobacteria; order Burkholderiales; family Rhodocyclaceae; genus Proximibacter; species Proximibacter danicus. Next base: position 65,206 of record JADJUC010000003.1, read on the forward strand.
CCGTTCCGGCCAGTCGGTAGCGGCGCTGGCGCGCTTCTACAAGATCGAAGCGGCGGAAGTGCTGGTTGTCCATGACGAGCTGGACCTGCTGCCCGGCGGCATCCGCATCAAGCAGGGCGGTGGTGCCGGCGGACACAACGGCATCAAGGATATACAGGCGCAACTGGGCACCCCCGATTTCTGGCGCCTGCGCCTCGGCGTCGGGCATCCGCGCAACCTGAGTCTGGCGCAGGAAGTTGCCGATTTCGTGCTGCATCGGCCGCGTGCCGACGAGCGTGAAGCCATCGATCTTGCGCTCGACCGCTGCCTGCTGGCCTGGCCGAAACTGGCTGCCGGTGACTACGCGGCAGCACAGCAGTTATTGCACGGAAAAACCGTTTAAGGAAAAACCATGAGCATGAAATGCGGCATCGTCGGTCTGCCTAACGTCGGCAAGTCCACTCTCTTCAACGCGCTGACCAAGTCGGGCATTGCGGCGGAAAATTATCCGTTCTGCACCATCGAGCCCAACGTCGGCATCGTCGAGGTGCCGGATGCCCGCATGGCGGCGTTGGCCGCGATCGTCAAGCCGCAGAAAATGCAGCCGGCCATCGTCGAGTTCGTCGATATCGCCGGCTTGGTTGCTGGTGCTTCCAAGGGCGAAGGGCTGGGCAACCAGTTCCTGGCCAACATCCGCGAAACCGACGCCATCGTGCATGTCGTCCGCTGTTTTGCCGACGACAACGTGATTCATGTCTCGGGCAGTGTCGATCCACTCCGCGACATTGAGATCATCGACACCGAACTGGCGCTGGCCGACATGGCAACGGTGGAAAAGGCAATCAACCGCTACAAGCGCCCGGCCAGTTCCGGTGACAAGGAAGCAAAGATCCTCGTCGCCGTGCTCGAAAAGTGCATGGCTCAGTTGAACGAGGCCAAGCCGGTGCGTGCCCTCAACCTCTCCAAGGAAGAGTGGGCCGGCCTCAAGACCTTCTGCCTGATCACCGCCAAGCCGGTGCTGTATGCGGCCAACGTTGCCGAGGATGGTTTCGAGAACAATCCGCATCTCGATGTCGTGCGTGCCCATGCCGCCGCCGAAGGTGCCGAAGTGGTCGCCCTGTGTGCCGCTATCGAAGCCGAGATTGCCGACCTCGAAGAAGCCGACAAGAAGGATTTCCTGGGATCGATGGGCCTCGAAGAGCCCGGCCTCGACCGTCTGATCCGTGCGGGCTACACCCTGCTTGGTCTGCAGACCTACTTCACTGCCGGCGTCAAGGAAGTGCGCGCCTGGACCATCCACAAGGGCGATACCGCACCGCAAGCCGCCGGCGTGATCCATACCGACTTCGAACGCGGCTTCATCCGCGCCCAGACCATTGCCTACGACGATTTCATCCAGTACAAGGGTGAGGCCGGCGCCAAGGAAGCAGGAAAGATGCGCGCCGAAGGCAAGGAATATGTGGTCAAGGACGGCGACGTTTTGAATTTCCTGTTCAACGTCTGATCTCCAGCCCCGGTCGATTTCAGCGTTGGAAGCTGCTGAATCAAAACCGTCATATTGTGGCCGCTTTGCGCCGTCGCCAACCGGGCCTTTGCATTTTGGTTCGTTGGTTGCAGCTGTAGGTAGCTACCTCGACGCCCGCGCGGCCGGAGGTCGCTGGCTGCTGCGTATCGAGGATGTGGATGCGCCGCGTAATGTGGCGGGGGCGGCGGATTCCATCCTGCGCACCCTTGGCGATTTTGGTTTCGAGTGGGACGGTGCGCCCGTCTGGCAGTCAAACCGGCTGGAAAAATACCGCGAAATCCTCGATCTCCTGCGTCATCAGGGCGATGTCTATCCCTGCTCCTGCTCGCGTCGGGAAATCGCCGATTCTGCGGAGAACCCGTCAGTTGATGGCGGTCTTGTCTATCCGGGTACCTGTCGTCACGGCCTGCTTCCCGGGCGCAGCCCGCGAGCCTGGCGTATGCGCGTAGCGGCGGTTGAATTGGGCTTTGACGATCGTGTCCAGGGGCCGCGGCGTCAGAATCTTGAGCGGGAAGTCGGCGATTTTGTTCTTTTGCGCGCAGACGGGCCATATGCCTACCAGCTTGCCGTGGTCGTCGATGATGCCGAAGCCGGGGTTACCGACATCGTGCGCGGCGCCGACTTGATCGAATCGACTCCACGTCAGATCTGGCTGCAGCAGCGCCTCGGCTATCCTGCAGTCCGCTATGCGCATTTGCCTGTGGTGACCAATGTTGCGGGTGAGAAATTGTCCAAGCAGACACTGGCGCCTGCGGTTTCCTCTGCGGGCGGCGTGCCGCTCCTCGTTAGGGCCATGCAGTTTCTTGGTCAGCCGGTGCCGGAGGATTTGCCCCGGGTATCACTGGCAACGTTCTGGGACTGGGCGATCGCCCATTGGCAGATCGCGCAGGTGCCGACCCGGCCCGCGTCAGTGCTTGCCACCGTAGCCGGCGATGCCGATGGCGAGGCGCACCAGTTGATAGCAGGTCCAGCGCAAGAGCTTTGAGTACCAGGAAAATTTTCGCCAGTCTCGCGGCAGGAGTTCGGTCGCTTCGTTGGTGATCGCCTGTTTCAGGCTTTGACGCAGATTCATCGCAAACGCGCGATTGCGCACCACGATGTTTGCTTCTTTGGCCAGCATCAAGCTGAATGGGTCGATGTTCGACGAGCCAACGGTGGCCCAGTTGCCGTCGATTACGGCGACCTTGGCGTGCAGAAAGCTGGGCTGATATTCGAAGATGCGAACCCCGGCTTTGAGCAGCGCACCGTAGAGTGCCTGCGTTGCGTAATGCTGCAGGCGATATTCCACCTTCCCCTGCAGCAGCACGCTGACGCGAACGCCCCGACGTGCCGCCTGTAGCAGCGTCCGCCGAAAGCGGAATCCGGGCAAGAAATAAGCGTTGGCAATGACGATCTCGTCGGTCGCCGATATGATGGCTTCAAGATACGCATCCTCGATATCCCGCCGGTGCCGGATATTGTCGCGGATGACCAGCGCCGCCGCTTCATCGCCGACGGGCGAAGGCGTGACATCCCCCCGCGCAGGAATGCGGAAACGTCGTCGGAAGCTGGCCCAGACGACGATCGTCCACAATCTTTCCATGACCTTCTGAACCGAAGCTACCAGCGGGCCTTCGATACGCACCGCGTAGTCATAGCGTGGTGCCCGTCCTCCTGGTTGATTCATGTCGTCGATGATGTTGATGCCACCGACAAAGGCAATGCGGTTGTCGATACTGGCGAGCTTGCGGTGCAGTCGGCGCAAGCGTTGGCGTCGCAGGCTGAAACGGGTCAGTTCCCGGCGATAGACCATGACCTGGGCCCCCGCGGCCAGCAATTCCGGCTGCAGCGTATCGGTGAATCGCGCTGCTCCGGAACCATCGACCAGTACGCGCACCTTGACCCCCCGACCGGCGGCTCGCTTCAGCGCTGCCATCACCGGCCGACCACTGGCGTCATCCTCGAAAATGTAGGTCTCGAGTTGCACGTCGGTAGTGGCGGCCTCAATGCATTCAATCAGCGCCGGAAAGAACTCGCCACCGCTATTCAGCAGCGTCAGTCGGTTGCCGTCGACAAAGTCAATCGCCATGGCGTATCAGATGGGCCGACAATGCCGCATGGTCAGAAATTTTTGACCATGGTGCGCCAAAGTGAACTTCCGCTTTTCCACCGAAAAAGCCGCGCGCGTAAATCCTGTCCAGCCGGAACAGCGGCATTCCGGCGGGGAAACTCCGTGCCGGGCGGCCCGAAGCGCCGCAGAAAACCTCAGTCAGATTCAGGCGCTCACGCAGAACATCGTCGGCACGATTTCGCCAGTCGTTGAAATCGCCGCCGATAACCAGTGGCGTGCCGTCAGGAGCAATCTCTTCGAGGTAGTCCGCCAGTGCTGTCATCTGCCGGATGCGAGAGCGGCCGAAGAGAGAGAGATGGGCGCAAACGGAATGAACAGTCTCGCCGCTGGGCAGGGCGATCTGGCAATGCAGCAGACCACGTCTTTCGAACTGGTGGTGGGTGACATCCTGATTGTGGCTGCCGAGAATGGGGAAGCGCGACAGGATGGCATTGCCGTGGTGGCCGTGATCGTAAATCACATTCTCGCCGTAAGCCGTTGAATGCCAGACGTCCTCGGCGAGAAATTCGTGCTGCGGCTCATCCGGCCAGTTGTCGTGGTTCGACGCGTGGTGCAGGTGGAGGCCCTGCACTTCCTGCAGGAAGACGATGTCGGAATCGAGGTGGCGCAGACGTTCCCGCAGTTCGTGCACCATCATGCGGCGGTTGAACTGCGAAAACCCCTTGTGGATGTTGTAGGTAGTGACGCGCAGGCGCTTGTGTGGAGTGGATGGGGTGTCCGTCATTGCTTCAGGATACCGCGAGCATCCTTTCCAGCGCCAGCTTGGCCAGCTCGGCCTCGTGCGGTGGCACGCGGATCGGATTGACGATGTTGCCGTCGGCCAGGTTCTCCAGCGTCCACGCCAGATGCTGCGGGTCGATGCGCTGCATGGTCGAGCACATGCAGACCGTCGGCGCCATGAACTGCACGGTCTTGCCTTCCGGGCGCACCTCGTTGGCCAGCCGGTCAACAAGGTTCAGTTCGGTGCCGACCAGCCACTGCGTGTTCGGCGGCGCTTCCTTGATCGTCCTGACGATGTGCTCGGTTGAGCCGACGTGGTCGGAATTCAGGCAGACCTCGAAGTTGCATTCCGGGTGCGAGATAACGATGCCTTGCGGATTCTGTTCGCGCCAGCGCTTGATGTGGCTTTCCTGGAACATCTGATGCACCGAGCAGTGGCCTTTCCACAGCAGGATTTTCGCCTTCTTGATCTGTTCCGGCGTGAGGCCGCCGAATTCCAGATCCGGATCCCAAACGACCATCTCGTCGAGCGGGATGCCGAGGTTGTGCCCGGTCCAGCGGCCGAGGTGCTGGTCAGGGAAGAAAAGAACCTTCTCGCGCCGGGCAAAGGCCCACTTGGCGATGGTGCCGGCGTTCGACGAGGTGCACACGATGCCGCCGCGCCCGCCGCAGAAGGCCTTCAGATCGGCCGCCGAGTTGATGTAGGTGACCGGTGTGACCTGCGCCCCAGCGTCACCCAGTACCTCGTTCAGCTCGCGCCAGCAGCGCTCCACTTTAGCCAGGTTGGCCATGTCGGCCATCGAGCAGCCCGCGGCGAGGTCGGGCAGGATCGCTGTCTGCGCTGGCGAGGACATGATGTCGGCGACCTCGGCCATGAAATGCACGCCGCAGAAGACGATGAATTCCGAATCGGTCTGCGAGGCCAGCCGCGACAGCTTCAAAGAGTCGCCGGTCAGGTCGGCGTGCTGATAGACGTCGGCGCGCTGGTAGTGGTGGCAGAGCAGCACGGCGCGCTTGCCTAGGCGCGCGCGCGCAGCGCGGATGCGTTCCTGGGCGGCGTTGTCCTTGAGCTGGTTGAAGGCGTCGAATGCGATGGTCGTCGTTGTCATGCTGTGCTTTTCTGTTACGTCGTCAGTTGGTCCAGGGGAGTCCGGCGTGTCGCCAGCCGGCTATCTTGCCGCGTTGCCCGTTGGCATCCTTGTCACCCTCGAAGCCTTCGAGCACGTTGTAGCAGCCGGACCAGCCGGCTTCGGTTGCGGCGATAGCGGCGTGGTGCGAGCGTATGCCGCTGCGGCAGACAAAGAGCACCAGCGACTCAATGTCGACCTGCTGCCGTAACTGTGCCAGAAAGTGCGGGTTGGGTTGTGCCTCCGGCCAGTTCTGCCACTCGATTTCGATCGCGCCGGGGACGCGCCCGACCCAGACCCATTCGGCGCGTGTGCGCACATCCACGATTTGCGCACCGGGGGCAAGTTGCCAGAGTTCGTAGGCCTCCTGCGGCGTCAGGGCGCCTGAATAACTTAGCGATAACGCAGTTGCGCGCGTCTGTGCGAGGCGGAGAAGTTCAGTCAATTTTCCCATGGGGAGATGCTTGTCGCTGGGCTAAACCAAGAATGCAAAACGAGGGGCGCAAGTATACGGCAGATGTGTGGTGACATTGAATTTTGGGTTTAACACCAATTTGGTGCATTTTTTCCGCGGCGCGCACCGTCCAGGTGCAGGTAAAAACCCGGCGCTCGCGCTTAGGGCTTGTGGCACAATGCAAAGTTCTTTCGTGGTTGTCTGGCATGTTTCCTGCTGCTAGGATCACGCACGATTTTTGATATCTGCCGGCGAGGCCGGCACCTGCTCAGGAGACTTTGCACTATGGCAACCCCGCAAGACGTCATCAAGATGGTCAAGGAAAACGACGTCAAGTTCGTCGATTTCCGTTTTACCGACACCCGTGGCAAGGAACAGCACGTCACTGTGCCGATCAGCGCCTTCGACGAAGACAAGTTCGAGTCCGGCCACGCCTTTGATGGTTCCTCGATCGCCGGCTGGAAGGGCATCCAGGCTTCCGACATGCTGCTGATGCCGGATCCTTCGACCGCCTACATCGACCCGTTCTTCGACGAAACCACCGTCGTCCTGTCGTGCGACGTCGTCGATCCGACCGACGGCCGTGGCTATGACCGCGACCCGCGCTCGATCGCCAAGCGCGCCGAAGCCTACCTGAAGTCCTCCGGCATTGGCGACACCGCCTACTTCGGTCCGGAACCCGAATTCTTCATCTTCGACTCCGTCGAGTGGAACGTCGACATGTCGGGCTGCAACCTGAAGATCTACTCGGCCGAAGCAGCCTGGACCTCCGGTGAAAAGACCGAAGGCGCTGGCGGCACGGGCCACCGCCCGACCGTCAAGGGCGGCTACTTCCCGGTTCCGCCGGTCGACAGCCTGCACGACATCCGTTCGGCCATGGTCCTGACGCTCGAGTCGCTCGGCGTCCCGGTCGAAGTGCACCACCACGAAGTGGCCACCGCCGGCCAGTGCGAAATCGGCACCGTGTTCAGCACGCTGGTCAAGCGCGCCGACTGGACCCAGATCCTCAAGTACGTGGTGCACAACGTTGCCCACCAGTACGGCAAGACCGCCACCTTCATGCCGAAGCCGATCGTTGGCGACAACGGTTCGGGCATGCACGTTCACCAGTCGATCTGGAAAGATGGCAAAAACCTGTTCGCGGGCAACGGCTACGCTGGCATGTCGGAAACCGCCCTGTTCTACATCGGCGGCATCATCAAGCACGCCAAGTCGCTGAATGCCATTACCAACCCGGGCACCAATTCGTACAAGCGTCTGGTTCCGCACTACGAAGCCCCGGTCAAGATGGCCTATTCGGCCAAGAACCGTTCGGCCTCGATCCGCATTCCGCACGTTGCGTCCGACAAGGCCCGTCGTATCGAAACCCGCTTCCCGGATCCGATCGCCAACCCGTACCTGTGCTTCGCCGCGCTGCTGATGGCCGGTCTGGATGGTATCCAGAACAAGATCCACCCGGGCGATCCGGCTGACAAGAACCTGTACGACCTGCCGCCGGAAGAGGATGCAAAGATCCCGACCGTCTGCGCCAGCCTCGACGAAGCGCTGGACGCACTGGATAAGGATCGCGAGTACCTGACCCGTGGCGGCGTTTTCTCCAACGACTGGATCGATGCCTTCATCGCCCTGAAGATGGACGAAGTCAACAAGGTCCGCATGACGACCCACCCGGTCGAGTTCGACATGTACTACAGCTGCTAGGTTTTTCGCAGCCAATAAGAGGGCGGGGGTTCCTGGAATCCCCGCCCTTTTTCTTTGTCGGCCTTGTACGCCGATGTCGTTTTGATGCGTTAAACTCTTTGTCACAGCAGCAAGACGATGGAGACACAATGCGTAAATGCTTGGCAATTGGATTCCTTGCCTGGGCGGCCGTGCCGGCGTATGCCGAAATTTACAAGTGCACCGACCGCGATGGCCATGTGACCTATTCCAATGTGGCGTCAAAAGGATGCGGCAAACTCAATCTTGACCCGATCTCTTCCGTCCCCGGTACCAAGCCGGCGGCGAGAACGCCAACGCCTGCGACCTTTCCTCGAGTTGAAGACGGCACGCAGAAGGCGCGCGACAACGATCGCAAGAAAATCCTGGAGCAGGAATTGACGGCAGAGCAGAAAAGCCTGGACGACGCCCGGAAAAAACTGGAGGAAGGCGAAATCGCTCTCCCTCAGGAGCGCATGCAGGGCGGTGCGATCAATCAGGCCAAGGTTCAGGAGCGCGTCCAGCCGCTTCGCGACCAGGTTCGCTTGCATGAGCGCAATCTCGAGGCGATTCGCAAAGAGATGCAGAATCTCCGCTGACCGTTTTCCTGCGCCTTTCAACCCCCTCAATTTCCTTATTACCCAGTTCCCGCCGAGCCGATAGATCGCTACTGCGCATGACAGAACGCGAATACCACGCTTTCAGCGGGCTTGACCTGCTGGCCTCCGCCGTTGTCCTGGTGGATGATGATTTCGGCGTTCGCTATCTTAATCCCGCTGCCGAAAACCTGGTGGCGGCGAGTACCAAGACACTCAGTGGGAAACCACTCAAGGATGTCATCGGTTACTCCCATACCTTGCAGACCGCGCTCGACGAGGCGCTGGCCAATAACTGGGCCTATACCGGCCAGAACATCGAACTGAAACGCCCGGACGGTGAACCTGTCCAAGTCAATTGCACGGTAACACCCGTTGAAGCGCCCGGCGGTGGGCTGCTCATCGAAATCTGGCCGATCGACCAGCAGTTGCGCGCAAGTCGTGAAGAGCGATTGCTTGAACAACAACAGGCCAGCCGCGAACTGATCCGCAACCTGGCGCACGAGATCAAGAACCCTCTGGGCGGGATTCGCGGTGCCGCGCAGTTGCTCGAACACGAGCTGGTTGGTCTGGCCAACGCTCCGGCGCTGCGCGAATACACCCAGGTCATCATCCTTGAGGCCGACCGCCTGCAGGATTTGATGCAGCGTTTGCTGACGCCGCAGCGACCGATGCATCCCGGGCCGGTTTCCATCCATGAAGTGCTCGAACGGGTGCGCAGTCTGCTGGTGGCCGAGTTTCCGCAGACGCTCCAGATTCGCCGCGACTACGACACCAGCCTGCCGGATCTGGTTGGCGATCGCGAACAACTCATCCAGGCCATTCTGAACATTGCCCGCAACGCGGCGCAGGCGATGCAGGGAGAAGGGACGATCACCCTGCGAACACGCGCCGTGCGGCAAGTCACGCTGGCCAAGAAGCGCTATCGCCTGGCGCTCGAAATGCAGGTTATCGACGACGGCCCGGGTATTCCCACCGATATCCTTGAGCGCATGTTCTATCCGCTGGTTTCCGGCCGCGAAGGTGGTTCCGGGCTTGGGCTGACGATTGCCCAGAATTTTGTTCTTCATCACCATGGCACCATCGAATGCCAAAGTCGGCCAGGCCGAACAATATTCGTCATCCGCCTGCCGCTTGACCCCGGCTAACAACCGGGCATGAAACTCGCTAAGGCTTATGCATGACCTCAATAATAAGGCTATGCAAACCATCATGAAACCTGTCTGGATCGTAGACGACGACCGCTCCATCCGCTGGGTGCTGGAAAAGACCCTGGCCCGCGAGCAGATCCCGTTCAAGAGTTTTGCCTCGGCCACTGAAGCTTTGGTGCAACTGGATCGTGGCGCCGAACCGCCGCAGGTCCTGCTGTCTGATATCCGCATGCCCGGCCAGTCAGGCCTTGTTCTGCTGCAGGAAGTGAAAAGCCGCTTCCCCGGTCTGCCGGTCATCATCATGACCGCCTACTCCGACCTCGAGTCTGCCGTTGCCGCGTTTCAGGGCGGGGCGTTCGAGTATCTGCCGAAGCCATTCGATGTGGACCAGGCGGTCGAGTTGATCCGGCGGGCCCTTGATCAGTCGATGCACCAAGCTGGTGCGTCCGAAGTGGTTGGCCTGACCCCGGAAATTCTTGGCCAGGCGCCGGCCATGCAGGAAGTCTTTCGTGCCATTGGGCGTTTGTCCCAGTCGCATGCGACGGTGCTGATCACCGGCGAGTCCGGTAGCGGCAAGGAGCTCGTCGCCCGCGCCCTGCATCGGCATAGCCCGAGGGCTGACAAGCCTTTCATCGCCATCAATACGGCGGCGATCCCGAAGGACCTGCTTGAGTCCGAACTGTTTGGCCATGAACGCGGCGCCTTTACCGGTGCCCAGGCCCAGCGCCGGGGGCGTTTCGAGCAAGCCGAGGGGGGGACGCTGTTCCTTGACGAAATCGGTGACATGCCGTCCGAGCTGCAGACCCGTCTGCTGCGGGTGCTCTCCGATGGCCATTTCTACCGGGTCGGCGGTCATTCGCCGATCAAGGCCAACGTCCGCGTCATCGCGGCTACCCATCAGAATCTCGAAACACGAGTCAAGGATGGCTTGTTTCGCGAAGACCTCTTTCATCGCCTCAACGTCATCCGCATCCGTTTGCCATCGCTGCGCGAACGGCGTGAGGACGTACCGCTGCTGGCACGTCATTTCCTCTCGAAGAGTGCGCAGGATCTGGGCGTCGAAGCCAAACGCCTGTCCGAGGCGGCACTCAAGTATCTGACGACAGTCGATTTCCAGGGCAACGTACGCCAACTGGAAAACCTCTGTCACTGGCTGACCGTCATGGCGCCCGGGCAAACGGTGGAAGTCGCCGATTTGCCGACTGAATTGCGTGAAAGCGCGCCGATGGCCAGCGCTGGCGACTGGGAAAGCGTGCTGGCGAGCGAAGTCGATCGTCAGTTGATCGCCGGCGGAGGGGGAGTGCACGAACGCTTGTTGCAGGCGTTCGAGCGCATCCTGATCAATCGTGCGCTGGCGAGTACGGGGGGGCGTCGCATTGAGGCCGCCGTGGCGCTGGGTATTGGCCGCAACACCATTACGCGCAAGATTCAGGAGCTTGGCCTCGGCAACGGCAAGGGCGACGACACCTGAGCACGTGGCTGTCCGGCGTGGCTTGCCGTGAGATATTTTTCGGCGATAATGCCCGCATGACCGCTGCATTGATCGATCCCGCCCGCCTGAAGCCGCTGCTTGGCGAACTTTCCTCCCGCTTTGACGTAGATGCGCTGGCCGAAGGGAGTTCATCCAGCGACCTCCTCCTTGAACGGGCGGCCAAGGGCGCCGGCTCCGGCAGCGTCCTGGTGGTCGATCGACAGACTGCTGGCCGCGGTCGTCGTGGTCGGCAGTGGACCTCTTCCCCGGAAGCCAGTCTGACTTTTTCCCTGTTGTGGCGTTTCGAGGGCGATGTTCAGCGCTTGTCCGGTCTTTCGCTGGCCATCGGTCTGGGGCTCGTGCGCGCTCTCGAAACTTTCGGAGTCCGTGGTGCCGGACTCAAGTGGCCCAATGACGTCCTCTTCGCGGACGGCAAACTCGCGGGCATTCTGGTTGAGCTTTCGAGCGAGCGCCGCGGCATGGTTGCCGTGATCGGCATTGGTCTTAACCTCGATGCTCCTCCGGCGGAGTTGGCGCTCGACATGCCCGCTGCTGCGCTCGCCTCGCTGCTGCCGGCCTTGCCGGAGCGCCATGTGCTGTTGGCCAGGCTGCTGGTGGAACTGGCGGTCGTGCTTGATCAGTTTTCGCAGGGGGGCTTTGCCGCGCTGCGGGAGGAGTGGCAACGCCTGCACGTCTGGCAGGATCGAGAAGTGACCGTACTGCACGATGGCCGTGTCGAAATGGTCGGCCGCTGTCGTGGCGCCGATAGCGATGGCGCCCTGCTGGTGGAAACCGCGAACGGCGTGATGCGCTGCCTTTCCGGAGATGTCTCGTTGCGCAGTACCCCGCAATGATCGCGGTCATCGACGCCGGCAACAGCCGTATCAAGTGGGGGCTGCATGACGGCGTCGGCTGGCAGGCGAAAGGCGTCCTGGCGACGGCCGATGTCGCGTGGCTCAGTGAGGCCGCCGAAGACTGGCCGGCCGATACCCGTATCGTTGTCTGCAACGTCGCGGGAGCACATGTCGGGCATGAAATTCAAACCATCCTCGGCAAGCGCCATCGCGATATCCACCGCTTTGTCTCTGCCGCTGATTGCTGCGGCGTGACCAACACCTATGAAAATCCGCAGCAGCTCGGCACTGACCGCTGGGCGGCGTTGCTCGGGGCCCGGGGGCTGGCGTCAGCCGCCTGCCTCGTCGTTTGCGCCGGGACAGCGACAACGGCCGATCTGCTGACTGCCGACGGCCACTTTTCGGGCGGCATCATTCTTCCGGGCTTCGATCTGATGCGCGATGCCCTGGCCGGCAATACGGCACAGTTGCCGCTGGCCGACGGAAATTATTGCGATGCGCCGCGCAATACCATGGATGCCATTGTCACCGGGTGTTTGCATGCGCAGTTGGGTGCCATCGAACGCATGTTCGGCAAGATTGCTGCCGGGGAAGGTGCAAGGTGTCTGCTCACTGGCGGCGCGGCAGCGCGTCTGCAGCCACACTTGAGTATTCCTGTGCAAGTAGAGGAGAATCTGATCCTCGACGGGTTGGTACGCTATGGCGCCTCCGTCTAGCCCGTTGTCGGCAGGTGCCGGCATCCATCTGAAAGGAGGCTTTTCGTGCTCTCCAGTTTTCTGACGGCGGTTCCCGCCTTCTTTGCCTATTTCGGCGTGGCCATTGTGCTGGTCGCCGTCTTCCTGCTGGTTTATGTGAACGTAACCCCTTATCAGGAAATCACCCTGATCCGGTCGGGTAATACGGCTGCCGCCATCAGTCTCTCCGGCGCGCTGTTCGGTTTCGTCATGCCGGTCGCCAACGCCATCGCGCACAGCGGTACCGTCGCCGATCTTGCGGCCTGGGGGGCGGTCGCCGGCGTCGTACAGATATTTGCTTACCTGGTTGCCCGCTACACCTTTCCCCAGATGAATAGCGACATCCCTGCTGGTAAGGTGGCCCCTGCCGTTTTTCTGGCAGTTCTCTCGCTCAGTGTCGGCCTGCTCAACGCCGCCTGCATGAGTTACTGAAAATTCTTGGCTTCATTCCGTTGTTCCACGCCTGATCTCAGGAGACCTACATGGCCCTCATGGACTTCATCAAGAAACAGTTTATCGACGTCATCCACTGGACGGAGGAGGGCGACGATGTCCTTGCCTATCGCTACCCGATGCAGGATTTCGAAATCCAGTACGGTGCGCAACTCACCGTGCGCGAGTCGCAGATGGCGGTATTCGTCAACGAAGGCAAAATCGCGGACGTCTTCGCCCCGGGGCTCTACAAGCTGACGACGCAAACCCTGCCGCTCCTGACCAACCTGAAGAACTGGGACAAGCTGTTCCAGTCGCCGTTCAAATCCGAGGTCTATTTCTTCTCTACCCGCCTGCGCCTCGACCGCAAGTGGGGGACGCCGAACCCGATCACCATCCGTGACAAGGATTTCGGCATGGTGCGCATGCGCGCCTTCGGCATCTACTCTTACAAGCTGGCGGATCCGGGCAAGTTCTACACCGAAATTTCCGGAACCCGCGAGGAATACCTCGTCGACGATCTCGATGGCCAGTTACGCAATCTGGTCATCGCGACAATGACCGACCTGTTCGGCGAGTCCGGCGTTCCGTTCATCGACATGGCGGCCAACCAGGTTGAGTTCGGCAAGGCCATGCAGGAAAAACTGATCACGGTGTTTGAGCGCTATGGCCTGACGCTAGACGCGTTTGCCGTGCAGAACGTATCGCTGCCAGAAGAATTGCAGAAGATCCTCGATACAAAGATCGGCATGAACATGATCGGCGACATGGGCCGCTACACGCAGTATCAGGTCGCCAATGCCATTCCGCTCGCGGCGCAGAACGAAGGCGGTCTCGCCGGGATCGGTGCCGGTCTCGGCGCCGGCATGGGCGTTGGCCAGGCGATGGCCGGCGCTATGGCTCAGGCGGCCGTTCCCAGGGGCTGCGTCCGTGGTGGCCGCTGCTGCCTGCCGTCGCCGGGGCCGCCGCGACTGCCGTGAGCGCCGATGACGTGGTGGCAACGCTGGAGAAACTGCACGGCCTCGTTGCCAAGGGAATCCTCTCACAGGCGGAATTCGACACCAAGAAAGCGGAGCTTCTCGGCAAACTGAGCTGACTGGCCGAATCCCCCTTTCGGTCGAGTGCGTGTGAAAACCGCTTCCTGCCCTTCCTGCGGCGCGCCGGTCGTTTTTCGTTCGGGCGCGTCGCTCTATGCGGTCTGCGAATTTTGTCGCAGCACGTTGTTGCGTCGCGGCGACGACCTCGAAAACCTCGGCCGCATGGCCGACCTGCTCGAAGACGCTTCGCTGATCCAGATCGGCACGGAAGGCAAGTTTCGCGGCGTTCACTTTGGTGTGATCGGCCGCATTCAGCTCAAGCATGAATCCGGGCTCTGGAACGAGTGGCACATCCTCTTCGACGACGGTCGTGCCGCGTGGCTGTCAGAGGCCAGTGGCGAATACGTCGTCAGTGCGCAGGTGGCGGTCAACGAAGCGATCCCGCCTTTTGAAGCATTGGCACCAGAGATGGCGGTCACGCTTGCCGGGCGCAGCTTCACCGTCACCAACCTGGAAACCGCGCGCTGCATTTCCGGGCAGGGCGAGCTGCCGTTCAAAGTCGAGGCGGGGTATGACGTCAACGCTGCGGATATGCGCGGCAACGATCGTTTCCTGACGCTCGATTACAGCGAAACTCCACCGCTGGTTTTTGTCGGGCATGCCGCCACCTTCAATGATCTCAACTTTGCCAATCTTCGCGAGGCCCATGATCCGGCGACAGGCGGCGCCCCAACGATCACGGCAAAAGCCTTCAACTGCCCGCACTGCGCCGCACCGCTGACGATCCATTCGGCGGCTATCGAAAGCCTCGGCTGTGAAAGTTGCGGCTCGATCATTGGTGTCGAAAACGAAAATCTGCGCCTGCTTGCGCGTGCCGCACAGACCGTGCATGAAGTTCCGACCCTGCCGCTCGGCAGCAAGGGCACGCTGCAGGGCGTAGATTGGGAGGTCATTGGTTTCCTCAAGCGCCGGACCACTGTAGACAGCATTGATTACGACTGGGGCGAGTATCTGCTGTTCAGCGCCGGCGAAGGCTTCGCCTGGCTGGTTGAGGATCAAGGACACTGGAACTACGTACGCACGGTTTCCGAGATCCCGCGCGTAGCGCGAGGGCTTGATCGTTTCACTTACCAGGAGAGCGACTACCGCCGTTTCAATTTTGGCCACGCGGAAGTCACCTATGTCGTCGGTGAATTCTATTGGCGCGTTTCGGTTGGCGAGACCTGCGAGGCCGAAGATTTCATTGCACCTCCCCGGATGCTCTCGCGCGAGCTGTCCAACAAGGAAGTGACATGGTCGCAGGGCGAGTATCTTGAAGCCGAGGCGCTGCAGGCCGCGTTCCGCCTGAAGTCGCCGCTGCCGCCGTCAGTTGGCGTTTACGCCAACCAGCCCAACCCTTGGGAAGAGCGGCATCGCGGCATCTGCAAACTGTTCTGGAAACTGGCGCTGGCCGCGATAGTCGCGCAACTGCTTTTCGTTTTCGTCTTCTCCAGCGTCGTCTTCAAGCACCGTATTGTCTTCGCGCCAACACAGGACGAAGTCACGGCAACGACCCCGGAATTCATCCTGAAAAGTGCGGTGCGCAAGCTGGAAGTCCGGCATCAAACCGATATCAGCAACAACTGGGTTTCACTGACCACGACACTTGTCGACAAGAATACCGGGCGTGCCTGGCTCGGCATGCAGGAAATTGCCCACTACAGCGGCGTCGATGGCGGCGAGAGTTGGTCGGAAGGGTCAAAGGGCGACGAGTTGGTCTTCAAGGAAGTGCCGGCCGGTACTTATTATCTGGCGATTGACTACGAACTGGGCGCTGACCGCCGTACGCGCGTGATCGACAACATCGAGATCGTCAAGAATGCACCGGGGTGGTCAAACTTTGTTTTCCTGTTGATCTTTCTGCTCGTTTTTCCGCTGTTTTCGCGCGGACGGCGGGCAGCCTTTGAGACGCGACGCTGGAACGAGAGCGGTCTGGTCAGTGCCGATGACGAGGATGAGGACGAATGATCAAATCCAATTTCGTAGCCGGGCTGCTGGCACTCGCTGTCTTTTCTTATGCCCAGTACTCGGGTTGGAATATGTTTGACCGCGAAGCCGGCGCGCAAGCATCCCGCCTGAACAGCGGGCGAACTTTCCACAAATAGCGCCCTGCCGAGAATGTCCCTTCTCTTGATACGCCACCCGACTGGCGCCGCCATGCCTTGCCGGTGCGCTTCCTGATGCAACAGGCGCTGCTCGTCTCCGTCTTTGTCGTAGCGTCATGCGGGCTTGCCTACGAGTTGATCGCGGCAGCCCTCGCGAGCTATGTACTGGGCGATTCTGTCACCCAGTTTTCGACGGTCATCGGCACTTACCTGTTCGCCATGGGGGTGGGGTCGTGGCTGTCGAAATACATTGCCCGTGACCTGATCGGGCGCTTTGTCCAGATCGAACTCCTGATCGGCGTTGTCGGTGGCTTCTCGGCGGCGGCCCTGTTCTTCATGTTCGTCTGGGCGCCGGAACCTTTCAAGCTGATGCTGTATTTCCTGGTCTTCATCCTCGGCATGCTGGTCGGTCTGGAGATTCCGCTGATCATGCGCATCCTGAAGCGTGACCTCGCGTTCAAGGAAGTGGTGTCGCAGGTGCTCACCTTCGACTACCTCGGTGCGCTTGCCGTCTCCATTCTCTTCCCCGTGCTGCTGGTGCCGCACCTTGGTCTGGTTCGCAGCGCCCTGATGTTCGGCTTGCTCAATGTGCTGGTGGCTCTGTGGGCGCTCTGGCTGTTCCGTGCGCAGATGCCGACCATCCGCTGGCTGCGCGGGCAGGCCATCGCTGCGGCGGTGTTGTTGCTAGGGGCTTTTGCCGTTGCCGGCGAAGCCACCTCCTTTGCCGAGACACAGCTCTACGCTGACGAGGTCGTACACGCCGAGTCCTCTCCCTATCAACGCATTGTCGTCACGCGCTGGAAGGATGACCTGCGCCTGCATCTGAACAACAACCTGCAGTTCAGCTCGCGCGATGAGTACCGTTACCACGAGTCGCTGGTGCATCCCGGGCTGGCCACATTGCCGGGGGCCAGGCGCATTCTCGTCCTGGGAGGGGGCGATGGCTTGGCGGTGCGCGAGATCCTCAAATACCCGCAGGTCGAAGCGGTGACGCTGGTCGATCTCGATCCCGCGATGACCCGGCTTTTTTCGAGTGCGCCAGCGCTGCGGGCGCTCAACGAAAATGCACTGTCGTCGCCGAAGGTGACTGTCGTCAATGCCGATGCGCTGGTTTGGCTGGAAGAGAGTCGAGAACGTTTCGATTTCGTTGTCATCGACTTTCCCGATCCGTCGAACTTTGCCATCGGCAAGCTCTACAGCGCCGCCTTCTATCGGCTGCTCGAAAAGCATCTGACAGAAACCGGGCTGGCCGTCGTCCAGTCAACCTCGCCGCTCTATGCCCGGCAGTCCTTCTGGAGCATCGTCACCACCATCGAGAGCGTCGGTTTTGTTGCCACGCCCTACCATGCACTGGTGCCGTCCTTTGGCGAATGGGGTTTCGTGCTGGTTGGTCGCCGGCCCTACCGCTCACCCGACACCTACCCGGTCGACGTCCGTTTCCTGACGCCGGCACTGACCCCTTCGCTGTTCGAATTCCCCAAGGACATGGCGCGGGTTGAGGCCGAGGTCAACCAGCTCAACAATCAGGTGCTCGTCCGCTACTTTGAGAGAGAGTGGCGGCACGTGATCCGCTGATGGACAGACGCCATTTCCTCGGCTCGCTTGGCGCAGCGGCCGGCGCCTCGCTGCTTCCGGCCTGCACGCCGACCGATCGGCTGCCAACGCCCCCGGGGCGCCTGCTCGGCAGTTCCAGCGAGATCGGACACCGGTTGCGCACGGGAAATATCCCAACGCCGAACGAAACACGGCGTGTGCCAGTGCTCATCGTCGGTGGCGGCATTGGCGGGCTCTCCGCCGGCTGGAAGCTGAACAAGGCCGGCTTCCGCGATTTTCTCATCGCCGAGCTGGAGCCGGAGACCGGCGGCAATTCACGTGGCTTGCAAACGCCGGCCGGTCCGTGTCCGATCGGCGCACACTATCTGCCACTGCCGGGAACACAGGCGGTGGCGGTGCGCGAACTGCTTGCCGAACTCGGCGTCCTGCAGGGCGATCCGCGTGCGCTGCGGCCGCACTATGACGAACGCTACCTCTGTGCGACACCGCAGGAACGCATGTACCGCAACGGGCTTTGGCAGGAAGGCCTGTGGCCGCAAATCGGCGTCAGCGAGGATGATCGCCGCCAGTACGCCCGCTTTCAGCAATTGATGGCGACCTACCGGCAGCGTCAGGCTTTCGCCGTGCCCATGGTGTTGTCGCGGCGCACCCCCGATTTGCTCGCCCTTGATCGCCTCAGCATGCGCGACTGGTTGCTGGCGCAGCAGCTCGATTCACCGGCGCTGCACTGGTATGTCGATTACGCCTGCCGCGATGACTACGGGACTGCGATCGGCGACGTTTCGGCGTGGGCCGGCATTCATTACTTTGCTTGCCGCAGCGGTGAGGCGAGCAATGCCGAAGGCGACACCGTGCTCACCGCGCCCGATGGCAACGCCTGGCTCGCACGCGGTCTGGCCGCAGGCATCGGCGATCGGGTCATGAGCGGCGCGCTGGCGTATCGTGTCGTCGATGCCGGCCGGCACATGACGGTCGATCTCTGGCTACCGGCGGAACGGCGCTCGCTTCGGATCGAGGCGGCACATCTGATCTGGGCAGCACCGCTGTTCCTGGTGCCGCGTGTATTTGTTGGTCACGAGAAGCTGAAGCTCGCCGCCCGCAAGTTTTCGCATGCACCGTGGCTGGTGGCCAATCTCACCGTTTCGGCGCTTCCGGCAGCAGGCGCCGGTGCGGCGATGGCCTGGGACAACGTGCTCTACGATAGCCCGGGCCTGGGCTACGTCGTTTCGACGCATCAGCAGATGCGCCTGCATCAAGGCGCTGCGGTGCTCACTTACTACCGGGCACTTTCCGGTCAGGCACCGGCGGCCGCGCGTGAAGTGCTGTTGCAGCGCTCTCGCGAGGAGTGGGCGGAGGAGGTGCTTGCCGATCTGGCGAAAGCACACGCCGACATTCGCGCCGTGACCCTGCAGGTGGACATCGCCCTGCTTGGGCATGCCATGTCGCGGCCGGTGACCGGTTTTGTCTGGGGCGGTGCCCGCGAGCCCTTTGCTGTTGACTCGCCACGTCTGCGCTTTGCCCACGCGGATGTCAGCGGTCTTTCCATTTTCGAAGAGGCGCAATATCGCGGCGTACTGGCGGCGGAGCGCACACTGCGTCGTCTGGGCGTACGATTCACCTCCTCGCTTGTTTGAATCATCGATAGCCATGCACGGATTACACCTCATCGCCGAACTGCACGATTGCCGCTGCGCCCCCACCTTGTTGCAGGATGCCGCCGCCCTGCGCGAACTCTGTCTGGCCGTTTGCGCCGTTCCCGGCCTGACACCGGTCGGGCAGGTTTTCCATCAGTTCGAATCGGCCGGCCGGCCCGCCGGCGCGACCGGGGCCGTGGTGCTGGCCGAGTCGCACCTCGCCATCCACACCTGGCCGGAAATGGCAGCGGTAACCCTGGATCTCTATGTCTGCAATTTCAGCCAGGACAATAGTGCTGCTGCACGCGCCGCCTTCGCTCGCTTGCTGCAGGCCTTTGCTCCCGAGAAAACCGAGCAGCGAGAGATTGAGCGCGGCTGATATACTTTTTGCCTACTGAAAAATGACAGGTCCGTTCATGCAAGCCGCGCGCATCCTCCTCGAACAGCACGAAATTCCGATTCATCTCCCCGGGTTCTGACACCATGCGCCTCATCGTCTTTCTTCTCGTCGCTGCCAACCTGGCGTTTTTTGCCTGGGCACAGGGCTATCTTGGCGAACGTGAAAATCCCGATGCTGTCCGTCTGACGCAGCAGCTTGAGGCCGACAAGTTGCGTGTGCTGTCGCGTGACGAGGCGCCACAGAAATCCAGCCAGGCGGCGGCTGCAGCGGTCAAACTTGCCGTGGAAAAATGCCTGGCGTGGAGTGGCCTGACGGTTGCCAGTGCTGACCAGATCGAAGTGTTGCTTGAAGGGCGTTTCGCCAGTTTGCGCCGGGCCCGCCATGTTGTTCCGGAAACCAGTTCGTGGTGGATATTTGTCCCGCCACAGTCCAGTAAAGCCGATGCGGAGAAGAAAGCGGCAGAACTTAAACGCTTGGGGGCTCCCGAGTTTTTCATCGTTCAGGAACCTGGCCCGCACCGTTTCGCCATTTCACTCGGTATCTTTTCCAGCGAGCAAGCTGCCGAGGAGCGCCTCGAATCCTTGCGTAGCAAGGGAGTGAAAAGTGCCAAGGTGGCCAAGCGCACGTTGATTTCCCCCGAACAGGTTTCACTCGAGGCAACGGGGCCGGAATCGATGCTTGAGGAGGCCCGTCAGTCGGTGCAGCAGCAGTTGCCCGATATCGGAACCGCGGCTTGCGGCAAGGGCTGATGTTCGTTGTTGGCCTGACTGGCGGTATCGGCAGCGGCAAGAGTACCGTCGCCGACCTCTTTGTTCAGCGCGGCGCAGCACTTGTCGATACCGACGCCATAGCCCATGAGCTGACCGGCCCGGGCGGAGTCGCCATGCCGGCGCTGTGTGCCGCTTTCGGTGATGCCATCCGGCGCCCCGACGGCGGGCTGGACAGGGCATCAATGCGCCGCCTGGTGTTTGCCGATGTCACGGCCAAGCTGCGCCTGGAAGCAATCCTTCACCCACTCATCCGGCGCGAAAGTGAGCGCCGCTGCACTTCTGCATCAGCAGCGTACGTCATTCTCGCCGTGCCTCTGCTGATCGAGTCCGGCAGCTATCGCGAGCGCTGTGACCGCATTCTGGTCGTGGATTGCAGCGAAGAGACACAACTTTCACGGGTTGTCGCCCGGAGTGGCATGGAGGCCGCCGAGGTGCGCGCGATCATGGCGACTCAGGCCAGCCGACCAGTGCGACTGGCGGTGGCCGATGATTGCATCGATAACGAGGGTGGGCCGGCGGCGCTGGCCGAGCAGGTCGAAAAGCTGCATCAGGTGTATCTGGCTGAGGCGCGGGCCAAAGTTAAGGCGATAAGTTAAGGCAAACTATTGAGATTTCGCTGCAAATGGTTCAGAATCCAAGCATTTTCCAGATCCCGGACCGGCCAACGGCGTGATTACCTACGAATATCCTTTCAACGAGCGCATCCGTACCCTGCTGCGCCTGGAGGATCTGTTCGACAAAGCCGCCTATTTTTTGCAGGCGGAGGGTTCGCACGAACACCATGTGGCGCTGGTCACCCTGTTCGAAATCCTTGAAGTCGCTGGACGCGCCGACCTGAAGATGGACCTCATCCAGGAGCTTGAGCGCCAGCGCCAGACCCTGCTGGTCTTTCGCAACAATCCCGACATTTCCGAAGAAGCGCTTTCCGGCGCGCTCTATGAGATCGAGCAGGCCGCTGCCGCCTTGCTCGGCATGACCGGCAAGATCGGCCAGTACCTGCGTGAGAACGACTGGCTGATGGGTATCAAGAGCCGTGCGGCCATTCCTGGCGGCGTCTGCGAATTCGATTTGCCGTCGTACCATTACTGGCTGCACCAATCGACCGACACCCGGCGGGCTTCCGTATCCACGTGGCTGAAACCGCTGCTGCCGCTGCGCGATGGTTTGGCCATCGTGCTGCGCCTGTTGCGAAGCAGTGGGCGGCCCGAGCACCAAACCGCCAAAAATGGTGCTTTCCAGATGATGCTGGGCGGCAGCTCCTCGCAGATGGTGCGCGTTGCCATTCGCCTCGGCGATCCCTTCATTCCCGAAATCAGCGCCAACAAGTATGCGCTGAACATCCGCTTCGCCTCTCCCGATGGCGATCTTCGGCCACGTCCTTGCGACAAGGAAGTGGCCTTCGACATGACCTTCTGTAACCTCTGATGTCCGCTGCAACCCCGCCGAAAGTCCGTTGCCCGCAATGCGCTGGTGAATCCGTCTGGAGTCCGGAGAATCCGTGGCGCCCGTTTTGCTCCGAGCGCTGCAAACTGATTGACCTCGGCTGCTGGGCGGACGAGTCCTACCGCGTGCCGGTTCAGGAAGTGCCTGGAGTTTCGGGGCTGCCAGACAACGAGACCCCGCCGCAATCCTGATCTTTTCCTGCGCAGGCCCCAGGGCTTTCAGCGGCGGCGACAGTCTTCCTGGTCGCCAGCTTGGCACCACAAGCAGAACCTATCGCTCATGAACATCATCCCATTCCAGTCGCTGGCCTGTCCGCTTGATGGCGCCCCGCTGCGTTGTCAGGGCGACGCCTGGCATTGCGCTGCCGGGCATCATTTCGACACTGCCAGTCATGGGTATACCCATTTGCTGCCAGTGCAGCACAAGCGCTCGCGCGACCCCGGCGACAGCAAGGAAATGGTCGCTGCCCGCCGCCGCTTTCTGAACGCCGGCGCTTACCAGCCGATTGCCGCCGCCGTGAGTCGCGCCGCGCTGGTCGATTTTCCTCCCGGTGCAACCGTCAGCTGTCTGGATGCCGGCTGCGGTGAGGGCTACTACCTGCGACAGTTGGCCGCGGCCCAGTATCAGGAACAAACCCTTGCCTTGCTTGGGCTGGATATTTCCAAGTGGGCCGTTCTCGCGGCGGCGAAGCAGGACAAGCGGCCCAACTGGGTGGTCGGCAGCAATGCCAACCTGCCGGTGCTTTCGGGAACGCTTGATCGGCTCCTGTGCCTGTTCGGCTTTCCCGTCTACCCGGAATTTGCTCGCGTCCTCAAGCCGGAAGGCCAGTTGCTGCAGGTGGATGCCGGGCCGGACCACCTGCGGGAACTGCGCGAAATCATCTACCCCAGCCTGAAGCCGGAAGCCGCGACCGACAGGCAGGCGCCGGAAGGCTTTTGCCAGCTATCCACCGAAACACTTCGCTATTCGCTGGATCTCGCCAGTACGGCGCAGATTGCCGATCTGCTGGCCATGACACCGCACCTTTACCGCGCCAGTGCCGAAGGGCGGGCCCGGGCGGCGGCGCTGACGGCGCTGGAGATTACGGTGGAGGTGCGTCTCACGCGCTTCAGTCGGAACGCGGGGCGCTGAGCGCTGAGCGCTGAGTTTTGAGCGTTTGAATTCGCGGCAGTTCTCTCAGCGCCATCCCCGCATTAACGCTACGCCATGTGCGCCGTGCGCCCAGGCCTCACCGAGCATCTCCGGTTTCATTCCCCCCAGTGCAAAAACCGGCAATGGACTGAATTCGACCAAATGTTCGAATCCTTGCCAGCCAAGCCCGGAGGCATCGGGGTGGGTCGGGGTTGGCAACACCGGACCGAGCAGGGCGTAGTCGAGTTCCAGCGCTGCGGCGTGCTGCAATTCCTCGGGGGTGTGGCACGAGGTGCCGACCCAGGCGAAATCCGGGCGTTCCGTACAGAGGGCAAGCAGCCGTGACGAGAGGTGGAGACCGTCGGCGCCGATGCGGTGCGTGAGATCGGCGTCGTCATTCACTACCACGATGGCATCGTGCCCCTTGGCCAGGGCAACGACTTTCCTGGCGAAGCTTTCACGCGCCGCGGCCGGCAGTTGCTTGTCGCGGATCTGGATGAAGCGCAGCCCGGCTGCCAGCGCTGCCCGCAACCGGCTCAACTCTGGCTCGATGCAGTTTTCCTCGGCGTTGGTCAGCGCACACGTGGTCGGCAGGGCCAGCCCCTTGAGGATCGGCCCGTTGGCGGGAAGGACCGGCACAACGTCTGGCTGCAGGTAAGTGTCATGGCTGGCTTTCAGCCAGGCGATGGCATCGTGTTCATGCGGATGTATCTCTCCTTCCCAGGCCGTTACGCGGAAAAAGCGAATGCGCACCGTGGCGTGCGGGTAGGTGAATTCGCGAGTCAGCCAAGGCGTCGCCTGGGTAATGGTGATGCCGAGTTCTTCCTGCAGTTCGCGCACCAGTGCCTCGTGGAAACTCTCGCCGGACTCGACCTTGCCGCCGGGAAACTCCCACCAGCCGGCGTAGACCTTGCCTTCCGGGCGGCGAGCCAGCAGGAACTCCAGTTCATCTTTGCCGCGCAGCAGGACGGCGGCGGAAACCAGCGTCAGCTTGCTCACTTTTTCTTTTTCGCCGTGCTTGCCGCGGTTGCCGTGGTTGCCTTGTTTCCGGCCCAGTCCTTGGCAAATTGCCAGGCCACGCGGCCGCTGCGCGAGCCGCGCTGCAATGCCCAGTTGAGGGCGTCGCGTTCGGCATTGGCGATGTCGACATCGCCAATGCCCAGCGTGCGCAGCCAGTGCGCGACGATGTCGAGATACTCCTCCTGCGAGAACGGGTAGAACGAAATCCACAGGCCGAAACGCTCGGAGAGCGAGACCTTTTCCTCGATGGCTTCGCCGGGGTGGATCTCGCCATCGACCGAATGCGCTTCCAGGTTTTCAGAGAAATATTCCGGCATCAGATGGCGGCGGTTCGAGGTGGCGTAGATCAGCACGTTGTCTGGTGGTGCGGCAATGGATCCGTCGAGTACCACTTTCAAAGCTTTGTAAGTGGCATCGCCGGCCTCGAAGGAAAGGTCGTCGCAATAGACGATGAAGCGTTCCGGCCGGCCGTCGATCAGGTCGATGATGTCTGCCAGATCGACCAGATCGGCCTTGTCCACCTCGATCAGGCGCAATCCTTTTTTCGCATATTCGTTGAGCAGCGCCTTGATCAGCGAGGATTTTCCGCAACCGCGAGTGCCCGTCAGCAGCACGTTGTTGGCCGGTTGCCCGGTGATGAACTGGCGGGTGTTGGCGTCTACGCGCGCTTTCTGGTCGTCGATGTCCTTGAGGTCCTTCAGTCGCATCGGATGCGGCTTGGCAACGGCCTGCAACCAGCCACGGCCATTGGCGCCCTTGCGCCAGCGAAAGGCAACGGCGGCCTTCCAGTCCGGTGCTGCCGGGGCCATGGGCAAGACGGCATCAAGGCGGTCGAGAAACCGCTCGGCACGGGCAAGGAAGTGGGCAAGAGAATGGCTAAGAGAATCGGAAAGTTCGGTCATGGTCGTGGCGGCAGGGCGCTAAAATGCGGGCTTCAGGAACTCCGCACTCTATCGAATCAAATGAACAAACGCCAATGCGCGCTGCTGCTTGCTCCCCTGTTGCTACTTCTCTCCGCCTGTGCCGGGTTGCGCGAGCCCGCAAAGGGCGCGCCGAGTGCTGTCTGCCCGGTGTGCCCCGGCGCCGTCGAAGCGCCGGTGCTGCCGCCGGCCAAGCCCTTGCAGCCGGCAAGCTGGGAAGACCTGCCGGGGTGGGCCGAGGACAACCTGAGTGCGGCCTGGCCGGCTTTCCTGCAGAGTTGTCGTGGTCTGGCCGGCAAGCCGCAATGGCCGCTCTGGCGACCGGCGTGCGATGCCGCAAAAACGGTCGATGCGACCGACAATCAGGCACTGCGCGCCTTCTTCGAGCGTCAGTTCCAGCCCTTCATCGCCACCAATCCCGACGGTAGTCGCGAGGGCATGATTACCGGCTACTACGAGCCACTGTTGATCGGTGCGCGCAAGCGTGACAGCGCTAACCGTTTCCCCCTGCACAGCGTGCCCAAGGACCTGCTGACGATTGAACTCGGCGACATCATTCCCGAGCTGAAGAACAAGCGGGTGCGCGGTCGTCTGGTGGGCAACAAGGTGCTGCCTTATTACCCGCGTGCGGAAATCGTCGAGCGCGAGCAGGTGGCACCGGTGCTGCTGTGGGTCGAGGATCCGATCGAACTCTTCTTCCTGCAGATTCAGGGGTCCGGGCGTGTCCGCCTGCCTTCCGGCGATCTGGTGCGCGTTGGCTATGCCGACCAGAACGGACATCCCTACCAGTCGATTGGCCGCGTGCTGATCGAGCGTGGCGAGCTGAAGAGTGGCGAGGCGTCGATGCAGGGCATTCAGGCCTGGGCGCGCGCCAACCCGGCGAAGCTCGATGAATTGCTCAACACCAATCCCAGCTATGTCTTTTTCCGTGAGCTGCCGTCGAAATTCGGGCCGGAAGCGGGGCCACCGGGCGCGCTCGGCGTGCCGCTTCTTGCCGAAAGAACCATCGCCATCGACCCGCGCACGACGCCGCTTGGCGCACCGGTTTTTCTCGCCACTACCCAGCCCAATTCAAGCCTTCCGCTGCGCCGGCTGGTCATGGCGCAGGACACCGGCGGCGCCATCAAGGGCGTGGTTCGGGCCGATTTTTTCTGGGGTTTCGGTGCCGAGGCCGGCGCTCAGGCCGGGCGCATGAAGCAGTCCGGCCAGATGTGGGTGTTGCTGCCGCCAGGCGTCGCACCGAAATAAGGCAAGGCCCGCAATCGGTGCGTGGCGCACCGATGCGGTGCGGCCACTGCCCGATTTGCACGAGAGTGGTGCAAACAAGCGCACCATCGCTTTGTCAGGCATTGATTTAAAAGACTTAATTATTTGGCAGGTTTATTGCTAAATGGCTCCGGACAATTATTCCGGAGGAGCCATGGAAGCGCTCAAATCTGCCAACGACGTTCTTTTTATCCTGCTCGGCGCCATCATGGTGCTGGCCATGCACGCCGGCTTCGCCTTCCTCGAAGTGGGAACCGTGCGCAAGAAGAACCAGGTCAACGCCCTGGTCAAAATACTCACCGATTTTGCCGTCTCCACCATCGCCTATTTTTTCATCGGCTACAGCATCGCCTATGGCGTCGATTTTTATGCCGGTGCCGAAACGCTGGCGGCGAAAAACGGCTACGAGCTGACCAAGTTCTTTTTCCTGCTCACCTTCGCCGCAGCCATCCCGGCCATCGTCTCCGGCGGCATCGCCGAGCGCGCCAAGTTCAATCCGCAGCTTGCCGCCACTTTCCTCATCGTTGGCTTCGTTTACCCGTTCTTCGAGGGAATCGCCTGGAACCAGGCCTTCGGCATTCAAGCCTGGCTGAAAGCCTCGTTTGGCGAAGAGTTCCACGACTTCGCCGGCTCCGTCGTCGTCCATGCCATGGGCGGCTGGATCGCCCTCCCGGCCGTGCTTCTCCTCGGCGCGCGCCATGGCCGCTACCGCAAGACCGGCGAGATCTCGGCGCACCCGCCCTCATCCATTCCCTTCCTCGCCCTCGGCGCCTGGATTCTCACCGTCGGCTGGTTCGGCTTCAACGTCATGAGCGCGCAGACGCTGGACAAGATCTCCGGCCTCGTCGCGCTCAATTCGCTGATGGCCATGGTCGGCGGCACGCTGGTGGCGCTGGTGCTGGGCAAGAATGACCCCGGCTTCGTGCATAACGGCCCGCTCGCCGGTCTGGTTGCGGTATGCGCCGGCTCGGATCTGATGCACCCGATGGGTGCGCTGGTGGTGGGCGGCATCGCTGGCGGCCTGTTCGTGGTGATGTTCACGCTGACGCAAAACCGCTGGAAGATCGACGACGTGCTCGGCGTCTGGCCGTTGCACGGCCTGTGTGGCGCCTGGGGCGGTATCGCCGCCGGTATTTTCGGCCAGAAAGCGCTGGGCGGGCTGGGCGGCATTGCCTTCATGCCGCAGTTGATCATGACGGCGATGGCCATCGGTGTCGCGTTGATCGGCAGCACGCTGGTCTACGGCACTCTCAAGGCCACCATGGGCCTGCGCCTCGATCAGGAAGAGGAATATCAGGGCGCCGACTTGAGCATCCACCGCATTACTGCGACACCGGAGCGCGAACCCAACTGGTGACCCGGTGAGACACTCCGTCGGTGGTTCGGACGGTGTGAACTTCGGGCCGTGCCGAGGCATTCCCTCCGGGATGTTTCGGCCGTGCCGGACGTGCGACAATCCGTCTCATGCACATCACCCAGCATACTGACTACGCCCTGCGCGTATTGATCTACCTTGGCACCAACGATGATCGTCTGGTGACCATCCAGGAGATCTCGGAGCGCTTCGACGTTTCGCGCAATCACCTGATGAAAGTGGTCAATCAGCTCATCCGTGCCGGCTTTGCCGAGGGGTGCGTGGCAAGGGCGGCGGTTTGCGTCTTGGCCGCAAGCCAGCCGAAATCGGCGTCGGCGATGTTGTGCGCCGCATGGAGCGGGGCATGGAACTGGTCGAATGCTTCGGTTCCAGTTGCAGTTGCATCCTCGACCCCTCATGCAAGCTCAAAGCTGCGCTGGCCGACGCGCTCGGTGCGTTCCTCAAGGTGCTTGATGGCGTCTCGCTGGCCGATCTGATTGGTCGCAGCGAGCACGCAGTTCTTCGTTTCCTTCCGCAGTCCTCTGACCTGACCCGCAAATAGCCTGGCCGGTTCAGGGCGCCCTTGCGTGCGACCGTTTGCCGCATAAGAGGTAAATTGTTTGCATCTTCTAAAAGATTCAACTAAGATGCATCTTAAAGGGGCGCGAGGCGGGAGTCTGCAATGCACGCATGCCTTTGCGCCCCTTCAAGGTTTTTAATCAATTCAACAACTTGCAGAAAGGATGTCCGCCATGCACGCAACGCGCAAGCTATGGACCTGGCTGGCTGTAATCTGCGTACTCTCCTTCGCCGCACTGGGCTGGGTCGGTACGGAGATCTATGTCAGCGCACCACCAATTCCCAAGGAAGTCGTCAGCAGCAAGGGCGACACCCTCTTTGCTGCCGGCAGCGTCCAGCGTGGACAAGAAGCTTGGCTCGCCGCCGGCGGCCAACAGCTTGGTTCGGTCTGGGGACATGGCTCCTACCTGGCGCCGGACTGGTCGGCCGACTGGCTTCACCGCGAGGCGGTTGCCTTGCGCGAGATCCGGGCGCAGCAACAGCACGGCACTGCCTACGCAAACCTGCAGGCAGGCCAGCAAGCGGCCCTCGACATTGAGCTGAAGACCGAAATGCGCCGCAACACGCACGACGCGGCAACCAACGTCATCACCCTCTCCGCCGAACGTGCCGAAGCAGTCAAGCGGGTGGCCAAGCACTACGCCGACCTGTTCGGCGACGAGGCTTCGCTCGCCGGCCTGCGTGAGCAATACGCCATGCTGCCGGGAACGCTGAAACTGACCGAGGACCGCGAGGCCCTTTCCGCCTTCTTCTTCTGGAGCGCCTGGTCAGCGACAACCGATCGTCCGGGTGAATCCGGCGTCTCCTACACCAGCAACTGGCCGCACGAGCCGCTGGTTGGCAATACGCCGACGGCCGGTACCGGCATCTGGTCGATTGCCAGCGTGATCCTGATGCTCGGCGCCATCATCGCCATGATCTTCTTCCACTCAACGCACCAGGAAGAAGGCGATCCCAAGCCGCCAAAGGCTGATCCGTTGTTCAGCCTCAAGCCAACGCCGTCGATGCTGGCCACGCGCAAGTATTTCTTCGTGGTGATCGCGTTGATACTGGCGCAGGTCGGCATGGGCATTCTCACCGCGCATTACGCCGTTGAAGGCACGGCGCTGTTCGGCATCCCGATCGGCCAAATCCTGCCCTTCACCGTCAGCCGCACCATCCACACCCAGTTCGCCGTGTTGTGGATCGCCACCGCCTGGCTGGCCACCGGCCTCTACATCGCGCCGGCCATTTCCGGCCATGAGCCGAAATACCAGAAGCTCGGCGTCAACCTGCTGTTCTACGCGCTGCTCTTCATCGTTGCCGGTTCGACCATCACCGGCTGGCTGGGCACGCTGCAGAACCTTGGCAACGAATACAGTTTCTGGATCGGTAACCAGGGCCTGGAATTCACCAGCATGGGTCGTGTCTGGCAGATCCTGCTCTTCGTAGGCCTGCTCATCTGGGTGACGCTGCTTGGCCGTGGTTTGTGGCCGGCGTTGAAGACGCCGTCCGAAAGCCGTGGTCTGATCGCCATGGTTTTCCTCTCGGCGCTGTGCATCGGCGGCTTCTACGCCACCTCGCTCACCTGGGGCCGGACCACGCACTACGCAATGATCGAGTACTGGCGCTGGTGGCTGGTGCACCTGTGGGTCGAAGGCTTCTTCGAAGTGTTCGCCACCGCCGTCATCGCCCTGCTGTTCTCCCGCCTCGGCCTGATCCGGGCAAGCACGGCCAACAGCGCGATCATTCTGGAAACCATCGTCTTCCTCTTCGGTGGCATCCTCGGCACGCTGCATCACCTGTACTTCACCGGCACGCCGACCTCGGTGATCGCCATCGGCTCCATGTTCTCTGCGCTGGAAGTCGTGCCGCTGGCCATGATCGGTGTTGAAGCCTACCGGAACTACCAGCGCTCGAAAGCAGCAGAATGGGTCAACACCTACAAGTGGCCGATCCTCTGCTTCATCTCCGTCGGCTTCTGGAACGTCGTCGGCGCCGGCCTGCTCGGCTTCTCGATCAACACGCCGATTGCGCTGTACTACATGCAAGGCATGAACATGACCGCCGCCCACGGCCACGCCGCGCTGTTCGGGGTCTATGGCATGCTCGGCATCGGCCTCATGCTCTTCTGCCTGCGCGGCATGTTCGCCCGCCACGCCTGGTCGGATAGCCTGCTCGGCTGGATGTTCTGGTCGGTCAACATCGGCCTGGCGATGATGGTTTTCATGTCGCTGGTGCCAGCTGGCATCTATCAGGCCTGGGCGAGCATCACCCACGGTGTCTGGTTCGCCCGCTCGCCGGAGTTCGTGCATAGCGTGCTGATGGAAGGCTTCGTCTGGGCCCGCGTGCCGGGAGACATCGTGTTCTCGTTCGGCGTGTTCTTCCTTGCACTGTTTGCCTACCGTCTGCTCGGCATCGGGCGCCGCGAGAAGACGGAAGTCAGCTACCAGCAAGGCTAAGCATCAACTGCTGTAAGGCTTTGCAAGTACAAAGGCCCGGTAAATTCCGGGCCTTTTTTTGCTTCGGGGGCTAGGTGTCGGCTACCGACCCATTGCTGCCCTTCGCACTGTCACCGGTTGAGCGGCAGGTTACAAAGTACTGCGGTCGCTCCAGCGAAAGTCCGCTATTCGAGAAGCACGAACCAGAACCATGGGTTTGTCGCCTTTTGGCTTTTGATGCTTCCCGAAACAGGATTACCCAGCATCAGTCGAAGCGAACATCAATCTGTTTTCCATCAGGCTTCGTGCAAACCCCGGCTGGACCTTGGCCCGAACTCCACGCCAGCACGCACCGAATCGTTTCCCCATTTTGGGCGCGCAGTACCGGTGATGCCGAGTTCTTTATGTGATCCCTGTCCAAGCCGCTGGTAATTCGGTCGTAATGTTTGCCTGGGCCAAACAATTTACGTAATTCTGCGAGGTCTTGATGATGCTGAATCACAAATCCTCGCCCCTCATACCGCGCTCCCTCTAGTTCCAGAACCATTACCGGCGTTTGCGTGCCTTCGTGGCTGAAGGAGCCTGTGACGAGTGGCGAGTCGTTCTCCGATAGCAGTTTATGGGTGTGCCCGGCACAACCGTAAAGCATCACGCCCAGAAAACAAGTTGCGAGGATTTTTGTGATTGCAGACATGCGACCTCCCTTCTACTTCAACACGAAGCGAACGGTTGCCGGGGCTTTGCCTGGGACGGATACCAAGGCCACAATCTTGCTGTTGGCGAGTTTAAAATTACCTGCAGCCTCCAGTTGCCGGCCCGCTGGTTTCAACTCGACTTCCTGTTTCTCAGCGCCGACAAGGATGGTCAGTTTGGCGCTGGCCTTGGAGATATCCATCGGCTTGCCGTGATCGCGAAGATACAACTGGATCAAATCCGGCTTGGCCACCAGTTCGTAATCCATATCCTTGACCTCGCTGACGACGCCACCGTGCAGCGGTTTGTGTTCGTGGCCATGGTCGTGGCCACCGGCGGCGAAGGTGAGGCCGGACATGGAGAGGGTAACAGCGGCGATAAGATGAATCGGTTTCATGGGTTTTCCTTTCGTTGAAAAAAATTAAAGCGCATCGGCATCGCGGTCGGCCATCAGACGTTCCACGTCCTTGCGGCCAAACAGCCAGAACATGACGGGCGTGAGGAATGTGTCGAGCAGGGTTGAGCTGATCAGGCCCGAGAAAATGACGACCGCCACCGGATGCAGGATTTCCGTGCCCGGCCGTTCGGCCTCGAACAGTAAAGGTGCCAGCGCGAAGGCCGTTACCAGCGCCGTCATCAAGACGGGCGCAAGACGTTCCAGCGAGCCGCGCAGGATCATCTTGTGGTCGAAGTTCTCGCCTTCCATGCGCATCAGGTTGATGTAGTGGCTGACTTTGAGGATGCCGTTGCGCACCGAGATGCCGGCCAGCGTGATGAAGCCGACCAGCGCGGCGACCGACAGCGGCTGCCCGGAAATCCACAGGCCGAGCACCGCGCCGACCAGGGCCAGCGGGAATGTTGGTCATGATCAGTGCCGATAGCGTGACCGACTTGTAGCGACTGAACAGCACCACAAACATCAGCACC
Organism: Candidatus Proximibacter danicus; assembly: GCA_016710885.1. GTDB lineage: Bacteria > Pseudomonadota > Gammaproteobacteria > Burkholderiales > Rhodocyclaceae > Proximibacter > Proximibacter danicus. The sequence continues at coordinate 97,349 of JADJUC010000003.1, forward strand.
AGCGAAACGATGGAGAGCAGACCGACCAGCCGCGAAGCCTCTTCTTGCGCCTGGAACTGTCCGCCCAGGGTGATGAAGTAGCCTTCCGGCAGCTTGCTTTCGCCGACGACCTTGCGGATGTCCTCGACAATCTCGGACAGCGCCCGCCCTTGCGCGTTGGCCGAAATCACGATGCGCCGCTTGCCGTCGTCGCGGCTGACCTGATTCGGCCCGTCGCCGTCCTCGATGGTGGCGATTTTTGACAAGGGAATCGGGCCGCCGGGCGTCTCCAGCAAAATCTGCCCCAGCCCTTGCAACGAGCGGGATGATTCGGGCAAGCGCACGACCAGCGCAAAGCGCCGGCTGCCCTCGACCACCTGCGTCACCTTTTCGCCTTCGACCAGGCTTTGCAGCGTCGCCAGAATCTGTGGCGTCGGCACGCCGTATTGCGCGGCCGTCGCATAGTTGACGCTGACCTTGATCTGCGGCGCCAGCACCTGCTTCTCGATTTCCAGATCGGCGATGCCCGGAATGCCGGCTAGTTTGCCGCGCAGCACGTCGGCCTGACCGCGCAGCGTGTCGAGGTCGTCACCGAAAATCTTGATGGCGATCTGCGAGCGCACGCCGGAGAGCATGTGATCGATGCGGTGCGAGATGGGCTGGCCGATGGCAATCGCCGCCGGCAGGTTGACCAGCCGGGCGCGGATGTCGGCCGAAATTTCGCCCATCGAACGCGTCAGTTCGGACGCCGGCTTCAGGCCGACGTCCAGTTCGCTGACGTGAACACCTTCCGCATGCTCGTCGAGTTCCGCCCGGCCGCTGCGTCGCCCGACGTGCACGACTTCCGGTACTGCCTTGACCAGCACCTCGGCCTGTTGCGCCAAGGCCGACGACTCGGCCAGCGTGACGCCGGGGTTGAGGCGCATGCCGATCAGTAACGTTCCTTCATTGAAGGGCGGCAGGAAGGTCTTGGGGAAGAACGGCACCGCGACTGCTGCCACCAAAATGGCAACAGCACCGGCTGCCAACGCCGCCTTGGGCCGGTTGAGCACCGCCTGCAAACTGCGGCCATAGCTGGCCTTCAGCCAGGCCAGCAGTTTCGTGTCGCCATGATCGAGCGACTTCATGCGCGGCAGCAGATAGAAGGAGAGTACCGGTGTCACCGTCACCGACACCACCAGCGAGGCTAGCGTCGAGACGATAAAGGCGATGCCGAGCGGCACGAACAGTCGGCCTTCCATTCCGGGCAGTGCGAAGAGCGGCAGGAAGACCAGCACGATGATGATCGTTGCGTAGAGGATGGCCGAGCGCACTTCCATCGTCGCACGGGCCACCAGCTCAATCGGGTGCATCCGGTGATCGTGATGCTTGGCCCGGTCCTCCTTCAGCCGTCGCAGCACGTTCTCGACGCCGACCACGGCGTCATCGACCAGACCACCGATGGCGATGGCCAGACCACCCAGCGTCATGGTGTTGATCGACAGACCGTAATAGTCGAAGACCAGCGCCGTCATGAAAATAGACACCGGGATCGCGGTCAGCGCGATCACCGTCGGGCGCAGGGTGCCCAGGAAGAAGAACAGGATGACGGCGACGAAGACTGATGCCCCGATCAGCTTGCCTTGCAGCGTGCTGATCGACGACTCGATGAAACTCGCCTGGCGGAAGGTCACCTTGGGCGCCTCCATACCGGCCGGCAGCGATTTCTTCAGATCCTCCACTGCGGCCTCGATGCTCCGGGTCAGATGGATGGTGTCCGCCGTCGGCTGCTTCTGGATGCCGAGAATGACTGCCGGCTTGCCCTCGAAACCGGCGTCACCGCGCTTGATGGCGGCTGCGAAAGTTACCTCGGCAATTTGGCGCAATAAAACGGGTTGACCGTGGCGGGCCGTCAGCGCCAGGTTCTTCAGATCATCCAGACGCGACGTACGGCCGAGATGGCGAATCAGGTATTCGCGCCCGTTGAGTTCGAGGAAGCCGCCGGAGGTGTTGGCCGAGTAGCCCTTGAGTGCCCCGGTCAACTGCTCGTGCGAGATGCCCAGTTCCGCCATGCGGGTCGTGTTCGGCTGCACCTGAAACTGCCGCACTTCGCCGCCGATGGGAATGACCTGCGCCACGCCGGCGATTGCCATCAGACGCGGCCGGAGCACCCAGTCCGCGTATTCGCGCACCTGCATCGGCGAAATCTTCGCGGTGTCGATGGGAATGGCGATCTGCATGATCTCGCCCATGATCGAACTGATTGGCCCCATGCGCGGCGTGACGCCGGATGGCAGCCCTTCCTCCATCGAGGAAAGTCGTTCCGACACCATCTGCCTGGCCCGGAAAATCTCTGTTTTCCAGTTAAAGGTCACATAAATGAAAGAGAGGCCGGCACTGGACACCGACCGCACGCTCTCCACACCGGGCAGACCGTTCATGGTCGTTTCCAGCGGGAAGGTGATCAGTTGTTCCACTTCCTCGGCGGCCATGCCGCCGGATTCGGTCATGATGGTGACCGTGGGTTTGTTGAGGTCCGGAAACACATCCACCGGTGTGCGGGAGAGCGTGAATGCCCCATAAGCCATCAGCACCAGACTGGCGATGATGACCAGCAGGCGGTTGGCCAGGCTGTTGTCGAGAAGCCACTTGAACATGATTGGCTCCGCTCAGCGTATCTGATTGAGCAGGGTGGCAGCGCGGATGGCAACCCGGTCCCCGGCTTTCAGACCGCTGGTCACCGCCACATGGGTGCCGTCCAGCGGCTCGGTGGTGACCGTGCGCGGCTCAAAGCGTTCCGGCGCGGTCTTGACCCAGACGATGGCCTGGTTGGCCGGGTTCTTCATCAGCGCCGCCATCGGTACGCGGATGCCCGGAACCGTGCTGCGCGTCTGCACGAAGACCCGAACCGGCTGGCCGACGGCCAACGCCGCCAAAGCGCCGCCTTCACCCCGGAAGGTCAGCGGCAGGGCCTGCTCACGCAGGCTGCGGGCAACGCCGACCAGGCGCAGCGGCAGCTTCTGCTCGCCAACGGCGACAAAGGCCCCGGCCACATCGCTGGCGACGGCCATATCGAAAGCCAGCGCCTCGATCAGCATGCGTTCCGGATTGACGATCTCGAACAGGGTTTCGCGGGCTTCGAGCACCTGACCGGAGACGACGTTGGCCGAGGCGATGACGCCGCTGACCGGCGCCACCAGTTGTTCGTTGGCGACTGCGGCTTCCGCTTCCTCGATGACCTTGCGCGGCACGGTGTCGGACAGTTCGCGCAGGCGGCGCAGGCGACTTTCGGCCAGGGAACGGCTGTTGCCGCCGACTTCCGGCGTGACGTAGGCGAGCACCTCGCCCTTCTTGACCTGTTGGCCGGGCAGCGGCAGACCGCGTGGCCCCGGCGTGACACGGCCGGCGACGATGGCCTGCACTTTGCCGCCGGCATTTGGGTCCATGACCACCTTGCCGGCCAGTTCATGGGTGCGGGGCAGTTCGCCGGGCTCAACCAGCAGGGTACGAACACCGATCTGGCGTTGTGCCGGTTTGGGCAGGAAGACGCTGCCGTCCGGCTGGCGCTTGGGGCCGTTGCCGCTGGCAGCGGGCGGGGCGTCGCCATGATCATGGCCGTCGCCGGCCAGCACCAACGTTGAGGAAAACAAGAAGGAAATACAAAGGGCGCTCAATAGCAGGCGGGGCTTCATGCAGCACCTCCGAAATGTGGGTTGCGGGTAGCGCGCAGGCGACGCAACAGAACGACAAGGAGCAGCAGTGCCCCGCCAGCGGCACCGGCCCATAGGGCATATTCCTTCCAGCCATGGGTGTGGGCAGCCTCTTCGGCATGCGCTTCGTCGTGGATGTCGAGTTCACCAGCCAGCAGGTCAGTTTCCTCGCCGGCCATGACGGTCGCCGCGACCGACACAACCCCCGGCTTTAGTTCTTGAGCCAGCGTTGCCTCGAACTCGCCCTCGGCATGCGGTTCGACGGGGATTTTGACGCCGCCTAGTTCCAGTTCGAGCTTGGCGTCCTTGACCGGGCTGCCGTCGGCATAGTGGTCGAGATAAAGCGTTACGTGCTTGCCATTGACGACGCCGACCAGTTCAAAGGTTTCGGACGTTGCTACAAAACGCGGCGCGGCGGGACCAGCGGATGAGGCAGGCGCCTCACCATGGTCGTGCCCGTCACCGGCCCAGGCCAGTGGTGCAGCCAGGGCGATCCAGACGGCCCATCCCAAAGTGGCCAGCGTGTTTGTTGTTCTCATGTTCGGGTTCCTCATTTTTGTTCGGGGAGCAGGCCCAGGGCCTGACGCAGCGCGGAGATCGCGGCAGCCAAGTCAATCCGGGCGCGAGCGTTTTGCCGTTCGGCTTCGACGGCTTCGAATTCGATGCGCATGCGGGTCGGCAGGTCGCTTTCGCCCAGGCGGAAGGACTTGTCGAAGAAACCCCGCGACTCACGCGCCAGTTGAGCGCGTTTCTCGGCGGCCGCCAGTTGGGCGCGGCTGGATTCGACGCGCACCCGCGCCGCTTCCAGATCGGAGGCCAGGCGCTCGCGTTCGAGGCGAAGTTGCCCCTCGGTTTCGAGGGCTTCAGCGCGGGCCAGGCCGAGCTTGGCCCGATTGCGGCTCTCCGAACCAAACGGGATACGCACGCCGAATGTGACAGTCTGCTGATAGTCGTCGCCGAAAGCACTCCGCTCGCGGGTGGTCGCCAGCAACAGTTCGGGATTGTTCCTCGTCTGCACGCTGGCCAGATCGGCAGCGCGGCGAGCGACTTCGGCCCGGTCGAACAGTTCGACGACCGCTGGGTGGGTCGCATCCAGAGCGGTGAAGTCAGCTGGCACCGCCGGCGGGGTTTCCGGACCGTCGGCTGCTGTCTCATCCGGCAGCTTGCCGATCAAGGCGCGTAGTTGCTGGGTGGCTGCGGCCAGCAGGCTGGCGCTTTCCGCCAGCGCTACCTCGGCGCTGGCCGCCGCACCGTCGGCCTGATGCTGGTCCGAGCGTGCCAGGTCGCCGGCCTTGGTTCGGCGGCGGACATCTTCTGCCAGTTTTTGCGCACTGGCCAAGCGCTCGCGGGCCAGCGACTGCTCGCCACGTGCCCGCTGCCAGTTCCACCAGGCATCACGCACGGCGGCGGCAGTGCGCAGTTGCGCGGCCGTCACCCGGCTATCCACGGCTTTGGATTCGGCGTCGGCCAAGGCTCCCTGACGGGAGCGCTCGCCCGGCAGCCAAAGGGGCAAGGCGACACCGGCCACGTATTCGCGGCTGCCTTGATTCCTGCTCAGTTGGTCGGTCTTGCCGGACAGATCCAGCGAAGGCGCTTGGGCCGTCCAACTGCCGGCAACCTGCCGACGCGCTTCGGCGGCATCGCGCCGCAGATCGAGGGATTGCGCCTCAGGTTGTCGTGCCCAAGCGGCCGCAAAGGCTTGCGGCAAGGTAATCGCGGCGCCAGCGGGGGCTGGCGTCGATTGCGCCCATAGGTTGCCGGTCGCTAGCGCAGCGAGCGAGCACAGCCCGGCAACGAGTCGGCGGGTCGGTAAAAAGGTCGTTCGTGCAACAGATTTGCTTCGAGACATCCGATTCTCCAGTGATGAAAAGACACGGGGAACCGGCGGGGTGCGACCAGGAAGCGTCGCAATGCGTCAGGGCGGATCAGTCCACCGCAGCCGCAAGGGAGAAGCGCAGAAAAGTGCTATCCACCCCGCCGATCAGGCGAGGACGGACCAGTTGGGGCGCTCGGGGTGCGCGAGAGGCGGCGCGGCGAGACGGCCAGGGCGCCAGGGAATCGCAAAAGACGCGGTGGCGGAAGCCGGCAAATTGACGACATTAAAGATCGCGGCACAGCAACCTGCATGGCAGGTTGCGCAATCACTGTCGATGCCGCCGCCAAGGGTTTTAGCGTCTGGCGCGCCGACGTGATCGGCGTCGGCCTGATGCTGGTGATCATGATGGCCGAAGTGCTGCGCGGCCGCCCCGGTCTCGTGCTGGCAATAGCCGGCCACCGCTGCCCAGGTGAACTGGAACGGCAGGAAAACGAGAATGAGGATGGGAAGCCAGCGGCGCATGGGTGCGGATTGTAGCTCAGTTTCCGACAACTGCGTCAAGCCGGAGCCCGGCAGCTTCGCCACGAATGCGGTCGACGTTGCGATTCATTTGGTGACGAACGACGTTCTGGAACAACCAGCGTTTCGGCCCCGAGAGATTGACGCCATGGCGCGCATAGAAATCGTCGGGGGCATCGAAAAATCCGTAATCCCGGTTGATGCCTTCCTTCTGGATGAAGGTGTCGCAAGCACGCCATTCAATCGGGGCGTTCTGTAAATCCGGCGTGGCCGCCCCGTATCCGACGAATGGCCCCTGACACGCCGAGAAACGGCGCTGCAACGCATTCAGGTAGCGATAGTCAAGGATGAAGCCCTCCAGACGGAACCAGCGATCATCGAGCCACGCCTCGATCCAGCTGTGGATGATGCTTTGCGGCGCCAGCACGTAGGCGATGCCGGTCACAGCCCCTTTCTGCAGGCGTTTGTCGATGGTGAAACCGTGCAGCCGGCAGGGGATGCCCATGGCCCGAAACAAGGCCATCAGCAACGTGCCCTTGGTATTGCATTGACCGATTCCGTCGGCCAGTACCTGCGAGGCATGCAGATCATCGGAAGCGTTGTATCCGAAGGCGATTTCGTCGCGTACGAAAGCGTAGGCGGCACCGAGTCGTTCCTTTGGCGGTAACCGCATCCAGCTGCGAGTTTCGATCAGCTTCCGAATTGATGAGCTTGAAAAATCGAGCAGCGTGGTCGACTGCAACCAGAGTGCGAGCTGTGCCGGAGTGGGGGCTGCGTTGGTTGCCTTGACGATGTCGATGCTCATTTCCGTCCTCCGAGAAGTCTCAAACCGTTGGCCACCACCAGCAGACTTGCGCCCATGTCGGCGAACACCGCCATCCACATGGTCGCATTGCCAAAAATGGCGAGCCCGAGAAAAATCGCCTTGATCCCCAGGGCCAGCCCGATATTCTGCCAGAGCACCGCATGTGTGCGCCGGGACAGGCGAATGGTCTCTGGAATGCGCCGCAGGTCGTCGTTCATGATCACCACGTCGGCCGCTTCCATCGCCGTGTCCGTGCCCGCCGCGCCCATGGCCACGCCGATGTCGGCACGGGCCAGCGCTGGCGCGTCGTTGATGCCGTCGCCGGTCATCGCGGTCGGGCCATAGCGACGTTGCAAATCTTCGATGGCCGCCAGTTTGTCCTCTGGGAGAAGATTGCCCCGGGCGTCGTCGATGCCGGCCTCCTTGGCGATGCTGGCGGCCGTCGCCACATTGTCGCCGGTCAGCATGACCGAGACGACACCGAGACGGTGCAGTTCGGCCACCGCCTCGCACGAACTTTCCTTGATGGTGTCAGCCACCGCAAAGATTGCCAGCACCTGCTGTTCCGTCGCCAGCATGGTCACCGTCCGGCCTTGCGTCTCGTGCACCTGAAGGCGAGCCTCAATCTCGGCGCTACAAAGAGCGCGTTCCTCAATCAGGCGATGATTGCCGAGGATCAGCAGTTGGCCGTCAGCCCGTGCTTCAACGCCCCGTCCGGCAAGGGCGACGAAATCGGTCAAGCCATTTTCCGGAAGCTTGAGACCGGTTGCAATCGCTTTCGAGACCGGATGGTCCGAGTGCCCGGCCAGGCTGGCCGCCCAGGCGAGAACCTGGGATTCGGGGACCGTCGAGGGAAGTATTTCTGTGGCGACCAGACGGGGTTTGCCTTCGGTAATGGTCCCGGTCTTGTCGAGGGCAATGACGCGCAGTTTGCGGGCCTCCTCAAGATAGACACCACCCTTGATCAGGATGCCGCGTCGAGCCGCTGCTGCCAGCCCGCTGACGACTGTCACCGGCGTGGCGAGCACCAGCGCGCAGGGGCAAGCGATCACCAGCAGCACCAGAGCCTTGTAGAGCGCCTGCGTCCAGGTCCAGCCGAGGAGCAAGGGCGTCAGAACAGCCACGGCAACCGCGATGGCGAACACGGTCGGGGTGTAGATTGCGGCAAAGCGATCAACGAAGCGTTGCGTCGGTGCTTGCGTCCCCTGCGCCTGTTCGACCGCGTGAATGATGCGGGCCAGCGTGGTGTTGTCGGCAGCGGCCGTCACACGGAACTCCAGGATGCCGGTTTCGTTGATCGTACCGGCGAATACCGGGTCGCCCGCCACCTTGTCAATCGGGATGCTTTCGCCGGTAACCGGCGCCTGATTGACCGCACTGCTTCCTGCCGTCACCTGACCATCGAGCGGTATCCGGGCGCCGGGTTTGACCCGAACGCAGGCCTCCAGCGTTACCGCTGCGGCCGGTACTTCCAGCCACGTGCCATCAGCCTGCCGAACTTCCGCCGTCTCCGGCGTCAAGTCGAGCAGGCCCTTGATGGCGTTACGCGCCCGATCCACGGAGCGGGCCTCGATCAGTTCGGCAATGGCATACAAGGCCATGACCATCGCCGCCTCGGGCCACTGTCCAATCAGGAAGGCACCGGTTACGGCCACGCCCATCAGCGCGTTCATGTTCAACTGCCCGCGCCGCAATGCCGCCACGCCTTTGCTATAGGTAGAAATGCCAGACAGCAAGATGGCGACGACGGCCAATGCCATACCCGAGCCCTTGAAAGGCAATGTGTCGGGCGCGAAAAAATCCAGCGCTTCCGCGCCGACGGCCAGTCCCAGCGCCAGAACACTTCGCCATAGCTCACTGCCGCCGGCGTTTTTCGTTGCCGCCTGATCTGGCGAGACCGCTTTGGGGCTAAACCCCACCTTGCGGATAGCGGCCAAGGCTGCATCGAGGGCATCTGTCGTCGCATCGATCGAAACGGTGCGTGCCGAGAGTTGAAAATGCAAGGAGCGGATGCCTTCGATACCGGCCACCGCACGACGGATATCATTCTCTTCGTTCGGGCAGTCCATGGTTGGAATCACGAAGACGGGCACACCATCGCTTTGAGGAGGATTGGAGGTTGCCGGGATTTCTGCGGCGGTGGCCACTGCTGCGGAACAGCCGCCCGCACAGCCGCTAAGGGCGGTTTCTCGAAGGGGCTTCGGGTTGGGATCAAGACTCCTGGCGTTCTCCTTGTTTCGCACATTAGAAACCCTTGAGTCGCTCCAGAGTCAAGCGATTACAATAAAGAAAATAATCGGAGCCAAAGCAATGCTTGAGTTCGTCAAAGTTCTGGGATTGTTCGCCGTAACCGCGTTGGCCGAAATTCTCGGCTGCTATCTACCGTGGCTGGTGCTGACCCAGCAGCGTCCAGTTTGGCTCTTGATCCCCGCCGCTGTTTCCTTGGGGCTGTTTGCCTGGCTGCTGACCTTGCACCCAGGCGCCGCCGGGCGAACCTACGCCGCCTACGGCGGTGTCTACGTGGCGATTGCCCTGATCTGGCTATGGCGGATCGATGGCGTTGTGCCGACCCGATGGGATCTTGTCGGCAGTGCGGTCTCGCTGGCCGGTATGGCGATCATCATGCTCCAACCGGCTCGATCCGTTTGATCGTCAGGAGGCGAAGGTGAAAATCGGCGAACTGGCCCGCCTTGCCGGAACGAATGTGGACACGATCCGCTATTACGAGCGTGATGGGCTACTGCCCGTACCGGCCCGGAGCGAAGGCAACTACCGCATCTATGGGGAAACCCATGTCCAGCGACTGTCCTTTATTCGGCGATGTCGCAGTTTGGACATGACGTTGGATGAGATCCGGGTCTTGCTACACTTCAAGGAGTCGCCACAGGAGAACTGCACGGATGTGAATAGCCTGCTTGACCGACACATTGGGCACGTCAACAAACGGATGCAAGAACTTCAGGAGCTGGAAAGACAACTACAAGACTTGCGAGAGCAGTGTGGCGAGGCGCGGGATTCTGCCCACTGCGGCATTCTTAACGGGTTGTCTCAACCGATTTTGCCGAGCGGCAAGACGGCATCACACGTTCAGGGAGCGCATCGGCACGCTGCAAATCCGAACTTGGAGAAGGAAAAACAAGGTTTATGATGTTTGCTTAGTTTACGATTTATTCCATTTTCTGTGATTTCCATTGATACAAGCAACCATTCTGGCACCACATAACATCAACGTTGGCAACCTTCGCAATAACGGACACCCATTCCAGCCACGCAACGGGCTAGGACGAGTTACAGGTGTAGGCTTTCCGGCAGGTTTCGGATCCTTGCGGTCGTCCAGATGACTGCTCGCGGGGATAGGGGAGCGTCCGCAGTTGGCCGATAACGGCCCGTCAAGCGCCTTCGTCACAATTAACCTACCGCGCCGCCTTCTCTGCCATATCCCGCGCAACTTCCGCATAGATGCGCCCCAGCGCGCCTTCCATTGCCACGACGAAGGCTGTCAGCGTTGCGTCGCTGCTGGCCTGTTCGGCCTGGTAGCGTTTCTCGATCAGCGTCTGGTTGCCGGAAGTGACGGTCACTTCAAGTGCCGCTTGTGCGCTGCTGTTACTGCCGCTGACGACCCGGTCGAAGGCGACGATGCGGGCGTCCAGCGTCACGGTCTTGCCGCTGGCCGTGGCCGGTGTCGGCAACTGAGAGCGCAAAGCATCGCGCAGCATCTGGGCTGGTGGGTAGAGCCACAGGTGGTAGTGGTACTGGCGTAGCTGCCGCAGGTTGCCCGCTTCGCTATAGACGATGGGGCGTTCGGCATAGAGGCTGTCGGCCTGAACCCGGCGAATCTCGACGGCGACCGACAGATTCGTTGCCGATGCGGCGGGCGTCTGTAGGCGGTAGAAGTTGTCGGCCGGCGCCGGCGGTACGCTGCCGCAGCCGGCGAGAGTGAAGATAAGCAGCAGGGCGGGAACGAGGTGGACGGGGGTGAGGAAAAATTTCCGGCTCATTTCTGGTCTCCGGCGGTGTCGACCGGCGGTCGGCTGTTGATCAGGGCTGAGGGGTTCTCGCGTACCTGGCGGCTGAATTCGTTGAGGTGGCGGCCGGTCGATTCGAGCTGGTAGAGCACCGCGTCGGCGCGGCGCAGCGAGGATTCGAGTTCCTTGCCGGTGCTGTTGACGATGCCGCGCGAATCCTTGACCAGACCGCTCACTTCCTGCGTTACCGCATGCAGTTCGCGCGAGAGCTTGAGTGCGCTGGCCGAGGCTTCGTCGGCATTGCCCATGGTGCCTTGCATGCGCTTGAGGTTCTCGTCGCTGAACAGGCTTTCGACGCGCTTGGCGGTGTTGTTTATCCGGGCCAGCGTGCTGCGCATGTCTTCCATGGCCGGCGGCAGGTTCTTCTCCATGCTGCTGCCCAGCGTATCCACGCGCTTGCTGATCTGCGTCAGCAGCGGCTTGAGGCCGGTTTCGGTGATCTCGCCGAGCTGGCTGGCCAGTGCTGCCATCGACTCCATCAGGTTGCTGCCCGAGATGCCGCGGATTTCGCCGCCGGCGGCCAGCAGCTCGCGGCTCTCACCTTCCTTGATCTCGACCAGCGGTGCGCTGAGCAGCCCCGGGGTGGCGATCAATGCGCGGCTGTCGGCGACGATGCGCACCGGCTTGTTGATGTTCAGGCTGATGCGGTAGCGCGTTCGGTTCTCATGTGCAACCGGTTCGATCAGCGCGACGTTGCCAACCTCGTAGCCTTCGAAGGTCACCACCGAGCCTGTCTTGATGCCGGCGACGTTGGCGAAGTGCGTGACATACAGCGTGCCCTTGCCGGAGTGGCCGGTGATCCGGTACAGCCCGTAGAGCAGGACGGCGCCCATCAGCAGCACGAAGCTGCCGACGGCCAGGTAATTGATGTTGTCTCGTTTCACGGTCAGGAAACCTCCCGGGTCAGTCGTTCCATGTATTCATCGGCGTCGAGCACGTCGCTGCGCGGCGTGCGGTCAAGCAACGCGCGGATGCGCGGATGCGTGCTGGCACGCACGGCAGGCGTGCGGTCGGACATGAGGATGCGGCCTTGATCGAGAACGGTGATGCTGTCGGCGATCTTGAAGGCGCTCTCCAGTTCGTGCGTGACGACGACAATGGTCATGTTCATCGCGTCGCGCAGGGTGAGAATGAGGTCGTCGAGTTCGGCGGAGGCTACCGGGTCGAGGCCGGCCGATGGCTCGTCGAAGAACAGCAGCTTCGGGTCCATGACGATGGCGCGGGCCAGCGCGGCGCGCTTGATCATGCCGCCGGAAAGCTCGGAGGGCATCAGGTCCTCAAAGCCGGCGAGGTTGACCACCTCCAGCTTCATGCGGCTCATGATCTTGATGGTCGCGTCGTCGAGTTTGGTGTGTTCGCGCAGCGGCAGTTCGACGTTTTCGCCGACGGTCATCGAGTTGAACAACGCGCCGCCCTGAAAGGCGACCCCCATGTTCTTGCGCAGATCGAACATCTCGTCGGCGCTCATCTTTGTGATGTCCTTGCCGAGCAGCTTGATGCTGCCCGAGGTCGGCTGGTGCAGGCCGAGCAGGTGGCGCAAGAGCGTGCTCTTGCCCGAACCGCTGCCGCCCATGATGACCATGATCTCGCCCTGTGCGGCGGTGAAGTTGATCTCGTCGAGGATCTTCCGCGGGCCGTAGTGGGTGACGAGATCGCAGACCTCGATGGCGTGGGAGCTCATATCAACGACTGGTCAGGAAAGTGAAGACCATATCGGCCAGAATGATGCCGATGCTGCCGAGCACCACTGCGCGCGTCGTGGCCCGGCCGACGCCCTCTGCGCCGGCGGTGACGCCAAAACCGTTGCCGCAGCCGATCAAGGTGATGACCACGGCGAACACGAGACTCTTGGCCACGCCCTGCAGCACGTCGTCGATCACCAGCGCTTCGAAGACGCGGCTGAAGAAGATGGCCGGCGGAAGCGAGAGTTCGCCGGCGCAGTAGAGCGCGCCGCCGAGCAGCGCCAGCAGGTCGGACATGATGGTCAGCGCCGGCAGCGTCAGCAGCATGGCGGCGAGCAGCGGGGCGACGAGGTAGCGCACCGGGTTGATGCCGATCACGCGCAGCGCGTCGATCTCCTGCGAAATCTGCATGGTGCCGATGCGTGCGGCGATGGCCGAACCGGAGCGGCCGGCGACAAAGATGCCGGTGATCAGCGGCGCGAATTCACGGGTGACGGAGAGCGCGATGCCGAGCACTACCTGGTCCTCGGCGCCGAAGGTGCGCAGCGAGTAGATGCCCTGGATAGCCAGCATCATGCCGGTGGCGAACGACGCCAGTCCGACGATGGGGATGGCGTTGACGCCAACGCCGACGGCTTCCTTGAAGATGGCGCGCAGGCGCACCGGCTGTCGGCGGCGATGGCCCATGAGCAGCCAGTAGAAGGCCTCGAACAGCAGCGCTGACAAGTAGCCGACTTCACGCACGGCGCCGACGGCGCGCTGGCCGATGCCGGCCACGAAAGCGAGGAGGGAGTTGGGCGCCTCAGGCGTCACGGGTGAGGCGGGCTTCGACCGAGGCGTGGATCGGGAAAACCCGGTCGAGCCGGGCCAGCTTGAGGACGTTCATCACCGGGGTGGCGACAGCGGCCAGGCCGAATTCGGTGCCCTGCTTGCGCGCGGCCTGATAGCCCTCGACCAGACTGGCGACGCCGGAACTGTCCATGTAGCGGACCGCTTCCAGTTCGACCAGCAGCGGCAATTTCTGCTTGATGGCATCGAGTATTGCCTGTCGGGCCTGCGGCGAGGAATGCAGGTCGACATCGCCGGAGAGGCTGACGATACGGAACGGCGCCACTTCCCTGATGCTGATTTCCACGGATGCTATCCCCTGTTATTGGCGTGCCGCCAGCAAGCCGACACGTTTTCTCATTTGCAGCCGGTTGCGCCAGGTTTCGTCCGGCGGCAGGTAGGCCATTGTATCGGTCAGCGCACGGATGAAGTGCACCCCCAGCCCGCCGGGGCGGAGATCGTCCAGCGCGCGCGGCTTCAGCTGTCGTTCGCTGACCGCCTCGCCGTTGTCACAAAGGAGGATTTCCAGCGTGTCGTCAGCGGTGCTCAGCTCAATGCGAAAAACCTTGTCTGGTGCAAAGCGGTAACCGTGCTGGATGACGTTCATGCAGGCTTCGTTGACTGCCAGAACAATGTCGTTGGCACCGTCGGTACTGGCGCCGGCACGTGTCGCCGCCTCAAGCACCGCGCTACGCACGGTCGCCAGGGTTTCCGTGTTGGCCGGGTAGTTGCAGGCGAGAAGGGTGGTCATCGCAAAGTCAGCCAATCAGCGAGTCATCGAGTTATTGAATCAGCCGACCGCCAGCATGGTCAGGTCGTCAAACAGCCGCGTGCCGGGGCGGTTGAGCAGGCTGGCAACGCGGGAAAGCTGTATCGCTGCCGGTTCGCCGGCATTTTCGTCGAGCAGGGCCAGCAGGCCGGGAAGGCCCAGCATCTCGCCATCGGCGGTGCGTCCTTCGGTCACCCCGTCGGTAAAAACGAACAGTCGCCCGGCGTCGAGCTGTAGCGTCTGTTCGACATAGCAGACCTCGGGCAGTATCCCCAGCGGCGGGCATTCGGCCTCTATCTCGCGGTAGGCACCATCGACATCGCGGTACAGCGGCGGCTGATGGCCGGCGTTGGCAAAACGCACCTCGCCGCTTGATGGATCGAGAACGCCGGCCACCATGGTGACGAACATGCCGTGGCTGGCGGTTTCGACGATCTCGTCATTGAGCCGGGTGAGCAGTTGCGCCATGTCCGGCATGGTTTTGCCGAGACAGCGGAAGAGGCTGATGGTTTTGGCCATGAGCATGGCGGCGTTCATTCCCTTGCCCGAAACATCGCCCAGCCCCCAGACGATGTGCCCGTCCGGCAAGACGAAGAAGTCGTAGAAGTCGCCGGAAACCTCACTTGCAGGGTAGTTGAGGCCGCATACCGGAAAGTTCGCGTCTCCATCCGCCGGTAGCAGGCTGCGCTGGATCTCGCGCGCCAGGTCAAGTTCGCGGCGGATGCGCTCCTGCTCAACCAGCGCTTCAGTCATCTGGGCGTTGCTGATGGCCAGCGATACCATGCCGGCCAAGGCCTGCAGCAGCTGCTTGTCGTCGTCGCTGAACAGCCCGTCGCCGGAGCGCTTGTTGATGACTTCCAGCGCACCGAGGCTGCGCGACTTGAGGGTCAGCGGCGCACACAGGATCGAGCGCGTACGGAAGCCGGTGATCTCATCGACCGCGCCGGAGAAGTCAGTGTCGGAGGCCGTATCGCGCACCATCTGCACGCTGCCGGAAGCTACCGCGCGGCCGACAATGCCCTGCGTGGCACCGATGGTCAGTCCTTCGATCGACACCGGGCCGGCACAGGCGACACAGGTCAGGTGCTGCTGGCTGGCATCGAGCAGAAAAATGGACACGGCTTCGGTGTCCATGTAGTCGAGAATCTTTTGTGTGGCGTTGGCCAGTGTTTCGCCCATGACCGGCGAGGCGACAAACTCCTGGCTGACGCTGGCCAGCAGACCAAGCAGCTCGGCCTTGCCGGCGAGTTCTCCGTGGGCGGCTTTCTCGGTCAGTTGGTGGGCGTGATCTGTGCGCACGGCGGCCTTGTCATTGATCGGCGGGAGAGTCGATTGTCATGGACAGTGCGGGGGTGATGCAAGCGATGTCTGGTGCCAGAGCGGCGGGCGCCGCCAGAAAGGCGGTGCCGAAAACAAAAAAGCCCGGCGAACCGGGCTTTTTGACGTAGGCCGTAAGGCTTACTCAGGACGGATGTTAGCGGCCTGCTTGCCCTTCGGGCCGGTCACGATGTCGAACGTGACCTTTTGGTTCTCTTGCAGCGACTTGAAGCCGTTGCCTTGAATCGCGGAGAAGTGCGCGAACAGATCTTCACCACCGTCGGACGGGGTGATAAAACCAAAACCTTTAGCGTCGTTGAACCACTTAACGGTACCAGTTGCCATGTTGATAGCTTCCTAACTTAAAACAATAAAAATCGGGCAATTGCCCGGGAAAACGAGAATCAAGACGGATGAGCTGCCGAACAGGTGTACCGTTGAAACGAGGCACGGCGTTTAGCCGCTTTTGCATTGCTTGAAAAAACTCGCACTCGGAGTATGCGTGCATACCCGTATTAGCACAAGCACTATTTTTGCGCCGCTTGCGGGGCGATTCAGCCGCGCAAGCGGCGCCGATAGGCACTGGGGGATATTCCGGTCCAGCCGACAAAGGCGCGGAAGAAGGCCGAAGGGTCGGAAAAGCCCAGTTCTGCAGCGATTGCAGCGACCGGTTGTTGCGTTTTCGTGATGCGGGCGAGCGCGATGTCGCGGCGCAGCGCATCCTTGATGGCGCGGAAACTTGAGCCTTCATCTTCCAGCCGGCGGTTGAGCGTGCGCGGCGATATCTGCAGTGCCTCGGCGGTTTCGTGGAATTCGGGCAGCTCCGGCAGGGCGTTGCGCAGATGGTCGCGTACACGCTGAACCAGCTCGCGGTCGCGCCGGTAAAGCATGGTCAGCTTGCCCGGAGCGCCGTCGAGGAAGTGCTGCAGTGCAGGTTCGTCGCGGCAGACGGGAAGTTCGAGCAGGTTGGCGGCGATTCTGGCGCTGAGCCAGGGGGCGTCGAACTGGCTGTTGGCGGTGTAGATCAGCGCGTAGTCATCGGCATGCGCCGGGCGCGGGTAGGGAAAGTCGACAGCATCGAGGGCGATGCCGCGCCCGACCAGCCAGCAGGCCAGGCCGTGCAGCAGACGCAGCAGCCACTCGTAGGAAAAAACGCGGTCGATCGCTAGCGGCTGCCGTTCGGCAATTTCCAGTATGGCGCTATCGCCCTCGCGGCGGATGCGGATCGCCATCTCCGGAAGGACCGCACGCAGGAAGCGGATGCTGCGCGCCAGCGCTTCTTCCAGATGCGGTGCGGTGATCGCCGCCCGGCAAAGAAACTCGAAGCAGCCGACGCGCATCGGGGTGGCGAAAAGGCCGAAAGCCTCGTCGTCTAGGACGCGATTGAGGTGGTTGTAGAGCGCGGCATAGTCATTGAGCGGGACGCGCGGGCCGTTGGGGGCAAGGCAGCGGGGGTCGATGCCGACCGCAGCGAGGAGCTGCACCGGGTCGTGGCCGGCATGGCGGGCGCCGGCCAGCATGCCGCTGACGAAGGCGGGTGCAACCGTGCCGCGTGGGCTGGTTACTGTGGCGGATTTTGCAATGTTTTTTTCGACTTCCGCCATAACAGAGGGCTCCGGGGTGTTTTTGCGATTCTGAAATTTGGCGCAATTTGCACGATTATAGGTTTTTTTCGCACTGGTGACGGCTTGCTGGCAAGCGTACGATGGCGCGATCCAGTCTGCCTTTTGGGGTTTCCGCCATGACCGACCTCTCCGTTGCCAAGAAAATTTCCCCGTACAAGCCCGCGAACAAGGTGCGCTTCGTCACCGCCGCCTCGCTGTTCGACGGCCACGATGCCTCGATCAACATCATGCGCCGCATCCTGCAATCGACCGGTGCCGAGGTCATCCACCTCGGCCACAACCGCTCGGTGCAGGAAATCGTCAACGCCGCGCTGCAGGAGGACGTGCAGGGCATCGCCATCACCTCCTACCAGGGCGGCCACGTCGAGTTCTTCAAGTACATGATCGACCTGTTGAAAGGCGGTGGCGGCGGCAACATCAAGGTCTTCGGTGGTGGCGGCGGCGTCATTGTGCCGTCCGAGATCAAGGAGCTGCAGGCCTACGGCGTGAACCGCATCTACTCGCCGGAAGACGGCCAGGCGATGGGCCTGCAGGGCATGATCAACGACATCGTTTCGCAGTGCGACCTCGACCTCGGCCCGTGCGTGCCGGCTGCGGCCAAGGTGCTGGATGCGTTGCGCTCCGGAGAGCGTCGCCAACTGGCGCAGATCATCACTGGTCTGGAAAACGGCGTTTACGACGACAAGCTGAAGAAGGAAATCCTCGCCGCAGCCGCCGCGACCGAAATCCCCGTGCTCGGCATCACCGGCACCGGCGGCGCCGGCAAGTCCTCGCTGACCGACGAACTGGTGCGCCGCTTCCGCCTCGACCAGGGCGACACGCTGAAGATCGCCATCGTCTCCATCGACCCCTCGCGCAAGCGCACCGGTGGTGCGCTGCTTGGCGACCGCATCCGCATGAACGCGATCGAGCATCCGAACATCTACATGCGTTCGCTGGCCACGCGCGACACCGGCTCCGAAATCTCGGCGGCGCTGCCGGAAGTGATCGCCGCCTGCAAGCTCTCCGGCTTCGATCTGGTCATCGTCGAGACCTCAGGCATCGGTCAGGGCAATGCGGCCATCGTGCCGTTTGTCGACAGCTCGCTCTACGTCATGACCCCGGAGTTCGGCGCGGCTTCGCAGCTGGAGAAGATCGACATGCTCGACTTCGCCGACTTCGTCGCCATCAACAAGTTCGACCGCAAGGGCGCCGAGGATGCGCTGCGCGACGTGCGCAAGCAGTACCAGCGCAACCGCGAAGCCTTCACGACGCCGACCGATGATATGCCAGTGTTCGGCACGCAGGCCGCCCGCTTCAACGACGACGGTGTGACGGCGCTGTATCAGGCGTTGGTGCCCAAGCTCGGCGAGTTCGGTCTCAAACTCTCGTCGGGCAAGCTGCCGCTGGTCACCGTCAAGCATTCCTCCGGCTCGCGCGCCATCGTGCCGACGCAGCGTGTGCGCTACCTCGCCGAGATTGCCGAAACCGTGCGTTCGTATCACCAGCACGCCGAGCAGCAGGCCGGCCTCGCTCGCGAGCGGCAGGCGTTGCGCATGTCGAAGGCCATCTTTGACGGTTGCGGAAAGAATGCGAAAGATTTTGACGAGTTGATCTCGTGGAAGGATGGCGAGCTCGACCCGAAGGCCAAGAAGCTGCTCGACATGTGGCCGGACACGGTCAAGGCCTACAGCGGCGACGAGTACGTGGTGAAGATCCGCGACAAGGAAATCCGCACCCAGCTGGTCACCGAGTCGCTGTCCGGCACCAAGATCCGCAAGGTGATCCTGCCCAAGTTCGCCGACGACGGCGAGGTGCTGCGCTTCCTGATGAAGGAAAACGTCCCCGGCTCCTTCCCCTTCACCGCCGGCGTCTTCGCCTTCAAGCGCGAGAACGAGGACCCGACCCGCATGTTCGCCGGCGAGGGCGACGCCTTCCGCACCAACCGCCGCTTCAAGCGCGTTTCCGAAGGCATGCCGGCCAAGCGCCTGTCGACGGCCTTCGACTCGGTCACGCTGTACGGCTGCGACCCCGACGAGCGCCCGGACATCTACGGCAAGATCGGCAACTCCGGCGTCTCGATCGCCACCCTCGACGACATGAAGGTGCTCTACGACGGCTTCGATCTGGTCAACCCGACGACCTCGGTGTCGATGACCATCAACGGCCCGGCGCCGATCATCCTCGCCTGCTTCTTCAATACCGCCATCGACCAGCAGCTGACCAAGTTCAAGGCCGACAACGGCCGCGAACCGACCGAGGACGAAGCGCAGAAGATCCGCGAGTGGGCGCTGTCCAACGTGCGGGGCACGGTGCAGGCCGACATCCTGAAGGAAGACCAGGGCCAGAACACCTGCATCTTCTCGACCGAATTCGCGCTGAAGATGATGGGCGACATCCAGGAATTCTTCGTGCACCACCAGGTGCAGAACTTCTACTCGGTGTCGATCTCCGGCTACCACATCGCCGAGGCCGGGGCGAACCCGATCTCGCAACTGGCGTTCACGCTGGCCAACGGCTTCACCTATGTCGAAGCCTATCTGGCGCGCGGCATGCACATCGACGACTTCGCGCCGAACCTGTCGTTCTTCTTCTCCAACGGCATGGACCCCGAATACTCGGTGATCGGCCGCGTCGCCCGCCGCATCTGGGCGGTGGCGATGAAGAACAAGTACGGCGCCAACGAGCGCTCGCAGAAGCTGAAGTACCACATCCAGACCTCCGGCCGTTCGCTGCACGCGCAGGAGATGGACTTCAACGACATCCGCACCACGCTGCAGGCGCTGATCGCCATCTACGACAACTGCAACAGCCTGCACACCAACGCCTACGACGAAGCGATCACCACGCCGACCGACGAATCGGTGCGCCGCGCGATGGCCATCCAGCTGGTCATCAACCGCGAGTGGGGCGTGTCGAAGAACGAGAACCCGAACCAGGGCGCCTTCATCTTCGACGAGCTGACCGATCTGGTCGAGGAAGCCGTGCTCAAGGAGTTCGAAGCCATTGCTTCGCGCGGTGGCGTCCTCGGCGCGATGGAAACCGGCTACCAGCGCGGCAAGATCCAGGAAGAGTCGCTCACCTACGAGCACAAGAAGCACGACGGCTCCTACCCGATCATCGGCGTGAACACCTTTCGCAACCCGAAGGGCGACGCGCAGGTCGAGATCGAACTGGCGCGCTCGACCGAGGAAGAAAAGCAGTCGCAGATCACGCGCCTGCGCGACTTCCAGCAACGTAATTCCGCCGAATCGGGCGCCATGCTCGACAAGCTGCGGCAGACGGTGATCGAGGACGGCAACGTCTTCGCCGTGCTGGTCGATGCCGTACGCGTCTGCTCGCTCGGCCAGATCACCTCGGCGCTTTACGAAGTGGGCGGGCAGTACCGCCGCAGCATGTAACAAGCAGTTGTATTTCCTCGTTAGCAAGTGTTGGCCGGCCAGACGTACGTTTGGCCGGCCGTTTTTTTGCGTGAACGCCTGCCGGGCCGATTTGAAATGTGAAACCGGATTTCCTATGCTTCCCTAAACCGACGTGCGTCAGGTGTGGGCCATTGCGCCGGAAAAACAAGAGCAAAAAGGAGGGTGCCATGTCCAATGCCCTGACTCTGTTTCGCGCATTGTTGTTCTCGGGGGCGGTTCTCGTTCTGGGCGTCGGTGAAGTCCGCGCAGGTCTGGTCGGCGAGTCCCTGTCCGAGATGGGCCTGGACGAAGAGGTACAAAGCGCCGGCGATGCCCTCTACAACGCGGCAAGTGCTGCAGCCATTGGCGGCCAGCGGGGTGCCGATGCGGGCCGGGGAATCACGGGTGCGCTTGGCGACCTGGCCCTCAACTCCGGAAAGATCACCTGCAGCCTCTGGCTGATCCAGTTGCGTTCCCACTTCCGCAATCTGGTGATCAGCGGCGAACGGGCCAGAGCGCAGGGCGCCGACGATGCCGAAATCGCACGCCTTGACGAGCTCATTGCCAGGACCCAGGAATTTGCCCGCAAGCTGGAAATTGCCTGCACCAAGGTCGGTTGGCTCACCGATCCGCCTGCCGAGGAATGGAAAACCGTCAACCGCCTGAAAGGTGCTCTTGGCTTGGGGGCATCAGCACCGGATGAAGCGCCGCCATCTCCCCCCGCGCCGCCTGCCCCGCCGCCCTTGCCCGAAGGCTGGAATATGGCCGATCTGCATTGCCGAAATCTGTGCTCGGGGATCTTCGAGGCCTATGCCAATGCCCTGGCCGGGTCGCGCAACAAATATGCGGAGGCGGATACGCTGCGCCGTGGCGAGTTGGCCGAGGCTGCGCGCAATGAGGCTCAAGCCCAAAGCAATCTCGATGAATCGCGGGCAAACCGCAAAATGTCGGCGAGCAACCTCCGGCGTGATGAGCGTCAGCTTGCCGAAACGAAAGCCCGGAGCGCTGAAGTGCAGGGACGGATCGACCGGATCACGGCAGAGGCAGAAGCTCTGGCCGCGCGTGCGCGGGAATTGCTGGAGCGGCTCAAGGAATGCGTGAAGGGGTGCCGCAAGCAGATACGGGACATGTCCGGTGTCGATGCCAGCCGGATCGACACCTACTTCACCAACCAGGTGCGCGACGGCGGCAGCGCGCAGGATGCGCAGCGGTATACCACCTTGTCCGGAGATGCGGATGGCCGCAAATCCAGGTTGAGCGACAAGTCTGAAAAGGCGGATGGCGGCAAGGATGTCAGGCGGCAGTCACTCAAGGACGGGGCGCCGGTGAAGGAAGGGAAATCGACTTCGTCCTCTGCCGTCGTCAAGGACGGCGATCCTCCGCTCAAGGACAGCAAGGTCGGACCCGTCAAGCCTTTGTCTGACAAGGGCGGTGGCCTGCAGCAGATCGATCCGGCGCCGTCGACGCGCATTCTCGATTCGGTTGATGCGGCGAACGAGCTTAACGCGCGGAATGAGCAGGAATCACGCCGCGTGCCGCCGGCTGCGGCACCGACGCCCGCAGCCTGCCCGGACTGTGCTGCGCAAGAGCGTCGGCTGACCGAGCAGCAGGCCGAGTGGCAACGCGAAAGCGCGCTCCTCGACCGCATGCGCAAGGACTACACCGAGGCCACGGCCGGGCAGGGAATGGATCGCCGGGTCCCGGACGATCCTGAGGTGGTGCGTGCCAAGGCGGTTCTGGTCGCGCAAACCGAGGCGATGATTCGCCGTCAGGCGGAGAAGGTCGAAGGTCTTGAGCGTGGCATCGATGTCGTCCGTCGTCAGCTTGAAGCCTGCAACCGGAATTGCACGCAGCCAAACCCGGAGCCGCGCGGTACGGTGGCCACTTCCGGTGCTGCCGGCACACCACAGGCGGGAGATGGGCAGAAGGATGCCCGGCTGGCGCCGACGGGCGGTGGGGCCTGCACGTTCCCGCCCGCCAAGCCGATTACCATCGGACCGCGCGAGAAGTATGGCTATGGCGGCGAACAGAAGGCAGCGGAAACTGGCAAGGCGGTACTCGGCTTTCTCGGGGGGTTCCTTGGCGGTCGCGGAAATCTCGGTGGCGGCGGCGGTGGCGTTGGTGGCAGCAGCCCCTTCCCTGGCGCTTCGCCGGGTGGCGACAAGCCGGCGCTGGCGGATGACCCGATCAAGGACAAGCAGACCTTCGCCGATGCGCCGACGGGTACGGCAATCAAGGTTGGTGGGCAGTACCGTCCGGACGGCAAGCTGCTGGTCAGCGTCGACGTCGACAAGGCCGAGGACAAGGGGGTCGTGCATCAGGCAGTCATGGAGCGCCTGCAGTACCTGCCCTCCGGCGGCTGCACTGTGCAACAGGCGGAAGCCGGCGAGTGGCTGCACTACGAGATATGGGAAGACTGGTGGGCAAAAATCCGCATCCAGCGCTACGAGAGCGTCGATGGCGGGCCGTGGCGCAAGACCCACGATACCGGCTGGCAGGACTGGGGCAGCGGCTCACGCATGCTGGAGAGCGGCGTGATGTCGGCTGACCAGATCCCGGGTACGGCCTGGGGTTCGATGGGGGCCGACCGGGCTTTCGGCGGACCGCGTTCAGCCGGTGCAGTGTTCGATCCGGGCAAGCCGGCGGTGACCGGTGCGCCGGCGGCCGAGCGGCTGGTGGTGCATGTTACCCAGCCGGGAAAGGACCCGGTGACGACCGTGCCGTTCACGCTTTATCCGACCTACGGCACGGATGGCAAGGTGAATTACACCGACCAGGCGCCTGATTTCGAGGCGCTGCGCCGGAGCCGTTTGCCACGGGTGCCGGACAAGATGGGCGGCGGCATGCAGCAGATTGACCCGCCGGCTGCGGGGGCTGCGCCGGGTGGGCGCATTCTCGATTCGATCGATTCCGGGGTGGGGAAAACGCCGTTGGCGAAATAGTGGCGGTGACGTCCGGGAGAAATTTCGCTGCGTTGTCCGCATCCCCCTTGCCGTCGCGATGAATTTCTCTGGCAGACGGGCGGTCCGGCAGGAAGCTGACATACAATCGCCGGCATTCTGATTGTCGGTGGCGGACGATGTTTCGACCTGTCGTACCTTACGCTGTTGCCTTCCTCATGGTCTTCAGCCATGGGGTCTTGGCCGATGAAGCGCCGGATTTTGCTGCGGCCACCTTGACCGGTGATTGGGATGGCGCGCGAACCGCAGCCTGGGAAAGAGGCTTCCAGTGGGAAGCCGGCCTGAAAACCGATGTATTCCATGGCCGCAACAAGGATCGTTCGGCAACTCGCAGCATGACCCATACGGACCTCAAGCTGCGCGCTGACCTGGACAAGGTTTTCGGTTGGCAAGACACCGTCGCCTACCTGAACGTGATCGATGATCGGGGCAATGGCTCAAACGCCCATGCCGGCAGCCTGATGGGGGTCTCCAATATCGAGGTGCCGGTTCCCACGACACGCCTGTTCCATGCCTGGATACAGAGAGGTTTCTTCGACGACCGTTTTTCCGTGTTGGCCGGCATCTATCCGATCGACTCCGAATTTTTCGCGATGGATTCCGCATCCATGCTGCTCCATCCTGCCTATGGAACGCCGGCGGATCTGGCGCTGACCAACGTGCCCTCGGTCTTCAATAATGCCGCGTTCGGTCTGCGCGCCAAATGGTATTCGCCGGACCGCACGGTGTATGGCATGGGGGCGCTGATGGACGGTGTTCCCAATGACCCGCGACATCCCAAGGCAACGGCGGTCAAGTTCGGTGATGGTTCTTTTGCCATTGCCGAGTTCGGGTGGATGCCATTCGAGAAGCGCCATACCTTTGATTTCGAACCGACCGATCCGGCTGACTCGCCTGTCGCCGGCGGTGGCGATACATGAAAATACGGCGGCACCAGCAAGTACGCGATCGGCTTTGGGGTTACAGCCGGCGCCAGCCGATCTGCAGGAGTGGACGCAGGTGGCGACCCTCGGCAGCGGCGCTCGCACGGGGCTATGTCCTCGCCGAGCGAACACTCTTCGGTTTGCCGAGCGATCCCTTGCGGAACCTGACGGCCTTTGCGCGCTACACCTTTGCCGACCCGGATACCATCGCCATCGAGCGTAGCTGGAACGTCGGGTTCAAGTGGCGAGGGCCGCTGGCCGCTCGCCCGCAGGATGCCATTGCCTTGGGCTGGACGCGCGGACGCCTGGCGAACAAGTATCGCCAGCAACTGGTCGATCCGGCCAGAGCCGAAGAGGCGCTTGAGCTGTCGTGGCGAGTAGAGGTCTCGCCATGGCTGGCGATCCAGCCGGATATCCAGCGCATCCGCAACCCCGGTGGCAATGCCTCTGCGAGTACCGTGCATATTGTTGGCGCACGCTTTGAAATCGTGTTTTAGGCTTGCAATGAACGGTGCTGTGTTTCCACGCTGAGTCTCCACGTAGTTTCTCCATACGGTGCGATTGTCGGCTGGATGACAGTCATGCCGCCCCGATCCTCCTAGACTCCAAGGCACAGGCCCCATTTCCGGCACAGATCGGGAAGTCGGTCGTAAAGCCGGAGCTGTGCCTGAGCCATGCTCGGGCCATACCGGAGTGCGGACCAAGACCATCTGGCACATCAAGGGAGAACTTCAATGAAACGCCCGAAGCCGGCCCGCAGGGGTCGGTAGCTGCTGTTTCATTGCTTCAAGCCAGTTTGTAGCACCCTCGTAGCAGTATTCGCCGGCGCATAGCCGGCTTTTTTTGTCCACCAGGCAGGCTTAGCTGCCGTAGTTGCGCAGCCCGTCGAGGTCGAGGATGACGAGCTTGCCGTATTCGAGGCGCAGCAGATCGGCTTCCTGCAGGGCCTTCGGGGATTGATTGACGCGCTGGCGCGAAAGCCCGGCGAGGAAGCCGATCTCTTCCTGCGAAATCTGCAGTTCTCGCCCGGCGCCGGGGTACAGCAACGGATTGAACATGGCAGCGAGGTTGCGTGCCAGGCGGGCATCGGTGTCGAGCAGGCGCTCGTGCTCCATCATGCCGATGAACTGGCCGAGGCGCTCGTTCAGTTGCGTGATCAGGAAGCGGTTGAAGGGGATGCTGTGATCCATCAGCCACAGGAAGGTCGTCCGATTCATGTAAGCAATTCGCGATTCGCGCAGTGCCATCACATCGTATTTGCGGGTTTCCTTCTTGAGTAGCGAGCCTTCTCCGAACCAGCCACCCGTTGTCAGCCCGGTGAACGTGGTTGTCTTGCCCGTCACCCAGCAACTGGCCATCTTTACCAGGCCTTCGATAACGCCCATCCACTGGTCCACAGGCTCGCCCTTCATGCAGACAAAGGCCCCGGTTTCAATGCGACGCTCAACGGTGCCGGCGAGCGCACGGTCGAATTCTTCCGGGGTCAGCTCGCGGCCCCAGGCGGAATCGCGCAACGCGTCGGCAAGTGCTGGCATGAATTTTTTACGAAATGTAAGGACGGCGACAATTATAGTCCTGTAGTGTGGCTACACTGCCATGCATCAAAGGGGGCTTTTCCGGGCCCCCGGGACCCCCGGAATACGAGAGGGCGGCATAAAATTAATGGGCATCCCCTCAATGGGCAGCCTGCAATAACGGAGGAGACAAAATGCCGGAATCGGCTACCAGGGCGCTGGATACCTTTCCACGCCTGCTGTTTTATCACGCTCAGGTGCGCGGCGCTAAGGCCGCCATGCGCGAAAAAGACCTTGGTATATGGCAATCGTGGACCTGGGCCGATGTGGCCGACCACGTCAGTGCCATGGCTTGCGGTCTTGCTGAAATGGGTTTCAAGCGGGGTGACAACCTCGCCATCATCGGCGACAACCGTCCTCGCCTCTACATGATGATGACTGCCGTCCAATGCCTCGGTGGCGTGCCGGTGCCGCTGTATCAGGATGCGGTTGGCGCCGAAATGCTCTTCGTGCTACAGGATGCGGGCGTGCGCTTCGCACTGGCCGAAGATCA
Organism: Candidatus Proximibacter danicus; assembly: GCA_016710885.1. GTDB lineage: Bacteria > Pseudomonadota > Gammaproteobacteria > Burkholderiales > Rhodocyclaceae > Proximibacter > Proximibacter danicus. The sequence goes on from JADJUC010000003.1 coordinate 123,733, forward strand.
GGAACAGGTCGACAAGCTGCTCGAAATCCAGGATCAGGTGCCGACGCTTGAGCACATCGTGTACGACGATCCGCGCGGCATGCGTCACTACACACAGCCCTTCATTCACGATATTGAAGAGCTGATGGCGATGGGCAAGATCCACAACCGCAATCACCCGGATTTTCTTCTGGCGGAAGTTGCCAAGGGTGCGGCCGATGACGTCAGCGTCATGCTCTACACCTCGGGCACCACCGGCAAGCCGAAGGGCGTCTGCCAGACCCACAATGCTTTCATCGCATCGGCACGTGGTGGTGCCGAGTTCGACCGCCTGACCGACGCCGAGGATATTCTTTCCTATCTGCCGATGGCCTGGGTAGGCGATCACCTTTTCTCCTTCGGCCAGGCGCTGGTCACCGGTTTCACCATCAACTGTCCGGAATCCGGCGATACGGTGATGACCGACCTGCGCGAGATCGGCCCGACCTACTACTTCGCGCCGCCGCGTGTCTTCGAGAACCTGCTGACCCAGGTCATGATCCGCATGGAAGATGCCAGCGCGATCAAGCAGAAGATGTTCCACTATTTCATGAAGGTCGCGCGCCGCAGCGGTGCCGACATTCTTGACGGCAAGCCGGTAGGTTTTGGTGAGCGCCTCCTGTATGCGTTGGGTGGGCTGTGTGTTTATGGGCCGTTGAAAAACGTGCTCGGCATGAGCCGGATCCGGATTGCCTATACCGCCGGTGCGGCGATCGGGCCGGATCTTTTCCGCTTCTATCGCTCGATCGGCATCAACCTCAAGCAACTCTATGGCCAGACCGAAACCTGTGCCTATGTCTGCCTGCAGCCGGATGGCCAGATCAAGCTGGATTCGGTGGGCATGGCAGCGCCGGGGGTCGAACTCAAGATTGCCGATAACGGCGAAATTCTGGTCAAGGGCCCGATGCTGCTCAAGGGTTACTACAAGCGCCCGGACGCCACGGCCGAGTCGATCAATGCCGACGGTTATTTCATGACCGGCGACGCCGGCTTCTTCGACGACGATGGCCATCTGAAAATCATCGATCGTGCCAAGGATGTCGGCAAGCTCTCGAACGGTGCGATGTTTGCGCCGAACTACATCGAGAACAAGCTGAAATTTTTCCAGCACATCAAGGAAGCTGTTTGCTTCGGCCACGATCGCGACATGGTCTGTGCCTTCATCAACATCGACGTCGGTGCGGTCGGCAACTGGGCCGAGCGCCGTGGCATTGCCTATTCCGGCTACGCCGATCTGGCGGGCAAGACCGAGGTGCTGGGGTTGATTCAGGAGTGCGTCGAGCAGATCAACGAGCAGCTGGTTGCCGAAGGCATGCTGGCCGATTCGCAGATCCACCGCTTCCTCGTCCTGCACAAGGAACTTGATCCCGATGACGACGAGCTGACGCGTACGCGCAAGGTGCGGCGCAGTTTCATCTCGGAGAAGTACGCGACGCTCATCGATGCGCTGTATGGCGGCAAGCCTTCGCAGTTCATCGAGACCGAGGTCAAGTTTGAAGACGGACGGCGCGGCAAGGTGTCGGCGGATCTGCAAATCCGCGATGCGAAGACTTTGTCTGTCGTGAAAAAAGCAGCTTGAGGTGAATAGATGAACGGACGACAAATCGGCGATGTCATCCTCGACCTGCAGAACATTTCTCTGCGCTTCGGGGGCGTCAAGGCGCTGACCAATATTTCCTTCGATGTGAGGGAGCATGAGATCCGGGCCATCATCGGCCCAAACGGCGCGGGCAAGAGCTCGATGCTCAACGTCATCAACGGCGTCTATCACCCGCAGGAAGGCCGTATCGCCTTCCACGGCGAAGAGCGTCGCCGCATGGAGCCACACATGGCGGCCATGCAGGGCATCTCCCGCACCTTCCAGAATATCGCGCTGTTCAAGGGGATGACCGTTCTCGACAACATCATGACCGGTCGCATCACCAAGATGAAGGCCAATTTCATCGAGCAGGCGTTTTATTTCGGCCGCGCGCGCCGCGAAGAGCTGGAGCATCGCAAGAAGGTCGAGGAAGTCATCGATTTTCTGGAAATTCAGCACATTCGCAAGACACCGGTTGGGCGTCTGCCCTACGGCCTGCAGAAGCGTGTCGAACTCGGCCGCGCGCTGGCGGCCGAGCCGACGATGCTGCTGCTCGACGAGCCGATGGCCGGCATGAACGTCGAGGAAAAGCAGGACATGTGCCGCTTCATCCTCGATGTGAACGACCAGTTCGGCACCACCATCGTGCTTATTGAGCACGACATGGGGGTCATCATGGATATCTCGGACCGTGTCGTGGTGCTCGACTACGGCAAGAAAATCGGCGATGGCACGCCGGACGAAGTGCGTAACAACGAGGAAGTGATCCGCGCCTATCTTGGCGTCGGACACTAAGGGAGGCAAGCATGCAGTTCTTTCTAGAAGTCCTGATCGGCGGGCTGCTCTCGGGGGTGATGTACTCCTTCGTGGCACTTGGCTTCGTCCTGATCTACAAGGCCTCCGGGGTGTTCAACTTCGCGCAGGGAGCCATGGTGTTTTTCGCGGCGCTGACCTTTGTCGGCATTCTGGAACTCGGGGTGCCGTTCTGGCTGGCCCTGGTTCTCGCCTTCGGTGCGATGGTGATTCTCGGGATTGCCACCGAGCGCATCGTTCTGCGGCCCTTGGTCAATCAGCCGCCGATTGCCCTGTTCATGGCTACCATCGGCCTCACCTTCTTCATTGAAGGCCTGGCACAAGCCATGTGGGGGGCCAGTGTTCGCGGTCTCGATCTGGGTATCCAGGACGAGCCGATCGAGTGGATCCTGCAGGCGACCGACATCGGTGTTTCAAAGTTCGACCTTTTTGCAGCCGGGGTTGCGGCGGTGCTGGTCACGGCCCTGGCTCTTTTTTTCCAATACACCCGCATCGGCCGCGCTCTGCGCGCGGTGGCAGATGATCACCAGGCGGCGCTGTCGATCGGCATTCCGCTGCAGACCATCTGGCGCATCGTCTGGGCCGTTGCCGGCTTTGTTGCGCTGGTTGCCGGCCTGATCTGGGGGGCGCGGAATGGAGTTTCGTTTTCGCTCACCTTCACCGCGCTGAAGGCTTTGCCAGTCCTCATACTCGGCGGCTTTACCTCGGTGCCGGGGGCCATTGTCGGCGGTCTCATCATCGGCTCCACCGAGAAGCTGGCTGAGGTTTATCTTGGCGGTTATGTCGGAGGTGGCACCGATTCGTGGTTCCCCTACGTGATGGCGCTGGCTTTTCTGCTCGTTCGGCCTGAAGGCCTGTTCGGCGAAAAGCACATCGATCGCGTTTGATTCGGTAAGGAGAGGAAGACACTCATGCTTTACCGTGAAGCAGGTCAATTCAAGGCGAGCTACGGCGCCGACCAGCAAATATTTCCGATCCGCCAGGATCGCATCGGCATCATGATCGTGCTCGCCATCGCCTTCATTGCCGTGCCGATGCTGGCCAGCGAATACTGGCTGAAAGGCATCCTGATCCAGTTTCTGGTGTTTTCGTGCGCGGCGCTGGGGCTCAACATCCTGACGGGCTATGCGGGGCAATTGTCACTGGGCTCGGCCGCGTTCATGGCGGTGGGAGCGTTCGCCTCCTACAACTTCATGCTGCGCATCGATGGCATGCCGCTGCTGGTGGCCTTTGTCCTTGGCGGCCTGGCCGCCGCTTTCGTCGGCATCCTGTTCGGCCTGCCCAGTCTGCGCATCAAGGGTTTCTACCTTGCGGTGGCGACCTTGGCCGCGCAGTTCTTCATCGTCTGGTTGCTGACCAAGGTCAGCTGGTTCTCGAACGACTCGTCGTCGGGGGTGATTACAGCTCAGGAGATGGTGATCTTCGGTTACAAGTTCGTGACGCCGGAGTCTAAATATCTGCTTGTCTTGTCGGTAGTAACAGCGCTGGCGCTGATGGCCAAGAACATGGTGCGCGGTTCGGTCGGGCGCGCCTGGATGGCGGTGCGCGATATGGACGTTGCTGCCGAAGTCATCGGCATTCGCATCATGCACACCAAGCTTCTTGCCTTTGCCGTCAGTTCCTTTTACTGCGGCGTTGCCGGTGCGCTTTATGCCTACGCCTACCTCGGCACCGTCGAGCCGGAAGGCTTCAACCTCGATCTTTCGTTCAAGATCCTGTTCATGATCATCATTGGTGGTGTCGGATCCATTTCCGGCGCTTTCCTGGGGCCGCCTTCATCGTCCTGCTGCCGATTTTCCTGGATGTGATGGTGCAGGACATTTTTGCCGGCATCCTGCCGCCGTCAATCGCCTCCAATCTGCAGTTGATTGTTTTTGGCGGACTGATCATTTTCTTCCTGATCGTTGAGCCGCATGGACTGGCGCGTTTGTGGCAGATCACCAAGGAAAAATTGCGACTGTGGCCATTCCCGCACTAAGGTAACTTTATCCGGTCCCCTCAAAAGGGGGCGGAGCAGGTTGTAACACCACACTACTAACGAGGAGACAAACCCATGCAACTCAAAGCCAAATTGCTGCTCACTGCTGTAGCCGTCGCCAGTACCCTGACGACATCCGCTGCCATGGCTCAAGCCAAGGAACAATTCGTCGGTTTGCCCAGCTACCGCGTCGGCGCCTATGCCGCGGGCGGTTCTGGCATCTACGGCGGCTGGATCGACTACATGTCCCTGGTCAACGAGCAGGGCGGCATCAACGGCGTCAAGCTGACCTGGGAAGAGTGTGAAACCGAATACAACAACGCCCGTGGCGTCGAGTGCTACGAGCGTCTGAAGAAGAAGGGCGCTTCCGGCAACTCCGTGTTCCAGCCGCTGTCCACCGGCATCACCTACTCGGTGCTCGACAAGGTCGCCCAGGACAAGATCCCGATGGTCACCATCGGCTACGGCCGCACCGATGCCGCCGACGGCCGCGTCTTCCCGTGGGTCTTCCCGATGATCACTACCTACTGGTCGCAGAACACGGCCAAGATCAAGTTCATTGGCGCCAAGGAAGGCGGCATGGACAAGCTCAAGGGCAAGAAGATCGTGAATATCTATCACGACTCGGCCTATGGCAAGGAAACCATCCCGGTTCTTGACGCTCAGGCCAAAAAATACGGCTTTGCTGTCGTTCATGTGCCGGTCGCTCATCCAGGTAACGAACAGCAGTCGCAGTGGCTGAAGGTCCGTCAGGAAAAGCCGGACTGGGTCATCCTTCGTGGCTGGGGCGTGATGAACCCGACCGCCATCAAGGCCGCTGCCAAGACCGGCTTCCCGCGTGACAAGATCGTTGGCGTGTGGTGGTCCGGTGCCGAGGAAGACACCATTCCGGCCGGCGAAGCCGCCAAGGGCTTCATCGCCGCCGGCTTCAACGTTGCTGGTGCCAACTATCCGGTAATCAAGGAAATCCAGGACAAGGTCTACAAGAAGAACAAGGGCAACATGGAAGACAAGTCGCGCATCGGCTCGGTGTATTACAACCGCGGCGTGGTGCACGGCATCATCACCGTCGAAGCGATCCGCACGGCGCAGGAGAAATACGGCAAGGGCAAGGCCCTCACCGGCGAGCAGATGCGCTGGGGCTTCGAGAACCTGAACATCGATGCCAAGCGCCTGAAGGAACTCGGGGCCGAAGGTTTCATGCCTGACCTGAAGGTGAGCTGCCTCGACCACGAAGGTTCCGGCAAGGTGAAGTTCCAGCAGTGGGATGGCAAGCAGTGGAAAGTCATCACCGACTGGATCGACGCTGATCAGGACCATTGTCCGGCCGATGATCGAGGAATCCGCAGCGAAGTACGCCAAGGAAAAGAACATCACCCCGCGCGATTGTTCGAAGGAAGGCTAAGACCGGTTAATGCCGCCCCCTGGCGGGGCGGCATTAACACGCCGACTCGAGCGGACGCCCATGAGGGCGCCGTTCAGTCCGGCGGCTACACCGGATGGAGACTATGACGACAACGACAATGCAACCGGCGGAAAACGGCGGTTCCTACCTCTCGATCAACAACATCGAGGTCATCTACGACCACGTGATCCTCGTGCTCAAGGGCGTCTCGCTCGAAGTGCCGAAGGGGCGCATCGTGGCCTTGCTGGGGGCCAACGGCGCCGGCAAGTCGACGACACTGAAATCGATTTCCAATCTTCTTGGCGCCGAGCGTGGTGATGTCACCAAAGGCGACATCATGTTCAAAGGTACGCGTGTCGACCAGATGACACCAAACGAGCTGGTCAAACGCGGCGTTATCCAGGTGATGGAGGGGCGGCATTGCTTCGCCCACCTGACGTTGGAGGAAAATCTGCTGACGGGAGCTTATACCCGCAACATTTCCCGTGCCGAATTGAAGCAGAGCCTGGAGAAGGTCTATCACTATTTTCCGCGCCTCAAGCAACGGCGCATGACACAGGCTGGCTACACCTCGGGCGGCGAACAGCAGATGTGTGCCATCGGCCGGGCGCTGATGGCCAAGCCGGAAATGATCCTGCTGGACGAACCGTCGATGGGGCTGGCGCCGCAGATCGTCGAGGAAATTTTCGAGATCGTGAAGGATCTGAATCAAAGCGAACGCGTCAGCTTCCTGCTGGCCGAACAGAACACCATGGTTGCGCTGCGCTATGCCGATTTTGGCTACATCCTGGAAAATGGTCGCGTCGTCATGGAAGGGGATGCCAAAGAACTGGCCTCCAATGAGGACGTCAAGGAGTTCTACCTCGGCCTGTCGAGTGCCGGACGCAAGAGCTTCAAGGATGTGAAGCACTACCGCCGCCGCAAGCGCTGGCTTTCTTGAGATGGCCGTGCGCGCCGCAATACTTCGTTGCTCGCCCGCTTGTGTGCACACGGCGCGGACTCGCGCCTCGTCTTGCGGCGCTGCTTGGCCATCTCAACGGCCGATGTGCGCACACTGATGCATCGTTGTTCGCGTGCTTGTGCGCAGATAGCACACGGCGCTCGCTCGCGCCTCGCCTCGGAGCGCTACTTGGCCATCTCCTCTGCCGGTTTGCAGGCTGTGTGCCGGTCGTTTAACCCCCGAATTTAAAAGAAATAACGCCGTTCTCTGGCGGCCGCTTTGTCCAAGGACATGACTATGGAATTTTTTGATGCACTTGAAACCCGTTCGCCGGAGGTGCGCGAACGTCAGCAGATGGCAGCTTTGCCGTCGCTGATTTCGTTCGCCAAATCCTATGCGCCGGCGGTTGCCGAGTTGCTGGCGGAGGTTGATCCGGAAGCGGTGAATAGCCGGTCGGAACTGGCGAAATTGCCGGTGGTGCGCAAAAATGAATTGCATGAGCGCCAGCAGGCTTTGCGTCCATTTGGGGGTTTGTCGGCGAATGGCGCGGGCGCGTTGGCCGGGTCTTTTCTTCGCCGGGGCCGATTTATGAGCCGGAAGGGCGCGTGTCCGACTACTGGCGCACGGCAAGGGCCATGTTTGCTGCCGGCTTTCGTGCCGGCGATCTAGTGCACAACACCTTTTCGTATCACATGACTCCCGGTGGCTGGATCATGGAGGCCGGGGCCCAGGCACTTGGCTGTACTGTTTTTCCCGGCGGTATCGGTCAGACCGAACAGCAGGTGCAGGCGATGGGTGATCTGCGCCCGGATGCCTACGTCGGAACGCCTTCCTTCCTCAAGATACTGCTTGAGAAGGCGGATGAACTGAATGTCGATGTCAGCTGCCTGACGAAAGCACTGGTTTCCGGCGAAGCCTATCCGCCGAGTTTGCGTGACGCTCTGGCGGCGCGAGGGGTGCTGGGCTATCAGGCTTACGCCACAGCCGACGTCGGTGTCATCGCCTATGAAACGGCCGCACACGAAGGGTTGGTGCTCGACGAAAGCGTCATCGTGGAAATCGTTCGACCCGGCACCGGCGACCCGGTGCCTGAAGGCGAGGTGGGCGAAGTCGTTGTTACGGCCTTCAATCGCGACTACCCGCTGATCCGCTTCGCCACCGGCGATCTTTCCGCTTTCCTTCCGGGGGCGTCGCCATGCGGCAGAACCAACCTGCGTATCAAGGGCTGGATGGGCCGTGCCGACCAGACGACCAAAATCAAGGGCATGTTCGTGCACCCGTCGCAGGTGTCGGATGTGATCAAGCGCCACCCCGAAGTGGTGCGCGCCCGTCTTGTGGCCGACAACGAAACCGGGCAGGACCGCATGACGCTGCATTGCGAGGCGGTGTCGAGCGACGGCATGAAGGAATCCATTGCCCTCAGCCTGCGAGAAATTACCAGGCTGCGCGGTGAAGTGGCTATCCACCCAGCCGGCTCTCTCCCCAACGACGGCAAGGTGATCGAGGACGTGCGAAAATACGAGTGATGCGCTTACTCGTATTGATCTCGACACTGCTGGCCTTGGCGGCCACGACCGCTACCGACGCTTTTTCCGAAGAGGCGCGCCGCATGCCGGCGCCTGGCGATTGCGCCATGTTTCGGGAGGGTGGCGCCGGTTATATTCTGACCGCACCGACCTATTGGCTGCGCGGCCGCATCGAGGAGGTTTATACCCGGCCGCATCGCATGGGGCTTTGCCCGCCGATCGGCAAGCCGCGCGAGCGCTATAGCCGGGATGACTGGATGGTCGTTGCCGAAGCCTACCCCTGCGTTACCGACCCGGCAAAAGAACGAGAAGTGCAGGCCATCCGCATCCGTCTGCGCGCCGAAGCCTGGGATACGCCCTGGAGTCTGCAGCATGGGCACAACGGCTGGCTCTTTCGCGGGCATTTCCTGAAAACGGAATTGAAGGAAGGCGTGCTTCTCGATATCGATGGCACCCTGCTGGAGCGGTGCGAAGCCAAGCCCTGAGCCCCAACCCCGCTGAGCTAATCCTGCATGAGCAAAGCCCCTCTCTCTGGCGTTCGCGTCCTCGACCTCTCCCGCTTGCTGCCGGGGCCGGTGGCCAGTCTGCATCTGGCGGACCTTGGTGCCGATGTCATCAAGATTGAAGATACCGGGGTCGGCGACTACGCCCGGACCATGGGTGATGGCCCCGACGGCCTGGATGGCACGAGTTTTTTCTTTCGCGCGGTCAATCGCAACAAGCGCGGCCTGACACTTGACCTGAAGCAGGCGCAGGGTCGCGAAGCGCTGCTGCGCCTGGTTGCCGGCGCCGATATCCTGCTCGAAAGCTTCCGCCCCGGCGTCATGGAACGCCTCGGTCTTGGTTACGAAACCTTGCGCGCCAGCAACCCGCGCCTTGTCTACTGCGCCATCACCGGCTACGGTCAGGACGGCCCATGGGCGCTGCGTGCCGGCCATGATCTCAACTACATTGCCCAGGCCGGCGTGCTCGAGCAGACCGGTACAGCAGGTGGCCCGCCAGCTATCCCGGCGTTGCAGATCGGCGATCTGCTCGGTGGTGCGATGACCGCCGTCAGCGCCATGCTTGCCGCCCTGTTCAAGGCGCGTGCTACCGGCGAAGGCAGCTTCGTCGATGTGGCGATGAGCGACAGCGTGCTGGCTCACAACCTGTTTCCCTTGTTCGCCCTGCAGGCTGAAGGCGCACTATCGCCGCGCGGTGGCGACCTGCTGACCGGCGGGCATGCCAACTATGGCGTCTATCGTACGCAGGACGGCAAATACATGGCCGTGGCGCCGCTTGAGGAGAAGTTCTGGGTCATGTTCTGCGATGCGGTCGGCCGGCCTGAACTCAAGGCACGCTACGCAGAGACCGCGGCTCCGGAACTGCGGATCGAGCTGGAAAATCTGTTTGCCAGCCGCCCACAGGCTGAGTGGACGGCGCTGTTCGATCAGGTCGATTGCTGCATCACTCCGGTGCTGACACTGCCCGAAGCGCTGGCGCATCCGCAGACCCAGGCGCGCGGAATGCCGAAGCTGGCTATGGCCCTGAAGAAATCGCCGCCCTGCGGAAATTACGTATCGTCTGACTGCGGTCGGTCGCCGTAAAATCGGCCAATGGCCACCGCGCTCCTGCTCCTCCCCGATTTCACGCTGATCCTGCTCGGCTTTGCGCTGCGCCGGTGGATGTCGCTCGGTGATCATTTCTGGGCCGGGGTGGAGCGCTTGGTTTACTTCATTCTTTTCCCGGCGCTGCTGGTTAATGCCATTCTCAAAACCCCGCTCGACCTGGCCGCCGCGACCCCCTTGCTGGCGGCAGCCCTTGGCGCCATGGCCGTGGGCATGCTCGTTTCGTGGTTGGCGCGGCCGCTGTTCGGGCTTAAACCGATGGTCTTCGCTTCGGTCTTCCAGTGCGGCTACCGCTTCAATTCCTATATCGGGTTAGCCGCCGCCGGGCTGCTCTTCGGTACGCCGGGCATTGCGGCGCTGGGACTGATCATCGGCATTGCCGTTCCCTTTGCCAACCTGTCGTCGGTATGGATGCTGGCGCGCCATGGCGAAAGCGGTGTCTGGCGGGAGATTGCCAAAAACCCCTTGATCTGGGCAACCCTGACCGGGCTGTTGCTAAACCTTGGCGGTTTCGAGCCGCCTCGCCCGTTGGGTATTTTCCTTGGTCGGCTGGCGGATGCATCGATTGCACTCGGGCTGCTCGCCGTCGGTGCCGCGCTGCGCCTGCAGGGGCAGTCCGGCATTCTCGGGGCGTCGATCTACCTGTCCCTGGTCAAGCTGCTGGTAGTGCCGTTGGCCGCCGTATTGATTGGCCAGTGGTTTGGGCTCACCGGGGTCTATTTTGGTGTGGCAGTACTGTTCGCGTCGCTGCCGACGGCGTCATCGGCCTATATCCTGGCGATGCGCATGGGTGGAGACGGGCGCAGTGTTGCCTGGATCATTTCGGCAACGACGCTGGCTTCAATGGTGACGATGCCGCTCTGGGCCACATGGAGTGCGGGGCGATAAGCCCGCACTACGGAGCAGCCAAACGAAGTTACTGTTTTTTTGTCTTCTTCACAGCGGCCTTGGTGGCCTCCTGCGCCGACGGCTCTGTTCGGGACGCATCGTTTGTTTCTGCCTGATCCGCAGCCTGTTGCTGCATGTTGGCCTGCATCTGCTGCATCATGCTCCAAGGCCACATGGCCGCCTGCGCGAATGGGCTGCCACCGTCTTCTCCTGTCGGGTGCTCGCCTGCATTGTTGTGGTTTTCAGCGGCCATTTGCCCCATCGCCTTGACGGCGGAAAGGGTCGAGCACTGCATTTCCAGGCCCTGAATGGTCATCTGTAGCATCGAAAGATTCATGCGTAGCCAACCCTCGACAGCCTTCATGTCGTGAATGCGTTTTTCCAGTTCGTCGGTATCGAAGGTGGGCGCCACCATGCCCGGGAGAGAAAACCCCATGTTGCCCCACATACCTTTCATGAATTCCAGCGGGTCGGTATTCGGCGTTTCATTGCTCATGGCGGACTCCTGCGTTGTTCGTGAGCCTATGGTAGCAGATGCCAAATTTGTCATAGGCATATATGGCGTTCTTGGTGATACAGTGACGGCCGGAACCACGCAAATACACTCTGCCCATGCTCAAGTTACTGGTAATAGAAGACCATGCCCTCGTTCGGGAAGGGCTCGTGCAGACACTGCGTCAGTTGGATGCTGAAGTTTCCGTCATGGAGGCTGCCGATTGCGAAGCCGGGTGCGCGATTCTCGGGCTTGCCGATGATTTTGATCTTGTCCTCCTCGATCTGGCCTTGCCCGGTATCGACGGCCTTACTTGTTTGACTTTGTTACGGCAGCGACATCCCGGCCTGCCGGTAGTGATCGTTTCCGCCTACGACGACACGCACACCGTGAACCGGGCGCTGAAAGCCGGAGCTGCAGGTTTTGTGCCCAAGGCCTATTCTGGAGAGCATTTGCTGGATGCCTTGCGCAAAGTGCTGGACGGGGCGATTTTTGTTCCCGAGCAAACCCTGCCGGCAAACCACGGCGTCGGTATCGCAGTGCCTGCAGCAGGAAAAATTTCGACTGGCGAGATCGGTCTGACCGGACGGCAGTCGGACGTACTGGGGCTGATGGTGAAGGGGCGTTCCAATCGCGACATCGCCGAACTCCTCGGGCTGTCCGAGGGCACCGTCAAGATTCACATTACCGCGATTTTCAAAGCGCTGGGGGTGGGCAGTCGCACCCAGGCGCTGGTGGCCGTTGCCCGGCTCGGCCTCAAGCTCTAAACAGAACGATCAGCGGCGGTAGCAGTACAACTGCGTTTGCCGTTCGTCATCCACCTCGACGATCTCGCTCGGTTCGATATCAGGTACCGGGAAGCTGTTACTGATGAACAGTCCGCCCGGCTTCATTTCCTTTTCCACCTTGTTCCACAGGGCTGTCATCGGCACCGGCGAGAGAAAAGCGTAGACCACGTCGAACTCGTGCAGGTCGGTTTGCCACAGGTCGCCCCAGCGCCATTCACAATTGACATGGCGCAGCGCCAGCAGTTTGCCGCCCAGCCAAGTCAGCGGTGCATTTTCAACACCAACAAAGCGCGCATCTGGCCTTGCCGTTGCCAGCGGGCGCAGCATGCTGCCCAGCCCGGCGCCAAGATCGACACAACGTAGTCCCGCTGACTTCGGCAGCAGTTCGGCCAGGGTCTGTGCGGTCTGACGATTGCTCAGGTAGAGCGGAATCTGCCCGGAGAGGGCGCCGCGGTAGACCAGCATCAGCGTGAGTGCCGCAAGCAGGAACCAGCCGGGGTCAATTTCCAGTAGCGCTACCGCCCAGGCCAGCGGTGCAAAGGCTGCGTGAATCAGGCGCCACCACCAGGGCTGGCGCGTCAGGGTGGCGAGCAGCAGGGCGGTGATGCCGATGGCTGCCACCAGTTCCGGCCATGGCAAGGCTTCGCCATTGATTCCGAAATACGGCCAGGCCAACGACAGCACCGCCATGACGGCGGCGAACTGCAGGGCAAGTTGGCGAAGCGGTGGGCTCATGCGGTGCTTAGTGCGTAGGTTGAGCGCCGCATTCTACCTTCCGATGGCTTATGCCGCGCGGGCAGCGGCTTCGCTCCGGCCTTCGCTCAGCTGCTGGCGTAGCCGGGCTCGTTCGCCAGCCACTGCCTCGACGTTGGCAGCCTTGATGTGGCCGAAGCCGCGAATGCGTTCCGGTAGCGCAGCCAATGCTTCGGCAGTCGGCAGCGTGTCGTGCTGCAGGTGCTTGAGGATCAGCGCAACGTCAGCTTCATAGTCGACTATCAGCCGCCATTCCATGCGCCGCTCTTCGCTCCTGCCGAAGATGTCGAGGGCGGACCCGCGCAGCCCTTTGAGCTTTGCCAGCAGGCCAAAGACACGCATCATCCACGGGCCGTAAGCCTGTTTCAGCGGGCGTCCGTTGTCCGGGCCGTGCTTTGCCAGCAAGGGAGGTGCGAGATGGAATTGCAACTGGAAATCACCCTCGAAGTTTTCCCGGATGCGGGCCATGAAGGCCGGGTCGGTGTACAGCCGCGCCACTTCGTACTCATCCTTGATCGCCAGCAGCCGGAAATACTGGCGGGCCACCGCTTCGGCCACGGCACTGCTGCCAAAGGGGACTTCCGCGGTTTCGAGGCGGCTGACCAGCGCGCGGTAGCGCTCGGCATAGGCGGCATCCTGATAGGCCGTGAGTTCGGCTACGCGCCGGCTGACCAGTTCGCCAAGCTTGCGCGAGACCGCCTGCGGGGCCTGTGCGGGTGCGGCAGCTTTGGCGACTTCTTCCGGCTGGTGGGCGCTGCGTCGCCCCCAGAGGAAAGCCTGCTTGTTTTTCTCGACCGCAGTGCCGTTCAGCTCGAAGGACTTTTCGATCGCCGCCAGCGACACCGGGATCATGCCACGCTGCCATGCGGCGCCGAGCAGCAACGTATTGGCGAAGATGGCGTCGCCCATCAGGCGGATGGCCAGGTGCTGGGCATCGAAGAACCAGGCACGCCCTTCGCCACAGGATTCGACGATGCGTTCCTCCATGCGGGCGAGTGGGAACTGCCAGTCCGGGTTGCGGGCAAATTCCGCCGTCGGTGTTTCTGCGGTGTTGACCACGGCCAGGGTGCTGCCAGTCAGCATCTTGGAGATGGCTTCGCTGCTGGCGCTGACGACCAGATCGCCGCCGACTATGGCATGCGCTTCACCAGTGGCGATGCGCGCGGCGTGGATGTCGGCCGGCCGGTCGGCAATGCGCAGGTGCGAATACACCGCGCCATATTTCTGTGCCAGCCCGGTCATGTCGAGCACCGAGACGCCCTTGCCGTCGATGTGCGCAGCCATGCCGACCAATGCGCCGAGGGTGACGACGCCGGTGCCGCCAACGCCGGTGATGAGGATGTTGAACGGGCGGCAGGTGTCGGGCAGCGTCGGCTCGGGCAGGTTGTCGAAAATGCTGTCGTCAACGGCGAGGGTTCTGCTCTTCTTTAGGCTGCCTCCTTCGACGGTGACGAAAGAGGGACAGAAGCCCTTGAGGCATGAGAAATCCTTGTTGCAGGCCGACTGGTCGATCTCGCGCTTGCGCCCGAACTCGGTTTCCAGCGGGGCCACGGCCAGGCAGTTGGACTGCACGCTACAGTCGCCGCATCCTTCGCAGACCGCCTCGTTGATGAACACTCGCCGGGCCGGGTCGGCCAGCTTGCCGCGCTTGCGGCGGCGCCGTTTTTCGGTGGCGCAGGTCTGCTCGTAGATCAGGATCGAGACGCCGGGGTATTCGCGCAGTTCGCGCTGCACGGCGTCGAGCCGGTCGCGGTGATGGATCGGGATCGGCTGGCCGTCGATCTTCGCCAAACCTTGCATCTGTGCGTACTTCTCCGGCGCATCACTGACGATGACGATCTTCCGGATGCCCTCACCTTCGAGCTGGCGCGTCATCTGCGCCACGCTCAGGATGCCGTCTACCGGCTGACCGCCGGTCATGGCCACCGCGTCGTTGTAGAGGATCTTGTAGGTGATTGGATGGCCAGCGGCAACGGCCTGCCGTATCGCCAGCAGGCCGGAGTGGAAATAGGTGCCGTCGCCGAGGTTGGCAAAGATGTGCTTTGTTTCGGTGAACGGCGCCTGCCCGACCCAGGGCACGCCCTCGCCACCCATGTGCGTGAAGGTGGCGGTGCTGCGGTCCATCCAGGTGACCATGTAGTGGCAGCCGATGCCGGCCACGGCGCGCGAGCCTTCCGGCACCCGCGTCGAGGTGTTGTGCGGGCAACCGGAACAGAAGGTCGGCGTGCGCTGGGCGAGGATGATCGGCGAGGATTGCGCGCGCTGCTTGGCTTCGATCAGCGCCAGTCTTTCCTGAATGCGTGACGAGGTGAAGAAGCGATCAATGCGCGCCGCAATGACACGGGCGATCTGCGTCACCGACAGTTCGCCGGCTGCCGGCAGCAGCCAGTCGGCATGCGGTTGCGCCCATTCACCCTTCTCGTCGAACTTGCCGATGACGCGCGGGCGAACATCCTCGCGCCAGTTGTAGAGCTCTTCCTTCAACTGGTATTCGATGAGTTGCCGTTTTTCCTCGACCACCAGAATCTCTTCCAGCCCGTCGGCAAACTCGCGTACCCCCTCCGATTCCAGCGGCCAGACCATGCCCACCTTGTACAGGCGGATGCCGATCTCGGCCGCCAATGCATCGTCGATGCCCAGTTCGTCGAAGGCCTGGCGCACATCGAGGTAGGACTTGCCGGCGGTGATGATGCCCAGTCGCGCCGGGGTGCCCGCAGCGTTGGCAGATTCGTTCGAGTCGATGACGATGCGGTTCAGGTTGTTGGCGCGGCAGTAGGCCAGCGCGGCGTAGAGCTTGTGGTGCAGCAGGCGGCGTTCCTGCTCGTGGCGGTCGTCTGGCCAGCGGATGTTGAGGCCGCCTTCGGGCAGCTGGAAATCGGAGGGCAGCTTGATCTGCAGCGCCTGCGGGTCAATATCGCCCGAGGCCGCGGTTTCCACTGTATCGGCCAGCGCCTTCAGCGCCACCCAGCAGCCGGAGTAGCGACTCATCGCCCAGCCGTGCAGCCCATAGTCGAGGTATTCCTGCACGTTGGCCGGGTATAGCACCGGCATCATGATGGCCTTGAAAAAGTGATCGGTCTGGTGCGGCAGCGTTGAGGATTTGGCGTTGTGGTCGTCGCCGGCGATGACCAGAACGCCACCGTGTTCGGCACTGCCGGCGGCGTTGGCGTGGTGGAACACGTCGCCGCAGCGATCAACGCCTGGCCCCTTGCCGTACCACATGGCGAACACGCCGTCGTACTTGGCGCCGGGAGACAGGTTCAGTTGCTGCGAGCCCCAGACAGCAGTGGCCGCAAGGTCTTCATTGACCCCGGGCTGGAAGACGACATGGTGTTTTTCCAGGTGCGTTTTCGCTGCCCAGAAAGCCTGATCAACCCCGCCCAGCGGGCTGCCGCGATAACCGGAAACGAATCCGGCGGTATTGAGTCCGGCGGCCTCGTCGCGTTGTCGCTGCAGCATGGGCAGTCGAACGAGGGCTTGTGAACCGGTGAGAAAGACACGTCCCGAGGTGTGGGTGTACTTATCCTCGAGCGTGATCGACAGCGTGTTGGCTGCGCTCATTGCGAAACTCCTCCGTTGGCTATGAGCCGGTCACGATCTTGTGGGTCGAGCCGGGCAATTGTCATCCGTCGCGGGTAAGCGACGGGCGCATTGTATGTGACCCCGGAAGTGCCGTAACGTTGCGGCGCAGCAGGTGCCATGTCGCGTGGGTATAATCCGCCGGTTTCCTCCTGATGCGAAAGTGATACCCCATGGCCGGAGCCAGCCTGCTTGCCCTGCTCGACGATATCGCGACGATCCTCGACGACGTTGCCGTGATGACCAAGGTTGCCGCCAAGAAGACCGCCGGTGTGCTTGGTGACGATCTGGCGCTGAATGCCGAGCAGGTCTCCGGCGTGCGCGCCGAGCGCGAGCTGCCGGTAGTGTGGGCGGTGGCCAAGGGTTCGCTGGTGAACAAGGCGATTCTCGTGCCGACGGCGCTGGCGATCAGCGCCGTGGCGCCGATGCTGGTCATCCCGCTGCTGATGATCGGCGGGCTCTACCTCTGCTACGAAGGCGTCGAGAAGCTCGCCCACAAATGGCTGCATCGTGGCGACGCGAAAGCCGAGCATCAGGCCGAACTCGCCGCGGTGGCTGACGAAAGCGTCGATCTCGTTGCCTTTGAGAAGGAAAAGATCAAGGGTGCGATCCGTACCGACTTCGTGCTTTCCGCCGAAATTCTCGTCATCGCGCTCGGCACGGTTGCCGACAAACCCTTCGCGACGCAGGCGGCGGTGATGGTCGGCATTGCGGTAATCATGACGGCCGGCGTTTACGGGCTGGTCGCCGGTATCGTCAAGATGGACGACGTCGGCGCGCACCTCGTCAAGAAACCAAGCGTCGCCGCGCAAGCCGTCGGCCGCCTGCTCCTCGCTGCGGCGCCGAAGATCATGAAAGCGCTGACCGTGATCGGCACGCTGGCGATGTTCCTCGTTGGTGGCGGCATCCTCACGCACGGCGTGCCACCGCTGCATCACCTGCTGGAAGGTATCGCTGCGGCAGCGGGATTTATCGGGCCGGTGCTTGGCGCGGTGCTCGATGCGCTGGTCGGGGTGGTGGCAGGTGCGGTGGTGCTGGCAGGAATGACGCTGCTCGCCAAGTTGCGCGGCACATCGGCCGCTTCTTGATGGGGCGGGTTAGGGCAGGATCTTCCCTGGATTGAGCAGGTCGTCCGGGTCGAGCGCATGCTTCAGTGCGCGCATGACGTCAATGGCGCCCTCGCCATGCTCGCGCAGCATGAATTTCGTCTTGCCCAGACCGATGCCGTGCTCGCCGGTGCAGGTGCCTTCCATGGCCAGCGCGCGTTCGACGACGCGTTCGTTTATCCACTCGGCTTCTTCCATGTCCTTGGCGCTTTCCGGATCAACCAGCACGACAAGGTGGAAGTTGCCGTCGCCGACGTGGCCGAAGAGCATGATCGGGATCGACACCTGCTGCAGATCCTCTGTAGTGGCGCGGATACATTCGGCCAGCCGCGAGATCGGCACACAGACGTCGGTGGGAAAGGCGCGGCAGCCAGGCTTCATCTGCAGGCAGGCAAAGTAGGCATCGTGCCGTGCCTGCCACAGGCGGCTGCGGTCTTCCGGGCGGGTTGCCCACTCGAAATTTTCGCCGCCGAACTCGCCGGCGATGTCCTGCACGAACTGCGCCTGTTCTTCGACCGAGGCTGCGCTGCCGTGGAATTCGAAAAACAGGGTCGGACGCTCGGGCAGGGTAGTCTTGCTGTGCCGGTTGACGGCGGTGATGGTCAACGGATCGAGCAATTCGATGCGCGCCACCGGTACGCCCATCTGGATGGTCTGGATGACGGTCTGGACTGCGGCATCGACGCTGGGGAAGGCGCAGACGGCGGCCGACATGGCTTCCGGGATCGGGTACAGGCGTACGGTCAGCTCGGTGATGATGCCGAGCGTGCCTTCGGAGCCGACCAACAGACGGGTGAGGTCGTAGCCGGCTGAGGATTTCTTCGCGCGGCTGCCGGTGCGGATGATGCGGCCGTCGGCTAGAACCACGGTCATAGCCATGATATTTTCGCGCATGGTGCCGTAGCGCACGGCGTTGGTGCCGGAGGCGCGGGTGGCGGCCATGCCGCCGAGCGAGGCGTCGGCGCCGGGATCGATCGGGAAGAAAAGGCCGCTTCCTTTCAGTGCTTCGTTGAGCCGCTTACGCGTGACGCCGGCCTGCACGGTGGCGTCGAGGTCTTCTCCATGGATCGCCACGACCTGGTTCATGCCGGAAAGGTCGAGGCTGATGCCGCCGTGAACGGCCAGCAGGTGGCCTTCGACCGAGCTGCCGGCGCCGTAGGCGATGATCGGCACCTGATAGCCATGGCACAGGCGGACGGTTTCGGCGACTTCCTCGGTCGATTCGGCAAAAACGACACCGTCGGGCAGGGCGGGGATGTGTACCGACTCGTCACGACCGTGCTGCAGGCGGATCGATTCTCCACGTGAGAAGCGTTTGCCGAAACGGCTGCTCAGCCTGTCGGAGAGCTCTGTTGGAAAGGGAGGGCGTTGCGGGTGGTTTTGCTTTGAGTGGGTGTTCATGCCGCTCGTCCTGTTGGTGCGGATCCTCGGTGGCAGGCATTGTAATCTCCGTTGTGGCAAAAAATGGAGCTGTGCGTCGCCTTGCCGCGATAGTTCTGCTAGAATGCGCCTCCGGTTTCGCGAAAGCGTTTGACAGATATTTGATTGGTCTGCATAATTATCTGTTGCATCGGAGGGATTCCCGAGCGGTCAAAGGGATCAGACTGTAAATCTGACGGCTCTGCCTTCGAAGGTTCGAATCCTTCTCCCTCCACCATAAAAAATTCGGTCGCGAAGTAGCTGTTGAGGTTGCGGTTTGTGCGGGTGTAGCTCAATGGTAGAGCTGAAGCCTTCCAAGCTTAAGACGAGGGTTCGATTCCCTTCACCCGCTCCACGCCGCGATTGTGTTTGCAAGTAGCTGTAGTAGCCGTAGCGGCCGGAATGTAACCGGAAGGCCCATGTAGCTCAGTGGCAGAGCACTCCCTTGGTAAGGGAGAGGTCGGCAGTTCAATCCTGCCCATGGGCACCAGCGATTTGGCGCTAAAGATATCGTTGATCTTTTAATTATTTGAGGAACCGGGAATGGCTAAGGGTAAATTCGAACGTACGAAGCCGCACGTCAACGTAGGCACGATTGGTCACGTTGACCACGGCAAGACCACCTTGACGGCAGCGATCACCACGATTCTGTCGAAGAAGTTCGGTGGCGAGGCCAAGGCCTACGACCAGATCGACGCAGCGCCGGAAGAAAAGGCGCGCGGCATCACCATCAACACCGCGCACGTCGAATACGAGACGGCCAACCGCCACTACGCGCACGTTGACTGCCCGGGCCACGCCGACTACGTCAAGAACATGATTACCGGTGCTGCCCAGATGGACGGCGCCATCCTCGTCTGTTCCGCTGCCGACGGCCCCATGCCCCAGACCCGCGAGCACATCCTGCTCGCCCGTCAGGTCGGCGTCCCGTACATCATCGTCTTCCTGAACAAGTGCGACATGGTCGATGACGCAGAACTCCTCGAACTCGTCGAGATGGAAGTTCGCGAACTCCTCTCCAAGTACGACTTCCCGGGTGACGACGTTCCGATCATCAAGGGCTCCGCCCTCAAGGCCCTCGAAGGCGACCAGAGCGAAATCGGCGAAGCCGCCATTCTCGCCCTTGCCGACGCACTCGACAGCTACATCCCGACGCCCGAGCGCGCCATCGACAAGCCCTTCTTGCTGCCGATCGAAGACGTCTTCTCGATCTCCGGCCGCGGCACTGTGGTTACGGGTCGTGTCGAGCGTGGCATCGTCAAGGTTGGCGAAGAAATCGAAATCATCGGCATCAAGCCCACCGTCAAGACCATCTGTACCGGTGTTGAAATGTTCCGCAAGCTGCTCGACCAAGGTCAGGCTGGCGACAACGTTGGCGTGCTGCTGCGCGGCACCAAGCGTGAAGATGTCGAGCGTGGCCAGGTGCTGGCCAAGCCGGGTTCGATCACCCCGCACACCCACTTCACGGGTGAAGTCTATGTGCTGTCGAAAGACGAAGGTGGTCGTCACACCCCGTTCTTCAACAACTATCGTCCGCAGTTCTACTTCCGCACGACGGACGTCACGGGTGCGATCTCGCTGCCGGAAGGCACCGAGATGGTCATGCCGGGTGACAACATCCAGATGACGGTCAAGCTGATTGCTCCGATCGCCATGGAAGACGGCCTGCGCTTCGCCATCCGTGAAGGCGGTCGTACCGTCGGCGCCGGCGTCGTGGCTAAAATCATCGAGTAACAAAGATTTACGGGGCTTCCTCCGGGAGGTTCCGTAGTCTCTGCTGCAGGGGCGTAGCTCAATTGGCAGAGCGTCGGTCTCCAAAACCGAAGGTTGGGGGTTCGAGGCCCTCCGCCCCTGCCACTAACAAATAGAACGCGATAGAAATGGCCGACAAGATCAAGTTTGCGCTGGCACTGGTTCTTCTTGCTGCCGGCGTGGTTGGCTTTTACCTGCTAAGCGAGCAGGCAATGATCCTGCGTGTACTTTCGGTGCTCGCAGGCGTTGCCGCTTCTGTGGCGGTGGCCTGGTTCACCGAGCCCGGTCAGCGCTTTTTTGTTTTTGCCCGCGAAGCGGTGGCAGAAACGAAGAAGGTGGTATGGCCTTCGCGCAAGGAAACGATGCAAACGACCGGGATGGTGTTCGCCTTCGTGGTCGTTATGGCGGTTTTTCTCTGGCTGACTGACAAGAGCCTGGAATGGGTGTTTTACGACTTGATCCTGGGCTGGAGAAAATCATGAGCAAGCGCTGGTATGTCGTTCACGCCTATTCGGGCTTCGAGAAAAGTGTTCAGCGTGCCTTGACCGAGCGTGTCGCTCGCTCCGGCATGGAGGACTGCTTTGGCCGCATCCTGGTGCCGGTTGAAGAAGTGGTTGAACTCAAGGGTGGTCAGAAAAGCATCTCCGAACGCAAGTTCTTCCCCGGTTACGTACTGGTGGAAATGGATATGAACGATGACTCTTGGCACCTCGTCAAGAGTACGCCGAAGGTTACCGGCTTTGTCGGTGGTACCTCGACCAAACCGACCCCGATTTCCGAGAAGGAAGTCGAGAAGATCATGCAGCAAATGCAGGAGGGGGTTGAGAAGCCTCGTCCGAAGGTGCTGTTCGAAGTGGGCGAGATGGTCCGCGTCAAGGAAGGTCCGTTTACCGATTTCCATGGTTCCGTCGAAGATGTGAACTACGACAAGAACAAGCTGCGCGTGTCGGTGACGATCTTTGGCCGCTCCACGCCAGTCGAGTTGGAGTTTGCGCAGGTCGAAAAGGCCTGACGCACATTCGGTAGCAGTTGGAATACCAGGGGTTTTCGCCTGCCCCCCGTCCGCAAGGGCAAATCAGACGAAAGAGGAGCATTAGTAGCTACGGCTGAGCCGGGTGAACCTGCGTTACAACTCACGATTCAGGAGCCAACATGGCAAAGAAAATCGTCGGCTATATCAAGCTGCAAGTGCCGGCGGGCAAGGCTAATCCCTCGCCCCCAATCGGTCCCGCTCTCGGTCAGCGCGGCCTCAACATCATGGAATTCTGCAAGGCCTTCAACGCCCAGACGCAAGGCGTCGAGCCGGGTCTGCCGATTCCTGTGGTGATTACCGCCTTCGCGGACAAGTCTTTCACGTTCATCATGAAGACGCCGCCGGCAACGATTCTGATCAAGAAAGCGCTCGGTCTCAAGTCGGGTTCGGCTAAGCCGCACACCGATAAGGTCGGAAAGCTTACCCGTGCGCAGTGCGAAGAGATCGCCAAGGCAAAAATGCCCGATCTGACTGCTGCTGATATGGATGCGGCTGTCCGTACCATCGCGGGCTCTGCCCGTTCGATGGGTGTTACCGTGGAGGGTCTCTAACATGGCTAAGCTTACGAAGCGTCAAAAGGCTACGCAGAGCCAGGTTGATCGCAACAAACTTTATGCTGTCGTCGATGCCTTGACGCTGGCCAAGGGCGCAGCAACGGCCAAGTTCGACGAATCGATCGACGTTGCGGTAAACCTCGGCATTGACGCACGCAAGTCGGACCAACTGGTTCGCGGCTCCGTCGTGCTGCCGGCGGGTACCGGCAAGACCGTTCGCGTGGCCGTTTTTGCTCAGGGTGAAAAAGCCGAGGCCGCCAAGGCTGCCGGTGCGGATATCGTTGGTTTCGAAGATCTCGCTGCCGAAGTCAAGGCGGGCAACATGAATTTCGATATCGTCGTCGCGACGCCGGATGCGATGAAAATCGTCGGCCAGCTCGGCCAGATCCTCGGCCCGCGCGGCCTGATGCCGAACCCGAAGGTCGGCACCGTGACCATGGACGTCACGACCGCCGTCAAGAATGCCAAGGCCGGTCAGGTTCAGTACCGTACCGACAAGGGCGGCATTGTGCACGCCACCATTGGTCGTGCTTCATTCCCGGTTGAGAAGCTGGAGCAAAACCTGAAGGCGCTGGTTGAAGCGCTGCAGAAGGCCAAGCCTGCTGCAGCCAAGGGCCAGTACCTCAAGAAAATCGCCGTGTCCAGCACCATGGGCCCGGGGGTGCGTGTCGATCAGGCTTCTCTGGCCGCGCAGTAATAGATTTGACCTCGTGCCGGATTGTTTCGGCGCGAGGGTTGGCTTTGAGCTGTGGCATGAAACGTTTCTGTTTCTTGCCACAGATCGTCAAAGACCGCAGGTGTGACGGCCACATGGCTTTCACTTAAGCGATAGGCCTGCGCAGACGGTGTACTCAGAACAGGAATTTTTGCCGCATTTCGGTGCGGATTTACTCCTGATCCAGGTCGCCGTGGGTGCGGCGGGATTTTCCCGCCGCGTGTGGACTTGAAAGGAGAAAGGACCTATGGGTCTCAATCTTGACGACAAAAAGGCCGTAGTGGCCGAGGTGTCGGCACAGGTAGCCGGTGCACAGACGATGGTTGTCGCCGAATACCGTGGCATTGAAGTGGGTGATCTCACCAAGCTGCGGAAAAAGGCGCGCGAGTCGGGCGTGTACCTGCGTGTGCTGAAAAACACCCTCGTGCGTCGTGCCGTTGCGGACACCCCGTTCGCTGGCCTCGCCGAGCAAATGGTCGGTCCCCTGATTTACGCAATTTCCGTCGATGCCGTGGCTGCTGCCAAGGTGCTGAACGATTTTGCCAAGGGTAACGACAAGCTGGTTTTGAAGGCGGGCGTCTATAGCGGCGACCTGCTCGACAAGGCTGGTGTTCAGGCACTTGCTTCCATTCCCAGCCGCGAGGAACTTCTCGCCAAGCTGCTCGGCGTCATGCAGGCGCCGGTGTCGGGCTTTGCCGGTGCGCTTGCCGCCCTGGCCAAGAAGCGCGAGGAAGAGGGCGCTGCCGCCTGATCCGCTCGAACGACTACGACATTAGTACGCAAATACACGCAAGAAACTGATTTAGGAGCTTATTCAAATGGCTATTAGCAAAGAAGACATCCTCGAAGCCGTTGCTGGTATGACGGTCATGGAACTGAACGACATGGTCAAGGCGTTCGAAGAGAAGTTTGGCGTTTCCGCCGCTTCCCTCGCCGTCGCTGCACCGGGTGCCGGCGCTGCCGCTGCTGTCGAAGAGAAGACCGATTTCACCGTCATTCTGAATGCCGCCGGTGACAAGAAGGTTGAAGTCATCAAGGTTGTCCGCGCCGCCACCGGCCTGGGCCTCAAGGAAGCCAAAGACCTCGTTGATGGGGCTCCGAAGCCTGTCAAGGAAGGGATTCCGAAGGCTGATGCCGACGCACTCAAGAAGCAACTTGAGGACGCAGGCGCCAAGGTCGAGATCAAGTAATCTCGGCGCTGAAGTGCTGGGCTGGTGGCATATTTGCCGCCGGCCCTTTTGTGCTTTTCTGGAAACGGGATGTAAGGCGGAAAGAATTGGCGTTGAAATTTTTTCCAGCAGCAAGCAAACGTAAGTGCCTTGGCTCTGAAAACCAGGTATTTCCGTTTATTTGTTATTTGTCGTACCCGGACCGGGACTTTTGCCCGTTCGGGAACCCTAGGAATTATTGCCCATTGAGCTCGGAGCAAACATGACCTACTCCTATACCGAGAAAAAACGCATCCGGAAAAGTTTCGCCAAGCGCGCCAGCGTGCTTGACGTGCCTTTCCTGCTGGCGACGCAGCTTGACTCTTACACCGCTTTTCTTCAAGCAGCGGTGCCGGTAGCGACTCGCCGTGGCCAAGGACTTCAGGCCGCGTTTGCCTCGATCTTCCCGATTTCCAGCCACAGCGGCAATGCACGTCTTGAGTTCGTCAGCTATCAGCTGGCCGAACCGACCTTCGACGTCAAAGAGTGTCAGCAGCGAGGCCTGACCTTCGCTTCTGCGCTGCGCGCCAAGGTTCGTCTGATCATCATGGATCGAGAGGCGCCGGATACGGTGAAGGAAGTTAAAGAACAGGAAGTCTACATGGGTGAAATTCCGCTCATGACGACCACTGGTTCCTTCGTCATCAACGGTACCGAACGCGTTATCGTCAGCCAGCTGCACCGTTCGCCCGGGGTGTTCTTCGAGCATGACCGAGGCAAGACACACTCCTCCGGCAAGCTGCTTTTCTCGGCCCGCGTGATTCCCTACCGTGGCTCGTGGCTGGATTTCGAGTTCGATCCAAAGGACATCCTCTTCTTCCGTGTCGACCGTCGTCGCAAGATGCCGGTAACAACGCTGTTGAAGGCGATTGGCCTGACGCCGGAACAGATTCTGCGCACTTTCTTTGACTTCGATACCTTCTTCATCGGCAAGAAGACGTTCGACTTCGAACTGGTTCCTGAGCGTCTGCGCGGCGAAGTGGCCCGTTTCGATTTCTGCGACAAATCCGGCAAGGTCATCATTGCCAAGGACAAGCGCATCACCGCCAAGCACATCCGCGAACTCGACGCTGCCGGCATCAAGCGTATTGCGGTGCCGGAAGATTTCCTGGTTGGCCGTGTCGTTGCCCAGAACATCATCGACCGCGAAACTGGCGAAGTGCTGTCCAACGCCAATGATGAGATTACCGAGAGCCTGTTGAAGAAGCTTCAGGAAGCAGGTGTCGACGAACTAAAGACGCTCTACACAAATGATCTTGACCGCGGAGCCTTCATCTCGAATACGCTGCGTGCGGATGAAACAGTTTCGCGTCAGGCCGCTCGCGTTGCGATTTATCGGATGATGCGTCCTGGCGAGCCGCCGACGGAAGAAGCTGTCGAGCTGCTCTTCAACGGGTTGTTCTACTCTGACGATCGCTACGATTTGTCGGGTGTCGGCCGGATGAAATTTAACCGCCGTCTGCAGCGCCCGGATGTCATTGAGTCGAAGGTCATGGTTCGCCATGTGCCGTCAAAGGCCGAAGGTGTTGTCGAGGCGATCATTGAAATTGCGGGTGGGGCACCATCTGCGGTGAAGGATCTGCTTGGCGAATTGCACTTCGGCAAGCGAGCTGTCGCTGAGAATATTACCGACGCCGAAGCTCAGTCGCTGGTTGCCAAATTGAAGAGCCTTGGGGCTACTGCGGAAGTCAGCGAACAGCTGACTCTGTCGCCGCGCGACATCGTCGAGGTCATCCAGATCCTCGTCGAACTGCGCAACGGCCGTGGCGAAATCGACGACATCGACCACCTTGGCAACCGCCGTGTGCGTTCGGTTGGCGAACTTGCCGAGAACCAGTTCCGAGCTGGTCTCGTTCGCGTCGAGCGCGCCGTCAAGGAGCGGCTGTCGCAAGCTGAATCCGACAACCTGATGCCGCACGACCTGATCAATGCCAAGCCGATCAGTGCCGCGATCAAGGAGTTCTTCGGTTCCAGTCAGCTTTCGCAGTTTATGGACCAGACCAACCCGCTGTCCGAGATCACGCACAAGCGTCGCGTCTCGGCCCTTGGCCCGGGCGGTCTGACCCGTGAGCGTGCTGGCTTCGAAGTTCGCGACGTGCATCCGACCCATTACGGCCGTGTCTGCCCGATCGAAACGCCGGAAGGCCCGAACATCGGCCTGATCAACTCGCTGGCGCTGTTTGCCCGTACCAACTCCTACGGCTTCCTGGAGACCCCGTATCGCAAGGTGGTTGATAGCAAGGTGACCGACCAGATCGAATATCTGTCGGCCATCGAAGAAGGTCGTTATGTGATCGCACAGGCGAACGCATCGCTAGATGGCAAGGGCGAACTGACCGACGAACTGGTGACGTGTCGTGAGAAGGGTGAAACCATTCTCGCCGAGCCGGCCCGTGTTCAGTACATGGACGTGGCGCCGGGCCAGATTGTCTCTGTCGCCGCCTCGCTGATTCCGTTCCTCGAGCACGACGATGCGAACCGCGCACTGATGGGCGCCAACATGCAACGTCAGGCGGTTCCCTGCCTGCGTCCGGAAAAGCCGGTGGTCGGCACCGGCATCGAGCGTACCGTCGCCGTCGACTCTGGCACCGCCGTTCAGGCGCTGCGCGGCGGTCTCGTTGATTACGTCGATGCCTCCCGCATCGTGGTCCGTGTCAATGACGAAGAAACCGTACCGGGTGAAGTTGGTGTCGACATCTACAATCTGGTGAAGTACACGCGTTCCAACCAGAACACCAATATCAATCAGCGCCCGATGGTCAAGGTCGGTGACCTTATCGCCAAGGGTGACGTTGTTGCCGATGGCGCATCGACCGACAAGGGTGAGCTGGCACTTGGCCAGAACATGCTGATCGCGTTCATGCCATGGAACGGCTATAACTTCGAAGACTCGATCCTGATCTCGGAACGTGTGGTTGCCGAAGATCGTTATACCTCGATCCACATCGAGGAACTGACGGTCGTCGCCCGTGATACAAAGCTCGGACCGGAAGAAATTACCCGCGACATCGCGTCGCTGGGCGAAGTGCAGTTGTCCCGTCTGGACGAGTCCGGCATCGTTTACATCGGTGCTGAAGTTGAAGCCGGCGACGTGCTGGTCGGCAAGGTGACGCCGAAGGGCGAAACCCAGCTGACGCCCGAAGAGAAGCTGCTGCGCGCGATCTTCGGCGAGAAGGCGTCCGACGTGAAGGACACCTCGCTGCGCGTACCGTCCGGTATCGCTGGCACCGTCATCGACGTGCAGGTGTTCACGCGCGAAGGCATCGAGCGTGACCGCCGCGCCCAGTCGATCATCGACGAGCACCTGCGTGGCTACAAGACAGACCTCGCTGATCAGATGCGTATCGTCGAACGCGATACCTTCGCGCGCGTCGAACGCCTGATCACCGGCAAGGTTGCTAATGGCGGCCCGAAGAAGCTGGCCAAGGGCACAGCGGTGACCAAGGATTATCTCGCCGGTATCGATGCACATCACTGGTTCGATGTCCGTCTGGCCGACGAAGATGTGGCTCAGCAGCTTGAGTCGCTGAAGGAAAGTCTGGAGCAGACCCGCAAGGACTTTGACATCGCCTTCGAAGAGAAGCGTAAGAAGCTGACCCAGGGCGATGAATTGCCACCGGGCGTGCAGAAAATGGTCAAGGTCTACGTGGCCGTCAAGCGTCGCCTGCAGCCTGGTGACAAGATGGCGGGTCGCCACGGTAACAAGGGTGTGGTTTCGCGCATCCTGCCGGTCGAAGATATGCCGTATATGGCCGATGGCCGTCCGGTGGATATCGTGCTGAACCCGCTCGGTGTGCCATCCCGGATGAACGTCGGTCAGATTCTGGAAGTTCACCTCGGGCTCGCTGCCAAGGGTCTTGGCTTCAAGATCGGCGACATGCTTCGCGCTCAGGCTTCGGCCAAGGAAGTACGCGGTTTCCTCGATCAGGTGTACAGCACGGGCCGTAATCCGGAAAGCCTTGATGAACTCAAGGATGATGAAATCCTTGAGCTGGCAAGCAACCTTCAGGCCGGCGTGCCGTTCGCGACGCCGGTTTTTGACGGCGCTTCGGAAGAGGAAATCAAGCAGATGCTGGCGTTGGCCGGTATTCCGGATTCCGGACAGATGACACTATTCGACGGGCGTACTGGCGATCAATTTGAGCGCCAGGTCACCGTTGGCTACATGCACTTCCTGAAGCTGCATCACTTGGTCGACGACAAGATGCACGCGCGTTCGACTGGCCCGTACTCCCTCGTTACCCAGCAGCCGCTGGGCGGCAAGGCGCAGTTCGGTGGTCAGCGCTTCGGCGAAATGGAAGTGTGGGCGCTGGAAGCCTACGGTGCTTCCTACGTGCTGCAGGAAATGCTAACCGTGAAGTCCGACGATGTTAACGGCCGTACGAAGGTGTACGAAAACATCGTCAAGGGCGAGCACAAGATCGATGCCGGCATGCCGGAGTCGTTCAACGTTCTGGTCAAGGAAATTCGGTCGCTGGCGATCGATATTGACCTGGAACGCTATTGATTCAAGGACTGGGAGTTAGACGATGAAAGCACTGCTTGATTTGTTCAAACAGGTAACGCAGGAAGAGGAATTCGACGCGATCACCATTGGTCTCGCGTCGCCCGAGAAGATCCGTTCCTGGTCCTACGGTGAAGTCAAAAAGCCGGAAACCATCAACTACCGCACTTTCAAGCCCGAGCGCGATGGCCTGTTCTGCGCCAAGATCTTTGGCCCGATCAAGGACTACGAGTGCCTGTGCGGCAAGTACAAGCGCCTCAAGCATCGCGGCGTGATCTGCGAGAAGTGTGGCGTCGAAGTGACGCTGGCCAAGGTGCGCCGTGAGCGCATGGGCCACATCGAGCTGGCCAGCCCGACCGCGCACATCTGGTTCCTGAAGTCGCTGCCGTCGCGTCTGGGCATGGTCCTCGACATGACCCTGCGCGACATCGAACGCGTCCTGTACTTTGAAGCCTTCGTCGTCTGGGATCCGGGCATGACCCCGCTCACTCGCGGCCAGTTGCTGACTGAAGACGATTACCTGGCCAAGGTCGAAGAGTACGGTGACGACTTCCAGGCGCTGATGGGCGCCGAAGGCATCCGCGAGCTGTTGCGCAACCTCGATCTGCCGAGCGAAGTCGAGAAGCTGCGTAGCGACCTCGAGACGACCGGTTCGGAAGCAAAAAACAAGAAATACGCCAAGCGCCTGAAGATCCTCGAGGGTTTCCAGAAGTCCGGCATCAAGCCGGACTGGATGATCCTCGAAGTCCTGCCTGTGTTGCCGCCGGACCTGCGTCCGCTGGTACCGCTGGACGGCGGTCGTTTCGCCACCTCCGACCTGAACGATCTCTATCGTCGCGTCATCAACCGTAACAACCGTCTGAAGCGCCTGCTCGAACTGAAGGCGCCGGAAATCATCGTCCGCAACGAAAAGCGCATGCTGCAGGAGTCGGTCGACTCATTGCTCGACAACGGTCGTCGTGGCAAGGCCATGACCGGTGCCAACAAGCGTCCGCTGAAGTCGCTGGCCGATATGATCAAGGGCAAGGGTGGTCGTTTCCGTCAGAACCTGCTCGGCAAGCGCGTCGACTACTCTGGCCGTTCCGTCATCGTCGTCGGCCCGCAGCTCAAGCTGCACCAGTGCGGCCTGCCGAAGCTGATGGCGCTCGAACTGTTCAAGCCGTTCATCTTCAACAAGCTCGAACTGATGGGTCTCGCGACCACCATCAAGCAGGCGAAGAAGATGGTCGAGTCGCAGGAGCCGGTGGTGTGGGACATCCTCGAAGAGGTGATCCGCGAGCATCCGGTGATGTTGAACCGTGCGCCGACGCTGCACCGTCTGGGTATCCAGGCCTTCGAGCCGACCCTGATCGAAGGCAAGGCGATCCAGTTGCACCCACTTGTTTGCGCGGCGTTCAACGCCGACTTCGACGGCGACCAGATGGCCGTCCACGTTCCGCTGTCGCTTGAAGCGCAGATGGAAGCCCGCACGCTGATGCTGGCCTCGAACAACGTGCTGTCGCCGGCCAACGGCGAGCCAATCATCGTGCCGTCGCAGGATATCGTTCTCGGTCTGTACTATGCGACGCGCGACCGTATCAACGGCAAGGGCGAGGGCCTCTATTTCGCCGATGTTGGCGAGGTGACCCGCGCACTGGCCTCCGGCCAGCTCGATTTGCATGCACGCATCTCGGTGCGTATCAAGGAATACGAGGCCGACGAGGCGGGTGGCTGGAAAGAGAAAATTACGCGTTACCCGACCACCGCCGGGCGTGCGTTGCTCTCCGAGATTCTGCCGAAGGGATTGCCTTTCAGTGTGCTCGACAGGCCGCTGAAGAAAAAGGAAATCTCCAAACTGATCAACGTTGCCTTCCGCCGTTGCGGCCTTAAGGAAACGGTGGTCTTTGCCGACAAGCTGATGCAGAACGGTTATGCGCTGGCGACCCGTGCGGGCATTTCGATCTGCTCGGACGACATGCTGGTGCCGGCCAAGAAGCAGGAAATCATTGCCGAAGCGGAAAAGGAAGTTAAGGAAATCGAGACCCAATACACCAACGGTCTGGTGACTCAGGGGGAGCGCTACAACAAGGTCGTGGATATCTGGGGCCGTACCGGCGACCAGGTGGCCAAGGTCATGATGGAGCAGCTCGGTCATGAGGAAGTGATCGACCGCCACGGCAAGAAGGTCAAGCAGGACTCCTTCAACTCCATCTTCATGATGGCGGATTCCGGCGCCCGCGGTTCTGCGGCGCAGATTCGCCAGCTGGCCGGTATGCGCGGCCTGATGGCCAAGCCGGATGGCTCGATCATCGAGACCCCGATCACGACCAACTTCCGTGAAGGCCTGAACGTTCTGCAGTACTTCATCTCGACGCACGGCGCCCGTAAGGGTCTGGCCGACACCGCGTTGAAAACGGCGAACTCGGGCTACCTGACCCGTCGTCTGGTGGACGTGACCCAGGATCTCGTGGTTATCGAGGACGATTGCGGCACCGAAAATGGCGTCACCATGAAGGCCCTCATCGAGGGGGGTGAAGTCATTGAAGCGCTGCGCGAACGTATTCTCGGCCGTGTTGCTGCTTCAGACGTCATCAATCCCGAGACCGATGAAACCGCCATCGAGGCCGGTTCCTTGCTCGACGAAGATGCGGTTGACCTGATCGATGCGCTTGGAGTTGACGAAGTGCGAGTACGCACTCCGCTGACGTGCGACACGCGCTATGGTTTGTGCGGTAAATGTTACGGCCGTGACCTTGGCCGGGGGTCGCCGGTTAACGTCGGCGAAGCAGTCGGCGTTATCGCTGCCCAGTCGATCGGTGAGCCAGGTACCCAGCTGACGATGCGTACGTTCCACGTGGGCGGTGCTGCCTCGCGTGCTGCCATGGCTTCGCAAGTAGAAACGAAGAGTACGGGCGTGGTTCGCTTCACTGCCACCATGCGCTACGTGACTAACGCCAAGGGCGAAAAGATCGTCATTACGCGCTCCGGCGAAATCCTGATCACTGATGACAACGGTCGCGAGCGTGAGCGTCACAAAGTACCGTATGGTGCCACGCTGCAGGTCAACGACGCCCAGCAGGTTAAAGCTGGTGGCAAGCTGGCGACCTGGGATCCGCACACCCGCCCGATCATCGGCGAGTACGCCGGTACGGTGAAGTTCGAGAACGTCGAAGAGGGCGTCACTGTTGCCAAACAGATCGATGATGTGACAGGGCTCTCGTCGCTGGTCGTGATCGATCCTAAGCGTGGTGGCAAGGCGCAGACCAAGGGCCTGCGTCCGCAGGTCAAGCTGATCGATGCCAACGGCGAAGAAGTCAAGGTCCATGGTTCCGACCATGCGGTGGCGATGACCTTCCAGGTTGGTGCGATCATCACCGTTCTCGATGGCCAGCAGGTTTCGGTCGGCGACGTGCTGGCGCGTCTGCCGCAGGAATCGGCCAAGACCCGCGACATTACCGGCGGTCTGCCGCGTGTTGCTGAACTGTTCGAGGCTCGTACGCCGAAGGACGCCGGTCTCCTCGCCGAATTTACTGGCACCGTCAGTTTCGGCAAGGACACCAAAGGCAAGCAGCGCTTGGTGATTACTGACCTCGATGGCATTACGCACGAGTATCTGATTCCGAAAGACAAGCACGTTCTGGTGCATGACGGCCAAGTGGTTAACAAGGGCGAGTCGATTGTGGATGGCCCGCCTGATCCCCACGACATCTTGCGTCTGCAAGGCGTCGAGGCGCTGGCTCGCTATATCACTGACGAAGTGCAGGATGTGTACCGTCTGCAAGGTGTGAAGATCAACGATAAGCACATTGAGGTAATCGTTCGCCAGATGTTGCGCCGCGTCAATATTGTCGACCCGGGCGATACTCGTTTCATCAAGAGCGAGCAAGTCGAGCGAGCCGATGTGCTTGACGAAAATGATCGTCTTGTTGCCGAAGGCAAGCTCCCGGCGACCTACGACTTTGTGCTGCTCGGTATCACAAAAGCCTCTTTGTCGACGGATTCGTTCATTTCGGCCGCTTCCTTCCAGGAAACGACCCGCGTGCTGACCGAAGCGGCGATTATGGGCAAACGTGACGAGCTCCGGGGTCTCAAGGAGAACGTCATTGTCGGTCGATTGATCCCTGCAGGTACCGGTCTGGCTTACCACAATGCGCGTCGTCAGGCGTCTGGTGGCGTGGAAATGGTGTTCGATCCGTTGCCGCCGAGTGATGTTTCAGAACCTGCCCCAGAGGAAAACGCCTCAACAGGCGGTTGACTTAGGGCTTGATCAACCATAGAATTTATGGTCTTTGTCGGCGGAGGCTAACCAAAGCCTCTGCTTTATATAACAAAATAGCTAAGGCGGACCTGTCCGCCTTGGCCTTTTTGCGACGCAGCATGCGATCGCAAAGTATTTAGAGGTAGAAATATGCCGACTATCAACCAACTCGTGCGCCAAGGCCGTACGGCCGAGGTTACCAAAAGCAAGGTTCCTGCTTTGGAACAGTGCCCGCAAAAGCGCGGTGTATGCACCCGTGTTTACACGACGACGCCAAAGAAGCCGAACTCCGCCCTGCGTAAGGTGTGCAAGGTTCGTCTGACCAATGGTTTCGAAGTGATTTCGTACATCGGCGGCGAAGGCCATAACCTGCAGGAGCACTCGGTCGTTCTGATCCGCGGTGGCCGTGTCAAGGATTTGCCGGGTGTGCGTTACCACACCGTCCGTGGCTCGCTGGATACCCAGGGCGTCAAGGATCGCAAACAGTCGCGTTCGAAGTACGGCGCAAAGCGTCCGAAGGCAGCGTAATTTCTGCCTGAGTAAGTGGTCGCTCGGGGGTTCCCCGTTGGGCGGCCGGGAGAGGGTTTTCCTCTCAACTGAATAGTGAATTAGTGAGGTTGTTATGCCACGTCGTCGTGAAGTACCAAAGCGCGACATTCTGCCGGACCCGAAATTTGGTTCTGTCGATGTCTCCAAGTTTGTCAACGCCATCATGCAAAGCGGCAAGAAATCGGTTGCCGAGCGCATCGTTTACGGCGCGTTTGAACAGATCGTGTCCAAGAGTGGCAAGGATCCGCTGGAAGTGTTTGCTTCCGCAATGAGCAACGTCAAGCCGATGGTCGAAGTCAAGTCCCGTCGCGTTGGTGGCGCCAACTACCAGGTTCCGGTCGAAGTTCGTCCGGCTCGTCGTGCCGCGCTGGCAATGCGCTGGCTGCGTGAGACAGCTCGCAAGCGTTCGGAAAAGACCATGGGTCTGCGCCTTGCCGCTGAGCTGCTGGAAGCCGCAGAGAACCGTGGCGGCGCCGTGAAGAAGCGCGACGAAGTCCATCGTATGGCTGAAGCCAACAAGGCCTTCTCCCACTTCCGTTTCTAATGCAGTTATCAAGTTTCGCGGCCTATGCCGCGAATATTTGTTCTTTAAGACACGAAGGTTACTACTGTGGCACGCAAAACCCCTATTGAGCGCTATCGCAACATCGGTATCAGCGCGCACATCGACGCTGGCAAAACGACGGTGACAGAGCGCATCCTCTATTACACCGGTGTGAACCACAAGATTGGTGAAGTCCATGACGGCGCAGCTACCATGGACTGGATGGAGCAGGAGCAGGAGCGTGGTATCACCATCACCTCGGCGGCTACGACCTGTTTCTGGAAGGGTATGGAAACGCAGTTTCCGGAGCACCGCTTCAATATCATCGACACCCCGGGACACGTCGACTTCACGATTGAAGTCGAGCGCTCGATGCGCGTCCTGGACGGTGCCTGCATGGTGTATTGCGCAGTCGGTGGCGTGCAGCCGCAGTCTGAGACTGTGTGGCGCCAGGCGACCAAGTACAAGGTGCCGCGCCTTGCCTTCGTGAACAAGATGGATCGTTCGGGTGCGAATTTCTTCAAAGTCGTCGAGATGATGAAGGTTCGCCTCAAAGCCAACCCTGTGCCGATTGTTATTCCGATCGGTGCCGAAGAAAATTTGTTGGCGTTGTCGATCTGATCAAAATGAAGGCCATCATCTGGGATGAAGCTTCCCAGGGTATGAAGTTTGAGTACAAGGACATCCCCGCCGAGCTTGTTGAAGAGGCTAACTCGTGGCGTGAGCAGATGTTGGAAGCGGCCGCTGAAGCTTCCGAAGATCTGATGAACCAGTATCTCGAAAATGGCGACCTGCCGGAAGCCGATATCATCAAGGGCTTGCGCAAACGTACTATCGATTGCGAAATCCAGCCGATGTTGTGCGGTACCGCATTCAAGAACAAGGGCGTTCAGCGCATGCTGGATGCTGTTATTGAGTTGCTGCCGGCCCCGGTCGATATTCCCCCGGTTGATGGCGAAAAAGAAAACGGCGACCCGGATACCCGCGAGGCTGCGGACTCCGCCAAGTTCTCGGCCCTGGCATTCAAGCTGATGACCGACCCGTATGTGGGCCAACTGACCTTTATCCGTGTTTATTCGGGTGTGCTGAAATCGGGCGATACGGTGTACAACCCGATCAAGGGTCGCAAGGAGCGCGTTGGCCGAATTCTGCAGATGCACGCCAACAACCGTGAAGAAATCAAGGAAGTGCTGGCGGGCGACATCGCTGCCTGCGTTGGTCTCAAGGAATGCACTACGGGCGAGACGCTGTGCGATCCGGATGCGCCGATCATTCTTGAGCGCATGGAGTTTCCGGAGCCGGTGATTCACGTTGCCGTTGAGCCGAAGACCAAGGCTGACCAGGAAAAGATGGGCATCGCTCTCAACCGCTTGGCTGCCGAGGATCCGTCTTTCCGTGTGCGTACTGACGAAGAGTCTGGCCAGACCATTATTTCCGGCATGGGCGAACTGCACCTCGAAATTCTCGTTGATCGCATGAAGCGCGAGTTCGGTGTGGATGCCAACGTTGGCGCGCCACAAGTAGCGTACCGCGAGTGCATCAAGAAGTCTGTGGAACAGGAAGGCAAGTTCGTCAAGCAGTCGGGCGGTCGTGGTCAGTATGGTCACGTCTGGCTGAAGATTGAGCCGAATGAAACCGGTAAGGGTTACGAGTTCATCGATGCGGTCAAGGGTGGCACTGTGCCGCGCGAATTTATTCCCGCGGTCGATAAAGGTCTGCGTGATGCAGTGACCAGTGGCGTTCTCGCCGGCTTCCCTGTTGTTGATGTCAAGTTCACCTTGTTTGACGGCTCGTCGCACGATGTCGACTCGAACGAAAACGCCTTCCGCATGGCCGCTTCGATGGCTTTCAAGGAAGGCATGAAGAAAGCCAGTCCGACGCTGCTTGAGCCGATGATGGCGGTCGAAGTCGAGACGCCCGAAGACTACATGGGCAACGTGATGGGCGACTTGTCGAGCCGTCGCGGCATGGTGCAAGGGATGGAAGATATGCCTGGCGGATCGAAGGCCGTGAAAGCGGAAGTGCCGCTGGCTGAGATGTTCGGCTATTCCACCCAGTTGCGTTCGCTGACCCAGGGGCGCGCCACGTACTCGATGGAATTCAAGCACTACGCCGAAGCACCAAAGAATGTCGCTGAAGCGATCATCAACAAGAAATAATCTGAAAATTAGCTGAGGACAAACAAATGGCTAAGGGTAAATTCGAACGTACGAAGCCGCACGTCAACGTAGGCACGATTGGTCACGTTGACCACGGCAAGACCACCTTGACGGCAGCGATCACCACGATTCTGTCGAAGAAGTTCGGTGGCGAGGCCAAGGCCTACGACCAGATCGACGCAGCGCCGGAAGAAAAGGCGCGCGGCATCACCATCAACACCGCGCACGTCGAATACGAGACGGCCAACCGCCACTACGCGCACGTTGACTGCCCGGGCCACGCCGACTACGTCAAGAACATGATTACCGGTGCTGCCCAGATGGACGGCGCCATCCTCGTCTGTTCCGCTGCTGACGGCCCCATGCCCCAGACCCGCGAGCACATCCTGCTCGCCCGTCAGGTCGGCGTCCCGTACATCATCGTCTTCCTGAACAAGTGCGACATGGTCGATGACGCAGAACTCCTCGAACTCGTCGAGATGGAAGTTCGCGAACTCCTCTCCAAGTACGACTTCCCGGGTGACGACGTTCCGATCATCAAGGGCTCCGCCCTCAAGGCCCTCGAAGGCGACCAGAGCGAAATCGGCGAAGCCGCCATTCTCGCCCTTGCCGACGCACTCGACAGCTACATCCCGACGCCCGAGCGCGCCATCGACAAGCCCTTCCTGCTGCCGATCGAAGACGTCTTCTCGATCTCTGGCCGCGGCACCGTCGTTACCGGTCGTGTCGAGCGCGGCATCGTCAAGGTTGGCGAAGAAATCGAAATCGTCGGCATCAAGCCCACCGTCAAGACCATCTGTACCGGTGTTGAAATGTTCCGCAAGCTGCTCGACCAAGGTCAGGCTGGCGACAACGTCGGCGTGCTGCTGCGCGGCACCAAGCGTGAAGATGTCGAGCGTGGCCAGGTGCTGGCCAAGCCGGGTTCGATCACCCCGCACACCCACTTCACGGGTGAAGTGTATGTCCTGTCGAAGGACGAAGGCGGTCGTCACACCCCGTTCTTCAACAACTATCGTCCGCAGTTCTACTTCCGCACGACGGACGTGACGGGTGCGATCTCGCTGCCGGAAGGCACCGAGATGGTCATGCCGGGTGACAACATCCAGATGACGGTCAAGCTGATTGCTCCGATCGCCATGGAAGACGGCCTGCGCTTCGCCATCCGTGAAGGCGGTCGTACCGTCGGCGCCGGCGTCGTGGCTAAAATCATCGAGTAACTTTTGCTCTTTTGACAATCTGCGATGGTGCGGAAGTCTTAACCACCCGCCCCATCGCCTGTTCTTTGGAAGCTAGCATGCAAAACCAGAAAATCCGCATTCGCCTCAAGGCTTTTGACTATCGCCTGATCGATCAATCAGCTCTTGAAATCGTCGAGACCGCAAAGCGTACCGGTGCTGTCGTGCGCGGCCCGGTGCCGTTGCCGACCAAGATTCAGCGTTTCGATATTCTGCGTTCGCCGCACGTCAACAAGGCCTCGCGCGACCAGTTCGAAATTCGTACCCACCTGCGTTTGATGGACATTATTGATCCGACCGACAAGACTGTGGATGCGCTGATGAAGCTCGATCTGCCTGCAGGCGTGGACGTCGAGATCAAGTTGCAGTAAAGCAGTAAATGCGGATATAATCCGCCGTTTCCGTCGGGCGGCACCTTTGGTGCTGCCTATTTTGACTTGCAGTAGTTGTGCAAGAGTACTACTCGCCGGCCAATCGTAGCCGGCTAGAGGAGAATAACCATGAGTCTAGGCCTTGTTGGGCGCAAGGTCGGCATGACGCGCATTTTTACCGAGGACGGTGCAACCGTTCCGGTGACAGTGCTCGATGTGTCGAACAACCGCGTGACCCAGATCAAAACGCCTGAAACCGATGGCTATGCTGCGGTTCAGGTCACCTTCGGCCAGCGTCGCGCGTCGCGCGTCGGTAAGCCGCTTGCCGGCCATCTGGCAAAGGCAGGGGTTGAATCCGGTCATGTTCTGAAGGAGTTTCCGGTTTCTGCCGAGGAGCTCTCGAATTTGAAACCGGGCGACCAAATCAGCGTCACCATTTTCGCTGTCGGCCAAAAGGTCGATGTTTCCGGCACTTCGATCGGTAAGGGCTTTGCGGGCGGCATCAAGCGCCACAATTTCAGCTCGAACCGGGCTTCTCACGGCAACTCGCTGTCGCACAATGCGCCTGGCTCCATCGGTATGGCGCAGGACCCGGGTCGCGTTTTTCCCGGCAAGCGTATGGCAGGCCATCTGGGTGATGCTAAGGCAACCACGCAGAATCTGGAAGTTGTACGCATCGATACCGAGCGTCAACTGCTGCTGGTACGCGGTGCTGTGCCTGGCTCGAAAGGCGCGGATGTTGTTGTCCGTGCTGCGGTCAAGGGCTAAGGGGGCGACATGGAACTGAAAGTTATTAACGAACAAGGTCAAGAAGCCTCGAAGCTGCAGGCCTCCGACGCGCTGTTCGGCCGTGACTACAACGAGGCGCTGGTTCACCAGGTTGTTGTGGCCTATCAGGCGAACGCGCGTAGCGGGGATCGCAAGCAGAAGGGTCGCAGCGAAATCGCCAAGTCGACCAAGAAGCCGTGGGCCCAAAAAGGTACCGGCCGCGCTCGTGCTGGTCGTGCATCGTCGCCGCTGTGGCGTGGGGGCGGCAAGGCCTTCCCGAATACGCCCGACGAAAATTTTAGCCAGAAACTGAACCGCAAGATGTATCGCGCCGGTATGGCCTCCATTCTTTCCGAGCTCGCTCGTCAAGACCGTTTGTCGGTGGTTGATAGCCTTGAGCTTGAGGCGCCAAAGACCAAGCTTTTCGCGCAGAAAATCAAGGGAATGGGGTTCGATACGGTATTGGTTGTTACGGCTGATCTGGACGAAAACACTTATCTCGCCTCGCGCAACCTGCCGAACGTGCTGGTGCTAGAGGTGAATGAAGCTGACCCGGTTTCGCTCATCCGCTTCCCGCAAGTGCTGATGACCAAGGCGGCTGTTGCCAAGTTTGAGGAGATCCTGGGATGAACCAAGAGCGTTTGATGCAAGTGCTGCTTGCGCCCCAGATTTCGGAAAAGGCGACTTGGGTTGCTGAAAAGAACGAACAGGTTATCTTCCGCGTTGTGTCGGATGCAACCAAGCCAGAGATAAAGGCTGCCGTTGAGCTTCTTTTCAAGGTTCAGGTCGAGTCTGTCCAGGTTGCTACCGTCAAGGGCAAGCAAAAGCGTTTCGGCCGCTCCATGGGGCGCCGCAAGAACTGGAAAAAGGCTTTTGTCAGCCTCAAGCCAGGTCAGGAAATTAATTTTGCTGAAGGGGGGGCTATCTAAATGGCACTCGTCAAAGTAAAACCGACGTCCCCCGGCCGTCGCGCCGTTGTCAAGGTCGTTAATCCTGACCTTCACAAGGGCAAGCCGTTTGCGGGCTTGGTCGAAAGCCAGTCAAAGAATGCGGGCCGGAATAATAACGGCCGGATCACCACCCGCCATCAGGGTGGTGGCCACAAGCAGCACTACCGCTTGGTCGATTTCAAGCGAAATAAAGACGGGATTCCGGCCAAGGTCGAGCGTCTTGAATATGACCCGAACCGCACTGCCAATATCGCACTGTTGTGCTACGCCGACGGCGAGCGTAGCTACATCATCGCCCCTAAGGGCATGGTTGTTGGCCAGGAA
Source organism: Candidatus Proximibacter danicus (assembly GCA_016710885.1). GTDB lineage: Bacteria > Pseudomonadota > Gammaproteobacteria > Burkholderiales > Rhodocyclaceae > Proximibacter > Proximibacter danicus. The sequence continues at coordinate 163,528 of JADJUC010000003.1, forward strand.
GTGATGTCAGGCGCCGAGGCTCCGATTAAGTCGGGCAACGCGTTGCCGATTCGTAATATCCCGGTGGGTACGACCATCCATTGTGTTGAGATGGTGCCGGGCAAGGGCGCGCAAATGGCGCGTTCGGCTGGCGCTGCCGTTCAGCTGATGGCGCGTGAAGGTTCGTACGCTCAGGTTCGTCTGCGCTCCGGTGAAGTCCGTCGCGTGCATATCGAATGCCGTGCGACGGTGGGTGAAGTCGGCAACGAAGAGCATAGCCTGCGCTCGATCGGCAAGGCTGGCGCAAATCGCTGGCGTGGTATTCGCCCGACCGTTCGCGGTGTGGCAATGAACCCGGTCGATCACCCGCACGGTGGTGGCGAAGGCCGCACGGCTGCCGGTATGAACCCGGTTAGTCCGTGGGGCACCAAGACCAAGGGCTATCGCACCCGTCGCAACAAGCGCACGACTTCAATGATCGTGGCGCGCCGTCACAAACGCTAAGGGGTAATACGAAATGGCACGTTCTCTGAAAAAGGGCCCCTTCGTCGACGCCCACCTGCAAAAAAAGGTGGAAACGGCGCGTTCGGGCAACGACAAGCGTCCGATCAAGACTTGGTCGCGTCGGTCGACGATTCTCCCGGACTTTATCGGGCTGACGATTGCTGTGCATAACGGCAAGCAGCACATCCCGGTTTTCGTTACTGAAAACATGGTTGGCCACAAGCTCGGCGAGTTCTCGCTGACCCGGACGTTCAAGGGTCACACCGCCGGCAAGAAGGCCAAGAAGTAGAGGAATGGATATGGAAACTCGTGCATCTCTGCGCGGCGTTCGGCTGTCGGCCCAGAAGGGTCGCCTCGTGGCTGACCAGATCCGCGGCCTGGCTGTCGACAAAGCGCTCAACGTTCTCGCATTCAGCCCGAAAAAAGGTGCTGGCATTATCAAGAAGGTTCTGGAGTCGGCAATTGCCAACGCAGAACACAATGACGGTGCTGACATTGATGAGCTGAAGGTAAAGACCATTTATGTCGAAAAAGGCATGGTGCTCAAGCGCTTTACTGCGCGGGCGAAGGGTCGTGGCAACAAGATCACCAAGCCGACCTGCCATATCTTCCTGACTGTCGGTAACTGAGGATAGAAAATGGGACAAAAAATTCATCCGACAGGCTTCCGCCTTGCCGTTACGCGTGACTGGTCTTCCCGCTGGTATGCCAACAGCGCAAACTTCGCGACCATGCTGAACGAAGACGTTCGTGTTCGTGACTACCTCAAGAAAAGACTGGCTCACGCTTCCGTGGGCAAGGTTTTGATCGAGCGTCCGGCCAAGAACGCCCGCGTCACGGTTTTCTCTGCCCGCCCCGGTGTTGTCATTGGCAAGAAAGGGGAAGACATAGATCAGCTTCGCTCCGATCTGCAGAAGATCATGGGCGTGCCGGTTCATGTCTCGATCGAGGAAATCCGCAAGCCGGAAATCGACGCCCAGCTGATTGCCGATTCTATCGCTCAGCAGCTCGAGAAACGCATCATGTTCCGTCGTGCCATGAAGCGTGCGATGCAGAACGCCATGCGTCTTGGCGCGCTCGGCATCAAGATCATGAGTTCGGGGCGTCTGAACGGCGCTGAAATTGCCCGTAAGGAGTGGTATCGCGAAGGCCGTGTTCCGCTGCATACGCTGCGCGCCAACATTGACTACGCGACCTCGGAAGCTCGTACGACCTATGGTGTCATCGGCATTAAGGTTTGGGTGTTCAAGGGCGAAATGCTTGGTCGTAACGAGCAACCTGTTGCGGTGGCGCCAGAAGCGCAGACTGATGAGCAGAAGCGTCCGGCCCGCCGTGCTGCCAAGCCGGCTGGCGAAGGTGCCGACAAGCCGAAGGCGCCGGCAAAACGTGTAAGAAAGGCAGGAACCAACGATGCTGCAGCCTAGTCGCAGAAAGTACCGCAAGGAGCAGAAGGGTCGGAACACTGGCCTTGCGACGCGCGGTGCAAAAGTCTCTTTCGGTGAGTGGGGCCTCAAGGCAACGGCTCGTGGCCGTTTGACTGCCCGTCAGATCGAAGCTGCGCGTCGTGCCATGACGCGTCACATCAAGCGTGGTGGCCGTATCTGGATCCGAATTTTCCCGGACAAGCCGATTTCAAAAAAGCCTGCCGAAGTCCGTATGGGTAACGGTAAGGGTAATCCGGAGTACTACGTTGCCGAGATTCAACCCGGCAAGGTTCTCTATGAAATGGATGGCGTGAGTGAAGACCTGGCCAGGGAGGCGTTTGCCCTCGCTGCAGCCAAGCTGCCACTGGCCACCACTTTCGTTACGCGTATGGTGGGTTAAGTATGAAAGCCAGTGAACTCAGAAGCAAAAACGCCGAAGAGCTGAACAAGGAGTTGCTTGATTTGCTCAAGGCGCAATTCAGCCTGCGCATGCAACTCGCTACGCAGCAGCTGTCAAATACCAGCCAGCTCGGCAAGGTCCGTCGCGATATCGCTCGCACGCGTACCCTCATTCGTGAAAAGGCGGTGCAACAATGAGCGAAGCGACCGTAAGCAAGCGTACCTTGGTCGGCCGCGTAGTCAGCGACAAGATGGAGAAGACCGTCACCGTCCTGATCGAGCGCCGCGTCAAGCACCCGCTTTATGGAAAAATCATCGTGCAGTCGAAGAAATTCCACGCGCACAATGACAACAACGAGGCCAAGGCCGGTGATCTGGTTGAGATCGAGGAAACTCGTCCGATTTCCAAAACCAAGGCCTGGCGCGTAACCAAGTTGCTGGAAAAGGCAGTTGTCGTTTAAGAAGCTTGCCTAATCCGAAAAAGTCGGTATAATTTCCGCTTTTCGCGCCCGGCCATATCCGGCTGGGCGTTTCTGCCCCTACGGGTTCCAAGACTGACCGCGTGTTTATTTGGCTGCGCGGGCCAAGTTGGAGAGAGTGACAAATGATTCAGATGCAGACGATTCTGGACGTCGCCGATAATACCGGTGCACGTTCGGTGATGTGTATCAAGGTCCTTGGCGGCTCAAAGCGCCGCTATGCGGGCGTTGGTGACATCATCAAAGTTAGTATCAAGGATGCTGCTCCGCGCGGTCGCGTCAAAAAAGGCGACGTTTACAGCGCGGTCGTGGTGCGCACGGCCAAAGGCGTGCGTCGTCCCGATGGCTCCCTGATCCGGTTCGACAACAATGCGGCAGTGCTCCTCAATAACAAGATGGAGCCGATTGGCACGCGTATCTTTGGCCCGGTGACGCGCGAACTGCGCACCGAGCGTTTCATGAAGATCGTGTCGCTGGCGCCGGAAGTGCTGTAAGGGGCGGCCATGGACAAAATTCGCAAGGGCGACGAAGTCGTCGTTATCACCGGTAAAGACAAGGGTAAGCGCGGCACCGTGCTGCGCCGCGTCGACGCCGAGCATGTCGTTGTTGAAGGCGTGAATCGCGCCAAGAAGCACGTCAAGCCGAATCCGGTCAAAGGCGTGGTCGGCGGCATCGTCGACAAGGACATGCCGATCAATATCTCTAACGTTGCTCTGTACAACCCCGCTAGCGGCAAGGCGGACCGTGTTGGCTTCAAGAATCTTGAAGACGGCAAAAAGGTTCGTGTCTTCCGTTCGAGCGGTGAAGTTGTGAGCGCTTAAGGAACCGATCATGGCGCGTTTGTTTGAATTCTACAAAACTGAAGTGGTGCCTGCGCTGACCACCAAGTTCGGCTACAAGTCGAGCATGGAAGTTCCGCGGATCACCAAAATCACCCTGAACATGGGTGTTGGCGAAGCGGTTGCCGACAAGAAGGTTCTCGATAATGCGGTTGGCGATATGCAAAAAATCGCTGGCCAGAAGCCGGTCGTGACCAAATCCCGCAAGTCGATCGCCGGCTTCAAGATTCGTGACGGCTACCCGATTGGTTGCATGGTCACCCTGCGCGGCCCGCGCATGTTCGAATTCCTGGATCGCCTGGTGACTGTTGCGCTGCCGCGTGTTCGCGACTTCCGTGGCATCTCCGGCAAGGGCTTTGATGGTCGTGGTAACTACAACATGGGTGTCAAAGAGCAGATCATTTTCCCGGAAATCGAGTATGACAAGATCGATGCGCTGCGCGGGATGAATATCAGCATCACCACGACTGCGAAGAACGATGAGGAAGCTAAAGCGCTTCTCGCGGCCTTCAAGTTTCCGTTCAAGAATTGAGGCGAGCATGGCGAAACTGTCACTGATCAACCGCGATGAGAAGCGTCGCCAAATGGTGGAAAAATACGCCAAGAAGCGTGCTGAGTTGATGGCTGTCATCAACAACATCGGCCTCTCCGATGTCGAGCGCTACGAGGCTCGTCTCAAGCTGCAGGCGCTGCCGCGCGATGCAAGTCCGGTCCGTCTGCGCAACCGCTGCCAGATTACTGGCCGTCCGCGTGGGGTGTTCCGCAAATTTGGTCTGGGGCGCCTCAAGCTGCGCGACCTCGTCATGAAGGGTGAAGTTCCCGGCATGACCAAGGCTAGCTGGTAAGCAGGAGAATCTGAAATGAGTATGAGTGATCCGATCAGCGATATGCTGACCCGCATCCGCAACGCCCAGATGGCCGAAAAAGCTTCCGTGGCGATGCCCTCTTCGAAGTTGAAAGTGGCGATTGCGAAGGTGCTGAAGGACGAGGGTTATGTTGAAGATTTTGCCGTGCGCGATGGTGCTGGCAAGCCAACCCTTGAAATCGGCCTAAAGTATTACGCCGGCCGTCCGGTTATAGAGCGCATTGAGCGCGTCTCAAAGCCTGGTCTGCGCGTCTACAAAGGCAGCACGGACATTCCTCGTGTCATGAATGGCCTCGGCGTGGCAATACTGTCGACTCCGCAGGGTGTTATGACCGATCGCAAGGCGCGCGCCAGCAATGTTGGTGGCGAAGTCCTGTGCATCGTGGCGTAAGGAGGAAACATGTCGCGTGTAGGTAAAAATCCGATTGTTCTGCCGAAGGGCGTAGAAGCTTCTGTTGGCAGTGGGCAGATCGTCGTCAAGGGGCCGCTGGGCTCGCTCAGCTTTAAGGCTAATCCGGCGGTCAAAGTTGAGGTTTCGGGCGATGTTCTGCAATGCTCGACAGTGGCTGGCATTGAAAATGCGGCTGCGTTGTGGGGTACGGTCCGTGCCAACCTCAATAACATGGTTAATGGCGTATCCAAGGGTTTCGAGAAAAAACTGACGCTGGTTGGCGTTGGTTACCGTGCCCAGGCTCAGGGGGATACCCTGAATCTGTCGCTCGGCTTCTCTCACCCGGTTGCGCACAAGATGCCCGCAGGTGTCAAGGTCGAGACTCCGTCGCAGACCGAGGTGCTGATCAAGGGTATCGATAAGCAGCTCGTTGGTCAGGTAGCGGCAGAAGTCCGCGCCTATCGCAAGCCTGAGCCCTACAAGGGTAAGGGTGTGCGCTACGCCGACGAAGTGGTGATCCTCAAGGAAACGAAGAAGAAGTAAGGTGGCCAAATGATCGACAAGAAACAAGCGCGTATGCGCCGTGCCCGCCAAACCCGCGCCAAGATTGCCGAGCTAAAAGCGGTACGCTTGTGTGTGAATCGCACCAATCAACACGTTTATGCGCAGCTGATTTCAGCCTGTGGCTCCAAGGTGTTGGCTGCGGCTTCCACGCTCGAAACCGAGGTACGCAAGGACATCTCCAACGGCAGTAACACCGCCGCCGCAGCCGCAATCGGCAAGCTCATCGCTGAGCGTGCCAAAGTTGCTGGTATCGAAACCGTCGCCTTCGACCGTTCCGGCTTCAAGTATCACGGGCGCATCAAGGCGCTGGCCGAAGCTGCTCGCGAGAGCGGATTGAAGTTCTGATCGGTCGGAAAGGATCGGAGTAAGAAATGGCTAAACCGCAAAGCAAAAAACCGCAGCAGTCTGAAGAGCGCGACGATGGCATGCGCGAAAAGATGGTCTCCATCAACCGTGTTACAAAGGTTGTTAAGGGGGGGCGCATTCTTGGCTTCGCTGCACTGACCGTTGTTGGTGACGGCGATGGTGGCATTGGCATGGGCAAGGGCAAGTCACGCGAAGTGCCGGTCGCTGTCCAAAAGGCGATGGATGAAGCGCGTCGCAGGCTCGCCAAAGTTAATCTGAAGAATGGCACGCTGCACCACACCGTTATCGGCCGTCACGGCGCTTCCACCGTCCTGATTCAACCGGCCCCTGAAGGTACCGGCATCATCGCAGGCGGCGCCATGCGCGCAGTCTTCGAGGTCATGGGCGTGACGAATATCGTCGCTAAGGCGCACGGTTCGACCAACCCGTACAACATCGTGCGTGCCACGCTGAATGGTCTTCTGGCCCAGAGCACGCCGTCGGAAATTGCTGCCAAGCGCGGCAAATCCGTCGCTGAGATTATGGGGTAATGACCATGGCAGAGAAGAAAATCAAGGTTACGCTCGTCAAGAGCTTGATCGGCACCAAGCAGTCGCACCGCGCAACCGTGCGCGGCCTTGGTCTGCGTCGCCTGAACTCCACTTCGGAGTTGCAGGATACGCCGTCCGTTCGCGGCATGATCAACAAGGTTTCCTACCTCGTGAAGTGTGAGGGCTGAAATGAAGCTGAACACAATTCAACCCGCTGAGGGTGCAAAGCATTCGAAACGTCGCGTTGGGCGTGGCATTGGCTCCGGACTTGGCAAAACTGCCGGCCGTGGCCATAAAGGTCAAAAGTCCCGTACTGGCGGTTTCCACAAAGTTGGTTTCGAGGGCGGCCAGATGCCCCTGCAGCGTCGCTTGCCGAAGCGTGGCTTCGTCTCTTTGACGAATGCCCGTAACGTCGAAATTCGCCTCTCGGAACTCGCGTTGCTGCCGGTCGACGAAATCGATCTGCAGACATTGAAGCAGGCTGGCTTGGCGCCGCAACTCGCTCTTTCGGCGAAGGTTGTGCTTTCTGGCGAGATCAGCCGCAAGGTTGTGCTTAAGGGCGTTGGCGCTACCGTCGGAGCGAAAGCAGCGATCGAAGCTGCTGGTGGCTCGGTCGGCGAGTAGTCCCGTAATTTGGTAATCAGATTTTGACGACGTCTCCCAATTCCATCGGCAAAAGCGGCAAGTTCGGCGACCTCAAGCGCCGCCTCTTGTTCTTGCTTGGCGCGTTGATTGTCTATCGGGTCGGGGCTCACATCCCCGTTCCGGGCATTGACGCTGCTGTACTGTCCGATCTCTTCAATAGCCAGCAGGGTGGCATCCTGGGCATGTTCAACATGTTCTCGGGCGGCGCACTTTCTCGTTTCACTATTTTTGCGTTGGGGATCATGCCGTACATTTCGGCCTCGATCATAATGCAGCTCATGAGTGTTGCGAGTCCCCAGCTTGAAGCTTTGAAAAAGGAAGGCGAGGCGGGTCGTCGCAAGATTACCCAATACACGCGGTACGGCACGGTTGTACTCGCTTTGTTCCAAGCGATTGGTATTTCGATCGCCCTGGAGTCCCAGCCGGGCTTGGTGATTGATCCGGGGTTCATGTTCCGTCTGACCGCGGTCACCACGCTTCTTACGGGCACCATGTTCTTGATGTGGCTTGGTGAGCAAATTACCGAGCGGGGGCTGGGTAACGGCATCTCGATTATTATTTTTGCAGGTATTGCTGCCGGCCTCCCAACAGCGATTGGCGGCCTCCTTGAGCTCACCCGTACTGGCGCTATGCACCCGCTGACGGCGATCTTCATCTGTATCCTGGTTGCGCTGGTAACAGCTTTCGTTGTTTTTGTTGAACGTGGGCAACGCAAAATACTGGTGAATTATGCCAAGCGTCAGGTTGGTAACAAGATTTACGGTGGGCAAAGTTCGCATCTGCCGCTGAAGCTGAATATGGCGAGTGTGATCCCTCCAATATTTGCTTCGTCGATTATTCTTTTCCCGGCAACTGTGGCCGGCTGGTTTGGCTCTGGTGAATCAATGCGTTGGCTGAAGGATGTGGCTGCCACTCTTTCTCCTGGGCAACCTATTTATGTGATGCTTTACGCCGCTGCAATTGTCTTCTTTTGCTTCTTCTATACGGCGCTGGTTTTCAATTCAAAGGAAACGGCAGATAACCTCAAGAAGAGCGGCGCGTTTGTACCGGGCATTCGCCCAGGTGACCAGACTGCGCGGTACATCGACAAGATATTGATGCGCTTGACCCTGGTTGGCGCTGCTTATATCACGGTGGTGTGTCTCCTCCCTGAGTTCTTGATCCTGAAGTGGAACGTGCCCTTTTATTTTGGTGGAACTTCGCTTCTGATTATCGTGGTTGTAACGATGGACTTCATGTCCCAAGTTCAGGCCTATGTTATGTCCCACCAGTACGAGAGCCTGCTCAAAAAGGCTAATTTCAAGGGTAGTGGAATTACTGGCAGGTAGGAATGGCGAAGGAAGACCTGATAGAGATGCAGGGGGAGGTTGTCGAAAACCTACCCAATGCGACGTTCAAGGTAAAGCTGGAAAATGGCCACATTGTATTGGCTTTCATATCCGGCAAGATGCGTATGCATTACATACGAATCCTGCCGGGGGACAAAGTGACCGTTCAATTAACACCGTATGACCTCTCGAGGGCGCGCATCACCTTCCGGGCCAAGTAAAGAATCTCTACGCATAGAAGCAACAGGCAAATGGCTGGCTGCGCCACGAGCTGACAAAAAGGAGTGAATCATGAAAGTGCTGGCATCTGTGAAACGCATCTGCCGCAACTGCAAAATCATTCGGCGCAATGGTGTCGTGCGTGTGATCTGTACCGATCCGCGTCACAAACAGCGTCAGGGTTGATCGTCGCGGCTCATTAGATTGAGCCGATGGATGATTGAAAGTATAATTGTTGGTTTTTGAATTTTCGGGGTGAATCGATGGCCCGTATCGCCGGGGTAAACATTCCCAACCACCAGCATGCTGAAATCGCGCTGACAGCGATTTATGGCGTTGGTCGTACTCGCGCACAGAAAATCTGTGATGCGGCTGGTATTAATCGCTCGACCAAGATGAAGGACCTCAACGACACCGAGATGGATCGGTTGCGTGATGAGGTTGCTAAGCTCACCGTTGAAGGCGACCTGCGTCGTGAAACAACGATGAACATCAAGCGCCTCATGGACCTTGGTTGCTATCGTGGTCTGCGTCACCGTAAGGGTCTTCCCTGCCGCGGCCAGCGCACCCGCACCAACGCCCGTACCCGCAAGGGGCCGCGCAAGGCAATCGCTGGTAAGAAGTAATAGGACAGAACATGGCTAAGACTGCTACCAAAGTTCGCAAAAAGGTTAAGAAGAACGTTGCTGAGGGCATCGCCCACATTCACGCCTCGTTTAACAACACGATCATCACCATCACCGACCGTCAGGGCAATGCGCTGTCGTGGGCGACATCCGGTGGCGCCGGCTTCAAAGGCTCCCGCAAGTCGACTCCGTTCGCCGCCCAGGTTGCTGCTGAGGCAGCTGGCAAGGCCGCACAGGAATGTGGTGTGAAGAACCTCGAAGTGCGGATAAAAGGCCCCGGCCCCGGCCGTGAGTCATCCGTTCGTGCGTTGAATGCTCTGGGCATCAAGATCAGCTCGATCACCGACATCACCCCGATTCCGCACAACGGCTGCCGTCCGCCGAAAAAGCGCCGTATCTGACAAGGAGTTGATAAGTGGCTCGTAATCTCGATCCCAAGTGCCGTCAGTGCCGTCGCGAAGGGGAGAAACTCTTCCTCAAGGGCGAAAAGTGCTTTACTGACAAGTGCGCCATTGAGCGCCGTTCTTACGCTCCTGGTCAACATGGCCAGAAGTCCGGTCAGCGTCTGTCTGACTACGGCGTTCACCTGCGTGAGAAACAAAAAATCCGCCGTATCTATGGCGTACTCGAAGGCCAGTTCCGCAAGACATTCGCCGAAGCTGAGCGCCGCAAGGGCCAGACCGGTGAAAACCTGCTGCAGTTGCTTGAATCCCGTCTGGATTCGGTCGCCTACCGCATGGGCTTTGGGGCTTCGCGCTCCGAGTCGCGCCAAGTGGTTCGTCACAACGGTATCCTGGTCAATGGCAAGCGCGTCAATATTCCTTCGTACGTCTGCCATCCGGGTGACGTTGTTGAACTGGCCGACAAGACGAAGGGCCAATTGCGTGTGAAGGCTGCGATGGAAGCAGCTGAATCCCGTGGTTTCCCTGAGTGGCTTGAAGTTGATATCAAGAACGGCAAGGGTACTTTCAAAGCGCGGCCGCAGCGCAGCGAACTGCCTGCGACGATCAACGAAAGCCTCGTCGTCGAACTGTATTCGAAGTAATAGCAGACTCGCCGCCCCCATAAGGCAAAGGACAGCACATGCAATCTGGACTTCTGAAACCCCGCATCATCGACGTGCAGAGCGTATCGCCGGTGCAGGCCAAGGTCGTGATGGAGCCGTTCGAACGCGGTTACGGTCACACGCTTGGAAATGCACTGCGTCGTATCCTGCTCTCCTCGATGCAGGGCTATGCCGCGACCGAAGTTTCGATCGACGGTGTTCTGCACGAGTACTCCACGCTTGACGGTGTGCAGGAAGACATTGTCGACATCCTGCTCAACCTCAAGGGCATCGTCTTCAAACTTCACGGTCGCGACTCTGTCGTTCTGCAGCTGAAGAAGGACGGTGAAGGCGTGGTTCGCGCTGCAGATATCGAGACTTCGCACGACGTCGAAATCATCAACCCGGATCATGTAATTGCGCACCTCTCCTCCGGCGGTAAGCTGGCCATGGAAATCAAGGTTGAGCGTGGTTGCGGTTATGTGCCGGGCAACGTTCGTAATCTTGGTGATAACAAGAGCATCGGTAAGCTGGTTCTCGACGCTTCTTTCAGCCCGGTTCGTCGCGTCGCCTACAACGTGGAAAGCGCTCGCGTCGAGCAGCGTACCGATCTTGACAAGCTGATCATCGACATCGAGACCAACGGTGTCGTTGAGCCGGAAGACGCGATCCGTACAGCCGCACGTATGTTGATAGATCAGTTGTCTGTTTTTGCTGACCTTGAAGGTACGTCCGTTCCGGTTGAGCAGCAGAAGTCGATCCAGGTTGATCCGATTCTCCTGCGTCCGGTCGACGATCTTGAACTGACGGTTCGTTCGGCGAACTGTCTGAAGGCTGAAAATATCTACTACATCGGCGATCTGATCCAGCGTACCGAGAACGAGCTCCTCAAGACTCCGAATCTCGGGCGCAAGTCGCTCAATGAAATCAAGGAAGTTCTGGCCGCGCGCGGCCTGACGCTGGGCATGAAGCTCGAAAACTGGCCGCCGGCCGGTCTCGAGAAATAAGCTCAGCGGGACTGAAACAGAGAGGAACACGAAATGCGTCACCGTTTGGGACTTCGCAAACTTAACCGCACCAGCAGCCATCGTCTGGCGATGTTTCGCAACATGAGCGTTTCGTTGCTCAAGCACGAAGCGATCAAGACGACCCTGCCCAAGGCCAAGGAATTGCGCCGTGTAGTTGAGCCGCTCATCACCCTCGGCAAGAAGCCGTCGCTGGCAAACCGCCGTCTGGCATTCGATCGCCTGCGCGATCGCGATATCGTAGGCAAGCTGTTCGAGGTGCTCGGTCCGCGCTTTGCTAACCGCAATGGCGGCTACCTGCGCATTCTGAAGTGTGGTTTCCGTGTCGGCGATAACGCGCCGATGGCTTACATCGAATTGATGGATCGCCCAGAAATCGCAGATGCACCGGCTGAAGTGGCGGAAGCTGCTTGAGACGAACGCAAATAGCGTTAAAAAGCCAGGCTAAATTGCCTGGCTTTTTTTTTTACTTTTTTCTTGACGTTGCCTTCAAACGACATATAATTCAAACGTTCGTTTAATTCGGCTATAGAAGAATTGGTGCCGATGCAGAACATCAATCCAATAAAAGGAGAACAGCTTGAGCAACTTCATCGTCAAGAAAGTCGCGGTGCTGGGGGCTGGCGTGATGGGCGCGCAGATCGCTGCGCACCTCGCCAATGCCGAAGTGCCGGTCGTACTTTTCGACCTTCCGGCCAAGGAAGGTGACCCGAACGGCATCGTCAAGAAGGCCATCGATGGCCTCAAAAAGCTGGAGCCGTCGCCGCTGGCGACCAAGGATCGCGTCATTTATATCGACGCCGCCAACTACGAGCAGAATCTCGAACAACTGAAGGGTTGCGACCTGATCATCGAGGCCATCGCCGAAAAGATGGAGTGGAAAGACGACCTCTATCGCAAGATCAGTCCGTTCATCGCGCCGGACGCGATCATCGCATCCAACACTTCCGGCCTGTCGATCAACCGTCTGGCCGAGGGTTTGCCGGCGAATTTGCGCCCGAATTTCTGTGGCATCCACTTCTTCAACCCGCCGCGCTATATGCATCTGGTTGAACTGATCGCCACGCGCGAAACCGATGCCGGGATGCTGAACAACCTCGAATCGTGGGTCGTCTCGCGTCTGGGCAAGGGTGTCGTGCGCGCGCTTGATACACCGAATTTCGTTGCCAACCGCGTAGGCGTCTTCTCGATCCTCGCGGTTATGCACCACACGCAGCAGTTCGGCCTGGGCTTTGACGAAGTTGATGGCCTCACCGGCCCACTGATCGGTCGCCCGAAGAGTGCTACCTACCGCACCGCCGACGTGGTCGGTCTTGACACCATGGCGCATGTCATCAAGACGATGCAGGACACGCTGCCGAACGATCCGTGGCACAAGTACTACGCCGCGCCGGCCTGGCTGTCGGCACTGATTTCGAAGGGCGCGCTCGGCCAGAAAACCCGCTGTGGCATTTTCAAGAAAGACGGCAAGACGATCAAGGTTCTCGACCTTGCAGCGCAGGATTACCGAGACTCGGCTGGCGAAGTCCATGCCGACGTGCTGGCCATCCTCAAAAACAAGAACCCTGCCGAGAAGTTTGCGCAGTTGCGCGCGTCCAGCCATCCGCAGGCGCAGTTCCTGTGGGCCATCTTCCGCGACATCTTCCACTACGTCGCGCTGCACCTCGAAGGCATTGCGCACAATGCGCGTGACGTCGATTTCGCCATGCGCTGGGGTTTCGGCTGGTCGCAGGGGCCGTTTGAAACCTGGCAGGCCGCGGGCTGGAAAGCCATCGCCGAAGCGGTGCGCGACGATATCGCGGCCGGCAAGGCAATGAGCGACGCGCCGCTGCCGGCGTGGGTGTTTGCGCGTGACGGTGTGCATGCTGCCGAAGGCTCCTACTCGGCTTCCGCCAACGCACTGCAGGCGCGTTCTACGCTGCCAGTCTATCAGCGCCAAATTTTCCCCGAGCGTGTCCTCGGCGAAAAAACTGTGCAGGGCGAAACGATCTGGGAAAACGCCGGCGTCCGCCTGTGGAAGCTGCCGCAGCTTGACGCCGAGATCGGCATCCTGTCGGTAACCAGCCGCAACCACACGCTCGGTCGTGATGTCATCCTCGGCGTGCAGGAAGCCGTGGCGCGTGCCGAGAAGGAACTGAAGGGCGTGGTCATCTGGCACGAAGCCCCGTTTGCGTTCGGCGCCAACCTCAAGGAAGTCACCGAAGGCCTTGCCGCCAAGAATTTCGATCTACTCGACGAATATGTCGGTGAGTTCCAGAAGGCTTCGATGTGCTTCAAGTACGCCAAGGTGCCAGTCGTTGCCGCAGTACAGGGCATGGCCTTGGGGGGTGGCTGCGAGTTCCTGATGCATTGCGCCAAGCGCGTGATTGCGCTGGAAAGCTACATCGGCCTCGTTGAAGCCGGTGTCGGCCTGATTCCCGCCGGTGGTGGCTGTAAGGAGTTTGCCATCCGTGCCGCACAGCATGCGGCCAAGACTGGCGGCAATGATCCGTTCGAATTCCTGCAGCCGGTGTTCATGACCATTGCCATGGCCAACGTTTCGAAGAGCGGCGCGCAGGCCAAGGAACTGGGCTTTGCGCAGGAAACCGACAAGATCGTGCTCAACGCCCACGAGCTGCTCTACGTGGCGGTTCGCGAGGCACGCGCGCTGGCCGAAGCGGGTTACTACCCGAAGCTGTCGCCGCGCGGCGTCAAGGTTGCGGGGCGCACCGGTATCGCCAACTGCGAAATGATGCTCGCCAACATGAAGGAAGGCGGCATGATTTCGGCGCACGACTACAAGGTCGCCAAGGCTGCGGCCACGGCGCTGTGTGGTGGCGATATCGAGACCGGTTCGCTGGTCGACGAGCAGTGGCTGCTGACGGTCGAGCGCCAGCTCTTCGTCGAGCTGCTCAAGACAGAAAAAACCCAGCAACGCATCCAGCACATGCTGGAAACCGGCAAGCCGCTGCGCAACTAAGAAGGCAAGGAGAACACACTATGAGCAAGCAAATCCAAGACGCCTACATCGTTGCTGCCACGCGTTTGCCGGTAGCCAAGCGCAAGGGCATGTTTGGCCACGTCCGTCCGGACGACATGCTGGCCCACGCCATCAAGTCTGTCATGGCGCAGGCGCCGGGCCTTGACCCGGCGCTGATTGACGACGTCATCGTCGGCTGCGCCATGCCGGAAGCCGAGCAGGGCATGAACGTCGCCCGCATCGGTGTGCTGCTGGCCGGCCTGCCGAACACGGTGCCGGGCATCACCATCAACCGCTTCTGCTCCTCCGGCGTGCAGGCTGTGGCCGATGCCGCCGCGCGCATTCGCCTCGGCGAAGCCGACGTGATGATCGCCGCCGGCACGGAAACGATGTCGCTGATGAACCAGATGATGGGCAACAAGATCGCCATCAACCCGGCCTTCTTCGAGAGCGACGACAACTACGCCATCGCCTTCGGCATGGGGCTCACCGCCGAGAAGGTGGCGCAGCAGTGGAAAGTGACGCGCGAAGAGCAGGACGCCTTCGCTGTCGCATCGCACCAGAAGGCTTGTGCAGCCATTGCTGCCGGCCACTTCAAGGCTGAGATCTCGCCGTATGCCGTTACTGCGCACGTGCCGGATCTGCGTACCGGCCAGGTCAAGGTCAAGGAATATCTGGCCGACACCGACGAAGGTCCGCGCAGCGACAGCTCGATGGAGCGCCTGGCCAAGCTGAAGCCGGTGTTTGCCGCGCGCGGTTCGGTCACCGCCGGCAACAGCTCGCAGATGTCCGACGGTGCCGGCGCCGTGCTGGTCGTTTCCGAGAAGATCCTCAGGCAGTTCAACCTCAAGCCGCTGGCACGCTTTGCCGGTTATTCGGTCGCTGGCGTCCCGCCGGAAATCATGGGCATCGGCCCGATCGAGGCGATTCCGCGCGTGCTCAAGCAGGCCGGTATTACCAAGAACGATGTCGACTGGTTCGAGCTGAACGAAGCCTTCGCTGCCCAGGCGATCGCCGTCATGCGTACGCTGGAGCTGGACCCGGCCAAGGTGAACCCGCTCGGCGGTGCGATTGCGCTGGGCCACCCGCTCGGTGCCACCGGTGCGGTGCGTACCGCCACCATTGTCCATGGCCTGCAGCGCACCAAGCAGCGCTATGGCATGGTGACCATGTGCATCGGTACCGGCATGGGTGCTGCCGGCCTGTTCGAATCAATGCTCTAATCGCTCCCTCCGCGGGCTGTTCCGGAACCGTCTCCTCCTGGAATGGCCCGCACCACTCCCCATGCTTCCCGCTTATTTCTGGAAACGAATCCCGCCGCGCTGGCAACCCGCCTTGTTGCGGTTAGGGCTGAACTGGTTTCCCGCCTATCGGGCAACTGGCGCCCGGCTCATCGAGGTCTCGCGTGATCTCAAGCGGATCGTTGTCCGTCTGCCGCTGCAGCGCAATACCCGCAACGGCGCTGGCACCCTGTTTGGCGGCAGTCTCTACTCCGCTACCGACCCCATCTACACCTTGCTGCTTTATGCCAACCTCGGCCCCGGCTACATCGTCTGGGACAAATCGGCCGCCATCCGCTATCGCAAGCCCGGCCGCGAGGCACTGACCGCCGAGTTCCTCATCAGCGAAGCAGATATTGCTTCCGTGCGCGCCGACGTCGCCCGCAACGGTGCGTGCGATCGAACTTTCACCACATGCTTTCGCGATGCTGCCGGGGTGGTCCATACCGAAGTCGACAAGACCGTCTATGTCGCCTGCAAGCAGCACTACAAGTCGCGCCGACCTGCCCAGTAGGCCGCAGGCGCAGACACAGGATTGCCGCGCCGGCCAAGCCTCCGTCTGGCATAATAGCCCGCGACATGCATACCACTGACCCACAATGAATTTAGAGGATCTGGCTTTCGGCTGGCGCGAGGCGCTGCTTGGCGCGGTTGCGCTGCTGGTGCTTTATGCCGTTCTGGCCTATCGCCGTCTCCATCTCCTCAAGAAGGGCGCAACGTCGCCGGCGTTGCCCGAAAGCGCGGCCAGTCCGCTGCCCGAACCCGTCGCTGAAAATGACGAAGCATCACCCGCGACGACCCATGTCGAAGCCAGCTTTCCTTGGAACGAACCCCCCGACCCTCCCGAACCGGCAGAGCCGGCCGAAGCAGCGCTGCTCGTCGATAATCGACTGCGCGCTGCCGAAGCCGAGATCACCACCTTGCGCGGCGAAGTGGCGGCCTTGGGCGAGGAGCTGGCTGAGTTGCGTGACGAGGTCAAGCGGCGAGTCGAGCGCGTGCAGGCTTCACAGCATGTCGCCCCCATCTATGGTGACGCCATGCAGATGGCTGTTGCCGGTTATGATGCCGCCGCGATTGCCGAACGCTGCGGCGTGGCGCGCGCCGAAGCCGAACTGGTCGTCGCCCTGATCCGCAACCGCGAAGGCAACGAACCCACCATGAGAGAACGATGAGCGACAATTCCGCAGCAAACGGAGACGACGATCTCAAGCGCAAACTGATTCGTCGGGTGGCCTTTGCCGGCCTGTTGATCGCCTTGCTGCTCGGAGCGCTGGCGTTTATCGACTACCTTGGACAACCGGGCGACGAGATTGCCGATAGCGGCCCGAAGTACACAAGCCCGGTGCCCGTACCCAAGAAAGATATCTCGCAGCCGGTCAAACCGGCCGAACCCTTGGGACCTGCCACTCCCGTTGAAGCGCCCAAGGACACCGCGCCAACGCCGCCGGTTGTTGAAGCCCCGACTGCTGCGCCGGCCTTGCCCGGTACGGCCCCTGTGGTTGATACGCCAGCACGGCCCGAGGTCTCGGCGCAGCCCGCACTGCCACGTCAGGAAACCCGCAGTGCGCCGTCCTCCTTGCCGTCGCCTGCGTCACGGGCAGCCAAACCTGCTGATACCGCGACACCGGCCGAAGGTACCTCGGCGGCCTCATCCCAGTTCACGCCGGAAGCCGAGAAACCCGTGGCGCCGCCGCAATCCACCGAGCGGAGTCAGCCCACTCCACCCGCACCGCCGCGCCTCTTTTCCGGCTTTGCCGTCCAGGCGGGCGTCTTTGCGGATGCCCAGCGTGCCGAAGAACTTCGCGCCATGCTGACACTCAACGGCATCCCCTCAACGCTGGAAGCGCGCGTTCAGGTCGGGCCGTTCAAGACCCGCGAAGAAGCCGAGGCCGCACGCCAGAAACTCAAGGCCCTGGGAATCGAAGGCCTTCTCTTGCCCCCAAGAGGCAGCAAGCGCTGAGCTTGCCGACCAGTCAGGCGCTGCATTAGCTATTTCCCTCCGTTCAAAACGACTAGACCCTTCGATACACCCACTGTGTGGGCTACTCAGGGCGAACGGCGTTCAACGGAGGAATAGAGGATCAAGCGTTTTTCTCCTGTTCGGACAAGAGCGCTTTTTGTAGCCTGCGCGCGAAGACGTTCATTTCTTTCGCCGCCTGCACGTCGCCGCGTTTCTCGGCAACGGCAATGCCCTGCTCATAGGCCGTCAGCGCTCCCGTCGGGTCGCCCGCTTCCGTCAGTGCCTTGCCCAGCAGCTTCCAGGCGGCCGAGTAGTGAGCATCCTTCTCCAGCGCTTCGCGAAATCTTTGCGCTGCGGCAGCAGCTTCGCCGGCCTTCAGCAGCTCGTTGCCGAGCGAGTAACGGAGCATCGCACCATCGCGCGGGCCGCCGAGCATTTTTTCAAGATTGGCGATGATCGCAGCAGTCATTTAACATCCTCTTTTTTGTGGCAATACAGACAAGGACAACATTATGGCAAAAACGATCATTTCCACGGCCGACGCGCCGGCCGCCATCGGCACCTACTCGCAGGCTGTGCGCGTTGGTGACACCGTTTACCTGTCGGGCCAGATCGGGCTGGATCCAAAAAGCGGGCAACTGGTCGATGGCATCGATGCACAGATCGTCCGCGTCTTCGACAACCTGAAGGCCGTGGCTGAAGCGGCGGGCGGTTCGCTGGCCGACGTGGTCAAGCTCAACGTCTTTCTTACCGACCTCGGCAATTTTGCCAAGGTCAATGAAACCATGGCCCAGTATTTCCAGCAGCCCTATCCGGCACGGGCCGCTGTCGGTGTTGCCTCGCTGCCGCGTGGCGCGCTGGTCGAGGCCGATGCGGTGATGGTGATCGGCTGATTCCGGTCTGCTGCGCGTGAGCGACGGGATCAAGGCCGCACCAGCGCTGAAGGAAAAGCTCAAGAAGCTTGGCCTTTCCCGTTGCGACGACCTCGTTCTGCACCTGCCGCTGCGCTACGAGGACGAAACCCGCTGCTTCTCGATTGCTGACGCCCCGTGGGGCGAACCGGTGCAAGTCGAGGCGCAGGTGGTCGATGTCTCCGTCCAGTACCGGCCGCGCCGACAACTGGTGGCAAGGGTGCGCGAGATGGAGGCCAGCGGCGCGGAGAACGTGCTGACGCTGCGCTTCCTCAACTTCTACGGCAGCCAGACCAAGCAGCTCGAAACGGCGCGCGACAACGGACAGGTGCTGCGCCTGTTCGGCGAAATCCGCCAGGGTTTCCTCGGGCCGGAGATGGTGCATCCGCGCTATCGTGTTGTCGATCCGGGAGCGCCACTGCCCGGCGCCCTGACGCCGGTCTATCCGACCACTGCGGGCGTCTCGCAGGCGGCGCTGCGCAAGGTGATTGCCGGCTGCCTGGCCGAAGCCGACCTGTCCGAATTCTTCGCCGCCGCCTGGCGCGAGCATTTCGGGCTCAGCGGTTTTGCCGAGGCCGTGCACTACCTGCATGCCCCGCCGCCCGGTGCTCCGCTTGGCGCCTTGCAGAGCCGCGACCATCCGGCCTGGCGACGCATCAAGTTCGACGAAGTGCTGGCCCAGCAGCTCTCGCTGCGCCGCGCTTTTCTCGCCCGGCGCGAACGCGGTGCGCCGGTACTCGAATCCTCCGGCGAATTGGCCAAACGCCTGCGCGCTGTGCTGCCTTTCGCGCTGACCGGCGCCCAGCAGCGCGTAGTCGCCGAGATCGACCACGATCTGGCCCAGCCGCATCCGATGCAGCGTCTGCTGCAGGGCGACGTCGGCAGCGGCAAGACCATCGTCGGCGCGCTGGCTGCTTGTCGCGCCATCGAGGCCGGCTGGCAGGTGGCTTTCATGGCGCCGACCGAAATCCTCGCCGAGCAGCACTACCTCAAGCTGAAGGCCTGGCTGGAACCGCTCGGCATCCGCGTCGCCTGGCTGTCGGGCAGCCTGAAGGCAGCGGCCAAGAAGGCCATGCAATTGGAAGCTGCCACCGGTGCGCAACTGGTGGTCGGCACCCATGCGCTGATTCAGGATGCAGTCGATTTTGCCCGCCTCGGGCTGGCCATCGTCGACGAGCAACACCGCTTTGGTGTGCAGCAGCGCTTGGCGTTGCGCCAGAAAGGTGGTGACGCCGCCAGTGGTGCTATCCCGCATCAGCTGATGATGTCGGCAACGCCGATCCCGCGCACGCTGGCCATGAGCTACTACGCCGACCTCGATGTCTCGGTGCTCGACGAACTCCCGCCCGGCCGCACGCCGGTGCGCACCAAGCTGGTCGCCGATGCCCGCCGCGACGAAGTCACCGAGCGCGTGCGTGTCGCTGTCGCCGAAGGGCGGCAGGCCTACTGGGTCTGCCCGCTGATCGAGGAATCGGAAAAGTTACAGTTGCAGACGGCGCTGGATACGCATGCTGCACTCAGCGAGGAGCTGGAAGGCCTGCGCGTCGGCCTGGTGCACGGCCGCCTGAAGGCCGACGAAAAGGCGGCGACGATGGCAGCGTTTGCTGCCGGCGACATCGACGTGCTGGTGGCCACCACCGTCATCGAGGTTGGCGTCGATGTGCCCAATGCCAGCCTGATGGTCATCGAACACGCCGAACGCTTCGGTTTGTCGCAACTGCACCAGCTGCGCGGCCGCGTCGGCCGTGGTGCACATGAGTCGGTCTGTGTGCTGCTCTACGCCGGGCCACTGTCGGAAACGGCGCGCGCACGACTGAAGATCATCTTCGAAAACACCGACGGTTTCGAGATCGCTCGGCAGGATCTGCATCTGCGCGGCCCCGGAGAATTCATCGGCAGCCGGCAGAGCGGCGTGCCGTTGTTGCGCTATGCGGATCTTGAAGCCGATGCTGATCTGATCGAGCTGGCGCGGGCCGAAGCCGAGCGCCTGCTGGCTGCAGACCACGCCGCGGTCGAACGCCATCTTGCGCGCTGGCTCGGGTCGCGCGAAGCGCTGCTGAAAGCATGATCCTGAGATACCCGGCGCTGGCGGCTGGTGCAGGGGTCGGCACAAGGCTAAGGTGCGCAGACCTGAACAGCCAGGAAGAACGGAGACACCCTCGATGAGCAACCAGTATGGCCTGATGCAGGCAGCACGATTAAAGCCGCTGTTCTGGACGCAGTTTCTCGGCGCCTTCAACGACAATCTGTACAAGAATGCGCTGGTGGTCATGCTCACCTTTCAGTCCGTGCAGTGGACGACGTTGCGGCCGGAAATTCTGGCCAACCTCGCGGCCGGGCTGTTCATCCTGCCTTTCTTCCTCTTTTCGGCCACCGCCGGCCAGCTTGCCGACAAGTACGACAAGGCCTGGCTGGCGCGGCAGACCAAACTGCTCGAAGTGCTGATCATGGGCGTGGCTGCCGCCGGGTTCTTCATCCACAGCCTGGCGCTTCTTCTCGCCGCCCTGTTCCTGCTCGGCTTGCAGTCGACACTGTTCGGCCCGGTCAAATACGCCATCCTGCCGCAGCACCTCAAGGAGGAGGAGCTGGTCGGTGGCAACGCACTGGTCGAGGCCGGCACCTTTGTTGCCATCCTGATCGGCACACTGGCCGGTGGCCTGCTCGCCGGTGCCGGTCTTGATCCCTTGTGGATCGCGGGTGCCGGGGTGGTGGTGGCGATTGTTGGCTACGTCGCCAGCCGCGGCATTCCCGTGGCGCCGGCACCCGCGCCGATGCTCAAGATCAACCCGAACCCGCTGACCGAAACCTGGCGCAATATCGGCTTTGCGCGCGAGAACCGCACGGTATTCCTCTCGATCCTCGGGATCTCCTGGTTCTGGCTCTATGGCGCACTTTTCCTGGCGCAATTCCCTGCCTTCGGCAAGGATGTGCTGGGCGGCGGGGAAGGGGCGGTCACCTTGTTGCTGGCAGTGTTCACCGTCGGCATCGGTATTGGTTCGCTGCTCTGCGAACGCCTGTCGGCACGTCATGTGGAACTCGGGCTGGTGCCTTTCGGTTCGATCGGCCTGACCATTTTTGGCCTCGATCTGGCGCTGGCCTCGATGTTGCTGGCGCCAGTAGCGGCAGCCGCTCCCCTGCCGGTCGGTGCGCTGCTGGCCCAGGCGACAACCTGGCGGATCATGGCCGACCTGCTGCTGCTCGGGCTCTTCGGCGGCCTCTTCATCGTGCCGCTGTATGCGCTGGTGCAGTTGCGCAGCGCGCCGGAACAGCGCGCCCGCATCATCGCCGCCAACAACATCCTCAACGCCTTATTCATGGTCGTCGGTGCGCTGGCGGCCGCCGGGCTGCTTGGCGCCGGGCTGTCGATTCCGCTGCTGTTTGCCGTCGCCGCCGTCTGCAATGCCGTCGTCGCGGCCTACATCTACGGGCTGGTGCCGGAGTTCCTGCTGCGCTTCCTGGCCTGGCTGCTGATCCACACGCTCTACCGGGTGAAGCAGCGCGGCGTCCAGCACATCCCGCACGAAGGCGCGGCGTTGGTGGTTTGCAACCACGTCAGTTTTGTCGATCCGGTGATCCTGATGGCGGTTTCGCCACGGCCGATCCGCTTCGTCATGGATCACCGCATCTTCAAGACCCCGATCATCTCCTTCATCTTCCGCCACACCCGCGCCATCCCCATCGCACCGGCGAAGGAAGATCCGGCGATGATGGAGCGCGCCTTCGACGAGGTCGAGAAGGCGCTGGGCGAAGGTGAACTGGTCGGTATTTTCCCGGAAGGGCGGATCACCGATAGCGGCGAACTCTATCCCTTCCGCCCCGGCGTTACGCGCATCCTCGAACGCAACCCGGTGCCGGTGGTCCCGCTGGCGCTGCAGGGGCTGTGGGGCAGCTTCTTTTCGCGCAAGGACGGTCCGGCGATGAGCAAGCCCTTCCGCCGAGGGCTGTTCTCGAAGATTGCCGTGGTCGGTGCGCCGCCCGTTGCACCGGAGGCCGCAACGCCGGAGCATCTGCAGGAAATCGTCGCCGGCCTCCGTGGCGACTGGAAGTAAAAGGGTAAAATCAGCCCCCATGGAAATGCGCTTCGACCAACTCAAGGAACGCCTTGATCTCTACGAGAAGCTGATGCGGCTGGATAAGCCGATCGGCATCCTGCTGCTGCTCTGGCCGACGCTGTGGGGGCTGTGGTTTTCCGCGCTCGGGCAGCCGCATTGGCTGGTGGCGTGGATTTTCGTGCTCGGCACGGTGCTGATGCGTTCGGCCGGTTGTGTCATCAACGATTTCGCCGACCGTAATTTCGACCCGCAGGTGGAACGCACGAAGCATCGGCCGATGGCTGCCGGCAAGGTCAGTACGCGTGAGGCGATGGTGCTGTTTGCCGCCCTGGTGCTGTGTGCCTTCGTGCTGATCCTGCCGCTGAAAAGCTGGCTGGTCGCCGGCCTGTCGGTGCTGGCGTTATTTCTGGCGGCCTCGTATCCCTTCACCAAACGCTTCTTCGCCATCCCGCAGGCCTATCTCGGCGTCGCCTTTGGCTTCGGCATCCCGATGGCCTATGCGGCCAACCTCGGTACGGTGCCGGCGGAGGCCTGGTGGCTGTTGCTGGCCAACGTCTTCTGGGCCATCGCCTACGATACCGAATACGCCATGGTCGACCGCGAGGATGACCTGAAGATCGGCATCAAGACATCAGCAATTACCTTCGGTCGTTTTGACGTTGCTGTCGTCATGGCCTGCTATGCCGCAACCTTGGCGCTCCTGGCGTGGGTGGGTCATGGCCTATCGATGGGAATGATTTACTTTGCCGGGTTGGGCGTTGCTGCCGTCATCGCCGGCTATCACTTCACGCTGATTCGGCAACGCGAACCAGCCAAATGCTTCAAGGCTTTCCTGCACAACAACTGGTTGGGCCTGGCCGTTTTTTGCGGCATCGTGCTGGATTTTTTGCTGGCTGGAGGTTTCCCGAAATGAAGCGACTAGGTGTTCTGTTCCTGAGTGCAATGGCCATCGTGGAGGCCGTTGCGCAAACTGAAGATATGCGCGAGCTGGTGAAATTCCCCCCGGCCGCCGAAGTGAATCTCCGTTTGGAGATGCGCAACAATCTGCGCGCGCTTAACGACATCCTGTCACTGGTCGCCGACGGAAAACTGGCCGAAGCTTCGGTCGCTGCCGAAACCGAACTGGGGCAATCGGCGATGGGCAAGCACCGCAGCCAGCCGATGGCCGCCCGCCCGGGGCCGCATATGCCGCAGGCCATGCACGCTATCGGCATGGACGGCCACAAAGCCGCCAGCGAGTTTGCCCGTATTGCCGCGACAGGTGATCGCGACAAGACCCTGGCGGCATTGCCCTCGCTCACGACTGCTTGTGTGGCCTGTCACTACAGCTATCGTGCCCGATGAAATACCACGACCTGCGCGACTTCATCGGACAGCTCGAGCGCCTCGGCGAACTCAAGCGCGTCAGCGTCGAGGTTGACCCGAAACTGGAGATGACCGAAATCTGCGACCGCGTGCTGCGTGCTGGCGGGCCAGCGATCCTGTTCGAGAAGGTCAAGGGGCACAGTATCCCGGTACTCGGCAACCTGTTCGGCACACCGCGCCGCGTGGCGCTGGGCATGGGGCAAGAGAGCGTGACCGCGCTGCGCGAAGTCGGCAAGACGCTGGCTTATCTGAAAGAGCCGGAACCGCCGAAGGGTCTGAAGGATGCCTGGGACAAGCTGCCGATGTTGAAGCAGGTGTTGTCGATGGCGCCGAAGGTGCTGTCGTCCGCGCCGTGTCAGGAAATCGTCTGGGAAGGCAAGGACGTCGACCTGTCGCGCCTGCCGATCCAGCATTGCTGGCCGGGCGACGTGGCGCCGCTGGTGACCTGGGGGCTGACCATCACGCGCGGCCCGAACAAATCGCGGCAGAATCTCGGCATCTATCGGCAACAACTTCTCGGCCCGAACAAGCTGATCATGCGCTGGCTGGCGCATCGCGGCGGTGCGCTGGATTTCCGTGATCACTGCCAGAAGTTTCCTGGCCAGCCTTACCCGGTGGCAGTGGCGCTCGGCGCCGACCCGGCGACCATTCTCGGCGCCGTGACGCCGGTGCCGGACACGCTGTCCGAATACCAGTTCGCCGGCCTGCTGCGTGGTTCACGCACCGAACTCGTGAAGTGCATTGGCAGTGACCTGCAGGTGCCGGCCTCCGCCGAGATCGTCCTCGAAGGTGTGATCCATCCTGACGAAACCGCGATGGAAGGCCCTTACGGTGACCACACCGGCTACTACAACGAGCAGGCTTCATTCCCGGTCTTTACCGTCGAGCGCATCACCATGCGCCGCGACCCGATCTACCACAGCACCTACACCGGCAAGCCGCCGGACGAACCGGCGATGCTCGGCGTCGCGCTCAACGAAGTCTTCGTGCCGATCCTGCAGAAGCAGTACCCGGAAATCGTCGATTTCTATCTGCCGCCCGAAGGCTGCTCGTACCGCATGGCCGTGGTCAGCATCAGGAAGCAGTACCCCGGCCACGCCAAGCGCGTGATGTTCGGCATCTGGAGCTTCCTGCGCCAGTTCATGTACACCAAGTTCATCATCGTGGTGGATGACGACATCGACGTGCGCGACTGGAAGGAAGTGATCTGGGCCATGACTACCCGCGTCGATGCGGCGCGCGACACGCTGATCGCCGAGAACACGCCGATCGACTACCTCGACTTCGCTTCGCCGGTGGCCGGGCTAGGCAGCAAGATGGGCATCGACGCCACCAACAAATGGCCGGGCGAAACCGACCGCGAGTGGGGGCGTACGATCGTCATGGACGAAGCGGTGAAGCAGCGCGTCGACGCCATGTGGGCCGAACTTGGCCTGTGATCGACTCGGTGAGCGTGTGATGGCACAGTGACGCTGCGTATCGTTCCGCTCGATCTGGCTGACCCGCAGCACGCGGCGGCTTTCCTCGACCTGCTCGACCACTACGCGCGAGATCCGATGGGCGGCGGCGATGGCCTGTTGCCGGAGACGCGCAGCACGCTCGTCGATGCGCTGAAGGATGTGCCCGGCTTCCACAGCGCGCTGGCTTTTTTTGACCAGACCCCGGTTGGCCTGATCGACTGCTTCATCGGCTTTTCCACCTTCGCCGCCAAGCCGCTGCTCAATGTGCACGACATCGTCGTGCATCAATCGGTGCGCGGGCAGGGCGTCGCTCAGGCCTTGCTGGCCTGGGCCGAACAGCGCGCGCGTGCGATCGGTTGCTGCAAGCTGACGCTGGAAGTGCTGGCCAACAATGATCGGGCGATGGCCGCCTATCGCCGTGCCGGTTACGTGCCCTACGAACTTGACCCGGCCGCGGGGCAGGCGTTGCTGCTGCAGAAACCGCTTGCCTGAAACGGAGAGACGATGCCCCGCTTTGCCGCCAACCTGAGCATGCTGTTTACCGAAGTCGACTTCATCGACCGCTTCGCCGCCGCCGCGCGTGCCGGTTTTCGCGCCGTCGAATGCCAGTTTCCGTATGCCGAGCCGGCTGAAAAGATTGCAGAACAGCTAAGCCAGCACGATTTGCAACTGGTGCTGCACAACTTGCCAGCCGGCGACTGGGCTGCCGGTGAGCGCGGCATCGCCTGCCACCCCGACCGCGTCGACGAATTCCGGCGCGGCGTGGCGCAGGCCATCGCCTACGCCACGACACTCGGCTGTCCGCAGCTCAACTGCCTCGCCGGCATCGCCCCGGCTGGTGCGCCGGAGGAGGTGGTGCGCGATACCTTTGTTGCCAACCTGCGCCATGCAGCCAGCGAGTTAAAAGCAGCCAACCTGGGCCTGCTGGTCGAGCCGATCAACACCTTCGACATCCCCGGTTTCTACGTCAGCCGCAGCGATCAGGCGCTTGCATTGATCGACGCCGTGGGTGCGGACAATCTCTATCTGCAGTACGACGTCTACCACGCCCAGCGCATGGAGGGCGATCTCGGCAACACGCTCGCCCGCTGCCTGCCGCAGATTGCCCACATTCAGGTCGCCGACAACCCGGGGCGGCATGAGCCGGGTACGGGCGAGATCAACTACCCGTGGCTGTTCCGGCATCTCGATGCCATCGGCTATCAAGGATGGGTGGGCTGTGAATACAAACCGGCAACCACCACCGAGGCCGGCCTTGGCTGGTTGGCCGCAAGCTGCTGAAAGAGAAGGCGATGCAAGCCCGCGAACTGCTCAATGAACTTTTCCATACCGCGCTGGCGGTGGCCTCGCCGTCGCGCCGCATGCCGGAATTTCTCGCCGAGGCCGCCGGCATGGCGCGCGGTCGCGTCATCGTCGTCGGTGCCGGCAAGGCCTCGGCGGCGATGGCCAAGGCCGTCGAAGAGCATTGGCCCGGGCGCAAATCGCAGCTATCGGGGCTGGTCATCACCCGCTACGGGCATGGCGTGCCGTGCAAGCACATCGAGATCGTCGAGGCCGCACACCCGGTGCCCGATGCGGCCGGGCGCGACGCAACGCGCCGACTGCTGACGGAAACGGTGCATGGGCTGACTGAAGATGATCTGGTGCTGTGCCTGATCTCGGGCGGCGGTTCGGCACTGCTGGCCTTGCCGGCGGAAGGCATCACGCTGGAGGACAAGCAGCTGCTCTCGCGCGAACTGCTGAACTCCGGCGCGACCATCGGCGAGATCAACTGCGTGCGCAAGCATCTCTCGGCGATCAAGGGCGGGCGTCTGGCGCTGGCCTGCCGGCCGGCACGGATGATGACCCTGCTCATTTCCGACGTGCCGGGTGACGACCCGTCGGTGATTGCCTCCGGCCCGACCTTGCCCGATGCGACGACCTGTGCCGATGCGCTGGCAGTGCTGGAGAAATACAGGATACCGGCGTCGCCGGCGATTCTCGACACCCTGCGTACCGGCCACGGAGAAACCCCAAAGCCGGGAAACCCCGCCTTTGCCAACGACATTGCGCGCCTGGTGGCAACGCCGCAGCTGGCACTGGAGGCCGCCGCCGCACGTTCCCGCGAACTCGGCTGGCCGGCCTACATCCTTTCCGACGCCATCGAGGGCGAGGCGCGCGATGTCGGGCTGGTGCATGCCGCGCTGGCCAAGCAGGTAGCGGCCCACAACCAGCCCTTCGCGGCGCCCTGCGTCATCCTCTCCGGCGGTGAGACAA
The DNA here is from genome assembly GCA_016710885.1 of Candidatus Proximibacter danicus. Lineage (GTDB taxonomy): Bacteria > Pseudomonadota > Gammaproteobacteria > Burkholderiales > Rhodocyclaceae > Proximibacter > Proximibacter danicus. The sequence continues at coordinate 190,999 of JADJUC010000003.1, forward strand.
CGGTGACCGTGCGCGGCAAGGGGCGGGGTGGCCGCAACGTCGAGTTCCTGCTGGCAATGGCAATGGCGCTCAAGGGGCATCCCGGCATTCATGCGCTGGCCGCTGATACCGACGGTGTCGATGGCGCCGAGGAAATCGCCGGCGCGGTGATCGGCCCGGATACACTGGCGCGCGCACGCACCCAGGGCCTCCTGCCGACGGCCATGCTCGCCGACAACGACGGCCACGGTTTTTTCCAGGCACTCGGCGATTCGCTGGTGACCGGCCCAACACTGACCAACGTGAATGATTTCCGCGCTATTCTCGTCATGCCGCCGGCGCACTGACCGGCACCAAGGAGACAACATGCAGCAGCCCGTCGCAATCCCCGACCCCGACCTCAAGGGCGTTCGCCCGTCGCTGGTCCAGCTCACGCATGTCATCTATGGTCTGCATGCCTTCTCCGTGCTCACCGGCATCTTTGGCGCTGCCAGCATCATCGGCGCCTTCCTCATCGGCTGGCCGTCGATCATCGCCGTCATCCTCAACTACATGAAGCGCTCCGCTGTCGCCGGCACCTGGCTGGAAAGCCATTTTCGCTGGCAGATCCGCACCTTCTGGTACACCTTCCTGTGGGTGTGCATCGCCTTCGTGCTGGCAGTTTCCGTGGTCGGGATTGGTTTTGCACTGGTCGTGCTTGCCGGCACTACCGGCTGGCTTATCTACCGGGTGGGCCGAGGCTGGATGGCACTGTCCGGCGTCAAATCGATGGAGAAGGCAAATGGCTGAGGCCCGGGTGCCGGGCCAGCGTTTCTGTCTCTACGATGCCGCGGCACTTGATGTCGTGCTCGACCGCATGGCCCGCGCCGCCTTCCCGCTGCTGGCCGGCGCCGAAGATCCGTTGCTGCTTGGTATTCTGCGTCGCGGGGCGCCGCTGGCCGAAATGCTGCAGGCGAAGCTCAAGGCCAACCACGGCCTCGACGTGCCGCGTTTCGGACTCAAGCTCAAGCGCTATGGCGACGACCTGACGCTGCTGCACCCCGATACGCAGCTCACCGAAAGCGTCGAGTTCTCCGCCCGTGATGTGTCGCGTTCAAGCATTCTGGTGGTCGACGACGTGCTCTATCAGGGGCATTCGCTGGCCCGCATGCAGACCTATCTGGTGTCTCGCGGCGTCCCGGTGATCCGGGCCGCCGTGCTTGCCGATCGCTGCTGCGCCGTGCTGCCGGTCAAGGCCGATGTGGTCGGCGTCTACCTGCAGGTGGCACCGAGCGACGTCGTCGAGTGCAACGTCCCACCCTACGAGGATGAATTCAAGATCGAGGTGCTGCGTCCGGATCGATCTTGATTGTGGCGGACTACGCTTCGTTGAGGGGGAGTCGACGCAGTTGAATGGCCTGCGCGGGAAATTCGACTGTCACGGTTTTCCAGACAATTTCGGTGTCTACGTCGAAGTAGGCATGAATCAGTCGGTTTCTCATGCCGACAATCGCGGCCCATGGAATTGTTGGCGCTGAATCTTGCGCATTGCCGGAAAGCCGGCTGGCCGCTTCGCCAACAATTTCGACGCAGCGGACAAGGGCAAACAAGAGCATTTTGTCGGAATCAAGGTCGCCACGCTTGCGCTCGGTGATGAACGAACTCGCATTTTCAATGGCCTCCAGCATGTGCCTAAGGCGGATGCGATCCTCAGGCGGCATAGCGCAATTCGGCAGTGCGTTGCACTTCGTCGCGGAAGTGGCGGCTCAGGTCGTTGGGCGTGCGCAAATCAATTTTTCGGCCCCCAAAAAAGACCGATAACTCCAGTTCCATTGCTGACAAAGCGATCAGCCCCGGCGCTTCCCCAGCTTCGAACTCAACCAGTAAATCGACATCGCTATCTGCGCGAGCGGTGCCGCGCAAGGTTGAGCCGAACACTGCCAGTCGTTTGATGTGACGGCTGCGGCAAAATTCGGCAAGGGAAGGTGTCTGAGTGTGTTGGCCCATGCGCTAATCCTATCATCTGTGCCGATGCCCTGGAACGAACCGGCTCAACGCTCCGCCACCCAGCGCACCAGCGCATCCAGCGGCGCCGAACCGTTCTTCATCTGCGCATCGTTAAGAATGCCGACGACGACCCAGCGCCGGCCTTCACGGTCGAGCACGTAACCAGCAATGGCGCGCACGCCTTCGATATAGCCCGTCTTCAGGTGGGCGCGACCGGCGGCGGCCGAGTTGCCGAAGCGCTTCTTCAGCGTGCCGTCGCTGCCGGCAATCGGCAGCGAGGCCATCATCTCCGGCATCACCGGGCTTTTCCAGGCATCCAGCAGCAATTTTCCCAGCCCTTCGGCGCTGATACGTTCTTCGCGCGAGAGGCCGGCGCCGTTGTCGAGAACCGCCCCGTCGACGTGCTTGTCCCGCAACCATTGTGTGATGCGTGCCTTGGCGGCATCCGGTGTGGCCGGGCGCGCGGGAGCCAGTGCCAGGAAGAGCTGGCGCGCCATGACGTTGTTGCTCCACTTGTTCACGTCGCGCACGATCTCGCTCAGCGGCGGCGATTCGTGTACGGCGATCAGGCGCGCCTCGGCCGGGGCTGCGCCGGCCCGTACCTGGCCGCTGAAGGTGCCGCCCAGCTCGCGCCACAGTGCGCGGAAGAGGCGTTCGATCTGGATGTCTGCACTCCAGGGGGAAAGGTGCAAGGCCTTTTCGCCGCAGGCCGCCGCAAAGCTGCCGGAGATGTCGAGGCTGTTGCCGTTGCTGCCGATCTTCAGCTTTTCGCGCCAGTCGCCGCACTCGCCTTCACTCGATGCTACGCGGCCGCCGAGGCGAAGGCCGTCTGCGGGCGTTTCCGCGATGACGCGTGTGGCGCCATTGGCCGGGTCGGGAACGAGCGTCAGGCGCAGGCTCTTGAAGTTGACCAGCAGCGCGTCGGCACCTGCGTTGTAAGGGCGCAGCGGCTCATTGTCGAAGGCCGCCGGGTCGTGTGCCGGCAACTGGAAGGCACTGCGGTCGAGAACAAGGTCGCCGGCGATTTCGCTGACGCCGCGTGCCCGCAACTTTCGCAGCAGCAGCCAGAAACGCTCCAGCGTCAGGCTCGGGTCGCCGCTGCCTCGCAGGTACAGCGGCCCCTCCAGCTTGCCGTCGTGTGGGGCGCTGGCCGCCAGTGCTTCTGTCTTCCAGGTAGTGGCCGGGCCGAGCAGGTCAAGGGCGGCGTAGGTGGTCACCAGCTTCATCGCCGAGGCCGGGTTCATCGGCTTGCCGGCGTTGTGGGAAAGCAGGGGTTGGCGGGCGTCGACCTGGTGAACGAAGAAAGCCGCGTTGGCCGTTGGCAACCTGGCATCACGCAGCGCCGTTGCCAGCGGCGCGGGGAGCGGCGATGCCGCCGCAAGGCTGCTGCAGAACCACGCGGCCGTGACGAGCAGGAGGGCAAAGTGGTGCATGGGGGCGCGCATGGGCGGCATTGGCAGTGGTTTCATTTGGTAATATTGCCGCACTTCGGCAAATGCGAGAAATCATGCAAGCAGAGTCCTCCTCCGATATTCCGGCGTTGGCACGGGATCGCCGGCGCCATCAGCGCATCCAGTTCGACATGCCACAACCGATCCGGATCGGTCATGCCGGCAAGCGCGCTATCGGCGGGCTGGAAAATCTTTCGCTCGGCGGCCTGATGTGCCGCAGCATCCTGCCGCTGGCGGTGGGCGATACGGTGACCTGCGAGTTCCGCGTTTTCGAATCGCCGCAGATCGAACTGCTCGGCAGCGTCACCAGCCGAGTCGGTGAAGGGCTTTACGGCGTGCGCTTTCAGGCCGGCCCGATGAGCCAGCACCTGATCGAAGATAGCATCAATGCCGCTATCGGAGCCGGGAAAGCCACCATCCTGAGCATCCACAATCTTCCCGGCGGCAAAGTGATGCGCGTGGTTGGCGGGCTCACCGCCGCCTCGCGCAACGAATTCATGCACGGTGTTGAGCGCGTGGGCGTCAGCGAGATCGATCTGTCGGAAGTGACGAAGATCGACGAGGCCGGCGTCTCCATGTGCGCGCAAGCTGTCTCGCGTTTCGGCGTGCGGGCTGAGCGCCGTTCTCCCTGCGTGCAGGCCGCGTGGTCTTGAGTTCGTGAGCGACAACCAGGAAACCGCACCGGCCGACGCGGTGCGCAACGCCCTGCGCGACGTCATCGACCCCGAGGCCGGCATCAACATCGTCGAACTCGGCCTCGTCTATCGCATCGCGCTTGCCGGTTCGGTGGTCAATGTCGATCTCACCATGACATCACCCACCTGCCCGATGGGCGACATGATCCTCGACGATGCCCGGCAGGCGGTCGAAGCCTGTTTACCCGAAGGCATGTCGCTGGATCTGCAGCTCGTCTGGGAACCGCCCTGGGGGCCGGAGCGGATGAGCGAAAAAGCCCGTGGCCATTTCGGCTGGGATGGCGCGGAGACCGATGGTGAATGAGCCGGCGGCCGCCCGGCCGTCGTCGCCCGCAGGAAAAACATCCGGGCTGCCGGTTGCCTGGCGATTCCCGCTGTTGCTGCTGGGCATGCTGTCCTTGCTCGCCGGCGTCTCGGCCGGCTTGCTGCGCGCCGGCTGGAACTTTCCCGTGGCACAAACCGCGTGGGTCGGCCTGCATGCACCGCTGATGATCGGCGCCTTCTTTGGCACCGTCATCGGCCTCGAGCGGGCAGTGGCGCTGGGGCGTGGCTGGGGGTATCTGGCGCCGCTGGCCGCCGGCCTCTCGGGCATCCTGCTTGGCGCCGGAGCGCCGCAACTGGAAGCCTTTTTTCTCATGGCCTGCGGCGCGCTGGTGTTGATGCTGACAACCCTGCGGGCAGCGCAGCGACAACCCTCGCTGCACGCCAACATCCTGGCCTTGGCAGCAGCGCTGGCGGTCACCGCGCCACTGGCCTGGCTGCTCGACCAGCCGCTGGCGGCAATCGCCGGCTGGATGGGTTTTCTGGTGCTGACCATTGCCGGCGAGCGGCTGGAGCTTTCGCGATTTCTCCCGCCTTCGCCGCTGGCGCGCCGTCTGTTCATGGCCATCGTCTCGGTTTTTCTGCTGGCCGTGCTGGCCACCTGGTTCAGCCCCGCAGGCTTGCGCCTGCTCGGCTTCACGCTGGCAGCGCTGGCGCTCTGGCTATTGCGTCAGGATGTCGCGCGGCGCACCGTCCGGCAGGCCGGTCTCACCCGTTTCATCGCCCTTTGCCTGCTTTCCGGTTATGTCTGGTTACTGCTCGGGGGCGCGCTGCTCGCCTGGCAGCCAGACACGGCGTTCCTCATGGATGCCGCCCTGCATGCGGTCTTCGTCGGCTTTGTACTGGCCATGGTTTTCGGCCACGCGCCGATCATCTTCCCGGCCGTCGTGCGGGTGGCGCTGCCGTATCACCGGGGTTTCTATCTGCCGCTCCTCGTCCTGCACTTTTCCCTGCTGCTGCGGGTCGGCGGTGGGCTCGCCGGGGAGTCTGCATGGCGGGCACTGGGCGCGGCGGGCAATGCGCTGGCGCTGGCCCTGTTCATTCTGACCATGGTTTTTACCGCGCTTTCGGGGCGCAAACGCCGGGCTGCTCCGCGCTGAGCTTGATGGCTTCCGCCGCCCGCAGCGCCGATTTTCACGCGGCCTTGCGGCCCTTGAGTTCTTCGCGGATCACCTGCCGCAGGGTTTCGGCGATGTCGGCATACTGCGTCGATGCTTTCAGGGTTTCGTTGATGAGCGTCTGGTAGCCGCGTTCGCCGGCCATCTGTTTGAAGCGATCCACGACCGCCGAATCGAGGTAGAGGGTAACGCGTTTTTTGGGCTGCACCACGCGGCCCGCTACGCGCTGGCGGTGTACCAGTTTGCCCGTGTCGATGTCCGCCTGCGTGATGGGGGTGTCTTCAGCGAAGCCGGGAGTAGTAGATTTCTTCTTCATTGCGCTCTGCCTTTCTCATGGAAATCACACGGATTTCCTCGTCTGTTTCAGCGGTGATGATCACCACCACTTCCTCGCGCAGAACCCCAAACGTAACAAAGCGCTGCTCACCATAATCGAAGCGCCGATCTTCGAAGGTGAGTGCGGCATCGCTTTCTATGACCGCAGGCGCATCGGCGAAGTCGAGACCGTGCTTCTTCAGGTTCGCGGCGCGCTTGCGTTCGTAGTGGGTGTAGTGCATGTGTTTAATATATGTATGAATGTATGCATAGTCAATGATCTGTATGCGACTGCTTCCCTCCTACCTGGCGACCGAGCCACCCCACCCAATAATCCGGCAGCCCGATTCCTTCTCTGCCCCTCAGACAACACTGGTGCCGTCAGCCTCCGGCGACTCCTCCGCCGACAAAACCCGGCTGCAGTTGCGGCCTTCGCGTCGGGCGCTGTAGAGCGCTGCATCGGCGCGGGCCAGCAGGCGCTCGGGGTCGTCGCCGTCCACCGCCGGTGAAACGCCAAAGCTCGCGGTCACCGCCAGTTCCGGATCGCTTTCGATGAAGCGGCGGTCTTCTATCCTGCGCCTGAGTCGCTCGGCACACTCCAGGCTTTCCCGGCCATCGGTGCGTGGCAGCACGCAGCAGAACTTCTCGCCGCCCCAGCGACCAACGTAATCGATCTCGCGCAGGTCGGCCGCGAGAAACGTGGCGAAGGCGATCAGCAACTGGTCGCCGCAGGCCTGGCCGCGCCCCTCGCTGATATCGGCAAAGCCATCGATTTCAACGACCAGCACGCTCACCTGGATTTGGTAGCGTCGCCGCAAATGCAGCTCGCGCACCAGCGCCTCGCTGATGCGATGGCGGTTGAACACGCGGGTCAGCGGGTCGTGGGTGGCGAAGACATGCAATTGGAGGTGCGTTGCCTCCATCTGCCGTGCCTGCTGCTCCAGTTGCTCGCGTCCCTTGCGCTCGGCGTCCAGGGAAATTTCGAGCTGGGCGGCGAGGTCGGAAAACGCCAGGCGTTGCGCTAGCGCCTCGTTCATCAGGCGGCTCACCGAAGCCGACATGATCAGCAGCAAGACAAAGAACAGACTGGCCGAGGCGATCAGGCCATAGCGTTCAGCGGCCGTCAGGTACGGCGTTTCCATGAGGGCGTAGCCGGTGACAATGGTGAATACCGGCAGCAAAAAAGCCAGATAGACGAAACGCACGGCGGCCATCGAATTCATGGTGAAAGCGCAGGCGGCCGCGAGGAAAGCCAGCTTGACGGTGAACAGCATGTCCAGCTGGCCCGTGTTGAGCAGGAAGAGCATGGCTCCCCAGCCGCCGCCGGCTGCCGCCGTGGTCATCGTTTCGATGTCCAGCCAGAGCGGGCTGGCATCGCCCTGCCGCTGGCGGGAGATGAAGGTATGGGCGATGAGGATGCGCATACCGTAGACGCCGAGCATGGCAACGCTCCACATCAGCATCGGTGCAGTAGCGACGTGGCCATAGTGCAGGGCAGCGATCAGCACGATCGGCAGCAGCGCCAGAACGGACGAGGTGCGCGTCCGCTGGAACAGGCCTTCGAGTTGCAGAGTGTCGTACCTTGCCGCTTCCGCGAGCTTTTCGTTCATGGGCGTGGCGCCTGATGACGGAGGGTGTCCTGCAGCCAATGTATCACCGGTATCGCCATCGCTCCACCTTGACACGCGAACGTCGCCGCTCGGTGACCACCGCAGGTGGCGTCGCCTATTCGCGATAACTGATATCGACGCGCCGCAGTTTCCGCTGGCAGGCCGTGCTCTTGCAAACGACTCCCGGTTTCTCGCTGCCCAGGCTGACGCGCTTTATGCGCGATCTGGCAATGCCGGAGGATTGCAGCAAGCGCGCAACCGCCAGGGTCCGCTGGTCCGAAACGGCCAGGTTGTACGAGCGGCTGCCACGGTCGTCGGTATGCCCGGTGAGAACAACGTCGAGCTTTGGATTGGCCTTGAGGTGTTCAGCATGGGCGCGCAGCTTGGCTTCTCCCGCCGCATCGACCTGTGCCGCGCCAAACGCAAAGTAGACGCTGTTCTCGTCCTTGATACGGGCCAGCGCCTGCTGCTCGGTCAGCACTGGCTGGGCGTCAGTGCGCAGCGCGACCCCGTCTTCCGTTTTTGTCGAGGCATCCACCGACGTAGCCTCCGGTCGCGACGGCGCGCCGCTGCACGCCATCAGCGCCAGCAGAGGCGCGGCGAGGGTCAGTCGGCGTAAAGCAAGGGTCAAGGGGGCAAGCGGCATCAGAGGGTTCCTTGTGGATCGGGGCGGGCGAGGTCGGCGAGCGGCATGTCGGCAAAGCCTTCATCGCTAGCCGGCAGGTGAAGAATCAGCTCGGCGAGTTGTTGGTGCAGGGCTTGCAACCCTGCCGCGGACAACTGCTTGAGAGCGTCGGGCAATACCCCTTCGGCGGGGCCGGGCAGGGCACTCAGGATGCTGGCGCCTTCAACCGTCAGTTGCAGGCCGACGCGGCGAAGATCCTCCGGGTGCCGCTGCTTTTCGAGGCGACCGCGCAGCGCCAGCTTGTCGACCAGCAGGCTGCAGGTGGATTGGTGTATTCCCATGCTTTCCGCGAGTTCGCTGATGCCGATTCCCGGCCGCAGCTGTACCTCCCGCAGTATCCAGGCCTGGGAACCGGAGACGCCGCAGCGCTCTTCGACCGCTCGAAAATGCCGGCGCATGGAGCCGTAAATGACGCGAAATTGCCGGAGAACTTCCAGCGCCTGTGGCTTTGACGGGAAGGAGAGGGTATCCATGGGGCGTGCTCGGGTTTGCCTGAAATGCGGAGGATGAATTATATTGATGGCCAATATAAGTGCAAGCACTCAACAAGTCCGCATCCCCACCCCCCCGTCGCGGCGCCCGTTCGACTTTGCAAGCTTGAGAAAAGCAGTTATCCACGGCGACACGGCGAACATGCCGCTAAGCAAATTCCGTGGGGCAGCGAAAAATCAACGATTGTGCGGCGGAGCGTAGTCCCGGATTTCCGCCGTGTCGCCGTGGTCGAAACTTCACTCGGCGGCGATCAAGGCAATCCGGATAAAGGAGATTCATCATGAGCAGACGTCCCTTGCGCATTGGCCTGTCGGCGCGGATCTACCATCCCCAGGCCGGCGCTACCGGCCTGCAGTCGAAATCCTTGCAATATCTCGAACAATCGGTCGCCCACTGGGTCATGTCGCGCGAAGTCATGGTCTTCATGATTCCCTCGGTCAGCGGCGACGGCATGGTTCATCGCAGCAGCATTCGCCTTTCCGACTACCCGCAATACCTCGATGGCCTTGTCCTCCAGGGCGGCGCCGACATCTCGCCGCAATGCTACGGCGAGGAGCCGCTGCAGCCGGACTGGTCCGGCGACCGCTTGCGCGATGCCTACGAAATGGAACTGCTGCACGAGTTCATGGAGGCCAAAAAACCGGTGCTTGGCATCTGCCGAGGCTTGCAACTGATCAACGTCGCCCTCGGCGGCACCCTCTACCAGGATGTCGCCACCCAGTTCGAGGACGCCGCCGTGCATGTGCATGCCGATTACGACCGCTATTCCCATGAGATCGTCTGGGACGAAAGCTCCGGCCTGGCCAAGCTCTACCCGGAACAGCGTGCGGGCGGTGTTGTCTCGATCCACCATCAGGCAATCCGCACGCTCGGCAAGGGGCTGGGGGTCGAAGCCCGCAGCGCCGGCGACGGGCTGATCGAAGCCGTGCGCCTGGAAGGTCGTCAGTATGTTCTCGGCTTGCAGTGGCACCCCGAGTTCCATCCGCCGGGCGCGCCCGGGCTGCTCGACTGCACGCCTATCCTCGACGAGTTTCTCGTAGCGGCGCGAGGTCGCCGATGGTGATGCGCTCCTGCGTCGCGGCACACACTCACTCACACGCCCGTCGCTGCACCGGAGCATGGCATGGGTGAGCTGCTCGGGCTTCCCCGGCAGTGGTGGGAGGCTGCGCAGGAACGCCTGTTCTTCCTGCCGCCTTTCCCGGAACAAGCCGATTCTCTGGCCTTGTTCAGCCTGCTGCTGGTGGTCGGGCTGCTCATCGGCGAATGGCTGAATGCCCGTTTTCACTGGCCGAAGCTGATCGGCTATGTGCTTGCCGGTACGATTTTTGGCCCGTCGCTGCTCGGCTGGATCAGCATCGAAGCGCTTGCTCAGGCGCGCCCGATTGCCGATGCCGCGCTCGGTCTGCTCCTGCTCGAAGCCGGCCGGCGGCTGGACCTGCGCTGGCTGGCCAGCAACCCGGCGGTACGGCGCAGTACGGCGGCCGACATCGTGCTCTCCTTCTTCGTCATCTACCTGTTTGCCAGCCTCGCCGTCGGCATGGAGCCGGCCTGGGCGGCGGCAACGGCCGCCGTTACCATGGCCTCGGCGCCGGCTGTGGTCCTGCTGACGGTTGAAGAGTCGAAAGCGCAGGGGCAGGTGACTGAGCGCGTCATCCTGCACACCTCGATCAGTTCGGCCGCAGCTTTCGTCCTGTTTGCCATGGTCCTTGGCGTGGTGCATGCCGAGTACAGCGACGACTGGCTCAATGCGGTCGTCCATCCGCTCTGGGTAGTGGTCGGCGCAGTCCTGATCGCCTGGGGCGTCTCGCGCTTTGCGCTCCTGGTTGCGCGGCGCCTGCCCAAACGTTCGCTGGCCCAGGTCTTCATCCTCGTGGCGAGTGCGCTGTTTGCTGTTGGCCTAGCCCGCATGCTGGCCGTGCCGGTCTTCCTCACGCTCTTCCTGATGGGCGCCCTGCTGGCCTTCCGCGACGAGCACCAGACATTGCGCTACACCGAACTGCCGGAAGGCCACTGGCTGCTGGCCATCATCCTCTTCGTCGTCATCGGCGCCTCGCTGCCCTGGCACGAGTTCACCTGGCTGACTGGCCTGCAGGCGCTTGGCTTGCTGTTGGCGCGGGCACTGGCAAAAATCGGCGCGCTCTTCTGGAGCGGCAATGATCTGCCTTCGAAGAAGCGCCTGCTGGTCGGTGTCGGCATTCAGCCGCTATCGGCAACGGCCGTGTTCATGGCTTACGAGCTGGCCAGTCTCTATCCCGAGGTCGGCCGTTCGGCCTTGCTGCTGCCCCTGTTCGCGGCGGCGATCATGGAAATCGCCGGCCCGGCCCTGTGTCGCCTGGCGCTCGTCAAGGCCGGCGAAACAGAACACGGCGAACATGGTGAAAAGACAAAAGGAGGCATCGGGTGAGCGATTCCATTGGCGAATTCACGCACAGCGAGCCACTGACGCTCGGTGTCGAACTGGAGTTGCAACTGGTCTCGCGTCGCGACTTCGACCTGACGCGCGGCGCTACCGACCTGCTCGGCACCCTGGCCTACGACGGGCGCTTCGGCGAGATCAAGCTGGAGATCACCGAAAGCATGATCGAGGTCAGCACCCTCGCACGCGCCAGAGTGAGCGAGATACATGACGACCTGGCCGGCTTGCGCGAGACGCTGGTGCAACAATGCGATCTGAACAACATCAAGGTCTGCGGCGGTGGCACGCATCCCTTTCACCGCTGGGCCGAGCGCCGCATCTGCCCCGGCGAGCGCTTCGACGAGATCTATCAGCGCTATGGCTATCTGGCCAAGCAGTTCACCGTTTTCGGCCAGCACATCCATGTCGGCTGCACCTCGGCCGACGAAGCCATCTGGCTGACGCAGGCCCTTGGCAAATACGTACCGGCCTTCATCGCCTTGTCGGCATCGTCGCCATTCGTCGATGGCGTCGACACCTTCTTCCAGTCGGCGCGCCTCAATGCCGTCTCGGCTTTTCCGCTCAGCGGCCAGTGCCCGCCGCTGGCGGACTGGAAAGCCTTCGTCGAATATTTCAAGCTGCTGCAGGCCTGCGGCATCGCCCGCAGCATCAAGGATCTGTACTGGGATATCCGGCCCAAGCCGGAATTCGGCACGGTCGAAATTCGTGTCTGCGACACGCCGCTCGGCATCGAAACGGCCACCGCGCTGGCGGCATTGGCTCAGTCGCTGAGTCGCTACCTGTTGCGTACGCGGCTGCCACTCCATGCCGAACGGCGCGCCCATGTTGCGCGCTACAATAAATTCCAGGCTTGTCGCTACGGCCTGGCCGCAATGATTTCCGACCCCGTCGGCCTGTGTCAGGTGTCGCTGCGCGACAGCCTGCTCGCCTTGTTCGAGGCGCTGGCCGAAGACGCCGAGGCGCTGGGCTGTTTCGATTGGCTGCAGGTTCTGGCGGCCGTGGTGCAAGCGGGTAGTGGCGACGCCGAGTGGTTGAGAGGCCAGGCGAAAACGCATGGCAACCTGCACGATGCAGTACGCGACGCCTCGGCGCGCTTTATGGAGAAGGCAGCATGAAACGCCGGTCGATGTGGTTTGCCCGCTTCCTTTTCCCTTTCCTCCTGGCCGCAGGCAGTCTGCCGCTGCGGGCGGCCGATACCTGCGCCCCCGAGCACCAGCCTGCCGGCAAGCGGGCTATCGGCAAATGGATTACGGCCGATAACTGGCTGGCCCCGGGTAACCAGCGGACAAGCCTGTCAATGGCCGAAATCTTCATGCCGAGTATCCGCCTGCGCGCCAGCAGCGCGGCGGTGCCGCTGCGGCCGACCACGCGCCAGCTCGACCTTGACAAGCTCACGCTCGCCGACCCAGCGGACGAGAAGTCACGGAGTGTCGCCTCCCTGCTCGACACCCGGCTTTACGCCGACGCCATCCTCGTCATGCACAACGGCCGCATTCTGGCCGAGCGCCAGTGGCATGGCGCGCGTGCCGAGCAACCACGCCTGCTGCTGCAGGCAGGGCGCCCGGTGCTGTCGCTGCTGGGGGCGATGAGCATTGCCCAGGGCAAGCTGGCGCCGGAGCGTTCGGTGGTGCGTTACGTTCCGGCATTGAGTTCGAATGTCGCGCTGCGCCGTCTGTCGGTGCAACGCCTGCTCGAAGGCGATGACCGCTATGCGTGGTTGCCCGAAGAACTTGCGCAATGGCGCAATGCCGGCGGTTGGGGGAGCGAGCCGAGCCCCGGTGGTGTCCGCGACTGGTTGAGTCAGTCGGAGCGCTGGGAGCGGCCCTTGCATGAAATCTTGCCGGACGCGGCCGAAGGCAGCCCGGATGACGATCTGCTGGCCTGGGTGCTGGCAGAAAGCCACGGGGCGCCGCTGGCCAGCGTTTTCTGCGAGCAGTTGCTGCTGCGGATGCGGCCCGAGCAGCCGGTGGCCTGGCTGACCGATGTTGCCGGCAACGAGTTGGCGGGAGGGCTGGTGCTTTCCTTGCGCGACTTCGCCCGCCTCGGACAACTGCTGATCGAAGCGCGTGCCACGCCGACCCGCAGCCGCATTCCCGGCTGGTTTGTCGAAACGCTGACGGCTTCCAGTCGCGCCGCCGGCATGCCGGCGCTGAGCGGCCTGCGCAAGGGCAGCGATCTGCGCTACGGTTTCGTTCGTCTCGGTGGCGCGGCGAACCGCATTGCCATTCTTGGCGCTCACGGCACCAGCCTCTATATCGATTTCGACCGGCGTCTCGTCGTCGCGCTGTACGCTACGCATCCGCAAGTCCGCAGCCCCTTGCAACTGGCCTCGCTGGAACGCCTGTGGGATGCGTTTGGTGCTGCCGTGCCCGCCGTGCGAAAGCGTTGACCAACAGGGGTAAACCCGAAATACTCCGGCCTCCGTTTCCGTGTTCTTCTCTCTTTTTCCGTCTTCTGATCGCATCGCCGCCGGGGGCATCGCATGGACCCACTGACTCATGCAGCGCTCGGCGCGACTGCCGCCCAGGCCTTGCTCGGCAACCGCCTCGGGCGCCACGCCTGGATGCTCGGCGCTGTTGGCGGCGTGTTGCCCGATGCTGACATCCTGATCCGCAGCGCCAGCGACCCGCTGCTGGCCATCGAATACCACCGCCAGTTCACCCACGCCTTCGCCTTCATTCCTGTCGGCGGCCTCGCCGCCGCTGCGCCCTGGCTGGTGCAGAAAAAGCATCGCGCGCAATGGCGGCCGGTGCTGGCGGCTGCCACGGTCGGCTACGCCACCCACGGCCTGCTCGACGCTTGTACCAACTACGGCACGCACCTGCTCTGGCCGTTTGTCGACGTGCGCGTGGCCTGGCACTGGGTCACGACCATCGGCCCGCTGCTGACATTGATGCTGCTGGTCGGCCTGATCTTTGCCATCCGGGGCAAATCACGTCTGCCGGCGGTGCTTGCCCTAGTCGGCACGCTGGCCTATATCGGCGGTGCTGCCTGGCAGCAGGAGCGGGCGCTGGGCGTACAGGCGCAGATCGCTGCGGCGCGCGGGCAGGTCGTCGACCGTGCCGAGATGTTCCCGACCGTCGGCAACCCGATCATGTGGCGCTCGGTCTATGAATCCGGCGGAGTCCTGCATACCGACCGCGTCCGCATGCTTGGCAGCGAATCGACGCGCTGGAAACCCGGTTTCACCGTTGCCCTGCAACCCGAGCACCGCTTGCCGCCGGCCGAACTCGCCGATGCGCGGGTGCGCCGCGACTACCGGCGCTTCCACTACTTCTCCGCCGGCTGGGTGGCGCGGGCGCCGGCCGAGCCCTCGGTCATCGGCGATGCGCGCTATTCGCTGTCGATGGAATCCTTCGTGCCGATCTGGGGGGTGCGCTTCCACGCCGGCGCCGCACAGCCCACCGAATGGGTCGACTTCACCACCCGCAACCGCATCCCGAGCCGCGACCTGTGGCTGGAAATAAACGGCGAAGCCCCCGGCTACCGGCCCCCACCTGCTGCCGGTTATCGGCTGGCAGGTGAGTAGGGGAGTCAACGAGAAAGTGCGAACACAGAGAACACAAGGCACAGAGAACACCAAAGAGGTTAACAGCCAAATTTTCTTGGCCTTGGTCTTGCTCTCTTGGTGGTGGGCTCTTCGTTGCTCTCGAATTAGATCACTTGTAAAAGTACGTGTTGTTGCAATCGGCCCTGGCGCAGCGCCTATCTTGCGCCTTCTCCGGGTGGCGGTTTCGTTCGCTGCCCTCGCTGCTTTTTCTTTGTTCTTTTCCTTTTTCATCCTCCGCGCAGGAAACCGCCATGCTGCAGAAACTCTCTTCTTCCGCCGGTTTTACGGGCATCGCCGGGCCGGTCGTCATCATCGTCATGGACGGCTACGGCATTCCCAAGTCGGACGTCGGCAGCGCCATCGCCGCCGCCCGCAAGCCGACGCTGGACCGGCTGTTCGCCAGTTACCCGAACATCCGCCTGCGTGCCCACGGCACGGCGGTCGGCATGCCGTCGGACGACGACATGGGCAACTCCGAGGTCGGCCACAACGCCATCGGTGCCGGTCAGGTCTATGCGCAGGGCGCCGCGCTGGTGGCCGACGCCATTGCCTCCGGCGTCATCTGGCAGGGCGAGGCCTGGCAGCAGGTCGTTGCTGGCGCCAAAGCCGAAGTGAACGGAAAAGCGGGCGTGGTGCATTTCCTTGGCCTTTTTTCCGACGGCAACGTGCACAGCCACATCGACCATTTGAAAGCCATGGTCGTGCAGGCCAAGGCCGAAGGCGTCAAAACCGTGCGCATCCACGCGCTGCTCGATGGCCGCGATGTGCCGGAAACCAGCGCGCTGGAATATGTCGTGCCCTTCGAGGCCTTCCTGGCTGAAATCAGCGGCAATGGTTTTGATGCCCGCATCGCCTCCGGCGGCGGCCGCCAGAACATCACCATGGACCGCTACGACGCCAACTGGGCGATGGTCGAGAAAGGCTGGAAGACGCATGTGCTCGGCGAGGGCGCGCAATTCGCCAACGCCACGGAGGCAGTCAAGGCGCTGCGCGAGCAGAACCCCGGCACCATCGATCAGGACCTGCCGCCCTTCGTCATTGGCGAGAATGGTGAGCCGGTCGGCACCATCGAGGACGGTGATTCGGTCGTCTTCTTCAACTTCCGTGGCGACCGCGCCATCGAGATCACCCGCGCCTTTGAAGAAGACGCCTTCGACAAGTTCGACCGCCAGCGCACGCCGAAGGTGACTTACGCCGGCATGCTGCAGTACGACGGCGACCTCAAGCTGCCGGCCCGCTTCCTCGTCGCCCCGCCGGCGATCAAGGACACCACCGGCGAGTGGTTCGCCAAGGCCGGCATCCGCCAGTTCGCCTGTTCGGAAACGCAGAAGTTCGGCCACGTCACCTACTTCTGGAACGGCAACCGCTCCAACAAGTTCGAAGGTGAAACCTGGCAGGAAGTGCCGAGCGACGTGGTGCCCTTCGAGCAGCGGCCGTGGATGAAGGCCGCCGAAATCACCGACGCCATGATCGCCGCGCTGAAGAGCGGCCAGTACAAGGTGCTGCGCTGCAACTACGCCAACGGCGACATGGTCGGCCACACCGGCAACTTCCGCGCGGCGACGATGTCGATCGAAGCGGTGGATCTGGCGCTGTCGCGCCTGCTGCCGGTGATCGACGCCATGGGCGGGGTGGCGCTGATCACCGCCGATCACGGCAACGCCGACGAGATGTACGAACTGGACAAGAAGACCAAGGCGCCGGCCCAGAACAAGGATGGCTCGTTCAAGGCCAAGACCGCGCACACGCTGAACCCGGTGCCGCTGATCCTTTACGACAACGTCTCGGGCGGCAAGCTGGGGTTGAAGCAGACCGAGAAAGCCGGGCTATCGAATATCGCCGCCACGGTTGCCAACCTGCTCGGGCTGGAAAAGCACGAGCGCTGGGACGAGAGCCTGCTCGAAATCCGCTCGTGATTAGGGCGACGAAAAAGTGCGAACCACCAAGACACCAAGG
Source organism: Candidatus Proximibacter danicus (assembly GCA_016710885.1). Lineage (GTDB taxonomy): Bacteria > Pseudomonadota > Gammaproteobacteria > Burkholderiales > Rhodocyclaceae > Proximibacter > Proximibacter danicus. The sequence continues at coordinate 207,573 of JADJUC010000003.1, forward strand.
TCACCAAGAGGCACCAAGTTAACCCCATGATTTTCTTGGTGGCCCTTTGTGCCTTGGTGTCTTGGTGGTGAAGTTTTATCGTGGTATTCCCATGAATCTACGGTGCGCAGCGCTCAGTAATCCTCGGCCTCACCCATCAGATTGGGCAGCAGCATGTAGGCACGCTCCATCGACTTGTTCAGATCGCTGCAGACGTTGTTTTCCCCGATCTGGTCGATGAAGCCCGAGCGATAAAGCAGCGAGCCCGGCTGCGAATTCATCCCGCTGACGATCAGCGCGCAGCCACGGGCAGCCAGCTTTTCGCGCAGGTTCTCCAGCCCCTCCAGCCCGGTGGTGTCGAGTTGCACCAGCCGCGTCATGTCGAGCACGACCACCTCCGGATGCCCGGCATGGGGGTCGAGCAATTCCTCCAGCTTGTTCACCGCGCCGAAAAACAGCGAGCCGTAAAGCTGCCAGGCCGCCACGCGCATCGAGCCATCGGGGTAGATGAAGCGGGGCTCCTGTGCTTCCTCGTCGAGCGGCAAGCGCTCGATGCGGGTGAGCTCCGACATGCGGTAGATGAAGAACAGGCAGGCCAGCACCATGCCGAGTTCGACGGCAATCGTCAGGTCGAAGAGCACCGTGACCAGGAAGGTGGCGATCAGGATGATGCGGTAGTTGTAGGTATAGCGGCGCAGCTCGAAAAACTCGTGCCAGTCGCCCATGTTGATAGCCACTACCATGACGATCGCCGAGAGCGTCGCCAGCGGCACGTAGGAAGCCAGCGGCGCGGCGATAAGGACAATGCCGAGCAATACGCCGGCGTGGATCATGCCGGCAATCGGCGTGCGGCCGCCGCTCTTGACGTTGGTGGTGGTGCGGGCAATGGCGCCGGTCGCAGCAAACCCGCCGAACAGCGGCGCGGCGATATTCGACAGCCCCTGTGCGATCAGCTCCTGGTTTGGGTCATGGCGGTCGTCGATCTGGCTGTCGGCAACGCGGGCCGAGAGCAGCGACTCGATGGCGCCGAGCAGGGCGATGGTGATGGCCGGCGAAATCAGCTTGCCGATATCGTGGATCGACACATTGGGCAGGCCAAAGGCCGGCAACTCCTGCGGAATGCCGTTGAAGCGGCTGCCGATGGTTTCCACCGGCAGGTCGAAGAAAAAGGTAACAAGGGTGCCGATCAGCAGCACCGCCAGCGGCCCGGGCGCCCGGCGCAGGAGCGGCAGGCGCTGCGCCAGCCGGTTGTAGAAAAGCAGAAAGACGAAGCAGCAAGCCGCCAGTGCCAGTGTCGGCAGATCCACGGTATGCGCACTGGCCGCCAAGGTCTTGATGCGGCCAAAGAACTCGGCTGGCAGGTTGTCGATCTGCAGCCCGAAGAAATCCTTGATCTGGGCCATGAAGATCACCACGGCAATCCCGTTGGTGAAGCCGATGACCACCGTCTTCGGAATGAAGCGGATCAGTTGCCCCATGCGCGACAAGCCCATGGCCAGCAGAAAGACGCCGGCGAGCATGGTGGCGCCGAGCAGGTTGCCGAAACCGTGGGCAGCAACGATGCCATAAACAATGGGGATGAAAGCGCCGGTCGGCCCGCCGATCTGCACGCGCGAACCACCCAGGGCGGCCGTGATGAAACCGGCGACGATCGAGGTCCAGATGCCCGCAGCCGGCGAACACCCGCTGGCGATGGCGAAGGCCATGGCCAGCGGCAAGGCCAGCACGCCAACGGTGATTCCCGAGGCCAGATCCTTGCCGAATTGCGCGCGGTCATAGGTCGGCAGGCAATCCAGCAACTTGGGGCGGAAGGCGATTCGCATGGTCGGCGCTCAGGTGGGTGAGGGGCACAATCGGGGTGTGTCAGGTGTGAATTATATGGTTATGATATGTTTTGTAAATTCTAATGATATGTTAATGTTTTCGTCGTCCACCTTGCGACTTGCTCTCTGGAGACTGCGGTTATGGAAAAGCGCACAGCGCGTCTGACGATCCTCATCGATCCGCGCAAAAAGGAAATGTTCGAAGAAATCTGCGCCCAGAACGACCTGACGCCCTCGCAGGTCGTGCGCAAGCTGATACGTCAGTACATCATTGACAACGCCGGTGGGCGTGAACTACCGGATTGGCTGACGCCGGGGGGGAAGTCGGGGGTTTGAGAGGGGAGTGGGCGCGGCCGTTCATGGTTCGATATGCCGCCCTGCGCCTCTTTGAAAGGCTCACTGGCTCGGCTACTCACCACGAACGGGGGAGTGGCTTGAGCGTGTAACCCGCCCCGGCTGGCGCCATCGCCGATTTGCTGAGACAGGGGCGCGGGCCCAGCCACGAGATCCGTTCATACGGCCACGCGCCCAACGGAGCTACAACCGTTCGGGCTGAGTAGCCCACGCAGTGGGCGTATCGAAGCCAGCCCCCAGTCTGCCCCCAGGCCCCCCACCCCAACAAATCGCACCAATCTTTCCCCCGTCCACTTGAAATCCACCAAGCCCGCCCCTATTATTAGCACTCGCTGGCTATGAGTGCTAACACACTTCTGTGTTGCCCCCGTGCATGGCCCCCCAGCCGGCAGGCGGGACCAAGACAGAAAATTGTTAGCGTTGTTAGCAATCACTTTCGCTTTAAACCAAGGAGAACTCTATGAAAATCCGTCCGTTGCACGACCGTGTGATCGTCAAGCGCGTTGAAGCCGAGCGCACCACTGCCTCTGGCATCGTCATCCCCGAAACCGCCGGCGAGAAGCCGGATCAGGGCGAAGTTCTGGCCGTTGGCCCGGGCAAGCGCGACGACAACGGCAAGCACATCGCTGTCGACGTCAAGGTGGGTGACCGTGTTCTGTTCGGCAAGTATGCCGGTCAGGGCGTCAAGGTCGATGGTCAGGAAGTCCTGGTCATGCGCGAAGAAGACATCATGGGTGTGCTTGAAGCTTAACCAGCTTTGACCCTTCGATACGCCCACTTTGTGGGCTACTCAGGGCGAACGGTTGTGCCGTTGCCCGTATCAACAGAATTCAGGAGAAACATAAATGGCAGCTAAAGAAGTCAAATTCGGTGATTCCGCCCGTGCCCGTATGGTTGAAGGCATCAACATCCTGGCCGATGCGGTCAAGGTGACCCTTGGTCCGAAGGGCCGCAACGTCGTTCTGGAGCGCTCGTTCGGCGCCCCGACGGTGACCAAGGACGGCGTTTCCGTCGCCAAGGAAATCGAACTGAAGGACAAGTTCGCCAACATGGGCGCCCAGATGGTCAAGGAAGTCGCTTCCAAGACCTCCGACATCGCCGGCGACGGCACCACCACCGCCACCGTGCTGGCCCAGTCGATCGTCCGCGAAGGCATGAAGTTCGTTGCCGCCGGCATGAACCCGATGGACCTGAAGCGCGGCATCGACAAGGCCGTCATCGCCACCATCGAAGAGCTGAAGAAGATCTCCAAGCCCTGCACGACCAACAAGGAAATCGCCCAGGTCGGCTCGATCTCCGCCAACTCCGACAGCTCGATCGGCGACATCATCGCCCAGGCCATGGAAAAGGTCGGCAAGGAAGGCGTCATCACCGTTGAAGACGGCAAGTCGCTGGAGAACGAACTCGACGTCGTCGAAGGCATGCAGTTCGACCGCGGCTACCTGTCGCCCTACTTCATCAACAACCCGGAAAAGCAGATCGCCATTCTGGACAACCCGTTCGTCCTGCTCTTCGACAAGAAGATCTCGAACATCCGTGACCTGCTGCCGGTGCTCGAGCAAGTCGCCAAGGCCGGCCGTCCGCTGCTGATCGTTGCCGAAGATGTCGAAGGCGAAGCCCTGGCCACCCTGGTCGTCAACAACATCCGTGGCATCCTCAAGACCGTTGCCGTCAAGGCCCCGGGCTTTGGCGACCGTCGCAAGGCCATGCTCGAAGACATCGCCATCCTCACCGGCGGCGTTGTCATCTCGGAAGAGACCGGCCTGTCGCTGGAAAAGGCAACCCTGAAGGATCTCGGCCAAGCCAAGCGCGTCGAAATCGGCAAGGAAAACACCACGCTGATCGACGGCTCCGGCGATGCCAAGGCCATCGAAGCCCGCGTCAAGCAGGTTCGCATCCAGATCGAAGAAGCCACCAGCGACTACGACAAGGAAAAGCTGCAGGAACGTGTTGCCAAGCTGGCCGGTGGCGTTGCCGTCATCAAGGTCGGTGCCGCTACCGAAGTCGAAATGAAGGAAAAGAAGGCCCGCGTCGAAGACGCACTGCACGCCACCCGCGCTGCCGTTGAAGAAGGCATCGTCCCCGGCGGCGGTGTTGCGCTGCTGCGCGCCCGTGCTGCCCTCATCGGCAACCTCAAGGGCGACAACCACGACCAGGACGCCGGCATCAAGATCGTCCTGCGTGCGCTCGAGCAGCCGCTGCGCGAAATCGTCGCCAACGCCGGCGACGAGCCGTCGGTGGTGGTCAACGAAGTCGTCAACGGCAAGGGCAACTACGGCTTCAACGCCGCCAACGGCACCTACGGCGACATGGTTGAAATGGGCGTTCTCGACCCGACCAAGGTCACCCGCTCCGCACTGCAGAACGCCGCCTCCGTGGCCGGCCTGATGCTCACCACCGACTGCATGGTCGCTGAACTGGCCGAAGACAAGCCGGCTGGCGGCATGCCCGGCGGCATGGGTGGCATGGGCGGTATGGATATGGGGATGTAATTTCCCGTCCAGGCGTCAGCCGACAAAAAAACCGCAGCTCAGGCTGCGGTTTTTTTGTGTGGTGCGCCCAGGCAAGCAACTCCGGTAACGGCACCGCCATCGCAACCGTAGGGCAAATTCACGGTCGATTCGGGTTTTTCCTGGTCGATGGTGGCACTTCGCCCGCCATGCTCAGTACGGTTTTCACCACAGACGAATCCAACCAATATCCGACTTTTTCCCAATCATCGAGCACTTGTGCAACGCTGGTGATGAGTTCAAGCCTTTTGGCCACAACCAGCAAACCTGCGCTACCGATAACCGCCAGTCCGTGCAATGCGGCCACACTTCGGCCGCGACGCTCATCCATTAGCAGGGTTCCATCTTTGGGCGGGAGAGAGATTGCGTAAGCGATGGCGCTTTTTTCTCCAGGATCGAGGTGAGTTTTTTCGATCGCTGGATTAACGACATCAGCAACTGTGGTCAAGCGACCGTCTCCTAACGCCTTCGCTATTTCAACAGCCCCGGGCTTCAAGATGTTCGCCGTACACTCCCGTCGCACCGTTTCCGTGACAATCACACGCTCGGCCACTCCAAGAACAATATCCAGCCTGCCGGACCGCGCAAAGATGACAAGCGGCCCTGTGTCAGTGACAACCAGCCGTTTCATGCAAGAAACGCTTCTACTTCATCGATTATTTCATCGGCGGAATAGCGAACGACAGGTATCGCCATTGCGCCCAATATTTCCATGAATTCCTCATGCGACATGTTTGCGAGTTTTGCCGCTTTACCCAAGGACAACGCCCCTTCGTCAAACATTTTGATGGCCAAATCGACATTAACGCCCTTGGTCATCAATGCCTCATCAAAAGGCACTGCGATAAAAACCGGCTGCCCGTGTTTTGCAACGACAGACAAACGCCCGGCCTCTGCCGTGCGTACCAGTTCGCCAGTTCTCTCTCTGAGATCTCTGATCGAAAATGTTTCCACAATTCCCTCCGCAATCTGCCATCTAATGTGCCATCAATTGATAGCACAAAAAAACATCGGTTGCAATTCTGCGTGACACTCTGCGTGACATTCTGCGCGCTGGGCGTTCAGCCAGGAATCCTCGGATTTTTGATGGTAAGCGCACAAAAAACCGGGGCGGCGGAAAGTCCGGGCCCCGGTTTGCGGTCTGCGATGTTCCGCAGCTTCGGTGGGTCAGTGCATCAGGTTGTACTGCAGCACATAAACCCCGGCACCGGCGAGGTAGCCGATCAGTGCCAGGCCGCTGATCTTCTTCACGTACCAGAAGAAATGGATCTTCTCCAGGCCCATGGCGGCGACGCCGGCGGCGGAGCCGATGATCAGGATGGAGCCGCCCGTACCGGCGCAGTAGGCCAGGAACTCCCACAGGAAGTGGTCGGTCGGGTAGGTCTTCAGGTCGTACATGCCCATAGAGGCAGCCACCAGCGGCACGTTGTCGACGATGGCGCTGAAAATGCCGATCAGCAGCACGATCACGTCGAGGCGGCCGATGCTCTGGTCCAGCCACTGGGCCAGCGAGGTCAGGATGTGCGTGTGTTCCAGCGTGGCAACGGCGAGCAGGATGCCGGTGAAGAACACGATGGAACTCATGTCGATCTTCGAGAGCGCGTGGGCCAGTGTCAGGTGGTTCTTGTATTCCTCTTCCTTGTTGCGGTGGATCAGGTCGCCGACCATCCAGAGGATGCCAAGGCCGAAGAGGATGCCGAGGAACGGCGGCAGGTGGGTGATCGTCTTGAACGCCGGCACCGCCACGAGAACGCCGAGGCCGAGGAAGAACATGGTGTTGCGCTCGAACTCGGTGGTTTTCAGGCCGTGGTCCATGTCGATGACTTCCGGCGAAACCACCGGCTTGCCGCGCAGCATGACGGCGGTGATCGAGAGCGGCACCAGCAGGCTGATGACCGACGGCAGGAAGACGGAGGTGATGATGTTCATCGAGGTGATCTGGCCGCCGATCCACAGCATCGTCGTCGTCACGTCGCCAATCGGCGACCAGGCGCCGCCGGCATTGGCGGCAATGACGATGATGCCGGCGAAGAACAGGCGGTCGGCATGGTTGGAGAGCAGCTTGCGCATCAGCGAGATCATGACGATGGTGGTCGTCAGGTTGTCGAGCAGGGCACTGAGGAAGAAAGTGACGAAACCGACCAGCCACATCAGCGTCGACAGCTTCTGTGTGCGAATGCGCTTGGTAATGACCTCGAAGCCGTTGTGCGCGTCGACCACTTCAACGATGGTCATGGCGCCCATCAGGAAGAAGACGATCTGTGCCGTACCCATCAGCGATTCGCTGAGCTGGTGGGTGACCACGTGGGCATCGGGGGTGGACATGGCGTAGATCGTCCACATGACGCCGGCGCCGATGAGGGCCGAGGCCGACTTGTTGATCTTGATCGGGTGTTCCAGGGCGATCGCCGCGTAGGCGATGACAAAAACGACGACTAGGGCAGTCAGCATCTCTTGACCTCGTTGCTAATTGGAGTTCGTGTAAATCGGGCGGCAGTCGCCAACAACGGGTTTCCCTGGCCTTTGCCGGGCAATGCAAGCAATGCGGGCCGCAGCTAAAAGTCGGCTGCGGGCGCGCCGGGAATTTCAAACGGTGTTGTCAGACCACTGTCAGGTTCGTAAACCGGGGCGATTCTAGCATCAACAATTTGGCCGGCTGTCGATTTTTAGCCGCAGGCCGTTCCGGCAAGGGGGGCGCGGGTGGATGCCGCGAAACCTGCATCCATCGTTTTTGCTCCGTGTTCTCCGTGAACTCCGTGGTCAACTGCTTTTTCAAGGATGAATCAAAATTTGGTCAGCTTGTTGTCAGGTTCAAGTAAGTCTGTGTGCCGATACTCGCCGTCGTGGTTCCCTGAGAAGTAATGGGGATCGCTATATCTATTAATTGGAGGAGGCACTCATGAATGACCAAGGCGCAGCCTACTGGTCGGCAACCCTCAGGTTGCTGGGCGGGATTCTGGCGGTATGGTTTCTCTGTTCTTTCGGCGCGGGCATCCTGTTCGCGGACGCACTGAACAGCATCAAACTGGGCGGCTACCCGCTGGGCTTCTGGTTCGCCCATCAGGGTTCGATGTACATCTTCATTGCGTTGATCTTCATCTACGCAAAGTTGATGGGCGATCTCGACCGTAAATTCGACGTTCACGAAGAATAAGGGGCGACCATATGGATCTTCAAACAACAACCTACCTGGTCGTCGGCGCTTCGTTCGCGCTGTACATCGGCATCGCCATCTGGGCGCGTGCCGGTAGCACCAGCGAGTTCTATGCGGCCGGTGGACAAATTCACCCGGTTCTGAACGGCATGGCAACGGGCGCTGACTGGATGTCGGCAGCTTCCTTCATCTCCATGGCTGGCCTGATCGCCAACATGGGCTACGGTGGCGGCCTGTTCCTGATGGGCTGGACCGGCGGCTATGTGCTGCTGGCCATGCTGCTGGCTCCGTACCTGCGCAAGTTCGGCAAGTTCACAGTGCCGCAGTTCATCGGTGACCGCTTCTACTCGAAGTCGGCTTCCACCGTGGCTGTGCTCTGTCTGCTGACCGCTTCGCTGACCTACATCATCGGTCAGATGACGGGCGTCGGTGTGGCGTTCTCGCGCTTCCTTGGTGTGTCTTCCGATACCGGTATCTACATCGGCCAGGGCATCGTCTTCCTGTACGCCGTGTTCGGCGGCATGAAGGGCATCACCTACACCCAGGTGGCACAGTACCTCGTGTTGATCTCCGCCTACATCGTTCCGGCCGTGTTCATTTCGCTGAACCTCACCGGCAACCCGCTCCCGCAACTGGGCCTGGGTTCGACGATGTCGGGTTCCGACATTGCGCTGCTGACCCGTCTTGACCAGGTTGTTACCGACCTCGGCTTCGGCAAGTACACGACCACGACAGCCGGCAGCACGCTGAACATGTTCGTCTACACGATGTCGCTGATGATCGGTACGGCCGGTCTGCCGCACGTCATCATGCGCTTCTTCACCGTCCCGACGGTCAAGGATGCGCGTAGCTCGGCCGGCTGGGCGCTGGTCTTCATCGCCCTGCTGTACACGACTGCCCCGGCTGTTGCCGCGATGGCCAAGTACAACCTGCACGCCACGGTGAACGCTGCCGTCGTCAAGGGCGGCGACCTCTATGCTGTTGAAAGCAGCATTGTGGCCGAACAGCGTCCGGACTGGATGAAGCGTTGGGAAAAGACTGGCCTGCTGAAGTTCACCGACAAGAACGGTGACGGCCGCATCCAGTATTACAACGATGCCACCAAGAACCCGGATGCCAAGGCCAAGGCTGCTGCTGCCGGCTGGAAGGGCAACGAGCTGGCGGTTAACGCCGACATCATCGTGCTGGCCAACCCGGAAATTGCACTGCTGCCGAACTGGGTTATCGCCCTGGTCGCTGCCGGTGGTCTGGCTGCTGCGCTCTCGACCGCTGCTGGTCTGCTGATGGCCATTTCCTCCGCCGTGTCGCATGACCTGGTGAAGGGCATCTTCGCGCCGGACATCAGCGAGAAGAACGAGCTGCTGGCAGGCAAGATCTCGATGGCCGTGGCCATCGTTATCTCCGGCTACCTCGGTCTGAATCCTCCGGGCTTCGCGGCCGGTACCGTGGCTCTGGCCTTCGGTATTGCCGCTTCGTCGCTGTTCCCGGCGATCATGATGGGTATCTTCTCGAAGAAGATGAACAAGGAAGGCGCCATTGCCGGCATGCTGGCTGGTCTCTTCATCACCCTGTTCTACGTGTTCGCACACAAGGGTATCTTCTTCATCAAGGGTACCGACTTCCTGCCGATGATCGGTGGCGCCAACAGCTTCTTCGGCATCACGCCGGAAGCCTTCGGTGCAATCGGTGCGCTGGTCAACTTCGCCGTCGCCTTCATGGTTGACAAGGTGACGAAGGAGCCGCCAGAGCACATCCAGGCCATGGTCGAGGCAGTCCGCATTCCGCGCGGCTCCAAGGTTGTGGATGGTGCGCACTAAGCAATAGTTGCAGTATGATTTGTCCAACTGTGTATTAATGACAGTTACGGCAAGCCAAACCCCGCCGGCCTCGCCGGCGGGGTTTTTCTTTGAAGCAGTTGTTTGTTGAGGGTTTCGCGTAGCGGCGTTGTGTCTTGGCTACGAGCGAAACAACAGGAGTAGTGGATGGAAATCAGTCTTGCGGTGACGTGGCTTTTGTTTCTCGCTTTGTTTCCGATCGGTTTTTTCTGGCTGCGGCGGGCATGGCGGATCATTGTCAAACGCGACTATTCGGAAGTGGCATTGAAGGGTGGCGAGCCGCCGCCCAATGCTGAAAAATACGCCCCCTACACGGCGGCGGTTAACCTGATCGCCGGCCTGATTGCGGCTGGGGTGATCTTGCTGGTCATCACCGGTATTGCGACTTACGAGACGTGGAGTGCGATTGCCGGATCGACGCTCTGGATGAAGTTCTTCTTTGACTTTATTATCAGCCGGCACGCCCGGCCGATCTGGGGCAAGAAAAAAGAGCAGGGCTAGTTGTAAATTATTTGGCGATCGTCGCGACATAAAAAAGACAAGCGGGGATCGTTTGTGCAGCTTTGACGGAGGAGATATGCAATGAGTGTGATCTTTACCAAGACGCAAAAAGGCACCGAGGAAATGACCAACCGCAGCGGCGGTTTGACACCGCGCGTGCGCCGGGTGCTGATCATGATCGACGGCAAGCGCAGCGTCGATGACCTGCGGGCCATGGCGCTCGCCGATGACCTGAGCCATACGCTCGGTGAACTTGAGGAAGCCGGTTTCATCGAGATGGTGAAAACCGTGGAAACGCCGCCTGCCGCACCCGATGGCGGCCTGCCGGCGATCACCACCTTCCGCGACATTCCGGAGACGCCCAATCTCAAGGAACTGGACATGGCGCGAAACTTCATCATGAACACGCTGAAAACCTTCTGCGGCCCGGCCACGCACCTGACGATCATCGAAAAGGCTTTTGCCGCCAAGACACACGAGGAAATGCGCGAACAGTTCGCGCCCTGGTTCAACGCCATTGTTGAAACCAGCGCCGGCCGTCGCCGCGCTGAAGAGTTGCGCAGCCAGTTGCTGAAGGTGATCTGAGGCAGTTTTTGCTTGTCTTGCCGGCTGCACGTGCTCCGCGTGCAGCCCGATGAACCCGGACTTCGGCCCGGGTTTTTTCGTTTTTGGCCGCGCAGTCTACAGGGAGGGGGATTTGTTAAACTCGGACAGCGATAGACCGGAAAAGCAGGGAAAGGCAGGAAGGCGGGGGGCGGGAAAAAAGGAGGTAGGGGGTTGTTCGGTGCAGGTTCGAACCGCCCCCTGAGCCATGACCGGAGCCACGGACTCCAAGACCATAAAAGGAGAACAGCGGGGCGGATGTTATAGTCGCACGCTTACAAGAGTCTTACGTGTTTCAAACGCAGTTCGAATTTCGACCCAACGGACATTCCATCCATGCGCTTACTCATCGCTGAAGACGATCCCATCATCGCCGATGGCCTTTGCCGCACCCTGAGAGGCAACGGTTTTGCGGTGGATCGCGCAGCCAATGGCCTCGACGCCGATACGGCGCTGATGGCCAATAACTACGACTTGCTGATCCTCGACCTCGGCCTGCCGAAAATGCCCGGCCTTGAGGTGCTGCGCCGCTTGCGCGCACGCGGCAGCGCGCTACCGGTACTTATTTTGACCGCACTCGATGGTACCGGCGACCGCGTTCGCGGCCTTGACCTCGGGGCCGATGATTACATGGCCAAGCCGTTTGAATTGCCGGAACTGGAAGCCCGGGTGCGGGCGCTGACGCGGCGCTCCAGCGGGACGACGCCGAAGGTGCAGTGCGGTGCGCTGACTTACGATCAGGTCAGCCGTTCGGCCATGCTCAATGGTCAGGTGCTCGACCTTTCGGCACGTGAGCTGGGGTTGCTGGAGGTGCTGCTGTCGCGGACGGGGCGCCTGGTCAGCAAGGATCAACTGGTAGACCATCTTTGTGGCTGGGGCGAGGAAGTGAGCCACAACGCCATCGAGGTTTATGTGCATCGCCTGCGCAAGAAGCTGGAGCCGGGCGGTGTGCGCATCGCGACGGTACGCGGACTTGGATATTGTCTTGAAAAGCCGCAAGAAACCCGCAGCGCCTGACGGTCAGCGTTCCCTGTTCGGCGAGATCCTGGACTGGATGCTCGCCCCTTTGTTGTTTGTCTGGCCGTTGTCGATTGCGGTCACGCATTACTTTGCCTCCTCGGTGGCGACCTACCCTTACGACCAGGCCTTGCGTGAAAACGTCAATGCGATTGCGCGTCAGGTGAAGTTCGTCAATGGCCGGGCGGTGATCAATCTGCCGTCTTCCGCCCGGGCCTTGCTGCGCTCGGATGAGATCGACGAGGTTTATTTTCATGTGATGAATCGCAAGGGGGTCAAGCTGGTTGGCGACACGGAGTTGCCGATGGCCCAAGACCTTGAGTATCAGTCCGATGAACTGGGCGAGGTCTATTTCCGCGAGGTTGAGGTGAAGGGGCGCGACATGCGCCTGGCTTATGCCTATGTCGGCGAGCCGGGAATTCCGCGCGAGCGCTGGTTGCTGGTGGAGGTGGGCGAGACGCTGGAGAAGCGCTCGCAGCTTTCGAACAAGATCATTGCCAGCGTGATCCTGCCGCAGTTCGTGATCATTCCGCTGGCGGTGATTCTGGTCTGGTTCGGGCTTTCGCAGGGCTTGCGACCGCTGACGGTCCTGCGGGAGAAGATCGAGGCGCGCGCCGAAAGCGATATGTCGCCGATTCGCACGCGGCGGGTGCCGGAGGAGTTGCAGCCGCTGATCGAGGCGTTCAATGCCATGCTTGAACGCATGCGCGGCAACCTTGATGCCCAGCAGCGCTTTATCGCCGACGCCGCGCACCAGATGCGGACGCCGCTGACCGGGCTGAAGATGCAGGCGCAACTGGCGATGCGCGAGTCTGACCCGGTGGAGCTGAAGAATTCGCTGCGCCAGATTGCGACTGGCGTCGATCGCGCGGCGCACCTGGTCAACCAGTTGCTGACGCTGGCGCGTGCCGAAGCCCGCGACGAGGCGCAGCACGCATTGGTGCCGATCGATCTGGATGTCTTGCTGCGCGAGCTGGTCGAGGAGTGGGTGATGCGTGCGCTCGATCGCCGCATCGATCTTGGCTATGAGCCGGCGCTGCCTTCTGAAATCGAGGGCAATCCCTTTCTGCTGCGGGAGCTGGCCAGCAACCTGATCGACAATGCCATGCGCTATTCGCCGGATGGCGGGCGGGTGACCTGCCGTGTTGTGGTGCAAGGCGATTTCGTGACGCTCGAAGTCGAGGACAACGGTATCGGCATTACCGAGGAGCAGGCGGCAATGGTGTTCGAGCGCTTCTATCGGGTCGATGGTTCCGGGGTCGATGGTTCGGGCCTTGGCCTGGCGATTGTCCGCGAGATCTCCGAACTGCATCGGGCCAACGCCAGCTTGCGGCCGAACCCGGCGGGCCACGGTGCCATTGCCCGGGTGGTTTTCCCCGCTATCGGGCCCCGCGTTCGATGCCGCAGTTCGATGCCCAGGTCGAGGGCGAACTGGGTTTCCGCAATCCGCCGACGGGATTCGTTTGATCGGCTGCTTTGCCGGCGCCCCTATACCTTTCTGTCATGGTCAGCCAGTTGTAAGCATTGCCTCCTAGACTCCAGCAAAGGAGTGAGGATGGGGTGAGTGTTGTGTACTCTCCCCGCCCCTAAAACTAAAACAAGAAGCTGGGTTGGAGGCGTTATGGCCAAGGGTGCCATTGAGTGGGCGGCTGTCGACGCTGATCCACGCTTTCAGGAATTGCATCGTAAAAAGCTGCGATTCCTGTGCTGGCTGATGGGTTTTTCCATCGCCTATTTTTTTCTGCTGCCGGTTGGCGCGGCATGGTTTCCCGAAATTTTCCGCATTCAGGTGGCGGGCGTGGTGAACGTCGGCATTCTCTTTGCGCTGTCGCAGTTCGTCGTTGCCTGGGGTGTGGCGGCAATTTACACGCGGCGCGCCAACCGTGAGTTCGACCGGCTGGCCGAGGAAATCAATCAGGCCCAGATGGACCGCAGCCTGCGGGGGCGCAGCCGTGATACGCAAGCCGACCGGGGCGCTGGTGGCGCTGGCAGTGAGCCTTGCCGGGGCGTGCCCGCTTTCGGCCTTGGCCGCGGCTGCGCCGGCGGCGGTGCCCGAGCAGCATCGCTGGCTGAGCCTGGCCGTTTTTTCGGCGATCATCGCCCTGACGCTGCTGGTGACCTACGTTGCCGCGAAACGCGTGAGAACGCCATCGGATTTCTACACGGCGGGTGGCGGCCTTTCCGGCCTTCAGAACGGCTGGGCCATTGCCGGCGATTACCTCTCTGCAGCATCGTTCCTTGGTATCTCCGGCCTTATCGCCCTCTGGGGTTTCGATGGCTTCATGTATTCCGTCGGCTGGCTGGTGGCTTATGTTTCGGTGCTGCTGGTGATCGCGGAGCCCTGCCGAAACATCGGCAAATACACGCTTTCAGACATCCTTGCCTACCGCAACGACCCGCGCAAGACGCGCATTTTCGGGGCTTTGTCGGTGATTACGGTTTCCACTTTCTATCTCGTCGCGCAGCTTGTTGGCGGCGGTGTGCTGATCAAGACGCTGATCGGCATCGACTACGAAGTGTCGGTGATGGCGGTGGGTGTGCTCATGCTCTCTTATGTGATTTTCGGCGGCATGGTGGCGACAACCTGGGGTGCAGATCATCAAGGCTGTGCTGTTGATGCTGGTTTCAATGGTGATGGTGGTGCTGGTCTGGAGCCAGTATGGTTTCTTCGGCGATTTCTTCGCCAATGTGGTCGGAGACCCCAAGGTTCAGGCGCGGGTGGCGGCCATTCTTGGCGACGCCAGCACCGGCATGTCGCCAGAGGCGCTGGGACAGCGCTTTCTCGAACCCGGGCTGCTGTTCAAGGTGCCGATGGATCAGATTTCGCTGGGGATCGCGCTGGTTTTCGGCACGGCCGGCCTGCCGCATATCCTGATGCGCTTCTTTACCGTGCCGACGGCGCGGGCGGCGCGCCTCTCGGTGGTCTGGGCGATGGCCATCATCGGCGGCTTCTATGTGCTCACGCTCTTCCTCGGGCTGGGGGCAGCAATGAAGGTCGGCGTTCCGTTCATTACCGATGCCGATGCCGGTGGCAACATGGCCGCACCGCTGCTGGCGCAGGCGCTGGGCGGCGGCCGGGATAGCCTGCTCGGCAATTTCATGCTGGCAGTTGTCGCCGCCGTGGCTTTCGCCACCATCGTTGCCGTGGTGGCGGCACTGGTTCTCGCTGCGGCTTCGGCGATTGCCCATGACCTCTACGTCGGGGTGATCAGAGGGGGCAAGGCCAGCACCGCGGAACAGGTGCGCGCCGGGCGTGTAGCCGCTGTGGTCTTTGGTTCGCTGGCGGTGCTGCTGGGCATTGCTGCCAAGGGGCAGAACGTTGCCCACCTGGTTGCGCTGGCGTTCGCGGTTGCCGCTTCGGCGAATTTTCCGTGCATCCTGATGACGCTTTTCTGGCGCCGTTGCAACACTGGCGGCATCCTTGCCGGAATGCTCGTCGGTACGGTGGTGTCCATCGGCCTCGTGCTGGTTTCGCCGAACATGACGTATCCCAAGGAAGTCAAGGCGGCGGCGCGGCAGACCCTCGATGCCGCACCGGTGAAGCTGAAAGCCATCGAGGCGGCGCTTTCCTCGCGCGATCCCGCACGTGTCGACGCGGCAAAAATGGAGCGAACCGCACTCGGAAAAAGCGTGACGCGCGCGCGCGAGGACCTGGAGCGCTACCGCCATGAAGAAACGTCGATTTTAGGGCTGGAAGCTCCGCTATTCGGCTTGCGCAACCCGGGGCTGGTCTCCGTTCCCCTCGGCTTTCTCGCCGTCATCCTCGGCTCGCTGCTCTACCGCGACCCGCGCGCACTTGCCATGTGGGACGAGGTTTATATCCGCCAGAACACCGGCATTCTGAGAGCACGCGCAGCGCGGGCGGAGGAGTAGGGTTGAGCAGCGGTTGGAAAAGAGATTTTGACGCCCGACGAGCGGATCGCTATAATGCGCCCTTCGTTTTGGCCAGTTAGCTCAGTTGGTAGAGCAGCGGATTGAAAATCCGCGTGTCCGTGGTTCGATTCCGCGACTGGCCACCAGATTTCAAGCGGCCTCCAGAGATGGAGGCCGTTTTTATTTCATGGGTTTTATTGCCCATGTAACCGCCTTGTAACCAGATTTAATCAACACGTACCCCCCAAAGAGCGGCTGCGGTATCAGCCAAGGTCGTCAGTGCCAGTCCGTTTTCTTCGGCGAAACCACGGAAAGTATCGGGGATGCGCGTTCCCTTTTGCCCGGTAGCGATGGCGCGTCCGTTGTCGGTGACGCGTAGGAAGGTTCCGGCCTGCGGGTTTTCGAGACGAGCCGCAGCACTGCGTAGGGTCTTGAGTCTTTCCCTGTCTGTTGTTGTGCACTGAATTTTGACCCACCTTGTTCACCGAAAATTGACCCGTCAAATATGCGTCTAGTATAACTACGGTTCTGTGGATAAGTCGTCGGTTTCCGGGGCTTTTTCTCCTTGGTTTTTGAGGTTCGTTTTTACTCTGCCCGACCTTGGTCGGGCAGAACTGTTTCTGAAGCGCCAGGACTCATTGCCGGTCTCAACGATATGGCAGTGATGGGTCAGCCGATCCAGTAGCGCTGTCGTCATCTTCGCATCGCCGAACACCTTGCCCCACTCGGTAAAGGAGAGATTGGTCGTGATGATCACGCTGGTGCGCTCATAGAGCTTCGAGAGCAGATGGAACAGCAGCGCCCCACCGGCCTGACTGAACGGCAGATAGCCCAGCTCATCAAGCACCACCAGATCGACATACATCAGGCGATACGCCAGCTGGCCGGGCTTGCCCTGTGCTTTCTCATGTTCCAGCGCATTCACCAGTTCCACCGTTGAAAAGAAACGCACCCGGCGCCCATGGCGCTGAATGGCCTCGATGCCGATAGCTGTGGCCAGATGCGTCTTGCCTGTGCCCGGCCCGCCGATGAACACCACGTTCTGCGCCGCATCCATGAACTGCCCGGTATGCAGTCGGCGGATCAGTGCCTCATCGGCCCCCGATTCGGCAAAGCTGAAGCCTGCCAGATCGCGATGCGCGGGAAAGCGAGCGGCGGTCATCTGGTAGGCAATTGAGCGCACTTCTCGCTCGGCCGTTTCCGCCGCCAGCAGTTCGCCTAACAACTGATCCGGCGCGAAATCCGCATGCCGGGCCTGGCCACCAGCTCCGGCCAGGTCTGGGCCATGCCGTGCAGCTTCAGGGCTTTCAGTTTGGCCACCAATTCAACGGACATGGCTCACCTCCGTCCGCAGGTGATCATAGCGATGGGTATTGGCCATCGGTTCTTCGTTCAATGCCAGGGGTGGCGATGGTGACCGGGTTCTCCACGGCCCGCAGGCGGGCCAATACGTTCTGCACGTGCTCGCCACTCGGCCGCCCGGATTCGAGGCCAGTTCCACGGCCACCAGCACGGCATCCAGCCCATGCACCGGAATCGCTGCCAGCACATCGGCCATAACCCGATCGCCGCCAGCATGCTTCAGGAGATGCTTCTGCAAGTGCAGCAGCGCTTCGGGCATCTCGGCAAAGGGGCTCCGTTGCGCAGGGCACCGGGTTTGCGTTCAATCAGGTCGATGTAATGGCGGAAGTCGTAGAAGGTCTGGTAGCGCTCGAAGCTGCGGGGGTGCCGGGCAATCTCTTGCCCATCGGCTACCAAGTGCGGGGCATCCGGGTAGATGCGCAGGCTGATGACGCGGTGGGCGTAGTCGGTGGGCACGCTGTAGCGATTGCGCTGGAAGTGGATGAGCGCGGTGCTGGAAACCCGGACCGGTTTTTCGACATAGCCATCGAAGGGCCGAGGTTGGGCATCATCTGGAGTTGTTCATCCTCCAGCAGTTCGCCAATGGTGAGGGCCGGCCATTCGGGATGTGGGTGTGGGCCCAGGCTTCCCGGCATTGCACAGCCAGCCAGTCGTTGAGGCTGTCGAGGTCAGGCCAGCGCTTTTCTCCTGCGGCCTGCCAGATCTGGCGGCGCCGGTCCTGGACGTTCTTTTCAACGATGCCTTTCTCCCAGCCGGCGGCCCGGTTGCAGAACTCTGGATCGAACAGGTAATGGCCACACATGGCGTGGAAACGGGCGTTGATGGTGCGCTCCTTGCCATGCCCGACCTTGTCGACAGCGGTCTTCATGTTGTCGTAAATGCCGCGCCGGGGATGCCGCCAAAGGCGGCAAAGGCCCGGCCGTGGGCATCGAAGAGCATTCGTGGCTCTGGCTGGGATGGCGATCACCCAGAAGGCGCGACTGGCGCAGAGTTTGACGTGGGCGACTTCGAGGCGGCGGCGCAGGCCGCCGATGAAGGCGTACTCGCAGCTCCAGTCGAACTGGAAGGCTTCGCCCAGGGCGAAGGTGAGCGGGACGTAGGCGCTGCGCTTGGGGCTCTGGTCGGTTTCGGCTTTCCAGCGCCGGATGAAGGCGGAGACTCGGGAATAGCTGCCGGTGTAGCCTTGCTCGCGCAGGGTTTCATGGAGCACCCGGCCGGTACGGCGTTCGCGCTTGGCGCGATGGCTGTCGGTGTTGAGCCATTGCCGCAACTGATCGGCCCATGGGTCGAGGTTGCTCTGGTTGCGGCGCTTGGGGTATTCGGGTTGCACCATCTCCGGCTGGCGTAGCCAGCTACAGAAGGGTGTTGCCGGGATAGTCCGGTTTGCCGTGCAATCTCTCTGAGCGGCATTCCATCGCGGATGTGCATCCGCCGTATCTTGGCTAACATGCCCACTTTGATCACTCCATTTTCCCCGCTCAAATATTGAGCAGGATAGCGATTTCAGGTGGGTCAGTTTTCGGTGAACATTAGCGCTCAAAGTGGGTCAATTTTGGGTGTGCCGTCAACAGCCGGTGCAGTATCGGAGCAGGAAGTACAGTCGGCTCAGATATTGGAGTTTTCAAAAGCAGCATAGGCGGAAATTGCCCGGGCAAGTTATGAGCTTGCTTGCTCGGGTGGTTCCCTTTGTGCTGACGGTTGGTCTGCAAAACAGCAAGTTCGGCCAAGTTCGGTGGGCAGCCATACCAAGCTCGTTCGAGGATCGGCAGAGACATACACAAGAGGTTGATTCCGTTTGATATAGCGACCGCGTGAAACCCGTATGCTGTAGTTTGGTTCGGTCGCCGGTTCGGTGAAGCAGCCGTAACGACAGGCGAGAGTGAGAAAACTGTTACGCTTCTTCGTCCTACGCAAGTAGAAAATGACAGTGTCTTGGATTGAAAATCCGCGTGTCCGTGGTTCGATTCCGCGACTGGCCACCAGATTTCAAGCGGCCTCCAGCAATGGAGGCCGTTTTCATTTCTGGATGAAACTTGTTCCAGTAGGCAAATGGTAGGCAGATTTGGGGAATCCCGGCCCCGGCAAGGAAAAGAGATTCGAGCCGTGGGGATGCCTGAATCAGCAAGGCGCCACGTTGGGGTGGGCTAACTCTATCCGTCGTTACTATCGGGCAGCGTCAGGATGCGTTGGCCGCTGCGGCGAATAGACGCATCATTCGCCGCACCATTCGCGGAGAATGGCTTGCTCTTGCGGTGAATTGGGTGTTTAATCTCCGCATGAATGGCGGAGAAGAACGATACGTTTGGCAAGCTGGCGATTGGCCGAATTGGCGCTATGACCTGTCGGCGCTTACCGGGCCCTTGACCGAGGTCAGCCGTGCTCAGGGTTTGCTGCTGGGCCGTCTGGCCGACGTAGGGCTGGCTCTGCGCGATCGGGCCAGCCTGGCGGCCCTGGCCGAGGACGTGGTCAAGACCTGCGAAATCGAAGGCGAAATACTGAACGTGGAATCCGTGCGCTCGTCCATCGCCCGCCGTTTGGGCATGGAGATCGGCGCAGTGGCCCCGGTGGATCGGCACGTCGAAGGTGTGGTCGAAATGGTGCTCGATGCGACATCCCGTAGCGCCGAAGTGCTGACTGCAGAGCGGCTGTTCGGCTGGCACGCGGCCCTGTTCCCGACCGGTTACTCTGGCATGAGCAAGCTCGCGGTGGGCCAATGGCGTAACGATGCGGCCGGGCCGATGCAGGTGATTTCTGGCCCGACGGGGCGGCGAAAAGTGCATTTTCAGGCACCGCCCGCCGAGAGGCTGCTTGCTGAAACGTCCCGATTTTTGGCATGGGCCAATGAGGAAACCGGCGATCCAATGCTCATCAAGGCCGGGCTGGCGCACCTCTGGTTGGTGACACTGCACCCGTTCGACGATGGCAACGGGCGCATCGCCCGTGCAGTGGGCGATCTGTTCCTTGCGCGTGCCGATGGCAGCTCGCAGCGCTTCTACAGTCTATCGGCGCAGATTCAGCGCGAACGCCGAGACTACTACGATGTACTGGAGCGCACCCAAAAGGGCTCGCTGGATGTGACCGGCTGGCTTGCGTGGTTCCTTGGCACGCTGGGCCGCGCCATCGCCAGCACGCAGACCACGCTGGATGTGGTGCTGATCAAGGCGCGCTTCTGGCAACGTTGGGCACTCAGTGGACAAGGTCTGTCGTTGAACGAGCGGCAAGTAAAGCTGCTCAACCGCCTGCTCGATGGCTTTGAAGGCAGGCTCACCAGCAGCAAGTGGGGGTCAATAGCCAAGTGCTCACCGGATACCGCCCTGCGTGACATCAAACAGCTACTGGAACAGGGGGTGCTGAAGAAATCGCCCGGCGGCGGGCGGAGTACGGGCTACGAACTTGCGGATTGATTCGGTCAAATCGTCGAGTCCTCGCCCTGTTACCAGTATTCAAGTGGCCCTCAGAGATGGAGGCCGTTTTCATTTCTGGATGAAACTTGTTCCAGTGCCGATCAACCTGCATATCAATCCACCCGGCGAGAATTTCGCCGGGGCGGATGGTTCAATTTTTACGCACCTCTGGGCAGGAGATCAGTAGCAGTGAAATATCGTCCTGCGCGCCTTCTTCGCCCAGATGGTCGAGAACCGCCGCCTGGACGCTGTCGCGGCGGTTGCCTACCGGCTGTCCGGCAATAGCGGCGAGGAGACGTTCGGAACCGAACTGTTCGCCTTTGGCATTTTCTGCTTCGAGCAATCCATCCGAGCATAGTGCGAGCTGGCTCGCTGCCAGCCATTTGAATCGTTCTGGCGTGACTGCTATTTCTTCGCTGGGAAGAATTCCAAGGGGGAGTTCGCTTGAAACAAATTCGTGAACAATGCTGCCGCAGCTGTCGAGCAGTGTTGCCCTTGGCATGCCGCCGATCCAGATTTCGCCTTCCTGCCTCAAGGTGTCGAGGCATACCAGAATGGCGCCGACAAAGCGCCCGACCGGCATGGATTCGCGCAATTGCTGGTTGATTTCGAAGACCATTTTTTCGATTGGTGTGTCTGTGGCGGCCATGCGATAGAAAAGGGTCAGCACCGGCAGTGTGCTGATCGCGGCGGTAAGCCCATGTCCTGTCGCGTCGGCGAGCAGCGCATACAGGCGCCCGGAAGAGGAGCGGGCGGCAGCCAGTACGTCGCCGCTGAAATTTTGTGCGGGGGTGAGCCAGTACTGGATCAGCGGGTCGTCCAGTTCTTCGCGCATCAACTGGCGTTCGATCAAGGCTTGTGCCAGCTGGTTCTCCGCTTCTGAAGAATCGTAGTAGCGCTGCAGCTTATGTGCGTTTTCCTGGAGCTGCTTTTCTGCCCGCTTGCGGTCGCTGATGTCGCGAATGACGCCAATGAAAAGACGTTTGTGCTCCATGCGCACTTCGCTGACTGTCAGTTCTGCCGCAAATATTGAACCATCACGTCGTTGTGCGGGAACTTCGCGGCCAACGCCGATGATTTTTGGCGGGCCGCCTGAGACGTATTCATAAACATAGCTGTCATGCTCGGCGCGATAAGGTTCTGGACAAAGCACTTTTACGTTTTGTCCGACAAGCTCCTCGGGCGTCCAGCCGAACAAGGCTTCAACAGCGCGATTTGAGGAGATGACCGTCGCATTGGTGTCGATGGTGATGATGGCCTCAAGGACGTTGTCCGAGATTGTCTGAAGGCGGTATAGGGCATCACTGACGTGCTGTTGCAAGGCAAGCGTGCGCTGCATTGAGCGCATTTTTGCTTCCAGTACGACAAAGTTGATGGGCTTCGAAAGGTAATCGTCGCCGCCGGCTTCAAGGCCGCCTACGAGGTTTTCGTCACGATCGAGTGCCGACAAAAATATGATGGGTACCCACCGGTCGGATGGCAGTGCGCGAATTCTGCGAGTCGCCTCGAATCCATCCATCACCGGCATCATGATGTCCATCAGGATCAGATCCGGGCGCTCTTCGAGATATTTGGCTACGGCAACTTCGCCGTTGTCGGCAGGGATCGCCTGGTGACCAAGTTTCTTGAGAAAAACCTGGAGGATCTGCAGGTTGGTCCGATTGTCGTCGACCGTCAGTACTTTGAGTTTTGGTAAGTCTTCCATGGGTTTCTGCTGTCAGTGTTGGTACTTGATTGTGGCGACGACGATATTGCCGCAGCCCCTCATACTCGAGCGTGCTGAAGCTCGACATTCTGGCCAGTGCGATCCCCCTGCCATTGGGGTCGAACGCGCGCTCGGGGTCAAACTCCAGGTAACGCTCCCAGTCGAAACCGGCCCCCTCGTCGCGAATTCGCAGTGACACTTGATCCTGGGTTCGAGAGATCGAAACGAGGACGCGTTTTGTGCGGTTTTCCGGAAGCGCTTGCCGGCGCACGATTTCCTCGTTCCACCGATCTTCGCGCCGAAGAGCTGATTTTTCTTCGTAGCTAATGGCCAGATTGCCATGTTCAATGGCATTGATCAGGAGCTCCGAGATGCCGAGGACTGCGAGCTCAGGCGCTGGACAGGCCTGCGCCAGAAATGCGGCCAGTGCAGCGGCTTCTTCCAGCGAGTGAAGCGAGAAGTCACCCGACGCCATGAGCTGCAAAGCACTCCCGTGTTCCGCCAGTTTTGCGTGCAGTGCGGTGCGGGCGTCGCTATCCGCAAGGGCGCCGCGGACAATGGTGAGCAGCGACTCACGTTCATACGGCTTGACGAGGTAGTAATAAGCGCCAGCCGCAAGCCCTTGCTTCACTTCTTCCGGTGCTCCCGCGGCTGTCTGCATGATGACCGGAATCGATTGCAGCTGCGGACTTTCCTTGATGCGCTTCAGTAATCCCATGCCATCCAGTACCGGCATCATCCGGTCGAGAATGATCGCCGAATAGCGGGTTGCGCCTTGCAGCAAGGCCCAGGCCTCTTCGCCGTTGGCAGCGGTGTCGAGTATGAATCCCGAACCATCGAAATACTCTTGAATGATCTCGAGATTGAACGGTTCGTCATCGACAACGAGCAGGTGCTGTACGGTCATGGGCGAGGCTCTCGCGCAGAAGGATGAGTGTCTTGCGGCAGCGCGATGATCAGTGATGTGCCGCCAGACGGATTATTGTGCGCGTGGATGCTGCCTCGGTGTGCTTGAACAATTTCCCGGCAGATTGCCAAGCCCAGCCCGGTGCCGCCAGCGCCGGTTTTTGTTTTGCTGCTCTGGACAAACTTGTCAAAAATTTTCTCCAGCTCTCCATCGGGGACGCCCGGCCCTTGGTCGCGAACTTCGATCTGGAGCACAGGAGTCTCACCGGGGTCCGAGGCCCGGCGCCCGCATGGCAGTCGCGTGTTCGAGATAATGATGCTCACTGTGCTGCCCTCCGGCGAAAACTTGATGGCATTGGACAATAGATTGCGGATCACCTGACCGATCCTGGTTGCGTCGACAGGGGCAACGGTCAGCGCTTCTCCCGGTTGGATTGCCAGATTGATGCCCCGTGTCGCCGCCCAGCTTTCATTCTCCAGCACTGCGTCTCTAATGATAGGCAGCACATCCTGCTCCTTCAACTGCAAATCCATCATGCCCGCCTCGAGTTTTGAGAGATCGAGCAAAGCGTTAAGCAATCCAAGCAAGCGCTCGCCACTCTGATGAATCCGGTTGAAGAAATGGGTAAGTTTTTCGTCTTCTCCGGCCTTTGCTCTTGCTTCACCAAGGCTGGCAAAACTCAGCACCGAATGCATCGGGGTTCGCAGTTCGTGGGACACATTGGCGAGGAACTCGGATTTCGCTTCGCTGGCGCGCTCCGCAGCTTCCTTGGCGGACATCAAGTCTGCTGTCCGTTCCGTCACGAGTTCCTGGAGATGGTCGCGGTGGCGAAGCAACTCTATTTCCGCTGCCTTGCGCTCGGTAATGTCGGTATAGATCGTGACAAAGCCGCCGTCCGGAAGCGGTGTTCCGCGAACTTCAATCGTCTGGCCATTAGCGGCCGTTCTTTCGAAACGGTGCGGGCTTGGGTGTCGTGCCCGTTCAACAACATCCATCGCCAGCTTGCGTGGATCACCGGGGCCATAGTCCCCTCGCCTTGCGTTGAACAGGGCAACTTCGAAAAGAGAAGGGGGGCCGGAAGAGAAGAGTGAGTCCGGGAAGTCCAGCACCTTCTTGAGCTCCTGATTGGCGGCGATGAAGTGAAGTTCGCTGTCGATCAACGAGACGCCGCCAGGAATGTGCTCGATGATGGTTTCCATGCGAGCCCGCTGGCGTTCGAGTTCGGCCAGCGCCTGTTTGCGTTCGGTGATGTCCGTGGCGATGCCGAGATAGCCGGTTACCGTGCCGTCTTCTCCGCGAACGGCGGTGACAACAAGGCTGACCAGAAGCCGCGACCCGTCCTTGCGAACGTAGGTCCATTCACGACTCTCGGCGCCATAAAGCTGGGCCATCGTTACGAAAACGTCAAAACCCTCAATCGGACGCCCCAGTTCGGCGCTCAGATAGTGGCCGCGTTCCTCTGTCTCCTTTGCCAGATGCAGCACTGCCGGCGTCTGCAGGTTGACCAGTTCTTCCGCGCTGTAGCCGAGCATTTTTTCCGCACCGCGGTTGAAGAGCCTGATGGTGCCGGTGACGTCCGTGGCGATGATCGCGACTTCCGTCGCAGCATCAAGGATCGTCTCGCGTTGCTTGTCGGCGGCGACTCTTTCACGCTCGGCTTCGCGCAATTCGGTCACGTCAGTCAGGGTCCCGACCAGGATTGGCAGTCCATCGGGACTCGTGGCCAGCGTCTTGCGCGCTATGACAGTGCGCAGCCCGCTTCTGAGTGGCAGGGTGAGTTCTTCCGTCTGCTCGCCGGCGCCGGCGAAAACCTTTTCGTCCATGCCGCGAATTCGTTTCGCGAGGGCCTCCGGC
Organism: Candidatus Proximibacter danicus; assembly: GCA_016710885.1. Lineage (GTDB taxonomy): Bacteria > Pseudomonadota > Gammaproteobacteria > Burkholderiales > Rhodocyclaceae > Proximibacter > Proximibacter danicus. The sequence goes on from JADJUC010000003.1 coordinate 232,454, forward strand.
AACGGGGTGCGGCCAAGTTCGATTCGGCCTTGGATGTCCTCTTCCCGGCGATCGATCAGGCGGCAGAATGCGGCATTGACCGCAATGTATTCGCGCTTGTTGTTTTTAACGAAAACCGGGTGCGGTATGAACTTGAGCACTGTGGCCAGAAAATCGCGGTAGTGCTCCAGTTTGTATTCTGAGTTGCGTTGGTCCGTGATGTCGGAGATTGCGCCAACGAGCCGGATTGCCTTGCCCTCGCTGTCCCATACCCCCTGGCCTGTTGACCGAAACCAGGCCCAGGAATTGTCGCCTTTGAGAAAACGATATTCAATGCGATAGGGCAGGTGGTCTTTCAGGTGTTGCTGCAATACGGCTTCCAGTTCGATGCGATCGTCGGGGGCGATGCGCGATAGGAAAAAATCGACGTTGGCGGTCTCGGTTTCGGGCGGGAACCCGAGAATTTTCTTGAGTCGATCCGAGTGCCACACGGTCCCTGATACCAGGTCTCGGTCCCAGATGCCATCATTGGTGCCTTCGGAAGCGAGTTTGAAACGTTCTTCTGAACGCCGCAGTTCGACCGTAATATCGTGCGCCAGTGACTCAGCGCGCTCGCGATAGGAGGTTTGCGTGCGGCTAAGCGCACCGAGTGCCAGACTGACCAGAAAACCGGCAATCAATACCAGCAAGGGGGTGTGGGTGCGTGTTGAATGCCCCAGCGGACTGAAGCGAAGATGCCAGTTTCGCTGGCCGAATTCCATTTCGTGGGTGTCGATAACTTCGCTGTCGGCGTCGTTGCCGGAGTCGTAGAGCAGGCTGAAGGTCTGTTCGTTGCGCGCCGAGTTGAACGAGTCTTCGTCGAAAATGCGCAACCCGAGCGAGCCACTGTTGGCATGGCTGAAGGACTGCATGAAATCGCCCATGCGATAGGCCGCATAGACAATCCCCGCGAAGGCTTTTCGTCGTTCTTCGACTGTTGTTGTTGGCGCGCCTTGGCGGTAGACGGGCAAAACCATCAGCAGCCCGGGCTGACGGTGCGCTTGCGTACCTTCCTGAATCAGCTCTATGCGACGGCTTAATGCCACGTCGTTATGGTCGCGAGCGAGATCGACGGCTTCCGCACGGCGGGGCTCTGAATAGATGTTGAAACCTATGGCGGTCAGGTTTTGGGGGTTGTCAGGGGCGAGATACGTTACTGGCAGTGCGCTGTCACCAGAATTCAGGGCTGGTGAAACCTTGAAAGGTTTGCGGCGCGGTGATTCGGGAGCGCTCGGCAGCATACGCGGCCAATTGGCCTGTGGCGATGGCTGGGGCATAGCCATAGGCCTGAATTCCCGGCACATTGCGCTCGATCTGCAATTGTTGAGAAAAAAGGCGCCAGTCCTCTGGCGATATGTTTTCCTGTGCAGAAAAGAACGCGCGGATGCCACGGAGAAACTGGGCGTGAGCCTGTAACCGGGCGCGAATTTCGGTGGTGACCCGTGCGGCGTCCCGCGACACGGTCGTCTGCCACTCCAGGGTTTCAAGCCGGTCGAGATAGGTATAGACACCAATCGTCATGCCGGCGCTAAGCAGAAAAACAGCCAGCGGAAACGTCCAGGATGAGCGGTGGCGGAGTGTGTTCATGGCAGTTTTCGGCCTGCAAGCCTGTGGCATGGGCTTTTCGCAAAAGAGGCGGTTTTGTCTGCCAGTATAGCGATTCTCATGTCAGCAATTGTTCTTCCTCCTGCTGTTGCAGGAGCCACATGCGGGAGTAGGCGGTGCCCATGGCAAGCAGTTGTGCATGGGTGCCACGCTCGACGATGCGTCCGCCATCCATGACCAGAATCTCGTCGGCGTCCATGATTGTTGACAGGCGATGGGCGATCACTAGCGTTGTCCGGCCTTTGGCGGCTTGTTCAAGGCTGCCTTGAATGGTCTTCTCAGTTTCCGAATCCAGTGCTGATGTGGCTTCGTCAAAAATCAGGATGGGCGGGTCTTTCAGCAGTGCCCGGGCTATGGCGACGCGTTGCTTTTCTCCGCCAGAGAGTTTGAGTCCGCGTTCTCCGACCCGTGATTCGTAGCCCAGCGGCAACTCGGCAATGAAATCGTGCAGTTGTGCCGCCTTTGCGGCTGCCTCGACTTCTGCTTCGCTCGCGTTCGGGCGGCCATAACGAATGTTGTAGCGAATGGTGTCGTTGAACAGGACGGTATCCTGCGGCACGATGCCGATCGATGCGCGCAGGCTGGTTTGCTTGAGGCTGCGGATTTCGTGATCGCCGATAAGTATCTGGCCGGCGTTGATGTCATAGAAGCGGTACAACAGCCGGGCCAGTGTCGACTTTCCTGCGCCGGAGTGGCCGACGACGGCGAGCGTCTTGCCGGGGGCGATGGTGAAACTGACGGCGTCCAGAATCGGACGCTCCTTGTCGTAGCCAAAACTGACCGATTCAAAGCGGATTCCGAGCGGGCCGACCGGTAGCTCCTGGGCATTCCGAGCGTCAGCAACCTCGCGGTTTTCACTGAGCAAGTTGAACATGCGCTCGATATCTGCAAGGGCTTGCCGGATCTCCCGATAGACGACGCCAAGGAAGTTCAGGGGGGCGTAAAGCTGGATCAGGAAGGCGTTGACCAGCACCAGATCCCCGATCGACATCGTTCCGTCAACAACACCGTTGGCCGCGCGCCACATCATCGCTGTCACGCCGCAGGCGATGATCGCCTGCTGGCCGAGATTGAGCCAGGAAAGCGAAATCTGGCTGGTGGTTGCAGCGTCTTCCCATTTTCTCAATTGTTCATCGTAGCGCCGGGCCTCGTACTCCTCGTTGTTGAAATACTTGACCGTTTCGTAGTTCAGCAGGCTGTCCACTGCCCGCGTATTCGCCGCCGAGTCCGTGTCGTTCATCGTGCGACGGATACCGATCCGCCAGTTGCTGAGAACCACTGTGAACACGATGTATGCAGAGAGCGACACGGCGGTAATGACGGCAAAAACAGCGTCGTATTGAACGATCAGGATTGCGAGCACCAGTCCGACTTCAACCAGCGTGGGCAGGATCGAATAGAGCGTGTAGCTGATGAGCGCCGAAATTGAACGGGTGCCGCGCTCAATGTCGCGCGATACGCCGCCGGTTTGTCGTTCAAGGTGAAAGCGCAAGGAAAGCGCGTGCAGGTGGCGGAAGACTTCCAGCGCGATACGGCGCACGGCCTGCTGCGTTACGCGGGCGAAGAAAATTTCCCGCAACTCCGTAAATAATGAGCTTGAGAAGCGCAGCGCGCCGTAGAGCAGCAGCAGGCCCGCCGGCAGCGCCAGCAGTTGCTGGCTGGGCGACATGCCATCAATCATTTCCTTGAAGACGAGGGGCACACCGACGTTGGCCAGTTTGGCGAAAACCAGGCAGGAAAGTGCCAGAAACATGCGGCCGCGGTATTGCCAAAGGTAAGGGAGCAGCAGTTTCAGTGTTTGCCAGAGGTGCGTCTCGGCAAGCGGAGTCGAGGCGGGGGGCGGTTTTGCAGGCAGATTGCGGCGCATGTCAGGAAACTGTCGTTATGTTCTTGTAAGCGCCCAGTATGCCTGTCTGGGGCAAGGGCAAAAAGAACTGTCACGGAAATGAAAAAAATCCTGAAAAAATCCTTGCCTTTCTCTAATCTCACACATATGATTTAAACGAACGTTTGAACTATAGGCATCGGCGCTAATTTTCATGAACGACCATAAACCTCTGTCAGATACCCGCGAACGCATCCTCGATGCAGCCGAACGCCTTTTTATGGAGAGCGGCTACGAAGGGACGTCAATGCGCATGATTACCGGCGAAGCTGAAGTTAACCTCGCCGCTGTCAATTACCATTTCGGTTCGAAAGAGGCGTTGTTGCGCGAGGTGTTTCGTCGCCGTCTGGCCTGGTTGAACCGTGAGCGCCTACGTGAGCTGGATGATCTGGAGTTGAACGCAGCGGGTGAGCCGCTCAAGCCTTCTGCGATTCTGGAAGCATTCTTCGGCACTTTGCTGCACATGGGGTCCGATGAATCCTTGGGGGGGATGACCTTCCTGCGCCTGCTCGGCCGCACCTTGACCGAACCCGCTGATTTCATCCGTACTTTCTTTGCCGGAGAGTACGCCGAGGTGATCGAGCGCTACAAGCGGGCCTTGTTCCGTGCGTTGCCGGAAGTGCCGCACGAAGAAATCATCTGGCGCTTTCATCTGATGTTGGGGGCAATGTCCTACGCCATCGCCGGAACCGATGCCCTGCAGGTCGTCACCGGTTGCGAACTCGATCTCGACAACGAAGGCCCGAATGCCGCGAAGCAGCTCGCTGCCCGCGTAATGCCTTTCCTGCTGGGGGGGTTGCGCGCACCGCTGCCCCAATTCCCGGTTTCCCAAGAGCAGCAAAGCCAATCAGAGCCGACAAAAGCGGCCTAAGACCATTAAGGAGAACACATTATGATCGACTTGATCATCCCTCTGCTGACCGTGATAGCGGCAGCTGTTGCCGTGCTGATCGGTGTGCGGCCCATTCGGCGCTCACTGATCAGCCGGCCTGTTTTTGGCACCTACAAGAAAATCCTGCCGCAGATGTCCGATACCGAGCGCGATGCGCTTGAGGCCGGTACGGTGTGGTGGGATGGTGACTTGTTCCGCGGCAAGCCCGATTGGAACAAGATGCTTGCCTACCCGACGCCGAAGTTGACGGCGGAGGAGCAATCCTTCATGGATAACGAAGTCGAGGAGGCGTGTGGCCTTGTCGATGACTGGCAGGTCTCCCACGAGTTGCAGGACATGACACCCGAAGCCTGGAAATACATCAAGGACAAGGGTTTCCTCGGCATGATCATCCCCAAGAAATACGGTGGCCTGGAGTTTTCGGCTTACGCCCATTCGCAGGTGGTGACCAAGCTGTCGACGCGCTCTTCCGCGCTCTCGGTGTCGGTCATGGTGCCGAACTCCCTGGGCCCGGCCGAACTGCTGCTGCACTACGGTACGGAAGACCAGAAGAACCACTACCTGCCGCGTTTGGCCAAGGGCCAGGAGATACCGGCATTTGCACTGACCAGCCCGTGGGCCGGTTCTGATGCGGCCTCGATCCCGGACGTTGGCATCGTCTGCAAGGGCATGTGGCAGGGCAAGGAAGTGCTCGGCATGCGCGTTACCTGGGACAAGCGTTACATCACGCTCGGCCCGGTGTGCACCATCCTCGGCTTGGCCTTCCATCTGTATGACCCTGAGGGTCTGCTTGGCGGCAAGAAGCACATCGGCATTACCTGTGCGCTCGTCCCCTGGGATACCCCGGGGGTCGAGACGCGCCGCCGCCTGTTCCCGCTGAATGCCATGTTCATGAACGGCCCGACGCGCGGCAAGGATGTTTTCATGCCGCTCGACTACATCATCGGCGGTGAAAAAATGGCCGGCCACGGCTGGCGCATGCTGATGGAGTGTCTGGCTGCTGGTCGCTCGATCTCGCTGCCGTCGTCGAATACCGGCATGGCGCAACTTACCGCGCGCGCTGTCGGCGGCTACGCCCGCGTGCGCAGCCAGTTCAAAATGGCGGTTGGCAAGTTCGAAGGCGTCGAGGAGGCGCTGACCCGCATTGGTGCCTACACCTACATGATGGATGCCGTGCGCAAGATGACCGCCGGTGCGGTCGACCTCGGCGAAAAGCCGTCGGTGGTTTCGGCCATCGCCAAGTACCACGTCACCGAGCGCGCTCGTCAGGTGGTCAATGACGGTATGGATGTCATCGGCGGCAAGGGCATCTGTCTTGGCCCGTCGAATTTCCTTGGGCGTGCCTACCAGCAGATCCCGATCGGTATCACCGTCGAGGGCGCCAACATTCTGACGCGCAGCCTGATCCTCTTCGGCCAGGGCGCCATCCGCTGTCATCCGTATGTGCTGAAGGAAATGCAGGCCGCCCACAACCCGAATGCGGCACAAGGCCTGGTCGATTTCGACAAGGCCTTGTTCGGCCATATCGCTTTCACCATCGGCCATGCCTTTGGCGCGCTGTTCAAGGGGTTGACCGGTTCGCACTTCGTTTCGGTGCCAAGCAACGTTGCCCCGGAGACCCGTCGCTATTACCAGCAGCTGACCCGTTTTTCGGCAGCCTTTGCCTTTCTTTCCGATATCTCGATGCTCGTGATGGGCGGTGAGCTGAAGCGTCGCGAGAAGCTGTCGGCACGCCTGGGCGACATTTTGTCGATGATGTATCTGTGCTCGGCAACCCTCAAGCGGTATGAAGAGGAAGGTCGTCAGCAGGCCGATGCGCCGATGATGCATTGGGCGATCTGGGATGCGATGTACAAGGCGCAACAGGCTTTCGACGGCGTCATCGATAACTTCCCGAACAAGTTCATCGGCCGCATGCTTTATCGGTTGATCTTCCCGCTTGGCCGTCCGTATGCCGTGCCGTCCGACCGCATTGGCCACCAGGTGGCAAAACTGCTGATCGAGCCGTCTGCTGCGCGCGACCGCCTGACCGCCGAAACCTATGTGCCAAAGGTTGAAACCGAGGCAGTCGGAGCAGTGGAGCTGGCGCTCAGGGCGACAATCGAAGCCGAGCCCATCGACGCCAAAATCCGCGAAGCGGAGAAGGCCGGCAAGCTTGACGACAACCCGGATGCCAACGTCCGCGATATCGCCCACGCCGCGTTCGCCGCAGGCATCGTGACGGCGGCCGAGTATGCGGTGCTCAAGCGTCGCAACGAGCTGCGCGACATCGTCATCCGCGTTGACGATTTTGCGATGGACTACGGTCTGCCGCAGCGTCTGCCAGTCGCCCATAAAGCTGCTGCGTAATCCAGCAATTTCCCGAAGCGATGGTCGGTCTCGACCATCGCTTCGGGCGTTTCAAACACAACAAGAAATTGACCAAAGGAGAACACACGGTGGCTTTTCAACCTGTGTATGTGGTGGATGGGGCGCGTACGCCCTTTCTCAAGGCGCGCAATGCGCCCGGGCCATTTGCAGCGAGTGACCTGGCGGTACAAGCCGGGCGCTCGCTGCTGACGCGGCAACCGTTTTCGCCGAGCGATCTGGATGAGGTGATCCTCGGCTGCGCCGCGCCGTCGCCGGATGAAACCAATATCGGCCGCATGGTGGCTTTGCGCCTTGGCTGCGGCGATAAAGTGCCGGGCTGGACGGTGATGCGTAACTGCGCTTCCGGCATGCAGGCGCTGGATTCGGCGATGGCCAACATCCAGTCTGGCCGTTCGCAGCTGGTGCTGGCCGGCGGTGTCGATGCGCTGTCGCGGGCGCCGCTGCTTTATTCGGACACCATGGTGCTGTGGTTCGCGCAGATGATGTCGGCGCGCACCGCCGGGGCGAAGTTCAAACAGTTCCTCAAGCTGCGCCCGAGTGTGCTGCTCTCGCCGGTGATCGGCCTGATGAAGGGGCTGACCGATCCGGTGAACGGCATGCTGATGGGTCAGACCGCCGAAAATCTGGCCTGGAAATTCGGCATCAGCCGCCTGCAGATGGACGAATTTTCGGTGCGCAGCCACCAGCGTGCGCTGGCCGGTCGTGAAGCAGGGCACTACGGAGAGATCGTTCCGTTGGTCGACGACAAGGGCAATGTCTACGCCGAAGACGACGGAGTCCGTGCCGATGCCAGCATGGCTGGCATGGCCAAGCTGAGGCCTTTCTTCGACAAGAAATACGGCAACATCACGGCTGCCAACAGTTCGCAGATTACCGACGGTGCCGCCTGGCTGATTCTTGCTTCCGAAGAAGCGGTCAAGCAATGGAACCTGAAGCCCATCGGCCGCATCATGGACAGCCAGTGGGCAGGGCTTGACCCGGCACAAATGGGTCTTGGCCCGGTGCATGCGGCGACGCCGATCCTGCAGCGCCATGGCCTCGGGCTCAACGACCTCGACGCCTGGGAACTCAACGAAGCCTTTGCTGCCCAGGTCATGGGCTGCGTTGAGGCATGGAAGTCCGACGACTACTGCCGCGAGCAACTCGGGCTGTCCGGAGCGCTCGGCGCACTCGATGAGAGCAAGCTCAACGTCGATGGCGGCGCGGTGGCTCTTGGTCATCCGGTCGGCGCTTCCGGTGCCCGCATCGTTCTCCATCTGCTGCATGTGCTGCGCGAGAAGAAGGCCAGGCGCGGCATTGCCACCATCTGCATCGGCGGCGGCCTCGGTGGGGCGATGCTGGTTGAGGCGGAGGGGCAATCATGAGGATCGGTGTTGTTGTTGATTCCTGCTGCGATCTGCCCAAGGATTTTATCGACGCCCATGGCGTTGTTGTCATGCCGATCACCTTGCGCATTGGCGATGTCCTGGTCGAAGACAGGCGCGATCCGGCGGAGACGCATTCGTTCTATACGAAGTATCTGGACAAGAAGAGCGAGGATTTCGCTGAGTCGATTCCCTACTCGGTGCAGCAGATTGAAAAATTGTTTCTCGAACGTCTGGTGCTTGATTTCGACTACGTCTTCTGTCTGACGATCACCAGCGGCCGGAGCCAGATTTACGATCACGCGATGCAGGCATCGCGGGCGATCCTGACCAAATACAAGGAAGTTCGCCGTCAGGCGGGTGTGCCGGAACGTTTTGGTCTGGCCGTACTATCGTCGCGCAACATGTTTGCCGGGCAGGCTGTTCAGGCCGCGGAAGCCATTCGGCTGATACGGCAGGGCGGTACGCCAAGCGAAATCGGTTCCCGCCTGCGTCAGCTGGTGGAGCAAACGCATACCTACATGGTGCCGGCCGATCTGTTCCACATCTACAAGCGGGCCTCCAAAAAAGGCGACAAGAGTATCGGCTGGGGGTCGTATGCGCTCGGGTCGATGCTCGATGTGAAACCGATCCTGCATTGCCATCAGGATGCGACCGGTCCTGTGGACAAGGTGCGCGGTTTCGATTCTGGCGTAGAGCGGCTTTTTACCAAAGCCGCTGACCGGATTCGTCGCGGGCTGGAGGCGCCGTATGTGTGCATCAGTTATGGCGGCCCACTTGCCGATGTGCCGAAGCTGCCTGGCCATGCCGTCCTTGAGCAAGCCGCTCGGGAGAATGGCGTGGAAATCCTGCTGTCGCCGATGAGCAAGACTGCGGCGGTCAACGTCGGTCCTGGCGCGGTTACGCTGGCTTTTGCCGCCAGCGGCCAGCCGCTGCACTGAGAGACGAAACAACCATGATGACTTTGAATCTTCAACACTGGCGCGTCGAACTCGACAGTGCTGGCATTGCCTGGGCAACGTTCGATAAGTTCGGCGAATCCGCCAACTCGCTTTCCAGTGTGGTGATGGCCGAACTTGGCCAGATGCTCGACGCCTTTGACCGTGCGCCCCCGAAAGCGCTGATCTTCCGTTCCGGCAAGGACGCAGGGTTCATCGCCGGCGCCGATATCCAGGAATTCACACAACTCGATACCGCCGATAAAGGGCGCGAACTGGTCGAGCGTGGCTGGAATCTGTTCAACCGGCTGGCGGCGGTACGCTACCCGACGTTGGCGCTGGTGCGCGGGCACTGCCTCGGTGGTGGTCTGGAACTGGCATTGGCCTGCCGCTATCTGCTGGCGGTGGATGAGCCGGGTACCAAAATGGGTTTGCCCGAAGTCATGCTGGGCATTTTCCCCGGTTGGGGCGGCATGTTGCGCCTGCCCGAACGTGTTGGCCCGGCGGCGGCGATGGACATGATGCTGACCGGCAAGACAATCGATGCCAAGCGTGCGAAGCGCATGGGGCTTGCCGATGACTGCGTTCCGCCGCGCGTGATGGAAAACGCGGCACGCATGCTGGTGCTGTCGAATCAGCCGCGCCGGTCGCTGCTTTTCCTGCAGAAACTGCTCAACGGCCCGCTGAAAAGCATTGTTGCCAACGGCGCGAGAAAGCAGGTCGCCAAGCGCGCCCGCCAGGAACACTATCCTGCCCCCTACGCGATCATCGACATCTGGGCGAAGCACAACGGTAATGCGCTCGTGGCGCCGGAACTGGTTGACGGCATCGTTCGCTCGTCAACGGCACGCAACCTAGTTCGGGTTTTCTTTCTGCAGGAGCGGCTGAAGAGCTTCGGCAAGGACGTTGATTGGAAAGCGCAGCGTGTGCACGTGATTGGTGCTGGCGTCATGGGCGGCGACATTGCCGCCTGGTGTGCGCTGCGTGGCCTGACGGTGACGCTGCAGGACCAGAGCATGGAGCGCATTGCGCCGGCGCTGAAGCGCGCCCGCAGCAGCTTTGCCCGCCGCATCAAGGATCCGCTGCAATTGCGCGCGGTCATGGATCGCCTCATTCCCGACCCGGAGGGTCAGGGTGCCGCCCACGCGGATGTGGTGATCGAGGCTATCTTCGAGAACGTCGAAGCCAAGCATGCCTTGTTCAAGAAGCTGGATGCGGTGATGAAGCCCGATGCCGTGCTGGCTACCAACACCTCCAGTCTCAAACTGGAAGATCTGCGGACCGTGTTGAAGAACCCGGCCAGGCTGGTCGGAATCCACTTTTTCAATCCAGTCGCGAAAATGCCGCTGGTTGAGGTGGTTTCTGCCGACGGTGGTGATCCGGAGATGGCGCGTAAGGCGGCTGCCTTTGTCCGCCAGATTGATCGCTTGCCGTTGCCGGTCAAGAGCGCACCGGGTTTCCTGGTCAACGCCGTGCTTGGGCCATATATGCTCGAAGCGCTGCGGGCAGTCGATGAAGGGAATTCGCCTGAAACGGTAGACGAGGCCATGCTGGCTTTCGGCATGCCGATGGGGCCGATAGAACTGGTGGATATGGTGGGGCTGGATGTCGCCATGGCCGCTGGCAAGGCACTGGCGAGTTCAGGCGCCGAGCCGCCGAAATGCCTGGTCGAGCGCTTCGATGCCGGAAATCTCGGCAAAAAAACGGGCAAGGGCTTCTACGATCACAGCACCGGTAAGCCTGCCAAGGGGCTGCCGGGGACAATTCCGCCAGGATTGGCGGCGCGCTTGATCAAACCGTTGCTGGCTCGGACGCAGCAACTCGTAGATGAGGGCATCGTCGCCGATGCCGACCTGGCCGATGCCGGGGTAATATTCGGTACCGGTTTCGCACCCTTTACCGGTGGCCCCCTCAATTACGCAAAGAACCAGAATGGCTGAAACCCCTGTCCAGTTGCCGCAAGGCCAACCGGCCCTGCGTGTCATGCCAATGCCGGCCGACGTCAATCAGTACGGTGACGTGTTCGGTGGCTGGATCATGGCCCAGGTCGACGTGGCCGGCGCCATCCCCGCCATGCAGAGAGCCCGGGGCAGGGTGGCAACGGTGTCAGTTAACTCGTTTTTGTTCAAACAGCCGGTATCTGTCGGCGATGTGGTCAGCTTCTTCGCCGAAATCGTCGAAACCGGGCGAACGTCAATCAAGGTCAATGTCGAGGTTTATGCCGAACGCAACCCGACCAGCCCGGTAACGGTGAAAGTTACGGAGGCAACGCTGACTTATGTTGCGATAAACCAACAAGGCGTCAAGCGAGAGCTGCCGCCGGCCCAGTAAACCTAGCGTTGTGTAGTTGTTTTTTTGTTTAATAGCAGTGTAAACGTCGGAAGAAAAAAGATAATTTTCTAACGACAGTTCAAACCAAGGAGACCAGAGAATGACCAAGGGGTTGAAAATGCGCCTTATCCCGGCGCTCATGATGTTCGGATTTGCTGGCGTAGCCAGTGCATCGGGTTTTGCGCTGCAGAACCAGGGTGGCTCGGGTAACGGTAATGCCTTCGCAGGCGCCGCTGCTGCAGCCGAAGATGGCAGCACGATTTTCTTTAACCCGGCCGGCATGACGTATCTGCCGACGGGGCACACGATTTCTGTCAGGTACAGTGCTTGATCGTTCGATCAAGTTCAAGGATAAAGGTACGACTACTCCGACCCTGAATAACGCCACTCCGACAAATGGCGGTGAGGCTGGTGGAACGGCGTTCCTTCCTCATGGTTACTGGTCTTGGTCTGTTGCCCCTGATGTTTGGTTCGGCGTAGGTGTCGGCCCGACGTTTGGGAACAAGACCGAATACGATAAGAACTTCATTGGCCGTAATGCAGGCTATTTTGCAGAGATTGAGCACATCAATGTCAATCCATCGTTTGCGATCAAAGTGAACGACATGCTGTCCTTGGGTTTGGGTGTGAATTTCACTCGTGCGCATGTTGCTTTCAAGCAAGGGGTGCCACTTAATACAGCAATCCCCGGCAATACGAACCAAAATTACCTGCATGTCGAGAGCGATGCAGCATGGGGAGTTGGCGCAAACATTGGTGCGCTGTTCCAGCTGTCGCCGAGCACGCGCTTGGGTATCGCTTACCGCTCAGGAATGGATTTCGATATTGAAGGTAAACAGAAATATCAATCTCAAATCACCGGTGGTGGCGCTGCATTAGCTGCAGCTACGGCAACTCAGAAAGTTAAAGCCGAAGGGTACAAGACGCCGGGCAACCTCTCGTTCGCGGTATCTCAGAAACTCAGTGATCGTTGGGAGCTATTAGGCGATCTGACCTGGACGGACTGGAGTGTTTGGAAATCACTTAAGCTGACGACGACCTCGGGTACGCAGTTGGCTTCACTTTCCTATAATTTTGAAGATACTTGGCGTATCGGACTGGGCGCCAACTATAAGTACAACGATGCGTGGAAATTTCGGTTTGGTGTCGCCTTCGATGAATCCCCAATTGCAAAAAATTCCGATCGCACAATGACTTTGCCGGATTCTGATCGTACGTGGCTCTCGTTTGGCGCAAAATACACGCTCTCCAAAAATGCATCGCTTGATGTGGGTTACAGCCACATTTTCTTCAAGGATGCAAAAGCAGATCGTGCAGTCCAGGTTAGCGGTACTACCGTACAGACAGTTCGTGGCGAGTGGAATAACAACCGTGCCGATATTCTCTCGGTCCAGTACAACCACACGTTCTGATCGTTTCAAGCTTCAAATCAGCGGCGCCCAATTGGGCGCCGTTTTTTATGTACCTCGGCGCAGATGCACTTTTGGATGGCCTTTAGTGGCGCGAGTGGCGGTTCGGCCAACAGCGTCGCTCACCCCAGAAAATCCCTTTCCTGCGCACCTCGGCCTTTCCTTGGAAATCGGGTAAAATTCTTTATACCGTACAAAATTACTCAAGTATTTTTCAGGAGCAAAAAATGGCTGTTAGCGTCGATGTCGTCAAGGCTGCCCTGCAAGGGCTGGTAGATCCCAATACGCAGAAGGATTTCGTCAGCAGCAGGTCGGCGAAGAACATCAAGGTCGATGGCGACGATGTGTCGTTCGACATCGAGCTCAGCTATCCGGCAAAGTCGCAGATCGACACCATTCGCAAGCAGGTAATCGGCGCAGTGAAGGCCCTTCCCGGTGTGGGCAACGTCAGCGCCAATGTGCACGTGAAGATTGTTTCCCACGCGGTGCAGCGCGGCCTGAAGCCGCTGCCGGGAGTCAAGAACATCATCGCCGTGGCCTCGGGCAAGGGCGGCGTAGGCAAGAGTACGACGGCGGTTAACCTGGCCTTGGCACTGGCACAGGAAGGCGCCACGGTTGGTATGCTTGATGCCGATATCTATGGCCCCTCGCAACCGCAGATGCTTGGTCTCACAGGCTTGCAGCCGGAATCGACGGACGGCAAATCGATGGAGCCGCTGCAGGCCTACGGCATCCAGGCGATGTCGATCGGTTTCCTGATCGATGTCGAGACGCCGATGGTCTGGCGCGGTCCGATGGTGACGCAGGCCCTCGAGCAGATGCTCAATGAGACGAACTGGAAGGACCTCGACTACCTCGTCGTCGACATGCCGCCGGGTACCGGCGACACGCAGCTGACGCTGGCGCAGAAAGTGCCGGTGACCGGTGCCGTGGTGGTGACGACGCCGCAGGACATCGCCCTGCTCGATGCGCGCAAGGGTCTGAAGATGTTCGAGAAGGTCGGCGTGCCGATTCTCGGCATCGTCGAGAACATGAGCATTCACATCTGCTCGAACTGCGGCCATGCAGAACACATCTTCGGTGCCGGTGGTGGCGAGACGATGTGCAAGGATTACAACGTCGAATTCCTCGGTGCATTGCCGCTGGAATTGGCCATTCGCGAGATGGCTGATTCGGGCAAGCCGACCGTGGTTGGTGCGCCGGATTCGACAGCGGCGGAAATCTACCGTGGCATCGCCCGTCGCGTGGCGGTAAAGGTTGGCGAGACAGCGAAGGACATGTCTTCCAAATTCCCCTCGATTGTTGTGCAAAACACCTGATTTTGCGGCTATTTCCCCCAGCCCCGGAGGCCAGTACAATACGCGCCTCAATCAACGCGCTTCATTACGGAATCCGGGGTAGGAACGATGTCCATCAAGTCTGACAAGTGGATACGCCGTATGGCGGCAGAGCACGGCATGATCGAGCCGTTTTCGCCCGGCCTGGTGCGCGAAGCCAATGGCGAGAAGATCGTGTCCTACGGTACGTCGAGCTACGGCTACGACATCCGCTGCGCCGACGAATTCAAGGTGTTCACCAACATCAATTCGACCATCGTCGATCCGAAGAACTTCGACCCGAATTCGTTCGTTGAAGTCTCCGGCAAGGGCTTCTGTGTCATCCCGCCGAACTCCTTTGCGCTGGCGCGGACCATGGAATATTTCCGCATTCCGCGCAGCGTGCTGACGGTATGCCTCGGCAAGAGCACCTATGCGCGCTGCGGCATCATCGTGAACGTGACGCCATTCGAGCCGGAGTGGGAAGGCTACGTGACGCTGGAGTTCTCGAACACGACACCGCTGCCAGCCAAAATCTACGCCGGCGAAGGTTGCGCACAGGTGCTGTTTTTCGAGTCGGATGAGGTTTGCGAAACCTCGTACAAGGACCGCGGCGGCAAGTACCAGGGGCCAAGTCGGCGTCACGCTGCCGAAAATATAGTTCAACAATTTCACCACCAAGTCACCAAGAGCACAAAGGGACACCAAGTAAGAACTGCTTTTCTTGGTGCTCCTTGGTGTGCATGGTGTCTTGGTGGTTCGCTTTTTCAAAGGAACAGCCATGCGCTTCCATTTCCCGGTCATCATCATCGACGAGGACTTCCGTTCGGAAAACGCCTCCGGTCTCGGCATCCGTGCGCTTGCCGAAGCGATCGAGAAGGAGGGCATGGAAGTGCTGGGCGTTACCAGTTATGGCGACCTGACCTCATTTGCTCAGCAGCAATCGCGGGCCTCGGTTTTCATCCTGTCGGTGGATGATGAGGAACTGGCGACCAAGGGTGAGGAAACCATCGCCGAGCTGCGCGCCTTTGTGCAGGAAATTCGCTACAAGAACGCCGAGATCCCGATCTTCCTGCACGGCGAAACACGTACCTCGCGCCACATCCCGAACGACATCCTGCGCGAACTGCACGGCTTCATCCACATGTTCGAGGACACGCCGGAGTTCATCGCCCGCAACGTCGTGCGCGAAGCCAAGTCCTACCTTGACTCGCTGCCACCCCCCTTTTTTCGCGCGCTGGTGCATTACGCTGCTGACGGTTCGTATTCCTGGCACTGCCCCGGCCACTCGGGCGGCGTTGCCTTCCTGAAGTCGCCGGTCGGCCAGATGTTCCACCAGTTCTTCGGCGAGAACATGCTGCGCGCCGACGTCTGCAATGCGGTGGAAGAACTCGGCCAGCTGCTCGACCACACCGGCCCGGTGGCGGCCTCCGAGCGCAACGCGGCGCGCATCTTCAACTGCGACCACCTGTACTTCGTCACCAACGGCACCTCGACCTCGAACAAGATCGTCTGGCACTCGACGGTGGCGCCGGGCGACATCGTCGTCGTCGACCGCAACTGCCACAAGTCGGTGCTGCACTCGATCATCATGACCGGCGCCATTCCGGTGTTCCTGATGCCGACGCGCAACAACTTCGGCATCATCGGTCCGATCCCGAAATCCGAATTCGCCTGGGAAAACATCCAGAAGAAGATTGCCGCCAACCCGTTTGCTACCGACAAGAACGCCAAGCCGCGTGTGCTGACCATCACCCAGTCAACCTACGACGGCATCCTCTACAACGTCGAGGAAATCAAGGAAATGCTCGACGGCAAGATCGACACCCTGCACTTCGACGAAGCCTGGCTGCCGCACGCCGCCTTCCATGATTTCTATGGTGACTACCATGCCATCGGCGCCGACCGCCCGCGTTGCAAGGAGTCGATGATCTTCTCGACGCAATCGACGCACAAGCTGCTGGCTGGTTTGAGCCAAGCCTCGCAGATCCTGGTGCAGGATTCGGACGACCGCAAGCTCGACCGCGACGTGTTCAACGAGGCCTACCTGATGCACACCTCGACCTCGCCGCAGTATTCGATCATCGCCTCCTGCGACGTGGCGGCGGCGATGATGGAAGAGCCGGGGCGGTACCGCGCTGGTTGAAGAGTCAATCAAGGAGGCGCTCGATTTTCGCCGTGCCATGCGCAAGGTTGACGAGGAGTGGGGGGCCGATTGGTGGTTCAAGGTCTGGGGGCCGGACGACCTCTCCGAAGAGGGGATCGAGGAGCGCGACGCCTGGATGCTCAAGCCCGGCGATCGCTGGCACGGCTTCGGTCAGTTGGCCGACGGCTTCAATATGCTCGACCCGATCAAGGCGACGATCATCACGCCGGGTATGGATGTGGACGGCGACTTCGCCGATTCCGGCATCCCGGCGGCAATTGTTACCAAGTACCTGGCCGAGCACGGCGTCATTGTCGAAAAATGCGGCCTCTACTCCTTCTTCATCATGTTCACCATTGGCATCACCAAGGGCCGCTGGAACACCATGGTGACCGAGCTGCAGCAGTTCAAGGACGACTACGACAAGAACCAGCCGCTCTGGAAGGTGCTGCCCGAGTTCGTCCAGAAGAACCCGCGCTACGAGCGCGTCGGCCTGCGCGACCTGTGCCAGCAGATCCACGACGTGTACAAGGCCAACGATGTTGCCCGCCTGACCACCGAGATGTACCTCTCGGACATGGTACCGGCGATGCGCCCGGCCGATGCCTTTGCCAAGATGGCGCACCGCGAGATCGAACGTGTGGCCATCGATGATCTGGAAGGCCGCGTTACCAGCGTGCTGCTGACACCCTACCCGCCGGGTATTCCGCTGCTGATTCCAGGCGAAGTGTTCAATCTGAAGATCATGAACTACCTGCGTTTCGCCCGTGATTTCAATGCCCGCTTCCCTGGGTTTGAAACCGACATCCACGGCTTGGTGAAGGGCGAGGATGGGCGGTACTACGTGGATTGCGTGGAATAGCTGTGCGGCTTGTGTTGCAGCGGCTTTAAGCGCATGATTTGCCGATGAATTTTCAGGGTTTTTCAGGACGTTTGAGTTTCCGTCTGTTGCTGCCGTTAATCCTTTTGTTCGGGTTGGCTGGCGAGGGGTTTGCGCAGGCTGCGGCGATTGTCTTTGCCACGGGCAATGCCAGCATCGTTGCTGCAGATGGTTCGACGCGCCGTGCCGAGCGTGGCGCCGCACTGGTGGCCGGGGAAATGGTCGATACCGGCGAAGGCAAGGCGCAGTTGCGCTTCCGCGATGGCGCTACGATTTCGCTGCAGCCTGGAACGCAGTTTCGTGTCGAGCAGTTTCGCTTCACCGAACAGAATGGCCGAGCTGCAGAAGAAGACATGGTCGTGATGCGCTTCCTGAAGGGGCGCTACGCGCAGTCAGCGGCCTGATCGGCAAGCAGAAGCGCGAGCAGTACCGGATGGATACGACGGCTGGAACCATTGGCATTCGCGGAACGGAATACGCTTCGACGATGGGGCCGGACGGGCTTTCAGTGACCACCTATGTCGGATTGGTCGAAGTATGCAACACGGCTGGCTGCGCGCAGGTTGGGCCGGGGCAGACACTGCTTGTCCCGGACGCAAACACCCGGCCGAGGTTGCTGCCGGGTAGCGGCCAGTCGCGCATCGCGCCGACAGACGCGCTGCCGCAGTTGCCGCCGGCGCAGATAACGGCCCCTGTCGTGCCTCAGGAGACGCATGCGCCACAGCAGCAGCCGATTCAAAGTCCCGGCTACAGCCCGGGAAAAATGTATTAGCAGAAACGTCGGAGAGAATTGTGCAGCTGAAAAATATCAAGAAAATTGGAGCGGCGATGATTGCGGCTTTCGCGCTGCAATCATCGATGGCATACGCTGACGAACTGACCGACAGGGCAAAGGCGCTCCTGGCAGCGGGCAAGGGAACAGATGCCTATCAGTTGCTCGAACCTGCAGAAGCCACGCGCGCGGGTGATCGTGACTACGATTTTCTTTTAGGGCTGGCGGCATTGGAAGCCGGGCAAAATACGCGGGCTGTCTTTGCGCTGGAACGTGTGCTGGCGATGGATCCGAACAATACACGTGCCCGTGCCGAAATCGCCCGTGCCTACTTGGCGCTCGGCGAAACGCAAACAGCGACTCAGGAGTTTGAAACGGTAAAGAAGCAGGGGGTACCTGCCGATGTCACCATGACGATCGACCGCTATATCGCCGCCGCACGGCGTATCGAAGACCAGAATGCGACTTCGATTACCGGCTATATCGAGGCGACCATCGGTTACGACACCAACGTAAACGTCGGACCAAACAAAAGCTCCGTCGCCATACCGGGGTTTGGCAATCTGCCGTTTGAGTGGGGTGCGGACAGCAGGGCGAATACAGATACTTTTGCTTCGCTTGGCGGAGGCTGGAATGTGCGCACGCCTATCGGCGATGGTTATTCCCTGCTTGCAGGGTTGTCAGCCTCGCAGCGCAACAATTTCAGTCGGCAGCAGTTCGACATGCAGAACGGCGATGCCAATATCGGAGTGACGGCGACACGTGACAAGGACGTTTATACGCTCATGGCGCAAAGTGGAGTGGTGAGTGTGGACGGCATCCGTTTCCGTAACCACATCGGTTTGACTGGCCAGTGGCAGCGTAATCTTGACGCGCGTAACCAGGTGGGCGCTTTTGTTCAGTACTCCGACCTGCACTATGCCCAAGAGGAGGTTCGCGATGCCGATCGCTGGGTGGCAGGCGCCAGTTATGCCCACCTGTATCGCGAGGGCATCATGGCTTTTGCCAGTGCTTATTTTGTTCAGGAGCGTCCGCAGGAGAAGGACGTTGGCTGGCTTGGCTTCGAGGGGCTTGGCATGCGTATTGGCGGGCGCATCAATTACGACACGCAAACAGTCCTGTTTGGTGGTGCCACTTGGGAATATAGGGATTACAACAAAGAGGACCCGTCTTTTTTGTCCAAGCGTCGAGACAACCAGTACGGCCTGACGTTCGGGGCTACACGCTATTTCACCAAGGAGTGGAGCGTAACTCCACAGTTGTCGCTGACGCTTAACGACTCCAATGTCGCACTTAACGAATATCACCGCGAGTTGCTCTCGGTGACCGTTCGTCGCGAATTCTGATGTAGAGGATCGGAATCATGCCTAACTATTCCATTTTCCGTCTCAAGAACCATGCGCTGCTGATGGCGTTGGCGTCAGCCTACCCAGTGATTTCCTATGCGGCGGGGCCGGCACAGATCGATTTTGCAGCAGGTGGCGTTACGGCCGTAAATAGTACGGGGGCACAGCGCCCGCTGACCAAGGGGGCTGAGGTCAGCAATGGCGATACCATTCGTACAGGCGAGGGTGGCCGCGCACAAGTACGATTCAGCGATGGCGCTTTGGTTTCATTGCAGCCAGCAACCGAGTTTCGTATCGACAATTATCAGTTTGCCAACAAACCGGATGGGCAGGAAAAAGGATTTTTCAGTCTGCTCAAGGGCGGCATGCGGACGATCACTGGTCTCATTGGTCGGAGCAACCGCGACAACTACAAAGTCACGACCAGTGTCGCCACGATCGGTATTCGCGGTACGGAGTACGGCCGGGTTGAATCCATCGAATGGCCAACTGGTAGTCAATACCGGCGAAGGCGTGGTCGAGGTCTGCAACAGTGCGGGATGCGTCCTGCTGGCGTCGGGAGATTCCGGAATCGTCGCGGGCAGTTCGACTGCGCCAAAGCGTACCGACTCCCATCCGCAGCTGCCCCCGGCACAGCCGACCTTGGGCGCCTTGCCGGTGTTCTCAACGAGTGATTCGCGGCAGGATAACGGCCTCATAGCGCCTGTTTCCGCCCCGCTGGTTTCGGGTAGCCAGAACTATGTAAGTTGGGCCGGCGTCAAGGGTGGTTCGGCTAACGAAGGAATGGAAACATCCAACACTCAGGCCGCATTTGATGACGCTTCGGTCCTGGCATCGTTCTCGGATTCTTACGGCGCTACCTATAAGGCTTCTGACGTTGCCGGTGGCTTCTCGATGGATGGGGTGATCGGCTGGGGACGTTGGAGTACGGGTACCTACGACTCCTCGACCGCGCTCAAGGATTTCCATTACGTAGCAGGTACGCCGACGCCGGGTGCCGAGATGACAGCGCTCGGCGGTTTGGTGGCGACCTATACCTTGGCGGGTTCTACAACGCCGACAACCAGCACCGGCTTGACAGGGGCGAATCCTACGGCGACGTTGACCGGGACTTTCGGAGGTTCCAGTTCGCTGGCACTGAGCATTTTCACCGCTGTTTCGGGGACGTCGTACAGCACCTCAATGACCGGTACCAACACTGGCGCCAGTCTCTCCTTTTCCGGCGCCAGCGGCAGCGCCAATGGCTTCTTTGCCGGCACCAACGCCTCTCACGCGGGGTTAACGTATAAATTCGACAGCGGTTCCACTCCCGGCTACATCATGGGGGCGCTGGTCTTCAAGCGGCAGTAAGCCAGGTCAGGTATTCATCCATTTTCTGGCCGCTGGCCAGTGATTCGGCACTCACCCGCGCTGCGGCGCCGAGTGCCTTGACCAGCCCGGGATCCCGGGCGAGTCGGCAAACCAGGTCGTGTGCCTGCTCCTGCGTCGAGAAAACGAAGCCGTTCTTTCCCTGCTCGATCCAGTCGGTATAGCCCCCGCTCTCGTGCGCGACGACCGGGAGGCCGCAGGCCAGCGCCTCCATGACGACACGGCCGGAGGGTTCTGCCCAGGCGGGACCGGTGCGGTAGAAGAAGACATCCAGTTCGTTGAGAAATGCCTCGGGCGCTAAGCTGCCGGCTGGCAAAGCCTCGATTTCCGGCATGCCTGCGAACTCGTGCGAAAGGCACGAGCCCCCAAGTAAACGTGTACGGATTCCCTTCCAGCCCAGCATGCGATAGAGCGAGGGATCCTGAGGGTGATGCTTTTCTGGAGCATCACGCGAGTGGCGACCAATCGTAAAGAAGCGCGATGAAATTACGTGCCTGGGGGCGAAACGTTCGAGGTCCATGGGTTCAAGCGCAATGCGGCCGGGCAGGCCCATCGTATCGCGCAGGCGAGAGGAGATGAAAGCCAGCTCGACTTTCGGCAGTGTCGGCCGATCAAGTGCCGCAAGCGCGGCGAACAGTTGATCCGGATGGGAAAGCACGCAAAGCACTATCAGGCGGCGCGGCTTGGCATAATCGAGCCAGCGTCCGGGTTCGAAGTGAGTTCCAAGCAGAATCAGCGTACCGCCTTCTGGCAACTGTCTGTTGTACGGGCTGATCGGGGTGGCGCCGAATTTTCGGGCGCCTTCTGTTGGTTGGTCCGCCCAGACACGTACGGCATGCGTATGCCTGAGCATTGCTGCAAGCGTGACAGCATGCGTTTCGCATCCGCCGATACCGGAAAACCGGGTGACAATGTGAATGGGATGGGACATTGGCCGACCAACCGCGCCTTATTGAATGACTTTCAACTCCGGATTCTATCAATGAACGAAACTGTCACAGTGGCCGATCTCAGGGGGGAGCTGCGCAAGCTTCTTGCGGATCCGGATCGGCACGCGAACCTGCCGAAGCTGTTCGAACTGGCTGTGATGCTGAACGCGGCAGGCGAGGCAGAGGGCGCGCTGGCTGCATTCGAGGTGGTTGCCGATGCCCTTGCGACGCGTGAGCCAGGGCAGTTGCCGGTCTGGCATGCGATCGCCGGCTTGCGCCTGCAGCTCGGGCTTTTTCGCGGCGCGCACGAAGTCTGCAGTGAAGCTGGCCGCTGTGCTCCGAACCATCCCGATGTTTCATTCAACCTGGGCGTGGTGATTGCCCATATCGGTGACCAGCGAGCTGCCGAAGTAGCCTATCGACGGGCGCTTGCACTCGACCCAGCGCATCTGGGCGCAGTACTGAATCTCGTCGGGCTGCTTATTGCGGACAAACGCTTTGCGGAAGCGCTCGATGTTGCGGCTGACGCAATCAACCGGCATGGCAGCGTGGCCGATTGCTGGTTCAATCATGGCGAAGCCCTGCTGTCTTGCGCACAGACGGTGGCAGCCCGCGGGTCATACGCCCGCGCACTCGAATTGCAGCCCGCAATGGAAAAGGCAGCGATAGCCATCGCATTTTGCGACGCCGCCGCGGGCGATTTGGCCTCATCCTCTGCAGCCTTCGCGGCGATTGCCGCGCGCGCTCCAGGCGCCTTGGCAGGCTATTGCAGTCCCTTCGAAACCGATCGGGTAAGTTCCTATCCGGAGCTGGAGCCCGGCCGGATCGCGTTGATTTCTGGCTATCTCCGGTATCGTTTGTGCTACTGGCCGGATCGCGACCGATTTATCGCCCTGTTTCTCCGCGTGCTCCGGGGCGATGGCTGCAAGCCGCTAGACAATCCTGACTTGCCGTTTCTTGCTACTGGCTTGCCGCTTTCCAGCGATGTTCGGCAACGGATCGCGCGGCAGGTCGCTCGCCGTCTGGAGGGCGAGGCTCGACGAAACTTCCCGCCGATCCGGCCAGAGCGTCCGCATGACGGGCGAATCCGGGTCGGCTACATTTCCGGCGATTATCGCAGGCACGCAACGGCTTATCTGGTGTCGCGTCTGCCAGCGCTCCACGACAGGGATCGGTTTGAAGTCTTTCTCTATTCCACCGGGCCGGATGATGGCAGCGATATTCGCCGCGAAATCATTGCGGGTGCCGATCATTTTTGTGATCTGCAGCGCTTTGACGTCGCCGCAACCGCGCAGCGTATCGCGATGGACGGAATCGATATCCTGGTTGATCTTTCCGGCTACGCGCTTTATGCGAGGACGGCTGCACTGGCGCTGAAGCCAGCACCGATCCTGGTCAGCTACTTGGCTTATCTGCAGACGATGGGCGCGCCGTGGGTCGATTACGCGATCCTGGACCGCACGGTTCTCTTGCCCGAGGAGCGCGATTTCTGGGACGAGAAAATCGCTTACCTGCCCGATACACTCTACCTCTGCGATGACCGATCGGGAGTGCAGGCGTTGGCACATGCTAGGGGGGAGTACGGGCTGCCGGAGGATCGTTTCGTTTTCTGTTGCCTCAATGCGCCGTGGAAGATCGATCCGGAAACGTTTGCTTCCTGGATGGTCATTCTTCGTCGTCGGCCGGAGTCCGTGCTCTGGCTCTACGATGACACGGGGCTTGCGGCGGCGAATCTTCGTTCGGAGGCGATGCGAGCCGGAATCGATCCGGCGCGGCTCATCTTTACAGGAAATATGCCGCACGAAGACCACCTGTCGCGATTTGCCTGCGCCGACCTGTTTCTCGATACCTTCGGCTGCAACGCCCATACAACCTGCATTGAGGCCCTTGCTGCAGGTATTCCGGTGCTGACTTTGCCCGGAGGCAGCGTGGTATCGCGTGCAGCAGCCAGTCTGCTACGCGCGCATGGCGTACCGGAACTGATCATGCCTGATGTGGAAACCTATATAGAGCGGGCGTGCGCGATTTCCGGAGACCCCGCTCAACTTGAAACACTTCGCGGAAAGCTTGAGCGGCGAGACCGGTCGGCGTTGTTTTGCACTCAACGGCGAGTGCGGGAAATCGAGCGTGCTTACGAAACGATGTGGGCAAGGCACGTTGCTGGCATGCCGCCTGCAGATTTCGATGTTGCTGCTGTTGATTTGCTTGTTAGTTGAAGAGAGCGACATGAAAAAACTGAACGTAGGGTGCGGACGCAATGCTATTGCCGGTTGGGTTAATCTCGACTGCGTGGCGCTTCCTGGCGTAGATATCGTTGCCGACCTGGAAAGCTGTGACACCCAGCCTTTACCAATAGAGTCCGACACTGTCGACGAGTTTCTGTTGCAGCACGTGCTGGAGCACATCAGGAATCCGTTGCCCTTGATGCAGGAGTTGCATCGCATCGCCAGGCCTGGTGCGCTCGCTGTCATCCGCACTCCTTACGGCAGCACGGACGATGCATGGGAGGATCCGACCCACGTACGTCCGTATTTTCCAGAAGCTTGGATACTTGGCCAGCCGCTTTATTGGCGGGCAGACTACGGCTACCGTGGCGATTGGCAGACTGAGCGTATCGTGCTGATGGTGCCGCGTGCCCGCGCCCAGGGACGAAGTGCCGATGCGGTGATGGAATTGGTGCATCGCGAACGTAACGTCGTGGCCGAGATGCACGCCGAACTACGCGCAGTGAAACCAATTCGGCTTCCGCAACGGGAGTTGCAACAGTTACCGCGCCTCGAACTACAGCTGGTAGATCTTTGATCGATGGATCGGCGTTCCGCGCAACCGCGTGCGGCGCCAGATCGCCCAGCCCACGCGCGAACCGGAGCGGCGCCAGGTCGTTCGAGAATGTGCGCACACTACCGTCCGTGAAGGCGGAGCTACCGGCACGGTCGAGCCGGCGGCCGGCCGCGTAGGCAGCCAAGCGATCGGTTGTGCCCGGATCGTTGCCGTAGCAGGCGTCAAACAGTTTGTCCGCGAGCTCCCACGCATCGCGAATCCCGAGGTTGAATCCCTGCCCGGAAACCGGGTGCAGTGTTTGCGCGGCATTCCCTATCCATACTTCTCTGGTGGCAACGAGGTTCTCACGCAAGCGCAGCGCGAGTGGATATCGGGCGCGTGGCGATGTGGTAGTAAAACGCAGTCGAGTGCCGAACTGCTGTTGCAGAGCCGACAGAAACATCGTGTCATCCATGGCCATCATTGCGTCGGCTTTTTCTGGGGGCACGGTAAATACCACCGAGTAATCTTCGTCGAGCGGCAGTAGTGCCAGCGGGCCGTCGGGCGTGAAGCGCTCCCATGCCCGATGCATGTGCCCTGGTTCCGGGCGCACCTCGGCGAGTACGGCGTGCTGGTGGTAGTCCCTGACCCGGACATCGGGGCTGGCGCCGGGAGTTCCTTCAGCATGCACGACGAGTCGTGCGCTGATTCGTTGTTCTGCCCCGTTGCGCCGGATCACCGTTGTGGTCATGTGCGGACCGATAGTGGTCGAAACGACTTCGGCGGCATCGAGTACGGCGTCAGCATCAAGTTTGGCATCGAGCGCTGCAGCGAGGTCGCGGTAGCGCACGACATAGCCGAGGGCTTCGATGCGCTGTTCCTCCCGAGTGATGACGGTGCGCCCGAAGCCGCCAGACTGTGAGACATGTATGTCGTGGATTGGGGTGCCCGCAGCGGCATTCCATGCGTGCATGGTTTCGATGAGTTGCCGTGTTCCGTGCGATAGCGCCAGCGCGCGTGGATCATTGACAAAACTGCCGCGCGGTTTGCTATCGATCAGGTGTACGCGCAGTGGCGTACTTCCATGTTTCAGCGCGAGTGCCAGCGTCATTCCGACCGGGCCTGCGCCGATGATGAGAATGTCGGTTTCGAGCGTTGCAGTGGTTTCAGTCACGGCGCATCACTTCCTCGAGTTCGGCAACCGTCTTCGGCGCATCGGTGTAGACGTCGCAGCCGGTATCCGTGACAACAACATCATCTTCGATGCGGATGCCGATGCCATGCAGGTGCTGGGGCACATCGGTGGCGGCGCGAATGTACAGGCCCGGCTCAACGGTCAGCGTCATGCCGGTCTGAAGCTTGACCCACTCGCCGCCATCGGTGTTTTCCTTGTACTCGCCGGCATCGTGCACGTCGAGTCCGAGCCAGTGCCCGGTGCGATGCATGTAGAAGCGCTTGTAGGCCTCGCTCTCGATCGCGCCATCAACGCTGCCCGTGAGCAGGCCAAGATCGATCATGCCCTGCGCAAGAACGCGAACAGCGGCATCGTGGTAGGCCATGAAAGAGGCGCCGGGATGTATGGTGGCAATCGCAGCGGATTGCGCGGCGAGCACCACCTCGTAGCAATCGCGCTGGGCGGTGGAGAAGCGGCCGCTGACGGGGAAGGTTCTCGTGATATCTGCTGCGTAACCGTCGACTTCGCAGCCGGCATCGATCAGCACTAAAGCGTGCTCGGCGAGCACGCGGTTGTTCTCGACATAATGCAAGACACAGGCGTTGTGGCCGCCAGCAACGATGGGCGTGTAGGCGTGACCGTTGGCGCCGCGGTGACGGAACTCGTGGATCAGTTCGGCTTCAAGTTCGTACTCTGCCATTCCCGGGCGGCAGTGACGCATTGCGCGCGCGTGCCCGGCGGCGCTGATGACTGCGGCGCGGCGCATGGTGTCGATCTCGCTGCCATCCTTGATCAGGCGCATTTCGTCGAGAAGGGCGCGCAGGTCGTGGATTTCGCGCGGTGCCCGCTTGCCGTTGCGGCTTTGTGCGCGCACGGCATTCAGGCTGGCCGCGATGCGTGTGTCCCACTCGGTGTCGTGGCCGACGGAGTGCCAGAGTACGCTGCGGTCGGCCATCAGGTCAGGCAGGCGCTGCTCGAGTTCGCTGATCGGGTAGGTCGCATCAAAAGCAAAAGCCTTGCAGGCCGCCTCCGGGCCGTAGCGGTAACCGTCCCAGATTTCGCGAGCTTCGTTTTTTTCGCGGCAGAAAAGTAAGGTTTGCGGCACTGCCCCGCCGCAAAGCACGGCCACAGCTTCCGGTTCCGGAAAGCCGGTGAGATACCAGAAGTAGCTGTCGAAGCGGTAGGGGTGGTGCGAATCCCGGTTGCGCACGCGCTCCGGTGCGGTAGGAACGATGGCGATGCCGTTCCCCAGTTTCGCGAGCAGACGTTGGCGACGTGCAGTGAAGGCGGTGTGTGTCATGAGAGTTCCTGATCCAGCGCAGCGAGTCTTTCCGGAGTTCCGACATCGACCCAGCGGCCGCTGTGCCGTTCGCCGGTGACGATCCCTCGCGGTATCGCAGCATCCAGCAGTGGGCGCAGTTTCATCGCCGCACCCGCTGGCACGTCAGCGAAGAAAGACGGGCTGAAGACGCCAATGCCACAGTAAGTGAGTGTTGGACCACCATTGGCCAGTTTCAGTTGCTCGCCATCGAGGCAGAAATCACCGCCGGAATGGTGTGGCGGGTTATCCATCATTACCAGGTGCGCTGAATGATGGGCCAGGAGTGTTGGCGCGGCGGAAATCCCAGTCGCACCAGATATCACCATTGACCACCAGGAACGGAGCATTGCCGAGCAGTGGCAGCGCCTTGGCGATGCCACCGGCCGTTTCCAGCGCTCCCGGGGGCTCTGGCGACCAGTCGATATGCACGCCCCAGCGTTGACCGTCGCCCAGTGCCTCCACGAGTTTTTCACCGAGGTGGGCATGGTTGATGACGAGGTCGCAAAATCCTGCTGCCGCCAGACGTTCGATGTGCCAGACGATCAACGGCTTGCCGCCAGCCGTCAGCAGTGGCTTTGGCGTGTGGTCCGTCAGCGGTCGCATGCGCTCGCCACGACCGGCAGCAAGAATCATGGCCTTTCATCAAAAGGTATAGCCGACCTGGGCCTGCCGGTTTTCCAGTTCGTCGAGCAGCAGCAGCAATGGTTTGAGGTCAATGTAGCGCGCGGCTGCGCGGCGCAGGTAAGCCATGACGCGCGGCATGTCGGCGAGATAAGCCTCCTTGCCATCGCGATGGCAAAGCCGGGCAAAGATGCCAAGCACTTTGATCTGGCGCTGCACCCCCATCCATTCGTAGTCTCGCCAGAAATCGTAGAAATCCTGCGGCACCGGCAGCGCGGCTTTGCGCGCCATTTCCCAGAAGCGAACAGTCCAGTCGAGTTCCTGTTCCTCATCCCACGTGATGTAGGCGTCACGGAAAAGCGAGACAAGGTCGTAGGTGTAGGGGCCGAATACCGCATCCTGAAAATCAAGGATGCCGGGGTTCGGTGCGCTGACCATCAGATTGCGCGAGTGGTAGTCGCGGTGAACAAAGACCTGCGGTTGGGCGAGGTTGTTGGCCAGGATCTTCTCGAAGGTCTCGGCAAGTGAGGTCTGTTGCTTCTCGTTGAGGGTAACGCCCAGATGCCGGGCAAGGTACCAGTCGGGAAAAAGTTGTAGCTCACGTGCCAGGAGCGTGCGGTCGTAATCTGCCAGAACGCCAGGGCGGCTGGCTTTCTGGATGGTGACCAGCGCTTCGGAAGCTTCCCGGTAGAGCGCTGGCGCCCCCTCGGGGTGTGCGGTCAGTGCTGCCAGATAGGTGGTGTTGCCAAGGTCGGAGAGAAGCAGAAACCCCTGCGCCAGATCTTCAGCAAAAATTTTCGGAACATGCACGCCGGCATCGCCCAGTAATCGGGCAACCTGCAGGTAGGGGCGGCAGTCTTCCTGTGCCGGCGGGGCGTCCATGACGATGCGAGAGCTACCGTCGGCAAGGGTGATGCGGAAGTAGCGGCGGAAGCTCGCATCCGCAGAAGCGGGAGCCAGTTGGAGGGCCTGGCCGGGAAATTGTTGGTTAATCCAGTCTTGCAGCGCCTGAGTTCGGGGCATGTCATGCTCCTTGATGCTAAAATGCTGCGATTTTAACACCCGGTCTTTCTGCCCTTCGGCGGTGGCCGGAAATGATAGCGAAAGCCCTTATTTCCCCTATGTCCTGTGCGCGCAACCGAACGTTAGCGCTCGTCGTTTGCTGTGGCGTTGCCAGCCTTGGTGCTGGGGATGCACTGGCACAGGGCATGACTCCCTTGCGTGTTGATCCCGTGCTGTTGGGTTTGCCCCCGGTAGAGAAGAAACCGCCGGCGACGGTCAAGCCGAGTGAGCCTCCTCCCGAGCGCGTGCGTGCCGAGGTCAAGCCCGTCGAAGCGCAGGCCGTTGAGTCAAAGCCGCTTGAGGCCGAGGGAGATGTGGCTGCGACGGAAGCCAAAACGAAGTCGGGAGCGCGCTCGCGGGCGTCTTCTGCAGCTTCTTCCGATCAAGTCCCGGCGCGCGCCGTGGCGCCCGCTGCTGCGCCTGCCGCACCGGTTTCTGCAGCACCTGCGCCGGCGCCCGCACCGATGCAGTCGTCTTCTCCGGTTGTTGCCGCACCGGCACCGCGTCCGCGCGAGCAGGAAGCGGCGGCGCGTGGTACGCCGGGAACGTCAGGTTCGCCGGCATCCAGATCGGTTGCAACGGCTCCGGTGCCGGCTCCCGCGTCCGGTGGAAAAATAACGACACTGGAACCGCTGCGCGTCCATCCAGGCCTGCTGGGTCTGCCAGTTGTTGCAGGAAGCCCGGCATCGCCGGGACGGGCACCGTCTTCGCTGGTTGCCGGAACGGCATACTCGCCACCGGCGACGCTGTCGGGTCTTGCGCAAGAACGAAATGATGCGTGGCGCGCCGGTC
Source organism: Candidatus Proximibacter danicus (assembly GCA_016710885.1). GTDB lineage: Bacteria > Pseudomonadota > Gammaproteobacteria > Burkholderiales > Rhodocyclaceae > Proximibacter > Proximibacter danicus. Next base: position 261,753 of record JADJUC010000003.1, read on the forward strand.
GTCCGCCTGTCCTGGGGTTCGAGAGCGAGGCCCTGGATTTGCCTGACGGGGCAACGCCGACCCTGGCGCTGCGCACGGACAAGACGCTGGAGCCGATCCAATCCGGCGGACAGCCATTGCCGATGTTCCTGACCGCTGACGAACTCTCCGGTATTACCGGGCACGAAACCGTAGCCTCCGGCGACGCCGAGGCCCGCCGCGCTGGGCTGGTCGTCAATGCCGAGCGCCTGACGTACTGGCCGGTCGAGGATGAACTGGAAGCGGCCGGGGATGTCCGACTGGCCAAAGGGGACGACTACGTTACCGGTCCGCGCATGCGCATGAAGATGGTCGATCAGACCGGAGTCTTCGATCAGCCGAATTTCTTCCTCAAGCGCGAATCGTCGTGGGCCGCACAGGAGCGGAAGCGCCAGGAAAAAGGAGCGAAGGGGAGCGCTGTTGTGGCGGCGGCCGGCACCATGCCGGCGACCAAGGCACAGATGAGTCGTCCGGAAGAAGGCTCGCTGATGAACGTCCTCGGGGTGTCTGCCGATGAGCCAGCACCACTGCCCCTGACCGAGGCCCGCGGCAGTGCCGAGCGTATCGATTTCGAGGGTGAGAGCAAGCTGCGCATCATCAACGGCAATTACACCACCTGCAAGGCGCCCGACCCCGGCTGGTACCTGAAGTCGGATGAGCTGGCGCTCGATTACGACCGCCAAGTCGGTGAAGGCAAGAACGCCACGCTTTACTTCCAGAACGCACCGATCTTCTGGTCCCCATGGTTGTCGTTCTCGTTGAATAACCAGCGCAAGTCCGGCTTCCTCGCGCCGACCTTTGGCTCGAGCAGCGTCAATGGATTGACGTTGGCAACACCGTACTACTGGAATATCGCGCCGAACATGGATGCGACCATCGCGCCACGGGTTTATGCCAAGCGTGGTTTGCAACTGGGCTCCGAGTTTCGCTATCTCGATCACAACTATGCGGGCAACGTTCGTGGGGAATTCTTGCCAAATGACAGGCTGGGCGACGATGAAGACCGCTATGCCTATTCGCTGCGACACCAGCAAAATCTTGGTCGTGGCTTTACGGGGACATTGAATATTTCCGGCGTTTCCGATGACCAGTATTTCACCGACCTGGCATCCCGTTCCGTCCTCTCGTCACAACGGCAGTTGCTGCGCCAGGGCATGGTCAGCTATGGCAGCGACTGGTGGAGTGCCAACGTTATCGGTCAAGCTTATCAAACCCTGAACCCGGATGCCGATCCTACGCAGCAGATCGCCAAACCTTACTCGCTGGCGCCGCAGATCAACATCAATGCGCGGCGCCCCGATTTTTTCCGTACGGATGCCGCCTTCTTCGGGCAATACTCAGCGTTCACGCATAGCAAGCTGGACGAAGGTCGTCGCACGGTAGCGTATCCGCAGCTTTCGGTGCCGTTCGTGCAACCGGGCTGGTATGTGACACCCAAGATCGGTGCGCATGTCACGAGTTACTCGCTGGATCGCCGGATATCGACGGGCGACACATCGATCTCCCGTTCGTTGCCGATCTTCAGTGTCGACGCCGGTATGACCTTTGAGCGCGATACCACCTGGTTCGGTGCCAAGGCGACGCAGACGCTTGAGCCGCGCCTCTATTACCTCAGTGTGCCGTACGAGAAGCAGACCCATATCCCGGTGTTCGACTCGGCGGTGGCTGACTTCAACTTCGCAACGATTTTCAGTGAAAACCAGTTCACCGGTTACGACCGGGTCAGCGACGCGAATCAGCTGACGGCCGCCGTGACCACGCGTCTGATCGATCCGACCAGCGGTGCCGAAGCCATGCGCGCCATGTTTGGCCAGCGCTACTACTTCCAGCGCCAGCGCGTAACGCTGGATACGGTGGCCTTGCCCCTGGCCGAGCAAGGCAAGTGGAACAAGTCGGATTTCCTGATGGCATTCAGTGGGCGCGTTCTCCCCAAGACCTATCTTGACGCCGCGCTTCAATACAACCCGTCGGATACTCGCATGGAGCGTTCTTCGCTCGGTGCGCGCTACCAGCCCGAGCTCGGCAAGGTGCTGAATGCGAGCTACCGTTTCGCCAGCAAGGAAGTTTCCAGCGGTGCGCTGAAAAACGTCGATGTCGCCGGCCAGTGGCCGATCTGGGGAGGCTGGTCGGCGGTTGGCCGCTACAACTATTCCATCCTCGATCACAAGCCGGTCGAGACCGTCGCCGGGCTTGAATACAACGCCGGCTGCTGGGCCGTGCGTGTCGTCGGCCATCAAGTGGTGACCACGACGGGCAGGGACAATACGTCAGTCTTCGTCCAGCTTGAGCTGAACGATTTTGCCCGCATCGGCTCGAACCCGATCGATCTGCTCCGGCGCAATGTTCAGGGTTACGGCTTGTCCAATCAGCCGGTGGCCGATCCGGTTTTCGGCGAATAGAGGAATAGAGGTTTTCTGCCCATGAGATTCCTGCTGCGTTTCTTTTTTCTGCTCGTGGCCGTGGCCGGCGGAGCGCAAGCCCAATCGGGGCGCACGGTAACCGCGGTTGAAGCCGACCGGATCGTTGCCATCGTCAATGACGAAGTGATCACCCTCAACGATCTGCGCACCCGGCTGGACTCAGCAATGGGGCAATTGAAGCGACAGGGGACCCCTTTGCCGCCGCGCGACGTGCTGGAAAAGCAGATGCTGGAGCGCCTGGTTGTCGATCGCATCCAGTTGCAGACGGCACGCGATACCGGGTTGCGCATCGACGATAGCCAACTCGATCAGGCGCTCAACCGTATAGCGACCGGCAACAAGATGACGCTCGGGCAGTTTCGCCAGGCACTCGAAAAGGACGGCATCCGTTTCGCCAAGTTCCGCGAGGAAATCCGCGAGGAAATGACGGTTGCGCGCCTGCGCGAACGTGAGGTGGACAATCGCCTCGTCATCAGCGATGCGGAAATCGATAACTTCCTCGAGAGCGAAGCTTCAAAGAGCGGTGGAAGCGGCGACGAAGTGCAGGTTGCCCACATTCTGCTGCGCGCGCCCGAGTCGGCATCTCCCGAGCAGATTCAGAAGCTGAAGGCGAAAGCCGATCAGGTGCTGGAACGGCTGCGCAAGGGGGAGGATTTTTCGCAGGTGGCGGCTGCCTATTCGGACGCTCCCGATGCGTTGCAAGGTGGGCTGCTGCCACCTCGCCCGCTGGATCGTTTGCCTGGGCTCTTTGCCGAAGCCATCAAGGCGATGAAGCCTGGCGATATCTCCCCGCTGCTGAAAAGTCCGAATGGATTTCATATCGTCAAACTGGTCGCCAAGCGCGGCTCGACGGTATTGCCGCCGGTACAACAGACCCGTGTCCGTCATATCCTGATCAAGGTCAATGAGCTTGTTTCGGAGCCTGATGCCTTGCACAAGCTCCAGGGCTTGCTTGACCGTCTCAAGCACGGGGGTGATTTTGCCGAATTGGCACGCCTCTATTCCCAGGACGGTTCAGCAGCCAAGGGCGGAGATCTCGGCTGGATCTACCCCGGTGACACCGTGCCGGAGTTCGAGCGGGTGATGAACCGCCTGGCGCCCAATGAGCTCAGCGAGCCGGTGCAGTCGCCGTTTGGTTATCACCTCATCCAGGTGCTCGAACGCCGCATGCAGGACGTTTCCGACGAACGCAAGCGCATGGCCGCACGGCAGACCTTGCGTGAGCGCAAGCTTGACGAAGCCTATCAGGATTGGCTGCGCCAGATCCGCGATCGCGCCTACGTCGAATATCGCCTAGAGGAACGCTGAGATGCGCGCTCTCCCGGTGATCGCTGTCACGTCCGGCGAGCCGGCGGGTATCGGCCCCGAGTTGTGCCTGCAACTGGCGCAGCAGAATTTTCCGGCTCGCCTCGTTGTTCTTGCCGACCGATTCCTCCTCGCCGAACGGGCAAGCACCCTCGGCGTTGCAGGGCTCTTGCGTGACTATGTGCCGGCTGATGCGGATACCAATGCGCCGGGCGTGGAAGTACTGCACCTGCCTTTGGCAAATCCTTCTCAGCCCGGAAAGCTCGATGTCGGCAATGCTACCTACGTGCTATCGCTTCTTGATCGGGCGCTCAGCGGGTGCCAGCGCGGGGAGTTCGCTGCCATGGTCACGGCGCCGGTGCACAAGGCCGTCATCAATCAGTCGGGCAAAGCCTTCAGCGGCCACACCGAATACCTTGCTGAACATACGGACACGCCGCTGGTCGTGATGATGCTGGCCGGCGAAACCGTGCAAGGTCCTTTGCGCGTGGCATTGGCAACGACACATCTGCCGCTGCGTGCCGTGGCCGATGCGATCACTCCCGAATTACTGGAAGCTATCCTGCGCATCCTGCATGCCGACATGGCGCGCAAGTTTGGCATCGCTTCCCCGCGCATCCTCGTTGCTGGGCTTAACCCGCACGCTGGCGAAGACGGCTATCTTGGACGAGAGGAAATCGATGTCATGGCGCCGGTGCTCGATCGCCTGCGTGCAGAAGGAATGAACCTGATCGGGCCGCTGCCGGCGGATACCTTGTTCACGCCACCACAACTGGCCCGTGGTGATTGTGTCCTCGCCATGTATCACGACCAGGGACTGGCGACACTCAAGTACGCCACCTTCGGCAAAGGCATCAACGTGACCCTGGGTTTGCCGATCATCCGCACCTCCGTTGACCACGGCACTGCGCTTTCACTCGCCGGCACGGGGCAAGCCGATCCTGGCAGCTTGTTCGAGGCAGTTCGCCAGGCGATACACATGGTTGAGGCCTCGCGGAGCGCCGCATGAATACGCGGCACGTAAACCACCGCACGAAGCACGCAGCATGCGATGAGACACGCAGCATGAAACACATTCCACGCAAGCGTTTCGGCCAGAATTTTCTGGTCGATACCCAAGTGGTTGCCGATATCGTCATGGCCATTGCCCCCGAGCGCACGGATCGCGTCGTCGAGATCGGGCCGGGCCTGGGCGCGCTGACCGAGCCGTTGCTGCATCGGCTGGATCATTTGCACGTGGTCGAAATCGACCGCGACATCGTCGCCCGGTTGCGCAAACGTTACGCGGCAGAAAAAGTGAGCATCCACGAAGGGGATGCACTGGCGTTCGATTTCGCCTCGCTCGGCAACGATCTGCGCATTGTCGGCAATCTCCCCTACAACATTTCAACACCCTTGCTGTTTCACCTTGCCGCCTGTGCCGGTCAGGTCCGTGACATGCATTTCATGCTGCAGAAGGAAGTTGTAGAACGCATGGTGGCGGCCCCCGGCGAGAGTCCATTCGGCAGGCTTTCGGTCATGCTGCAGTACCGGTTCTGGCTGGAGTGGTTGATCGATGTTCCACCCACCGCGTTTGATCCGCCACCCAAGGTCGATTCAGCCGTCGTCCGCATGATTCCACGCCCGCGGGAAGATTTGCTGGCCAGCGACGAAGGCCTGCTGTCGACGCTGGTGGCCGCCGCCTTTGCCCAGCGCCGCAAGATGTTGCGCAACAATCTCAAAGGTTTTTTCGACGATGCGGCTTTTGCCGAACTGGGTATTGACCCGACGCGTCGTGCAGAAGATCTCGCTGTCGAGGATTACGTTCGTGCTGCCAATTGGCTGGCGGCACGAAAAAAACAGGCGGCACCTGGAGGCGCCGCCTGAATCCCTCTGCGTGCGATTTCGCACCCTGTCGAAGGTAGCGAAGGAGCGCTCTGAGAGAGGAGGGGAGATTACTTTTTCATCGGGCAGGTATTCATGCCCAGCAGGTTGTAGGCCGGGCACCAGCCCATCAATCCGGTTGCCAGGGGCACCAGTCCAATCCAGCCCCAGACGCCCACCGTGCCTGTTGCCGCCAGGCCAACCAGAACGACTCCAGCGCCAATGCGCGCGATCTTGTCAAAGCCGCCGACGTTTGCTTTCATGATTTTTCTCCGTTGAAATTGGAATTCCCGATAGCGGGGTACGGAGCAAGAATAAGCGAACGCTAATGGTACGTCTGTAACCTGGGTCACACAGCAAGCACGAGACTACTGGGCGAGGGGTGGATCTCCGGCCAGGCGACTCAGCCCCGCCCGGTCGAGGATGGCGATATGCTCGCGGCCAAGGCTGACAAGACCTTCCGCCGCAAATCCCTTGAGCAGACGGCTGACGATTTCACGAACGCTGCCCAGTTCGTCAGCCAGTGCCTGGTGGGTGGTCTGGATATCCTTACCACGGGCCAGCAGCAGTCGGGCCAGCCGCTGGTCGAGGCGCTGGAAAGCAATTTCCTCAACCAGTTGCATCAGTTCGGCAATACGGTCGGCGAAGAGATGGAAAACGAAATCACGAAAAACCGTACTATCGGCCAGCAAGCGCTCGAACAGCGGGCTGGGCAGCACCACCATCGTCACCTCCGACTCCGTTTCACCACGCGCCGAGTAGGGCGTGTGGCCAAGCAGGCAACTGGAACTGATGATGCAGGAATCGCCGGGAGCAACCCGGTAGAGCAGCATTTCCCGCCCGGAAGGCGCGGCTTTCACGACCTTGATTGAGCCTTCGATGACCAGTGGAAACCCCCGGCAAGGTTGCGTCTCTGCGAACAGGCGTGCGCCTGACGGCAGGCGGAGCTGGGCCTCGGGTGCGATCAGGGCTTCCAGTTCGTCAGTCTGAAGCGCGTTCAGGGCTGGGTAGAGCCCAAGCAGTTTTTCGGACGAGATGGCGATGCTCATGCGCCCAGTTCGACGACGACCGGCGCATGGTCCGATGGACGCTCAAGCGCTCGCGGGGCTTTATCTACTACGCAGCTTTTACAGGCAGCGGTCAACGGCGCTGACAGCAGGATGTGATCGATGCGCAGCCCGAAATTGCGGCGGAAGGCCATCATCCGGTAATCCCACCATGAAAAGCTTTTGTCGGCCTGCGGGAACAGGCGGAAGGCGTCGCTCAGGCCAAGCGCTGTCAGCGCTTGAAAAGCTTCCCGCTCGGCGGGAGAAACATGGATTTCTTCCTTCCAGTCCGGGTGGGCATCGCGATCCTCGGGAGCAATGTTGTAATCGCCGAGCAGAGCCAGTTTTGGATGTTGTGTCAGCTCGGTTTTCAGCCACGCGGTCAGCGCCTGCAACCAGGCCATCTTGTAGATGAATTTGTCGGAACCGACGGCCTGCCCATTCGGGAAATAGCCGCAAACGATGCGCACGCCATCAATGGTGGCAGCAATCAGGCGCTTCTGTTCGTCAGCAAAGCCGGGGGTGCCGCAAACCACATCGCTGGCCGGCTGGCGGGAAAGAATCGCGACGCCGTTATAAGTCTTTTGCCCGCTGAATACCGGGCGATAACCCGCAGCTTCGATTTCAGCCGTCGGGAAAGACTTGTCTTCGAGTTTCAGTTCCTGCAGGCAGAGAACGTCGGGCTGTTCGCGGGCGAGCCAGTCAAGCACATGCGGCAGGCGTACCTTCAGAGAGTTGACGTTCCAAGTGGCCAGCTTCACTTGGCAAAGGCACCCGAGGGCTTGCTGCCGTAGGCGGCTGTTTTCGGGTAGCCGGCGAGATCAAGCAGATTGTTCCAGGCGCTTTTATCTAACCCCTTGTTGCTCTGGCGGCCGACCAGAATGACGGGTACAAAGCCTTCGCCGCCGGTCAGTTGCTTGAGTTCGTCCGCTTCTGGTGTGCCGCCCTGGACGAGTTTTTCCGTGAAAGGAATGCCTCGCCCGTTGAGTAACGAACGTGCCTGCTGACAGGTGTCCGTGCAGTCGGCCGACGTGTAGAGCGTAACCGGGAATTTTTCTGCTGCTGCGCGCACAGCATAGGACTGCTGCCCGTCCTCGCCGGCATCTCTCCCCGTTTTTTTTGTCACCTTCCTGATTTCCGGCGGAGGGGGCTGGTCGGAAAATATCGTGTTTCCCGTCGCCGGATCAGTCCAGCGATAGGTGGTCTGCGCCGAGGCCATGCCGGTCGCGGTGATCAATAGCACACACAGGAGCTGTTTCATGGACGCCCTCCCAAAGGCAATTTACTCAGAGATCATACCACTGTGCCGGAGCAGGGCGTCAGGGCTGGGTTCCCGCCCGCGGAAAGCCTTGAAGGATTCGAGCGCCGAGCGTACCCCGCCGACTGACAGGATCTCGTCGAGGAAGCGCCGACCGGTTTCCGGGTCGAAGGGATTGCCGGCTTCCTCGAAGGCGGCGTAGCAGTCCGCCGACAGCACCTCGGCCCACTTGTAGCTGTAGTAGCCGGCCGCGTAGCCGCCAGCGAAGATGTGCGAGAAGCTGTTCGGAAAACGGTGCCAGTCCGGTGGGAAGACGACGGCGACTTCGTTGCGCACCTCTTCCAGCAACTGCAGCACGCTCTTGTCGCCAACCGGGTCAAAGTCGTTGTGCAGCAGCAGGTCGAACAGCGAGAACTCGATCTGGCGCGCGGTCTGCATGCCGGCGAGGAAGTTCTTCGCCGCCAGCATCTTGTCGAACAGCTCGCGCGGCAGCACGGCGCCGGTGTCGACGTGCGCGCTCATACCTTGCAGCACGTCCCATTCCCAGCAGAAGTTTTCCATGAACTGCGAGGGCAGTTCGACGGCGTCCCACTCGACGCCGCTGATGCCGGAAACACCGAGCTCCTCGACGCGGGTCAGCATGTGGTGCAGGCCGTGACCGGTTTCGTGGAACAGCGTCGTTACTTCGTCGTGGGTGAAGGTGGCTGGCCGCAGCTTTCCATCTTTTTCGCCGACCGGACGCGAAAAATTGCAGACGAGGTAGGCGACCGGCGTCTGCATGCCGTCGGCAGTGCGCTTGCGGCCCATGGCGTCGTTCATCCAGGCGCCGCCCTTCTTCTCCTCGCGGGCATAGAGGTCGAGGTAGAACTGGCCGATCAGTTCGCCCTTGCGGTTTTCGATGCGGTAGAAACGGACGTCCTCATGCCACACCGGTGCCATGTCCGGCTTGACGATGACCGAGAACAGCGTCTCGATGACGCGGAACAGCCCGGCCAGCACCTTTGGTTCGGTGAAGTACTGCTTCACCTCCTGGTCGGAGAAGGCATAACGCTGCTGCATCAGCTTTTCCGAGACCCAGCTCATGTCCCACGGTTCGAGCGGGTCGAGGCCAAGTTCGCTGCGGGCGAAGCTGCGCAGTTCGGCGACATCTTTCTCGGCAAAGGGGCGGGCCTTCCTCGCCATCTCGCGCAGGAAGGTGAGTACCTGCTCCGGCGATTCGGCCATCTTCGGCACCAGCGAGATTTCGGCGAAGTTGCGGTAGCCGAGCATGGCGGCTTCTTCCGCACGGAGTTTCAGCAGGTCGCGGATCAGTGGCGAGTTGTCCAGTTCAGGCTTGCCAAATTCCGAGGCGCGGGTGGCATAGGCGCGGTACATGCGTGAACGCAGCCCGCGATTGTCGGCGTACTGCATCACCGGCCCGAAGGAAGGTGCGTGCAGCGTGAAGCGCCAGCCTTCGACGCCGGCCTTCTCGGCCGAGCCGCGTGCTACTTCGATGACGTCAGCCGGCAGGCCGGCGAGCGCGTGTTGGTCAGTGATCACTTCGGCGTGGGCATTGGTGGCGTCGAGCAGGTTCTCGGAGAACTTGGCCTGCAATGCGGCAGACTCTTCCTGAAGTTGCTGGAAGCGCGGTTTTTGCTCATCGGGCAGTTCGGCGCCGGACAGGCGGAAGTCGCGGATCTCGTTGTCGATGATGCGCTTGCGGGCCGGCGACAGCGTTGCGTATTCGGGGCTGGCGGCCAGCGCCTTGTACTTCGAGAACAGCGCCAGATTTTGGCCGAGCTCGGAATAAAAACGCGTCACTTCCGGCAGCAGGTCGTTGTAGGCCTCGCGCCAGGGCGGGATGTCATTGACCGAGTGCAGGTGGCCGACGATGCCCCAGGCGCGCGACAGGTGCTCGACGCCGTCGGAAAGCGGCTGGGCGAAATCGGTCCAGCTAGCAGCCACGGCATCGCCGGTAAGGTGTTCCACCAGCCTGCGGCTCTCGTCAAGCAGTGCGGTGATGGCTGGGCGTACATGGGCCGGTGTGATGACATCGAAGCCGGGCAGACCGGAGAAGTCCAGTAGCGGGTTGTTCCGTGCGTTTGCTTCGGTCATCCTGCTACCAATGGCAACGGGCGGCCATGCCGCCCGTCCGGTAGTGCATTGATACGCGTTGCCGGGTATTAGTCCAGCTTGTGGCCGGTAAGTTTCTCGTAGGCTTCGCGGTACTTGGCGGCGGTGCGCTCGACGATGTCGGCCGGCAGGTTCGGGCCCGGCGCCGTCTTGTTCCAGTCCAGCGTCTCCAGGTAGTCGCGCACGAATTGCTTGTCGAAGGACGGCGGGTTCTTGCCTTCCTCGTACTGGTCGGCCGGCCAGAAGCGCGAGGAATCCGGGGTCAGCGCTTCGTCGATCAGGTGCAGCGTGCCGGCCTTGTCGATGCCGAACTCGAACTTGGTATCGGCGATGATGATGCCCTTGGTGCGGGCGAAGGCAGAGGCTTCTTCATACAGCTGCAAGGAGACGCGGCGGGCCTGGTCGGCCAGCTGGGCACCGTTGATGCCGGTGCCGGAGAGGACCTCGGACAGTACGGCAGCGCAATGGGCCTGCGCCTGCTCGAAGCTGATGTTCTCGTCGTGTTCGCCGATGTCGGCCTTGGTCGCCGGCGTGAAGATCGGCTGCGGCAGCTTCTGCGCCATCTTCAAACCCGCGGGCAGAGCGATGCCGCAAACGGCGCCGGTGGTCTGGTAGTCCTTCCAGCCGGAACCGATCAGGTAACCACGAACGACGGCCTCGATCGGCAGCGGACGCAGGCGCTTGACGACGACGGCACGGCCACGCACCTGATCGCGTTCTTCCGGGGCGACGACTGATTCCGGATCGACGCCGGTGAGCTGGCCGGGAACGACGTGGGCCAGCTTGTCGAACCAGAAGTTGGCAACCTGCGTCAGCACCTTGCCCTTGTCCGGGATCGGATTCGGCAGGATGACGTCGAAGGCCGACAGGCGGTCGGAAGTGACGATGAGCAGTTGCTCGTCGTTCACGGCGTAGATGTCGCGCACCTTGCCACGCGAAAGCAGCGGCAGGCTCTTGATGGCGGAGTCGAAAAGCGGAGCGGTCACGGCAGATTTCCTGAAAAGCAAAGGGTGGATTATAAATTAATGCGCGCCGAGGGAGTTTTCCTCGGCCGCCAGCGTCTTGCGCATGCGGCGGATGCTGAGGGCGACGACGGTGGCGATTACCGGGATCGACACTGCGGCGGCGATTTCGGGCGACAGGCTCGGCAGGATAGCCTTGTTGAGTCCCTTGGCCAGATACTGCACCAGCTGCGAGCCGTAGTAGGTGATGGCCACCACCGACAGGCCTTCGACCGTCTCCTGCAGCCGGAGTTGCAGTTTTGCACGACGGTTCATCTGTGCCAGCAATTCCTGGTTCTGGCGCTCCAGTTCGATATCGACGCGGGTGCGCAGCAGGGCGCTCTTGCGGGCAATACGGGTGGACAGGTCCGCCTGGCGGCCGGCGATCGACTGACAGGTGCTCATGGCCGGCGCCAGCCGGCGTTCCATGAATTCGCGGATCGGCGGGAAACCATTCAGGCGCTGCTCGCGCAGGTCATCGACGCGTTGCTGGACCAGCCGGTAATAGGCGGCGGCAGCACCAAAACGGTAAGCAGTGCGCGTTACCGACTGTTCTACTTCTGCGGCCAGGCGTGTCAGCCGGGCCAGCAGGCGGCGCTCGTCCTCGGGGGTGGCGGCAACGCTCATTTCGTCCATCAACGTCGACAGCTCTCGTTCGCATTGGCCGAGGAAACGGCTGGTTTCCTTTGCTACCGGAAAGGCCAGCAAGGCCATCATGCAGTAGGTTTCGATCTCAAGGATGCGCTGCACGGTGCGGCCAGCCTGGCGGTGGCGCAGATGCTCGTCGATGACGGTGAAGCGAGAGAAACCGTCGTGCAGCTCGAAATCCGAAATGACCCAGGCAGCCCCTTCGGCGACACGCGTAGCGACCACGGCTTCACCGGAACGCGCAATGCCGTCGAGCACTTCCTCCGGCGGATTCTGCGTTGCCGAACAGAGTTCGATGTGGCTGGCGGCAATCACCTCGCCGGGAATGCCGGCCACCCAATCGGCCGGGAAAGCTGCAATGGCAGTAGTGTCTGGCCCGTCCCCGGCAACGCGGCGGCGGAAGAAGGTGTAGCCGGAAAATTCGGTGTGCCGTTCCCACTTCAGGCGCAAGGCTCCGTTATCGAGCACCCAGTGGTCGCCATCGACGAGCGGACAGACTTCGGTGCCAAGCGTGGAGCATAGCTGTGCCAGATGCGTGCGTTCGTCAGAGGCGCTGCCGCCGGTGTGCGTGACGGCCAGATAGCTGATCCATTCCGGGCCGGGGATGGCGATCGGTGGCCGCGAATGGATTTCCGCATTGAGGCGGTGGCGCAGGGGGTGCTCGGCGAGTGGCAGCATCATGGCGTCAAAAAAGAAAACGGCACCGAGTGTAGCACCCGGTGCCGTCTGCAGGTGTTTGATTACTTTACGATCTGGTTCAGTTCGCCCTTGGCGTAACGCTCGGCCATTTTCTCCAGCGTCAGCGGCTTGATACGGCTTGCCTGACCGGCGCAGCCGAAGGCTTCAAAGCGGGCCAGGCAGATCTTCTTGGCGGCTTCGCGGGCCGGCTTCAGGTAGTCGCGCGGGTCGAACTTGGACGGATTTTCGAACAGGTAGCGACGGACGGCACCGGTCATCGCCAGGCGGATGTCGGTGTCGATGTTGATCTTGCGCACGCCGTGCTTGATGCCGTTGACGATCTCCTCGACCGGCACGCCGTAGGTTTCCTTCATGTCGCCGCCGAACTCGCGGATCTCGGCGAGCAGTTCCTGCGGCACCGAGGACGAGCCGTGCATGACCAGGTGCGTGTTCGGGATCGTGCGTGGATCTCCTCGATGCGCTCGATGGCCAGGATGTCGCCGGTCGGCTTCTTGGTGAACTTGTAGGCGCCGTGGCTGGTGCCGATGGCGATGGCCAGCGCATCGCAGTTGGTCTGCTTGACGAAGTCGGCGGCCTGATCCGGGTCGGTCAGCAACTGCTCGCGCGTCATGTGGCCGTCGGCGCCGTGGCCGTCTTCCTTGTCGCCCTTCATCGTCTCCAGCGAACCGAGCACGCCCAGCTCAGCCTCGACCGAGACGCCGATGGCGTGTGAGAACTTGGCGACTTCGCGCGAGACGGCAACGTTGTATTCGTAGGACGAAGTGGTCTTGCCGTCGGCTTCCAGCGAACCGTCCATCATCACCGACGAGAAGCCGGAGCGGATCGGCGCCATGCACACCGCCGGGCTCTGGCCGTGGTCCTGGTGCATGACGATGGGGATGTTCGGGTAGGCTTCGAGCGCGGCCAGGATCTGGTGGCGCAGGAAGGGCTCGCCGGCGTACTTCCGGGCGCCGGCCGAGGCCTGCATGATGACCGGCGCGTCGGCCTGGCTGGCGGCCTCCATGATGGCCCACACCTGTTCCATGTTGTTCACGTTGAAGGCGGGCAGGCCGTAGCTGTTTTCAGCGGCATGGTCGAGAAGCTGGCGCAGGGATACGAGCGGCATGATGACTCCGGAAATTCAGGGGCGGCGCCGCAGCAATGCCGAAACGCCGCCGTGTCAGGGGAAGCGCCTATTTTATCGCGATTTTGCGACAAACCGGCGGTGGGTGGCAGCGGTTTCCTGGGCTTCCCGCAGGGCGGACTTGAGGGCTTCGTCGCCTGCGCCCTCGGTCTGTCCCCATTGTTCGAAATAGACCAGTTCGTCGAGCGGCAGGCGCGGGCGCCAGCCGGCGGCTTCGAGTTCCGGCTTTTCGTGGAAGTGGCTGACCTGGCCGAGGCACAGGTAGGCGATCGGGATGATGCGCTCCGGCAGGCCGAGAATCTCCTTCAGTGCTGCCTGATGGAAGATGCTCACCCAGCCGACGCCGAGACCCTCGCTGCGTGCGGCCAGCCACAGGTTCTGCACGGCGCAGACCGAGCTGTAGATGTCCATGGCCTTGATGTGCGTGCGGCCGATGACCACCGGGCCGGCGCGGTCGCGGTCGCAGGTAATCAGGATGTTAACCGGCGATTCGAGGATGCCTTCCAGCTTCAGCTCGCGGTAGATTTCCTGTTTCGCGCCTTCGAACATTTCGGCCGCTTCGGCATTGGCTTCGGCAAAGGCTGTGTGGATGCGCTGCTTGACGCCGGTATCGCGGATCAGCACGAAGCTCCACGGCTGCATGTAGCCAACCGAAGGTGCGAAGTGGGCGGCGGTCAGGATGCGCGCCAGTACGTCGTCGGCAATCGGTTCCGGCAGAAACTGTCCGCGCACGTCGCGACGGGAGAAAATGGCCTGATAAACCGCGTCGCGGGCGGCGTCGGCAAAATGATGTTCGGCCTGATGGCCGGCATTGCTTGCTGCATTGTTCATGGAGTCCCCATCTGAACAGGCTTTGACGACTGCTTGTCCATGCAGTCGTACGGATGCGCTCGCGGCCGGTCTTCTGACTCGGGATCATCCGGAACCGGCGCCTTCCCGAAGCATTGCTTCAGTGGTTGCGTTTGCCGGTGCCGTCCCCCTCACAGCGCTGGGCACGTTGCGGAGTTCGCTTGAAAGCGGCACCGCATTCCCGATTCTTCCGCCAAGGCGGACACCGGAGCACAAAAAACCCGGCGGGTGCCGGGCTGCGAATTTTAGTTCTATCCGGCCGTCGGTCTTCCGTACTCGCCGACACGCACGATCTTCAGCGTATTGGTGCCGCCTGGCGTGCCGATTGGTTCGCCGATCGTGAGTACGATCAGGTCCCCCTTTTCGACGACGCCGGCTTCGATCAGCAGTTGCTCGGCATCGTAAAGCAGCTCGTCACGGTCGGTGTGTGTCTGCTTCATGAGCAAGGGGTACACGTCGCGATAGAGGCACATCTTGGTCTGCGCTTCTGCCGACGGCGTCAGCGCATAGATCGGCACGCCGCAGTTCAGGCGGCTCATCCACAGGGCTGTCGAACCAGACTCGGTCAATGCGGCGATGGCCTTGACCTTGAGGTGGTGTGCGGTCCAGATGGCAGCCATGGCAATCGACTGGTCGATGCGGGTGAAGACGCGGTCGAGAAACTCGCGATCCAGCGTCACCTCGTGCGATTTCTCGGCTTCCAGGCAGACGCGGGCCATGGCCTCGACCGTATGGATCGGATATTTTCCGCTGGCGGTCTCGGCCGAGAGCATCACCGCATCGGTACCGTCGAGTACGGCATTGGCGACGTCGGACACCTCGGCACGGGTCGGTACCGGCGACAGGATCATCGACTCCATCATCTGCGTCGCGGTGATCGCCAGCTTGTTGCGTTCGCGCGCCATGCGGATCATTTTCTTCTGCAGTGCCGGCACGGCGGCATCACCAACTTCGACCGCCAGATCGCCGCGCGCGACCATGACACCGTCGGAGGCGTCGAGAATCTCATCGAGCGAGGCCACGGCCTCGACCCGCTCGATTTTGGCGATGGTCAGCGCCTTGCCGCCGGCAGCCCGCATCAGCTGACGTGCCATGTACATGTCGGCCGCGCTCTTGGGGAAGGAGATGGCCACGTAGTCGACGCCAATGCTGGCCGCCGTCTTGATGTCGTCCATGTCCTTCGCTGTCAGTGCCGGCGCAGAAAGGCCGCCACCCTGACGGTTTATTCCCTTGTTGTTCGAAAGTTCGCCGCCGTGGCGTACCACGGTATGAATTTCGGCGCCACGCACCGCTTCAACGTCGAGCACGATGCGCCCATCGTCAAGCAGCAGCACATCGCCGCTCTTCACATCCCTTGGCAGATCTTTGTAATCGAGGCCGACTCGCTCCTGGGTTCCGGACGGGCAGTTGGCGTCGAGGACAAAGCGGGCACCGTTCTCCAGCGTGACCTTGCCCTCGGCAAATTTCCCAACGCGAATTTTCGGGCCCTGCAGGTCGGCGAGGATGCCAACCGGGCGGCCGACGCGGGCGGCTGCTTCCCGCACCGTATTGGCCCGGGCGACATGGTCTTCGGCAGTGCCGTGCGAGAAATTGAGGCGAACGATATCGACGCCGGCACGAATCAGTTTTTCAAGGGTTTCAGCGCTGTTCGATGCAGGGCCGAGGGTGGCAACGATCTTGGTATGGCGGGTCATGAGCGATCCTTGGTGAGTGCGCCCATTCTAGCCGTGGTGACTGAATCGGCAAACTCTTGCCGAACTGCGAGCGTGGTTTCGCTGGGGCTTCGGAACTAGTCGGTTCCTTCTTCCCGGGCGCGCAGCTCGAAGCTCCGCTCGATTTCGGTGAGTGGCAGACCGAAGCGGAATTCCTTATCCATGGCCTTGAACAGCGGCATCAGGTGCAGGCCCATGGCGCCCATTTGAACGTTGGCGGTGTCAGGGCAGTAGAAGCGCATCATGTTGCTGAAAAATTCGGTGTTGAACCCGAATCCGGGATCGCTCACCTCGTCGGCGACGACGCGGTTGCCGCCGGCCTGTTGGGCCATCCTCAAGCGTTTTCCAGCTACGGCCATCAGGGCCTCGGCGCTCATCCCTGCGTCTGTCGGGATGCTGGCGATGCCAACGCTAACGATCAGGTGCAACGGCTCCCCCGCAATGGTGACCTGGCTGTTGGCCAGACCCCGGCAAACGCGTTGGGCAAAGGCTGTGCAGCTTGCCAGGCTGGTGCCGGGTGACACGATCAGGCAGCGGGACTCGTTATCGCAACCGATGCTGTCGCTGTTGCCAATCTTGGTCCGCAGCACCTGGCACAGACGCTTGGTGATCGACTCAAGCGTGTCCTTGCCAAAACGTGCAGCGAGCTGGTCGGCATCGTCGAGACCAAAAGCCAGAATGCCGACCATGCCAGAGGTTGAGGCCTGCCCGGCAATTGCTTGCTCGAGCTGGTGGCGAATATCCTGGCAGTCGAGTGGCGGTGGTGGAGATTCCTCCGGCAGGCGTTTCAGCGGCGCATTACGCGGAATGGCCGAGGGAACGGCCTGCGTGTCGGCAAAGCTCAGGGCCAGTTCCCAGTTAACCAGTCGGCCGATACGGTCAATTATTTTTTCGCGGCTCATGCCGCGGGTAATGAAACTGGTGACGCCTTTTTCACGGGCGAGCTGGCGATCCTCCTCGGTTTCATGGTCGGAAATCAGCAGCAGGAAGGGGATGTCGCAGAGCCGGCGCAGCTTGCTGATGCGCAGCCTGGCCAGCAGATCGAGTCCACTTAGTCGTGGGAGTTGTGCGCCGGAAACGACAGCAATGATGGACGAGTCAAGAACCAGCGACTGCCATGCAGACTCGCCGTCCGATTCTTCCCTGACCTCGAAATGCCCGCCCAAATGTTTGGCGAGCGTGGATCTGACAACCTTGGACGGGTCAATGACCAGTACGCGGCGTAGTCCAGCCTCCATAGTCTCCTCCCCCTTCGCTCATTGTCGAAGAGTGTTAATTATCGCCCTGCAAACGGATGGTTTTCACTTAGGCCTCGACGCGAGGCAACCCTGGGTCTGCCATGGACGGCCCACAGCAGCTTGCAAAGCATCAGTCTTTCTTTTCGTCCTTCGCACGGGTGGCGCAGCGGTACTCCATGTCATCCAGCGGCAGCCCAAACCCGAGCGCCTCATCGAGTGCGCGAATCAACGGCATGAGTTGCAGCCCCAGTGCTCCCATCGCAATGTTCGACGGCGACGTCGAGCAAAAGCGCGAGAGGCTGAACAGGTAATCTGGCGTGAAGGCAAAATCCGCTTCGGTCTTTTCGGTCGCGACAACGCGGTTGCCGCCAGCTTCCTGCGCGCGTTGCAGCCGGTCGTTGGCCAGCGACAGCAAGCCTGCGGCATCGGAGACGGAATCCGTGGGAACGCTGACGACACCCGCGCTGGCCTTGAAATTCAATGGAGATCCGCCGATGGAGATATGGCTTTGTGCGAGCCCGCGGCAAACCCGTTGTGCAAACGCCAGGCAGCTGGCATGGCTTGTTCCGGGGGTCACGATGATGCATCGGCCGTGCTCGTCGCAGCCGACACTGTCGCCGCTGCCGACCTTTGCCTGGAGAATCTTGCCGAGCCGCTTTGCGATCGTCAGCAATGACCGCTGGCCATAGAGCCCGGAGACCGAGGCGGCGTCATCGAGGCCGAAGCTGATGACACCCAACTCGCCCTCTTTCATCGCAATTCCAACCAGTGCCGCATCGATGCACGCACGCAGTTCGACGGTGGTGAGTGGAGTCCAGTGGGTGCTTTGCTCTTCGCGTTTCAGCGGCTGATTGTGCTGAAGCGCGGTGGGCATGATCTGCGAGTCGGTGAGGTTTGTCGCAAATTCCCAGTTTACCAGGCGCCCGATGCGTTCGAGGAGCTCGTCCTTCGGTATTTCCCGGTTTACAAAGTCGCTTACCCCGAGCTCACCTGCCATCCGGCGGTCCTCGTCCGATTCGTTGCCGGAGACAAGAAGAAGGAAGGGGATGTCGCAGATCCTGCGCAGCTTGCTGATGCGAATCTTGGCTAGCAGGTCGAGGCCGCTCAGGCGAGGCAGGTTCGCGCTTGATACGACTGCGATGACCGAGGCGTCGAGAACCAGCGTTTGCCAGGCCGAGTCACCGTCCGCTTCCTCCCGGACCTCGAAGTCATCCCGCAGGTATTTCGCGAGTACGGATCTGAAAACCTTCGAGGAGTCGACAACCAGCACGCGGCGCAATCCCTCCTCCATAGCTCCTCCACTTCGTTTTTATGAGAAAAGTGTGAATTATTCCCTTGCAAGGAAATGATTTTCCCCGATGTCACCCCATCAGGCAATGCTTTGTTTCTTCCGGCACAACCGCTTCGGTTGCCATGGCGTGCAAGTACCAACAAACAAAAAGGGCCGCGCATTGCGGCCCTTGCGGCGCGGGCGTCCTGGCCATCAGCCTTTGGCGCGGCTTTCCAGTACCTCGATGGCGGGAAGCTTCTTGCCTTCGAGGAATTCGAGGAAGGCACCACCACCAGTGGAGATGTAGTCGACGTCCTGGGCGATGTGAAATTTGGCAATTGCCGCCAGCGTGTCGCCGCCGCCAGCCAGCGAATAGCCAGTGGAATGGGCAATAGCCGAGGCCAGCATCTTGGTACCACCGGCGAACTGGTCATGCTCGAAAACACCGATCGGGCCGTTCCAGACAATGGTGCCGGCATGGGCAATGATGTCGGCGAGCTTGGCGGCTGTTTTCGGGCCAACGTCGAGGATGCGGTCGTGCGGGCCGACTTCGTCAACCGAGATGCGGTTGGCGCGCGCCAGTGCGGAGACTTCGTCGGCGACGACGACGTCGACCGGCAGCGGCACTTCGGCGCCGCGCTCCTTCATGATGTCCATGATCACGTGCGCTTCATTGACCAGGTTCGGCTCGGCCAGCGAATCGCCGATGCGCTTGCCGTTGGCCAGCAGGAAAGTGTTGGCGATGCCACCACCGACGATCAGCTGGTCGACCTTCTCGGCCAGCGACTTGAGGATGGTCAGCTTGGTTGATACTTTGGCGCCGGCGACGATGGCCACCAGCGGACGGGCGGGCTTTTCGAGGGCGCGCGACAGGGCGTCGATCTCGGCACCCATCAGGAATCCGGCGCAGGCCACTGGTGCGTACTTGGCGATGCCGTGCGTGGTCGCTTCGGCACGGTGCGCGGTGCCGAAGGCATCGTTCACGTAGATATCGCAGAGCTTGGCCATCTTCTGCGCCAGCTCGTCGTTGTTCTTCTTCTCGCCCTTGTTGCAACGGCAGTTCTCGAGCAGAACGATCTCGCCCGGCTCGACCTTGAAGCCGCCGTCGACCCAGTCGGCGACCAGACGGACCGGCTTGTTCAGCAGCTGGCCGAGGCGAACGGCGACCGGCGTCAGCGAATCTTCCGGATTGAGTTCTCCTTCGGTCGGGCGGCCGAGGTGCGAGGTAACCATGACGGCAGCGCCGTTCTCCAGGCAGTACTTGAGCGAAGGCAGCGCGGCACGGATGCGGGTGTCTTCGGTGATGTTGCCGGCGTCGTCCTGCGGCACGTTGAAGTCGGCGCGGATGAAGACGCGCTTGCCCTTGACGTCGAGGTCGGCGAGTTTGAGAACGTTCATGGGAGGCTCCTGAAGAAAGGCTGGATTGAACTATTGAATCTTGTTGCACCAGTGGCAGGCAACGTCGAGCATACGGTTGGCAAAGCCCCACTCGTTGTCGAACCACAGGAACAGATTGAGCATGTGCTGACCGGAAAGCCGGGTCTGGCTGCCGTCGACAATCGCCGAATGGGGATCGTGGTTGAAATCGACGGAGGCATGCGGGTCCGCCGTGTAGGCCAGCAGCAGCTTCCATGGCCCTGCTGCCGCATTGGCGAGCAGGGCATTGACGGCTTCTGCGGTGACCGGGCGGCTGAGTCGTGACACTTCGATGACCATGTCGATGGCCGAGACATTCGGCGTCGGCACACGGATTGCCTTGGCCTGCACGCGGCCGGCCAGTTGCGGCAGCAGGCGTTCGACCCCGCGGGCCAGACCGGTCGATACCGGGATGATCGACTGCATCGCCGAGCGCGTGCGGCGCAGGTCGGCGTGGTGGTAGCCATCAGCCAGCGGTTGGTCGTTCATCACCGAGTGCAGCGTGGTCAGCAGCACATGATCGATGCCGATCTCGCGCGCCAGCAGTTCGAGTACTGGCACCACTGCGTTGGTCGTGCACGAGGCGTTGGACACCAGCTTTTCCGCGCCAGTCAGTGTTTCATGGTTGATGCCATAGACGATCGTTGCGTCGACATCGGCGGCGCTATTGGCTGGGTGCGACAGTAGCAGGCGCGGGCAGCCGGCGGCGATGAAGCGCTCGAGTTCGTTGCGGGTGCTGTAGTGGCCGGAGCATTCCACCACCAGGTCGATGCCGAGGTTTTTCCAGTCGACAGCTTCCGGCGTCGTCGCATGGCTGACGGCGATGGCCTCGCCATCAATCAGCAGTTGCTGCCCCTGCAGTTCGACCGACGACGGAAACCGGCCGTGCGTCGAATCGAAGCGGGTCAGATAAGCGATGCTCTCCAGTGCCGCCGGCTCGTTGATGGCGACGACCTGCAAGTGTTCGCGGCACGGCGATTCGTGCAGCGCGCGCAGGAAGCAGCGACCGATGCGGCCGTAGCCGTTGATGGCGATTCGGAGTGGTGTGGTCACAATGGGAAGAACCATTAACCACAGAGACACAGAGACACAGAGACAATCATGTTTTTCCTCTGTGTCTCTGTGTCTCTGTGCCTCTGTGGTGAAGGATTTGGCTTTTACTTTGCCTGCATCCAGGCGCGGGCCGCGTCGAGCATGCGGCAGGAGTAGCCCCACTCGTTGTCGTACCAGGCCAGCACCTTGACCAGCACCGAGCCGTCTTCGCTCTTGATGACGCGGGTCTGCGTCGCGTCGAAGGTGGTCGAGACGGTGGTGTGGTTGAAGTCGGACGATACCAGCGGCTCGTTGTTGACCTCCATGATGCCCTTCAGCGGGCCGTTGGCGGCGGTCGTCATCAAGGCGTTGATCTCTTCCTTGGTGGTGGCGCGATCGGCGGTGAAGGTCAGGTCGACCAGCGAGACGTTGATCGTCGGCACGCGCAGGGCGAAGCCATCGACCTTGCCGACCAGCTGCGGCAGCACCAGGCCGACGGCCTTGGCGGCGCCGGTCTTGGTCGGGATGATGTTGGCGGCGGCGGCGCGGGCGCGGCGCAGGTCCTTGTGGCGGACGTCCACGGTCACCTGGTCGTTGGTGTAGGCGTGGATGGTGGTCATCAGGCCCTGCTTGATGCCGATGTTGTCCGAGAGGATCTTGGCCACCGGGGCCAGGCAGTTGGTGGTGCACGAGGCGTTGGAGACGACGGTCATGCCGGCCTTCAGCGCTTCTTCGTTGACGCCCATCACGATGGTGGTGTCGACGTCGTCACCGCCCGGTGCCGAGATCAGCACGCGCTTGGCGCCCTGCTCAAGCAGCGCCTGCGCCTTGGCCTTGGTCGTGTAGGCACCGGTACATTCGAGCAGCACGTCAACGCCGTGCTTGGCCCAATCGACACCCTTCGGGTCCTTGGTCGAGTAGAAGGCGATCTTCTTGCCGTCGATGATGATGCAGTTCTCGCCCTCGGTCTCGACCGAGGTGCGGAAGCGGCCATGGGTGGTGTCGTACTTCAGCAGGTGGGCGTTGGTCGCCAGATCGCCGGAGGCGTTGATGGCAACGACCTCGAATTCGTTCTGCAGACCCTGCTCGTAAATGGCGCGCAGCGTACAGCGACCGATACGACCGAAACCGTTGATGGCGACTTTGATGCTCATGGCTAACTCCGATTGACTGAGGTTGATTTTCAACCACGGAGAGCACGGAGGGCACGGAGAAAACCCGAAAAAATTTCACCAAGGCGGGTAGATGCCTTGGCAATATCTTCGGTATTGAACTTCTCCGTGCTCTCCGTGCCCTCCGTGGTTACATCCGATTTACAAAATCAAATAACGCGCTTGACCGTGGCAACGACGTTATCCACGGTGAAACCGAAAAACTCGAACAGCTTGCCGGCGGGGGCCGATTCGCCGAAGCGGTCGATGCCGATGACGGACCCCTCCAGCCCGACATATTTGAACCAGAAGCTGCTGACGCCTGCCTCCACGGCCACGCGCGGAATGCCGCGCGGCAGTACCGACTCACGGTAGTCCTTGTCCTGACGGTCGAAGGCGTTGGCGTTGGGCATCGAGACCACGCGCACGGCAATGCCGGCGTCGGCCAGCGCCTTCTGCGCGTCCAGCGCCAGCTTTACTTCCGAACCAGTGGCGATCAGCACGGCCTTGGCGTTAGCGGCGTCGGCCAGCACATAGCCGCCGCGGCGGATGGTGTCGGTGCCGATGCCGGCAGTGATCGTCGGCAGGTTCTGGCGCGATAGCGCGAGCACGCTCGGGCCGTCCTGGCGCTCGATGGCGGCCGCCCAGGCGACGGCCGTTTCGGTGGCGTCAGCCGTGCGCCAGACATCGACGTTCGGAATGATGCGCAGGCTGGAAACGTGCTCGACTGGCTGGTGCGTCGGGCCATCCTCGCCGAGGCCGATGGAATCGTGCGTATAGACCATGATCTGGCGCTGCTTCATCAGCGCCGCCATGCGGATCGCGTTGCGGGCGTAGTCCGAGAAGACCAGGAAGGTCGCCGTATAGGGAATCAGGCCGCCGTGCAGCGAGAGGCCGTTGGCGATGGCGGTCATGCCGAATTCGCGCACGCCGTAATAGAGGTAGTTGCCGCCTTCGTTCTTCGAGACGCCCTTCGAGCCCTTCCACAGCGTCAGGTTCGAGCCAGCGAGGTCGGCCGAGCCACCGATCAGTTCCGGCAGCAGCGGGGCGAAAGCGCCGATGGCATTCTGTGAAGCCTTGCGCGTGGCAATGTTCTCGGCCTTGGCGGCGATCTCGGCGATGGCGGTGGCAGACTTCGCCGCCCAGTCGGCCGGCAGTTCGCCGGCCATGCGGCGCTTGAATTCGGCGGCTTCGGCCGGGAAGGCAGTCTGGTAGGTCTCGAAGCGGCGGTTCCAGTTGGTTTCGAAAACTTCGCCACGCGGCTTGCCGTTCCAGGCGGCATAGACGTCGGCCGGGATTTCGAACGGCGGATGGTTCCAGCCGATGTGGGCGCGGGCAGCCGCGATTTCGTCGGCGCCGAGCGGGGCGCCATGCACGTCGTGCGTGCCGGCCTTGTTTGGCGAACCCATGCCGATGGTGGTCTTGCAGCAGATCAGCGTCGGCCGGGTCTTGTCGGCTTTGGCTTCCAGGATGGCGCGCTCGAGGGCTTCGGTGTTGTGGCCGTCGACGTTCGGAATCACCTGCCAGCCGTAGGCTTCGAAGCGCTTCGGCGTATCGTCGGTAAACCAGCCTTCGACGTGACCATCGATGGAAATCCCGTTGTCGTCATAGAAAGCGATCAGCTTGGACAGGCCAAGCGTGCCAGCCAGCGAGCAGGCCTCGTTCCGGGCTTGTTGAACTCTGCCGCCAGCACTTTTTCGGCGATGGCCATGCCGACCGCGTTGGTGATGCCCTGGCCGAGCGGACCGGTGGTCGTCTCGATGCCCGGCGTGTGGCCGACTTCCGGGTGGCCGGCGGTGCGCGAGCCGAACTGGCGGAAGTTCTTCAGGTCGTCGATCGAGAGGTCGTAGCCGGTCAGGTGCAGCAGGGCATAGATCAGCATCGAGCCGTGGCCGTTCGAGAGCACGAAACGATCGCGGTCAGCCCACTTCGGGTTGGCCGGGTTGTGGCGCAGGTGACGGCGCCACAAAACCTCGGCGATCTCGGCCATGCCCATCGGGGCGCCGGGGTGGCCGGAGTTGGCCTTCTGCACGGCGTCCATGGCCAGCGCGCGGATGGCGCCAGTAAGCGGGTTGAAGGCAATGCTGGGGGAAGTGCTGGAAGACGCGGACACGATGGTTTGCCGATCTGCTGAAAAGGCGAAATTATCCGCCAAAACAGGGGGTTTTTCCAGTCTGAACGCCGGATCGCCTGCCTGCCCAGCCCGAAAACGGGCTGGATTCATGCGCCCCGAAAGACGACAATGCCGGCCAGAAACCCTTTTTGCCCGGATCTGCAATGCTGCGACTCACCGAACTTCGTCTGCCCATCGACCACCCGCCCGAGGCCTTGCTGCCCGCCATTGCCAAACGGCTGGGGCTGGCCGTGGCCGATATCGTCGATTTCACGGTGTTCAAGCGCAGCTACGATGCGCGCAAGGCGGCGCTGCTGACTTTCATCTACACCGTTGATGTTGCAGTAAGCAACGAAGCTGCAGTGCTGAAAAAGCTGGGCAAGGATCGCAATGTCGGCCCGGCGCCTGATACCGCTTACCGCTTTGTCGCCAAAGCCCCGGAAAACCTGAAATTGCGCCCGGTAGTGGTCGGCTTCGGCCCCTGCGGCATCTTTGCCGCGTTGCTGCTGGCGCAAATGGGCTTCCGGCCCATCGTGCTGGAGCGCGGAAAGGCAGTGCGCGAACGCACGCAAGACACTTGGGGGCTGTGGCGCAAGAACGTGCTCAACCCCGAGTCGAACGTGCAGTTTGGGGAGGGGGGCGCCGGTACTTTTTCCGATGGCAAGCTCTACAGCCAGATCAAGGACCCGCGCCACCTCGGGCGCAAGGTGCTGGCCGAGTTCGTCAAGGCCGGGGCACCGGAAGAAATACTCTATATCGCCAAGCCGCATATCGGCACCTTCCGTCTGGTCGGCATGGTCGAGCAGATGCGCGCCGAGATCATCGCGTTGGGCGGCGAGATCCGTTTTCAGCAGCGGGTGGTCGGGCTGGAAATCGAAAGAGGGGCCGTCCGTGGCGTGCAACTGGCCGATGGAGAGACCATCGCCGCCGGCCATGTCGTGCTGGCCCTCGGTCACAGCGCCCGCGACACCTTCGAGGCGCTGCATGGCCGGGTGGTGACCAACGGTATGAGCCAGTACTCGCGCAACGAGCGCAACGCCAATGCCGGCATTGTCGTGAATGTCTCGCCGGAAGATTTTGGCGGTGATGCCGAGCACCCGCTAGCCGGGATTGAATTCCAGCGCCAACTCGAATCGCGGGCCTTCGAACTCGGTGGCGGCAACTACGACGCCCCGGTACAGCTGGTCGGCGACTTCCTCGCTGGTCGGCCGTCGACGCAGCTGGGCAGCGTCGAGCCTTCCTACAAGCCAGGTGTTCACCTGACTGATCTGGCAACCGCCTTGCCGCCCTATGCCATCGCCGCCATGCGCGAAGCGCTGCCGGCCTTCGGTCAGCAGATCAAGGGGTTTGACATGGCCGACGCGGTACTCACCGGTGTCGAGACGCGCACCTCCTCCCCGTTACGCATCACGCGCGGCGAGGATTTGCAGAGTCTGAACATCAAGGGTTTGTACCCGGCGGGCGAAGGCGCGGGCTACGCCGGCGGGATCCTCTCGGCCGGGGTGGACGGCATCAAGGTCGCGGAGGCCGTGGCGCGGGATCTGGCAGGGCTGCAGTAGAACTCCCCACCACGGGTTTTGAGTTGTTGGTCGTGAGCCGCGAGCCGTGCGACAGCTGGCGTTTGTCGTTGCTCAATGCTTCAGCGCTTCACGCGCCTGCGCGATTCGCGAGCGTTGCAGGGCCAGCAGTTCGACGACCCCCCAGAGCAGGGTGCTGCCGATCGCCAGCAGAGGGTGAGTGACGGTGCGACGGAGTAGTTGGCTCATGTTTTTCCCCCTCAATCCAGCGGATGGACCCTGACCCATCCATCGTCGAAAAATCGGTCGATCAGGTCTTCCAGGCTTACCAGTAGTTTCGTCATTTCAGCCTCATGAGAATGCGTTGGTGACGTCCGCAAAGGTAACGCGGGATTGTTAAGGCCGTGTTTCGGCGCCGTGTCACAATCGGGACATGCTTGCCGCGCTATCCTCTCCGGCGTTATCCAGAGCAAAGAAGAGGAAAGAAGCGCGTGGCCATAAAGAGTTTTCCCGTCGAGCTCAGTGAGCTGGTCGAGCTCGAAGACATCCTCCGGCAGGGCGGCCGGCATCTGGCTTCCACCGTGCTTTGCGAAACGCAGGTTGGGGAACGTCGTTTCCCGGTCATCGCGGTCACGCTCGGCAATCCCGATCCGGCAGTCCCCGCCGCCGGTTTTTTTGGCGGTGTGCACGGCCTGGAGCGTATTGGCTCGGCGGTGGTCCTGACTTTTTTACGGAACCTCGTCAGCCGTTTGCGCTGGGATCGCCTGTTGCATCAGCAACTCGAATCAATCCGCCTCGTTTTCGTTCCCGTGGTCAATCCGGGAGGGATGTGGCGCGGTACGCGCGCCAATCCGAACGGTGTTGATCTCATGCGTAACGCGCCTGTCGATGCGCTGGAGCGAACGCCATTCCTGCTCGGCGGGCATCGCCTGGGTTCCGGGTTGCCATGGTTCAGAGGTGCCGCGGGGAGTGAGATGGAGCTCGAATCGGCGGCGCTCTGCCAACTGGTTGAAGCGGAATTGCTGTGCCGGCCGTTCAGCATGGCCGTCGACTGCCATTCCGGCTTCGGGATCAACGACCGCATCTGGTTTCCCTATGCGCATACCGCGTATCCGATCCGGGACCTCGCGGAAATTCATGCCCTGAACGAAATCTTTGAGCAGACACATCCGCATCACCGCTATGTCTTCGAGCCGCAGAGCCGGCAGTATCTGGCGCATGGCGATTTGTGGGACCACCTGTATCGTCGGTCGATCGCGTCGCCGGACGCCCTTTTTCTGCCGCTGACGCTGGAAATGGGATCGTGGATCTGGGTCAAGAAAAATCCGAAACAACTGTTTTCGCGCCACGGCATCTTCAATCCGCTGATCGATCATCGCCAGCAACGGGTCCTTCGGCGGCACCTCTCCTGGCTGGAGTTCATCTCGCGGGCCGTCGGCAGCTACCACCATTGGCTGCCGGTTGGCGACGATCGCCAGCATCACCACCAGCAGGCACTGCAGCGTTGGTATCAGAGGACGGCCGGGTGATGCGCTGGATCTTCCTGCGCGGCCTGATACGCGAGTCCCGCCACTGGGGCGGGTTTCCGGAGATTTTTCGCGAGCGTGTTGCCGGCGCCGAAGTCATTTGTCTCGACTTGCCGGGGAATGGCATGTTCTGTGAGCAGGAGAGCCCGGCGACGATTGGCGATATGGTCGAACATTGCCGCAGCGAACTGGCTCGGCAAGGCTTCCCGCCCCCCTTCGGCGTGCTGGCCTTGTCGCTGGGGGGGATGGTGGCAACCGAATGGGCCGCCCGTTACCCTGACGAAATCCTGGCCGCCGTGCTGATAAATACCAGCATGCGGCCGCACAACCCGTTCTTCCAGCGTCTGCAGCCGCGCAACTATCCGACCTTGCTGCGCCTCCTGTTCGAAGCTTCGGCGATGAAAGTGGAAAAGGCGGTTCTCACAATGACCAGTGGTGTGCATTGTGCGGATGCCGCTTTGCTGGGGGACTGGGTGCGCTGGCGCAAGGAGTGCCCGGTATCGCCCAAAAACGCGTTGCGACAGTTGCTTGCCGCAGCGCGTTACCGGGCGCCCAAGCGGCTGCCTGCGGTGCCGGTGCTGCTGCTGGCGAGTGCTGGCGACCGCCTGGTTGATGCGCGTTGTTCATGTCGCCTGGCAGAAATCTGGCCAGCCGAGATCATCATTCATCCCACTGCCGGCCACGACTTGCCGCTGGATGCGCCGCACTGGGTGGCCGAAGCTGTTGCTGGATGGCTCGCAAGCGGCGGTTTACGCTGATCGGTCGGCTCCCGGGTACCGGCCAACGGCTGCCGGTGTTGCCAGAAAATACCTACAGACCGCTCGCCTTCGCGTCCTCGGGTTTCATGCACACGTAGTTCGTAGTGCATTGTTCCATCGTGCAGGCGCGTTCGCTCTGGACGGCAACCCGCTGGTGTTCGCTGCAAAGCTGCGCCGCCTTGGTCTTGGCACGGGCGCTGCCATCGTCGGTGAACGGGTGCTCGATGATGTAGAACCCGGCATTCAGCCAGCGTTCACCGGATGACGCATAAGTGGTTACGGTGATGTCGCTATTGGGAAACAAGCCGGCACATCCGGAGAGTGCGATTGCCAGCAGCAGCGGGCTGGCGGCAGATATCGATCGAATTTTCATCGGGAGGCTCTCTCTGCGGTGTGTTGTATGCGGCGTCAGCCGCGTGTTCCGTTCCTGATCTTTCGGCCCTGTTCGACCAATTTCCAGATCAGTGGGGTCAGGATCAGCTGCATGGCCAAGGGCATCTTGCCGCCGGGCGTCACGATGGTGTTGGCGCGAGACATGAATGCGCCGTCGATCATGTTCAGGAGGTAGGGAAAATCGATGCCGCGCGGGTCAGCAAAGCGTATGACGACAAAGGATTCGTCCTGGCTTGGAACGTCGCGGGCGATGAAGGGGTTGGAAGTGTCGACCACCGGTACGCGCTGAAAATTGATGTGTGTACGCGAGAACTGCGGCGTCATGTAATGCACGTAATCCGGCATGCGGCGCAGGATGGTGTTGGTCACTGCTTCGCGTGAGTAGCCACGCAGCCGCGTGTCGCGCAGGAGTTTCTGTATCCACTCGAGGTTGATAGTGGGGACGACGCCGATCAGCAGATCAGGGTAGGTCGAAACATCCACGTGCTCGGTCTTGACCGCACCGTGCAGCCCCTCGTAAAAGAGCAGGTCGGTGCCTTCTGGGATGTCTTCCGACGGAGTGAAGCCACCGACTTCGCCACCCCAGCGCGCGACCTCGACTTCGTCGTGAACGTAGCGACGGAAGGTGCCGCTGCCAGTCTCCGCATAGTTCTTATAGAGCGCTTCGAGCGCCGAAAAATCGTTGCCTTCCGGGCCGAAGTGCGATGGTGCCGGGCGCCCCTCACGTTCGGCGGCAACGATGCGTTCGGCAATTTCGGCACGCGTGTAGCGGTGAAAACTGTCGCCTTCAACGAAGACCGCCGTCACGTACTCACGCCAGAATATCTGCTCGAAAGTCTCCTTGACCGTGGTCGTGCCAGCGCCGGAGGAACCGGTAACGGCAATGATCGGGTGGCGGGCGGACATCAGTCTTGGTGGTACGCGGTGACGCGTTCGACTTCGTTTTTCGAGCCGAGGATTACCGGGACGCGCATGTGCAGCCCGGTCGGCTGCACGTCGAGGATGCGCTCACGGCCGGTGGTGGCAGCGCCGCCGGCCTGCTCGATGATCATGCTCATCGGGTTGGCTTCGTACATCAGGCGCAGCTTGCCCCCCTGGGCCATGATCTTGGCGTCCAGCGGATACATGAAGATGCCGCCGCGGGTCATGATGCGATGCACGTCGGCAACCATCGAGGCCACCCAGCGCATGTTGAAATCCTTGCCGCGCGGACCTTCCTTCCCGGCCAGCATTTCCTCGACGTAGCGGTGCACAGGCGCTTCCCAGTGGCGCTGGTTCGACATGTTGATGGCGAACTCGCGGGTATCTGCCGGAATCTGCATTTTTTCCTGTGTCAGCACAAACGAACCCTGCTCGCGGTCAAGCGTGAAGCAGGCGACGCCATCGCCGACGGTCAGCACCAGAAGCGTGGTCGGGCCGTAGACGGCATAGCCGGCGGCGAGCTGCTGGGTGCCTGGTTGCAGGAACGCTTCCGGTTGTGTCGGGTCGGCCCCCTCGGGGCAGCGCAGCACTGAAAAGATGGTGCCGACGGAGACGTTGATGTCGATATTCGACGAACCATCGAGCGGATCGAAGAGCAACAGGTATTCGCCCTGCGGGTAGCGGTTGGGGATGGCGTGCGGCAGTTCCATTTCCTCCGAGGCCATGCCGGCCAGATGGCCGCCCCATTCGTTGGCTTCGAGGAAAATGTCGTTGGAAAGCACGTCGAGTTTTTTTTGCGCTTCACCCTGCACGTTGTCGCTGCCGGCCTCGCCAAGCACACCCCCTCCCTCGCCGAGGCCACCCTTGCCAATGGCGACGGCAATGGCCTTGCAGGCGCGGGCGACGACTTCGATGAGCAGGCGCAGGTCGGCGTTGATCTTGCCCTTTTCGCGCTGTTCCTCGATTAGATAGCGGCTGAGTGTGATGTGACGCATGAGCTTCCTCTGAAATACAGTGCCGGCAAGCGGCGGGTGTGTGCCCGTGGCCGCGCCAGAAAACGCGCATTCTACCTAATGCAGTCGTCGAAGCTGTTCTTCCCGGCGGTTCTGCAGGAACGCCTGAACGGCGGCAGCTGGTAGCGGCTGGCTGAAAAAGAAGCCCTGGACTTCGTCACACTGGTTTTTTTGCAGTATTTCCAGTTGCGCGCGCGTCTCCACCCCTTCAGCAACGACGCGCATCCCCAGGCTGTGCGCCAGTGCAATGGTCGACATGGCAATGGCCGCATCGTCAGGGTCGCGTTCGATATCACGGACGAAGGATCGGTCGATTTTCAGGTGGTCAATGGGGAAAAGCTTGAGGTAGGCCAGCGACGAATACCCGGTGCCGAAATCGTCGATGGCCAGCGTTACCCCCATTCGCTTTAGCGCCTGCAATACCTTGATGGCTTCTTCCGGCTTGTCCATCACCGCGCTTTCGGTGATTTCAAGCTCAAGGAGTGCAGATGGAATGCCGGTTTCGACCAGGGCGTTGCGGACGGTTTCAATAAGGTCGGCGTTGCGCAACTGTCGTGCCGAAAGGTTGACCGCCATGCGTAGCGGCGGCAACCCGGCATCCAGCCAACGGCGTAATTGCCGGCAGGCTTCGCCGAGGACCCAGGCGCCAATCGGAACGATCAGGCCGGTTTCTTCGGCGATGGTGATGAAGCGGTCTGGCGCGACCAGTTCTTCTCCCGGTGGCTGCCAACGCAGCAATGCCTCGATGCCGGTGGCGCGCAGGCCGTCGGCAGAAAACTGCGGCTGATAGTGCAGCAGTAGCTCGTTGTGCGGCAACGCCTGTCGCAAGCGCGCTTCTATCGACAGACGTTCGCTGGCAATGCGATTCATTTCTTCGGCGAAGAACTGGTAATTGTTCCGCCCCAGCGCCTTGGCGTGATACATCGCCGTATCGGCATTCTTCATGACGGCGTCGACGCTGAGCCCGTCGTTGGGATAAATGCTGATGCCGATAGATGGGCTGGTGTGCAGATCGTTGCCGTCGATGCGCACCGGGTTGAGCAACGAGGAAATGATCTTGAGGGCCACGTGTGCCGCAGCTTCGGCGTCATCCATGTCGGGCAGCACAATGACGAACTCATCACCCCCAAGCCGCGCAACCATGTCCGATTCACGCACTGCGGCAGAAAACCGTTTGGCAACCTCGATCAGCAGGCGGTCGCCGACGTGGTGGCCAAGCGTGTCGTTGATCACCTTGAAGCGGTCGAGGTCGATGAACAGTACGCCGACATGCCAGTTGTGCCGCCTCGCGTCGATCAGCGCCTGCTCCAGCCGGGCTTCCAGCGAGAAGCGGTTGGGCAGCTCGGTCAAGGCGTCGTGATGGGCGAGGAAGTGAATGCGTTCTTCAGCGCGCTTGCGTTCGGTGATGTCCGTGAACATCGCAACATAGTGCGTCAGCGTTCCGCTGATCTGATCGTGTACCGCATTGATCGTCATCCATTTCGGGTAAATGTCACCACTCTTCTTGTGATCCCAGATTTCCCCTGACCAGTGCCCCGTGCTTTGAACCGTCCGCCACATCTCATGGTGGGAATGTTTGTCGTGTCGCTCCGAAGCAAGAATTCGTGGGTCCTGCCCGATGACTTCGTCGGGGGCAAAGCCGGTGATCTGGGTGAACGCCTCGTTGGTTGAAACAATCCGGTAGTGCTGGTCGGTAATCATGATGGCTTCCGGACTGTTGTCGAAAACCTTCTCGGCGAGCAGCAGGCGCTCCTCCGACTGCTTGCGGGCAGAGATGTCGGTGTAGATGGTGACGAAGCCGCCTCCCGGCAACGGGGAGCCGCGAACTTCAAGAACACGGCCATCTGGCCGCTTGCGCTCAAAGATGTGGGATTGTGGGTGGCGCGCCCGTTGGACGATTTTTGCCGCAATCTGTTCCGGGTCGCCGGGCCCGTATTCGCCGCGCTGCGCGTTGAACAGTGCGACCTGCATCATGGGTAGCGGGGTGCGCGACAGCAGCTCGTCCGGGAGGTCGAGAAGGCGACCGAATTCCCTGTTGAAGGCGACGAAATTAAGATCGCCATCCATCAGCGAGACGCCACCTGGAATATTCTCGATGATCGTGCGCAAAATCGCGTGGCGCTGCTCCAGCGCTTTTGCGCTGCGCTTCTGTGGAGAGATGTCCTGGGTGGTTCCGGTTGCACGTATGGGGCGCCCGTATGCGTCGCGGATGATCTGCCCGACATTCTGATAGTGCCGCTCTTCGCCATCCGGTAGTACGACGCGGTAGTCAACCGTGTAGGGACCGCTTGCAGCGGTCGCTTCAACCAGGAAATTCCGGAGGCCGTTGCGATCATCCGGATGGATGCGGTCGAAAAAGAGGTCCAGCGTCGGCGCCGGCTGTTCTTCGGGTAAATACTGGAAGAGTCGATAGGTCTCCTCCGACCACCAGAGAATATTGGTTTTCAGGTCGCGTTCCCAACTGCCGATATTGCCGATACGCTGCGCCTCGCTTAGCCGTTCCATGATTTTCTGGATTTCAGTCCGGGCTTCAAGGTCTCGTTGGCGCTGGCGCTGGACGAGTTCGCGCTGCCGTTGCCAGAGTACGAGCGTGGTACCGCTGGCAATGATGACGAGGAAAACGCTGACAAAAATCATCAGGCCGATGCGCTCGTGCAAAGGCATCAGCACCTCGCGCTCATCAACCTTCGCTACCAGTGCCCACGGCGTCTCTGTTACCGGCCGGGTGGCTGCAAGAACCGCAATGCCGCGATAGTCCTTGCCCTCCATCGTGCGGGTTTCGCCACGCACGGCGTAGGTCGCCGGCAAGGTCGGAATGTCTGCCTCCAGCGATAGCGAAATGGCTGTGCCGGGCTGATGACGGAGGTCGTTCAGGTAAACGATGCGATCACCTCGCCGTTCGACCAGCAGGATTTCTGCAGAATCACTGGGGAGTGGCCAAGTTTTCAGGGTGGGGTAGAGCACCTTCTCTGGCGCCACCCTGAGCAGCAGAAATCCGATGGTTTCCCCCTTGGCTTGTTCAAGGAGCGGTACGGTCAGGTCCAGAACCTGTTCGCCACCGGGCAGAAGATACAGGCTTCCGAATTGGGGCCGGCCACTTCCGGCCGCTTGTTCGCGCAGGCTGCGCGCTTCGTCGGGCATGTAGAGACCGGCAGTGGTCGACACCAGAATACGGCCGCGTCGGTCGATGAGCGCCGCATCGCGGTAGTCGTAGTTGGCGATATGGTTGGCGAGCCAGCGCCGGACCTCTGCTTTCTCCCCTGTGCGTATCCGGCCACTCAGCCAGCGTTCGAGTGAGGGTGCGGGCAAGAGATTGTTGCTCAGGCTGGCAGCATCGCCGAGGCGCTCGCGCCGCCAGTTGTCAATTTGCTGGGCCTTGAGATCGGCGATGGCAGCCAGTTGTGCCAAGGCGTTTTCACGTGAGGCAGTGGATTCCCCACGATAGAAAACAAAATTGGCCAGGGCGATGCCGAGCAGCAGAAAGGCGAACACCCCGAGGAGGGATGTCTGCAAGCTGGACTCGCGTTGAGCAACCATGATCGATACGCCTCTGGCGCAAAAGAAAGAAAAGCCGATTTCATTCTACGCCGTGTGCCGCGGCCCGGGGGGCGGGGCGGCCGGCATGAGTCAGCTGGGCGCTAAGCGGGCGCCCGGATCCAGTGCTTCCATGCGCTGAAGACTTCCGGGTGCAGCGCGGCAACGACAGGGCGTCGCCATACTTCGGCCGCATCGAAATCGTCGTTGTCGAGCGTACACACCTGGCCACCTGCCTCGCGCAGGATCAGGCTGCCAGCGGCGTAATCCCACAACATCTGACCACCATGCAGGTAGAGGTCAAGGCGACCCGCAGCAAGGTTGCACCACTCAAGTGTCGAACTGCCGAAATTACGCTGTGAGTAATAAGGCGGATCGACGGCGATGCGGTCGGCCAGGTTCTTTGGAATACGCTTGAAGTCGACGTCGGCGACGGCCCGCGTGATGTCCGGTGTTACCTGCCGCAGCGGAAGGCGGCGCCCGTTAAGGTAGGCACCATGGCCTTCCCGGGCATAGAACATTTCGTCGGTGATTGGGTTGTAGGTCACCGCCAGCCGGGTCCGCCCCTCCTTCAGCCAGGCCAGCGATATGGCAAACCAGGGAATGCCGTTGATGAAATTGGTGGTGCCGTCGATCGGGTCGATGCACCACAGACCCTCCTGCCCCTCGTCCCAGCCCTGGCGCTGGGCCTCGCGTGACATTTCTTCGCCGATGATCGGGCTGTCGTGAATGGCCGGCAGGCGGTCAGCAAGATAGTGTTGTGCCGCCAGATCGGCCTCGGAAAAGAGGCTGCCATCATCCTTGAGAGCGTGTCGCGCTCGCAGAAACCGCGGAATCACCTCCTGCTGGGCGACTTCGCGAACCAGTGCGATTGCGGCGTCCTGCATGCGTTTCAGTTGGACAGTCATTGGCATGGCGTTATGGCTTCTCTGGCAGGTAATGGCTTACGCAGCCGGCTCTTTGGGAGCCTGTTTTCGACAACGGGGCGGAGCGAAAAAATCTCATACTTTCCATTTCAGCGAACAGCCAATGCTGGGCGTTTGTGTCGCGGGCCCCTGCCCGGTCGCGGCGACGGTGCGCATCGCCTCAAACAGTTCTCGCGCCGCGTTCGCCGGGGCCGGGCTGCGGCCGGAGGCATCAAGACGGCCCCGGTACTGCAGACCCAGTGTGCGGCCAAAACCAAAAAAATCCGGCGTGCACACAGCGCCATAGGCACGGGCGACCTCCTGCGTCTCATCATGCAGATAGGGGAAAGGGAAGTGCAAGCGCTCGGCCAGACGAACCATCTCCGGAAAAGCGTCCTCGGGATACGCGCCGGCGTCATTGCTTGAAATGGCAACGACACCGATGCCGACCGATTGCAGATCAATGGCGTCACGGATCAGTCGGTCGAGAATGGCCTGGACGTAGGGGCAGTGATTGCAAATGAAAGCGACCAGCAAACCCTGCTCCCCGCGACAGGTGGCCAGGGTGTGCAGGCGGCCGTCGGTTCCCGGCAAAGAAAAATCCGGTGCCGGCCAGCCGAAATCGCAGACGGGGGGGGTGAGAGCAACCATGGAAAATCCAGATTTGGCGCCGCATTGGCGGCGCTTTCGTGCCGCTTTTGAGGCTATTTGCCTATAATAACATGATGACTTTCCCCCGCTTTTTTTGCCCGCAGCCGCTCGCAATCGGTACGGGTCTGGCCTTGCCGGAAAATGCCGCCCGCCATGCCGCACGCGTACTGCGTCTGGGGGTGGGGGCGGATCTACTCCTGTTCGATGGTCGCGGGGGCGAGTACGCCGCCCGCATCGCAGTAGTAAAAAAAGATGCTGTGTGGGTCGATGTCCTCGCCTGGCAAGAGCGAGAGTGTGAGTCTCCGTTGCGGATCACACTCGTCCAGGCCTTGCAGGCTGGGGATAAAATGGACATGACGGTGCAGAAGGCGGTGGAGCTGGGTGTTGCTGCGATTCAGCCGGTGAGTTCCCGGCGTGGCGTGGTGCGCCTCGATGGTGAGCGCGCAGCCCGTCGGGTCGAGCACTGGCGCGGTGTGGCGGCGTCTGCCTGCGAACAGTGTGGACGCAATCGAGTGCCGGAAGTCTTCCCGCTCATGCCGCTGGAAGGCTGGCTGGCCGCGCTGGCATCCGGGCCGGCGGCGACATCAGCGGCGCAGCAGCGCATCATGCTTGCGCCGGGCGGGGCGGCCTCGTTGTCGGCGCTTCCTCGCAGCGGGGAGGTGATCCTGCTGGTCGGGGCGGAAGGCGGGTTGGACCCGCAGGAGAGCAAGCTGGCAACAGGCGCAGGTTTTGCGCCGGTTTGCCTCGGGCCGCGTATCCTGCGTACAGAGACCGCCGGCTTGGCGGCATTGGCGTCGCTACAGACGCTTTGGGGTGATTTCAAGGGGGAAGACCATGTTTGAATCGGCAGAGCTGGGCCACGAGATCGACCGTAAAACTTTTCAAAAGGAAGTGCCGGCGTTGCGTGCGGCGCTGCTCGACGTGCAGTATGACCTGCTCGAAAAGCGCGAATTCCCGATCGTGATTCTGGTCAGTGGCGTCGATGGCAGTGGCAAGAGCGAAACCATCAATCTGCTTTACTCGTGGATGGATCCACGCCATATCTCGACGCTGGCCTTTGCCGAGCCGACCGACGAGGAGCGCGAACGGCCCTTCATGTGGCGCTATTGGCGGGCGCTCCCCGCCAAGGGCAAGATCGGCATCTTTGCCGGTTCCTGGTATTCGCAGCCCATCGCCGATCGCATCCAGAAGAAGATGAAGCGCGCCGAGATGGAAGAAACACTCGATGAAATCAACCGCTTCGAGGCCATGCTGGTCAACGAAGGGGCGCTGGTCCTCAA
Source organism: Candidatus Proximibacter danicus (assembly GCA_016710885.1). Lineage (GTDB taxonomy): Bacteria > Pseudomonadota > Gammaproteobacteria > Burkholderiales > Rhodocyclaceae > Proximibacter > Proximibacter danicus. The sequence goes on from JADJUC010000003.1 coordinate 298,525, forward strand.
GTTCTGGTTTCATCTCTCGCGCGAGGGGCAAAAGACCCGGCTGAAGGCAATGGAGAAGGACCCGCGTACCGCTTGGCGGGTCACCAAGGCCAGCTGGGACCGGCTGAAAACCTATGACGACCTGCAGGCCGTGGCCGGCCATGTACTGCGTGTGACCAATACCGCGCATGCGCCGTGGACCATCATCGAGGGAACCGACGACAACTACCGCTCGCTGACAGTCGGCCACATTGTGCGCGATACGATTCGCAAGCACCTTGCGCAGACCACGCGCGGCAGTGTGCCGGTGGCTCCGCCGATCGTGCCGGCCATCGACAAGCGCAGCGTGCTGACCGAGCTCGACCTGTCGCAGAAAATCGACAAGAAGAGCTACGAGAAGGAACTGGCGAAATGGCAGGGCAAGCTCTCGCAACTGATGCGCGATCCTCGCTTCCAGAAGAATCATTCGCTGATCGTGGCCTTTGAGGGGTCGGATGCAGCGGGCAAGGGAGGTAGCATCCGGCGTATCGTCGCTCCCATGGATGCCCGCCAATATCAGATCATTCCTGTCGCTGCGCCGACTGACGAAGAGCGTGCCCAGCCGTACCTCTGGCGCTTCTGGCGGCACATTCCGCGCAAGGGGCGGGCGGCGATCTTTGACCGCACCTGGTACGGACGTGTGCTGGTCGAGCGGGTCGAGGGTTTCTGCAGCGAAGCTGACTGGTTGCGCGCCTATGCAGAAATCAACGATTTCGAGCACGGGCTGGTCGAATCCGGCGCCATCGTCATCAAATTTTGGTTGCAGATCAGCAAGGAAGAGCAGTTGCGGCGTTTCAAGGAGCGAGAAAACCGAGTTCAAACGCTTCAAGATCACTGACGAAGACTGGCGCAACCGAGAGAAATGGGAGGAGTACGGGCAGGCCGTGTGTGACATGGTCGAGCGCACTTCAACCGGGCGCTCGCCGTGGACGCTGGTCGAAGCCAATGACAAGAATTTCGCCCGGGTAAAAGTACTGCAGACTGTGTGCGAAAGACTCGAACGCGTACTGGAGGGGAAATGAGCGATAAATCACGGGGCGTTGCGGCACCACAGGCAGGCGAAGCCGAAAAATTCGTCACCTGGTTCCGCTCGGTTGCGCCTTACGTCAACCTCTTTCGCGGCAAGACCTTCGTTCTTGCCTTCGGTGGCAAGGCGATTGCCGGGCCGTTGGCCTGGACGCTGGCCTACGACGTCAACCTGCTTGCCGCGCTCGGCATTCGCCTGGTGCTGGTCCATGGCGCGCGCCCGCAGATCGAGGAAGAGTTGCGCGAAAAAGGCCTCGAGTCGCAATACCACGGCCGCTACAGGGTGACCGATGCAGCGGCGCTCGATTGCGTCATCGATGCTGTCGGCAGCGTCTACCTCGAACTTGAGGCCCTGCTCTCGCAAGGTCTTCCCGATACGCCAATGGCCAACAGCACGATCCGTGTCATCGGCGGCAATTTCATCACTGCCCGCCCGGTGGGTGTCATCGACGGTGTCGACATGCAGTACGCGGGTGCTGTGCGCAAGATTGATGCCGACGGGATCCGGGCCCAACTGGGGCTGGGCAATATCGTGCTGCTCTCCTGCCTGGGAACGAGCCCGACGGGCGAAAGTTTCAACCTGGCCATGGAAGAGGTTGCCGAGGCGACTGCGGTGGCCATGAATGCCGACAAGCTTGTCTTTCTGTCGGACAGCCAGGGAGCGACCGACATCGATGGTCGCCTGCTCGATGAACTGACGGCCGAAGCCGCCGATCGCCTGTCGCGTATCGGTGACTGGCTTTCATCCGATCTCAAACGCTATCTGCCTTGCGCCGTACGCGCCAGCCGCGCCGGGGTCGGGCGGGTCCACGTGATCGGTTACAACGAGGATGGCACCCTGTTGCGCGAGTTGTTCTCGCGCGATGGCGTCGGCACCGTTGTCACGCGTGAATCTCTGGAGAAACTCCGCGATGCCAGACCGGATGATATCGGCGGGCTGATCGCGCTGATCGAGCCGCAGGAGGAAGACGGTACGCTGGTGCGTCGCGAGCGCGACCTGCTCGAACGCGAAATCAGCCGCTTCTCGGTGGTCGAGCATGACGGCATGATCGTTGGCTGTGCCGCCCTCTATCCCTACGGCGAAGCGCAGGCCGAACTGGCGTGCCTGGCCGTGCATCCGCAGTTTCGTCGCTGGGGCTATGGCGAACAGTTGATGAAGCGCATCGAAGCGCGGGCGCGCGAAGCTGGTATCGAAAGCCTGTTCGTGCTGACGACAGTCACCTCGCACTGGTTCATCGAGCGAGGTTTCAGCGAAAAAAGCGTGGACGAACTGCCGGCAGAAAAACGTCTGGTCTATAACCTGCAGCGCCGCTCCAAGGTGCTGATGAAGCCGCTTTAGCAGGTGGTTGGGCTATCGCCGTTCAGATGGCCGAAGGCGGTGGTAACGGCGATCTGACCGCCGAAGACAGCCCGCCGCTTTTTGCAGAAGCATCGCATCGCGGCGGTTAGGTTGATTTGATGCGTCGGCCCCGGTGTTGACCTGCGTCAGGCCGGGCCGGGGCAGGGCGGATGTTATAATCGCCACCCATCTCCCCTTGGTTTTTTGCGCATGTCGCTGTTCACCCTCGGCATCAACCACCACACTGCTCCGCTGTCCGTGCGCGAGCAGGTGGCGTTCAACGCCGACAAACTTCAACATGCCCTGGCCGACCTGACGCGCGCCAAGCTGGTGCGCGAGGCGGCGATCCTCTCCACCTGCAACCGCACCGAAATCTATTGTGCCGCCGACGACCCCGAAACAGCGGTCCGCTGGCTGGTGCAATACCATGCCGTCGAGCGTGGCGTCATCGAGCCTTTCGTCTATACCCTGCCGCAGCGCGAGGCGATCCGCCATGCCTTCCGCGTCGCCTCCGGGCTGGATTCAATGGTCATCGGCGAGCCGCAGATTCTCGGTCAGATGAAAGAGGCGGTGCGTACCGCCGAAGAGGCCGGAACCCTCGGCGTGCATCTGCACAAGATGTTCCAGCGCGCCTTCGCGGTGGCCAAGGAGGTGCGTTCGACCACGGCCATCGGTGCCAATGTCGTCTCCATGGCAGCGGCCGGAGTGCGGCTCGCTGAACGGATTTTTGAGCGCATTTCGGACCAGCGCATTCTCTTCGTCGGTGCCGGCGAAATGATCGAATTGTGCGCGACGCACTTCGCCGCCCGGCAGCCCAAGGAAATTGTCATCGCCAACCGCACGCTGGAGCGCGGGCGTGTGCTGGCCGAACGCTTTGGCGGCTCGGTCATGCGGCTGGATGAAATCGCCGACCGCCTCGGCCATTTCGATATCGTCGTTTCCTGCACCGGCAGCCCCTTGCCGATCATTGGCCTGGGCATGGTCGAACGTGCCATCAAGCTGCGTCGCCACCGGCCGATGTTCATGGTCGATCTGGCGGTGCCGCGCGATATCGAGGTCGAGGTCGGCGAGATGGACGACGTCTTTCTCTACACGGTCGATGACCTTGCACAGGTCGTCGAGTCCGGGCTGGAGTCTCGTCAGGCGGCTGTGGTCGAGGCCGAGGCGATCATTGCGACACAGGTGGAGACCTTCATTTCCTGGCTCGAAACCCGCGATGCCGTGCCGTTGATCCGCTCCCTCCGCGACGCTGCCGAACGCGCACGCCGTCACGAGTTCGAGCATGCGCTGAAAATGCTGGCAAAAGGCGAAAGCCCGGAGAAAGTGCTCGACCAGCTCTCGCACCGCCTGACCAATAAATTCCTGCATGCCCCGACACAAACGCTGAACTCGGCCGAAGCCGAGGAACGCGAAACCCTCCGCAACGCCGCTGCGCGCCTCTTTCATCTGCACGGCGGCGAGTAGCACCTTCTTGCACTGACCATGCATCCGTTAACTGCATCTGACCACAGCGGTCACGGCGACCACGGCGAAAAGATATTCGCGCCGTGCTCGCCGTGTGCGCTGCGGTTAATTCTGGTTTTTCCATGAAACAAAGCATCCGCGACAAGCTTGATCACCTTACTGGCCGGCTCGAAGAACTCGATCTGCTGCTTTCGGCCGAGGATGCAACGCGCGACATGGAGCAGTTCCGCAAGCTCTCCCGCGAGCGCTCCGAGATCGAGCCGGTGGTGGTGCTGTTCGGCGATTTTCGCAAGACGGAGTCCGATCTTGCCGAAGCGGAAGCCATGATGTCCGACCCGGACATGAAGGAATTTGCCGAAGAGGAAATGAAGGCCGCCAAGGCGCGCCTGCCGGAACTCGAAATCGATCTGCAGAAACTCCTGCTGCCGAAAGACCCCAACGACGAACGCAACGTCATCCTCGAAATCCGTGCCGGCACCGGTGGCGACGAGTCGGCGCTGTTTGCTGGCAGTCTGTTCCGCATGTATGCCCGCTATGCCGAGCGTCAGCGCTGGCAGGTGGAGGTGATGTCGGCGAGCGAATCCGATCTTGGCGGCTACAAGGAAGTCATCGCGCGCATCGTCGCCCCTAATGGGCAAGGCGCCTACTCGCGGCTCAAGTTCGAATCCGGTGGTCACCGTGTGCAGCGGGTGCCGGAAACCGAAACGCAGGGACGTATCCACACCTCGGCTTGCACCGTCGCGGTGATGCCGGAAGCCGACGAACTCGAAGAAGTTCAGATCAACAACGCCGACCTGCGCATCGACACCTTCCGCGCCTCGGGGGCCGGCGGCCAGCACATCAACAAGACCGACTCGGCGGTGCGCCTGACGCATATCCCGACCGGCATCGTCGTCGAATGCCAGGACGGCCGCTCGCAGCACCAGAACAAGGCGCAGGCCATGCGTGTGCTGGCGGCACGCATCAACGACGCGCAGACCCGGGCGGCGCAGGCCAAGGAAGCCGCGCACAGGAAGAGCCTGATCGGCAGCGGCGACCGTTCCGAGCGCATCCGCACCTACAACTTCCCGCAGGGCCGTGTCACCGACCACCGCATCAACCTGACGCTGTACAAGATCGATTCGATCATGGACGGCGACATGGACGAGTTGCTGACGGCGCTCAACACCGAACATCAAGCCGAACAACTGGCAGCCTTGGCCGAGTAGAACCGCGGTGAGCAACGCATTGCCGAACCAATCGCAGACGCTTCGCGCCGCCGTCGAGCAGGTGCGCCGCCGCGTGCCGCGCCTCGATGCCCGCTTGTTGATCCAGCACCTGCTCGGCATCAGCCATGCGCAATATCTCGCCGACCCCGACCGCAGCCTGTCGGCAGATCAGGTAGAAGCCTTCATGTCGCTGGTGCTGCGCCGCGAGCGCGGCGAGCCGGTGGCCTACCTGTTGGGCGAGAAGGATTTTTACAGCCGGACTTTTCGCGTCACCGCCGATGTGCTGATCCCGCGTCCGGATACCGAACTGATCGTGACGCTGGCGCTGAAGCGGCTGAAGGCGCTGACCTGGCCGCGCGTGCTCGATCTTGGTACGGGTAGTGGCGCCATCGCCGTGACACTGGCCTGCGAACATCCTGAAGCGGCAATCACGGCGGTCGATGTTTCTCCCGCGGCGCTTGCTGTCGCCAGGGAAAATGCCGAACGTCTCGGCGGCAAGGTGCGTTTTGTCGAGAGTGACTGGTTCGCCGCGCTTCGGAGTGCTGACAAGTGCAGTGACAACTCCGGCGCCAACTGCGAGACTTTCGAGCTGGTCGTCGCCAATCCGCCCTATGTCGCTGCGCGTGATCCCCACTTGTTGCAGGATGGCCTGCCCTTCGAACCCGATCTGGCGCTGACCGACGGTGCCGATGGCCTTTCCTGCATCCGTCGCATCATTGCCGAAGCCCCGCCCCATCTTGTCGCCGGTGCGCCGCTGCTGATCGAGCATGGCTATGACCAGGCCGAAGCCGTCCGCGCCCTGTTTGCCGCCGCCGGCTACCGCGATATTTCTACCTGGCAGGATCTTTCCGGCGTTGATCGTGTCACAGGTGCTTGCCTGCCTGATGCCGGCACGGCTAAAATAGCCGACTGAATCACTCAACTATTATCACGGATTTTCCCAGGAGTTCAGCATGGACGTTCAAGCCCTTATCAACGAACAAGTGACCGGCAACCCGGTGGTGCTTTACATGAAAGGTTCGCCGCAGTTCCCGCAGTGCGGCTTTTCCGCCCGCGCCGTGCAGATTCTCAATGCCTGCGGCGTCAACAAGTTTTTCAGCGTCAATGTGCTGGAGAACCCGGAAATCCGTGCCGGCATCAAGGATTACGCCAACTGGCCGACCATTCCTCAGCTTTTCGTCAATGGCGAGTTTGTTGGTGGGTCGGACATCATGACCGAGATGTATCAGGAAGGTGAATTGCAAAAACTGCTGGAAGGCCTGGCCGACGCTGCTTGATCGGCTGGTTTTGTAGCGCCAAGCAAGGGAGGCTGAGGCCTCCCTTGTCGTTTGTCCCGCGTGTTGTCCGGATAGAATGCAGGTTCCACCTTTGCCTGCCGAAACCATGACTCTTCGATGCTGCGTTTTTCTTTTTGCACTGGCCCTGTCCGGTTGTGCCGCCTATTCCGGCGCCGGGCTGAAACCCGGTACCTCGACCGAAGCCGAAGTGCGGGCATTGATGGGCGTACCGGCCATGCACTGGGATATTCCCGGTGGTGGCAGGCAGCTCGCCTATTCGCGTGGGCCAGCAGGTTTTCAGACCTACATGGTCTTCATCGATGCCGCCGGCAAGCTGGAACGCACGGTCAATGTGCTGCGGCAGGAATCCTTTGCCAAGGTGCAGCCGGGCATGACACAGGCGCAGGTGCTGCAACTGCTGGGGCCGCCGGAGCCGAGGTGGGAAGCCTACTTCAAGGCGCGCGACGAGCTGGTCTGGGAGTGGCGCTTCTGCGATAGCTGGAATCAGGCCGCGCGCTTCGATGTGCTGTTCGACGGCACTACGAAGATCGTGCGCACCGCCTATTCGTGGCAGGAAAGCCAGAAATCCAACTACCCGATTTCCTGCGGGCAGTCGGAGTAGGCGCAGGCGCAGGGTTTAGAACGCCGCCAGTCGTTGGTTGGCTAGCGTCAGGCGGTTGGCCAGCACTTCGAGGAAGCTCTGGTAGAAGTGCATGCGGCAGGTTTCCGAGGCGCGTTTGAGCGTTTCGCCGCGCACGGTAATCACCTTCGATTCGGTCAGCGCCACGACATCGGCGCCGCGTAGCTGCGTTGCCTTGCTGATCACCGCCATTTCGCCGAAGCAGTCGCCCGCCGTCAGCAGGTTGAGAATCTTGCCGTTCTTGGTGACCTTCAGTTCGCCTTCGGCGAGGAAGCAGAAGAAATCGCCGGGCTCGCCGTCGTGCATGATGACTTCAGCGGGCGGTACATTTCGCCACTGCGAAAAACGTACGACCTCCCAGATCTCCACATCGCTGAAGTCGTTGAAGAAGGGCAGGGCGCGCAGCGTGTCGAATTTCTCCGACTCGGCAAATTCGCGCGTCGGGGCTTTCACTGCCTTGTTGCGAAAAGCCTGCGCCAGATCGTGGGCGAACTCTTCCCAGGTCTGGTAGCGATCTTCCAGATCCTTGGCCATGGCCTTGGAAACGATGCCGTCGATTGCCGCCGGAATATTCTTGCGCAATTGCGAAACTGCCGTCGGTGGCGTGTTGATGATCTGGTAGACCATGTTGTAGTTGTTGCTGGCCTGAAACGGCAACTGGCCAGTCAGCATCTGGTACATGACCACGCCCAGCGAATAGATGTCGGTGCGGTGGTCCAGCGTCAATTCCTTGACCTGCTGCGGCGACATGTAGGCCGGTGAGCCGATGCCAGAAACCTGGGTGTGATCGACATCGGCAGTGATGGCTGCACCGAAATCGGAAATTTTGATGTCGCCTGACGAGGCGTCGTTGCCAACAATCAGGATGTTGGCCGGCTTGATGTCGCGGTGCGTGATGCCGAGGCGGAAAGCAAAATCCAGCGCTCGCGTGCACTTGAAAATGATTTCGACAACGCGCTCAACGGGCAGCAGCTTCTTTTCGCCGCAGAACATTTCCAGCGTGCCGCCGGGAACGTATTCCATGACGATGTAACACAGTGCATCGGCAACCACCGCGTCGTAAATCTGCACGATGTGCGGGTGATTGAGCTTGCCGACCAGCGACGCTTCGTTGAGGAACAGGTGGGTGTAGAGCTTGCCGCGCTCCGGATCCTTGAGAATCTGCGGAAATACGACCTTGATCGCCACGTCGCGCTTGGCGAAGGGGTCACGTCCGAGATAAACAGTGGACGAGGCGCCTTGCCCGATTTCACGGGTGACCTCGTATTTGCCGATCTTCTGCATCGGCGGGGTGCGCTTAGAGACGGCCACGAGCGCGGGCAATGGCGGCCCGAACCTGGTTCGGGGCGGTGCCGCCGATATGGTCGCGGGCCGCCAGCGAGCCTTCCACGGTCAGCACGGCAAACACATCATCGGCGACCAGCGGCGAGAACGCCTGCAGATCGGAGAGCGAGAGCTGCGGCAGATCGACGCCCAGTTCCTCAGCGCGCTTCACCGCCAGGCCGACCGCCTCGTGTGCATCGCGGAAGGGCAGGCCCTTCTTGGTCAGGTAGTCGGCGAGGTCGGTCGCCGTGGCGAACCCCTGCGTCAGCGCGTTGCGCATGTTTTCGGGGCGCGCCTCGATGCCGCCCATCATGTCGGCGAAGATGCGCAACGTGTCCGTTACCGTGTCGGCGGTGTCGAACAGCGGTTCCTTGTCTTCCTGGTTGTCCTTGTTGTAGGCCAGCGGCTGGCCCTTCATCAGCGTCAGCATGGCGATCAGGCTGCCGTTCACGCGGCCGGTCTTGCCGCGTGCCAGCTCGGGAACGTCCGGGTTCTTTTTCTGCGGCATGATCGAAGAGCCGGTGCAGAAACGGTCGGCGATCTTGACGAAGCCGAAGCGCGGGTTCATCCACAGCACCAGTTCTTCCGAGAAGCGCGAGAAGTGCGTCATCAGCAATGCGGCGGCGGCGCAGAATTCGATGCCGAAGTCGCGGTCGGAGACGGCATCCAGCGAGTTCTCGCAGACGCCGTCGAAGCCCAGTTCCTTGGCGACGAATTCGCGGTCGATCGGGTAGGTGGTGCCGGCCAGTGCGGCGGCGCCCAGCGGCAGGCGGTTGACGCGCTTGCGGCAATCGGCGAAGCGCTCCTTGTCGCGCTGGGTCATCTCGAAGTAGGCCATCAGGTGGTGGCCGAAGGTCACCGGCTGCGCCACCTGCAGGTGCGTCGAGCCGGGCATCGGCGTCGCCGCTTCCTTCTCGGCCAGCAGCAGCAGGTTCTCCTGGAACTGGCGGATCAGGACGAGGATGTCGTCGATGGTGTCGCGCAGCCACAGGCGGATGTCGGTGGCTACCTGGTCGTTGCGCGAGCGGCCGGTGTGCAGGCGCTTACCGGCATCGCCGACCAGCGTGGTCAGGCGCTTCTCGATATTGAGGTGAACGTCTTCGAGGTCGAGCTGCCATTCGAAGCGGCCGGATTCGATCTCCTCGAACACCTGCTGCATGCCGCGCTCGATATCGGCCAAGTCCTGTGCCGCGATGATGCCCTGCCTGGCCAGCATCTTCGCGTGGGCCAGCGACCCCCGGATATCCTGCCGCCACATGCGCTTGTCGAAGTCGACCGAGGCCGTGTAGCGTTTGACGAGGTCGGACATCGGCTCGGAGAAGCGGCCGGCCCACGTGTATTGGGAAGTGTTGTTCTGGCTCATGATATCTGGATGGTTGTCGGCTAGAATGACCTGAAATAAAGCCATTTCAAAGAGATGCCAAGTATAAAGCAAAACCCTGCCAGCCAAAGGTTGCCGGACTTCCGCAACCTGGGCGTGATGTTGCGCCTGCTGCTCGGCGTCAACCTGCTGGCGCTGGCTGCCGCGCTGTTGCTGGGGCCGGGTATTCGCGGCTGGCCAATGCGCTTCATCGAACTCGCGGCATGGGTCGAGCCGCAATTACTGGCTGCGCTGCTGCTGCTGGCATTGCTGCGCAACCTGCTGTGGCGTCTGCCCTTGCGCGTGGGCTACGTGCTGGTGATGGCGCTGCTGATGATCCAGGCGGCCTTGTTTGCCGATTTCTGGCGTTTCATGGGCTTTGTCGATGGCGGCTGGAAACCATGCTGCGCGCGGCGCTGCTTCGCCGGCTTTGTCACCCTGGTGCTGCTTGGCTACTTCCATCTGCGGGCCGCCGCTCTTTCCCCTGCACTTACCGAGGCTCGCCTGCAGGCACTGACCGCCCGCATCCGCCCGCACTTCCTCTTCAACAGCCTCAACGCCGTGCTCTCCTTGATCCGAGCCGAACCCAAGCGTGCCGAGCATGCACTGGAGGAGTTGGCCGAGTTGTTCCGCGCGCTGATGCGCGACAACCGCGACCTGGTGCCGCTGGCCGACGAAATCGCCCTCTGCCGCCAGTACCTCGATCTGTAAAAACTGCGCCTCGGCGAGCGCCTCAAGGTCGAGTGGGAAATCGACGACATGCCCGGCGAAATCAATGTGCCGGCACTGATGTTGCAGCCGCTGCTGGAAAACGCGGTCTATCATGGCATCGAGCCGGCCGAGACGCCGGGCGTCATTAGTATCCATTTCGCTCGCCGCGGAAATGAGCTGGTGATCGCCCTTGAAAATCCTGTCTGTGCCAGCGGTTCCCACCAGGCGGGCAACCGCATGGCGCTGGCCAATATCCGCGAGCGCCTGGCGCTCCACTACGACCTGGAGGCGCGGCTGGAGGCCAAGGAAGAAAACGGAATCTACACGGTGCACATGGTGCTGCCATGCCGGAACTGAAAATACTGATTGTCGACGACGAGGCGCCCGCACGCTCGCGGCTGCGCGAGTTGCTCGCCGACGTGGCTGCCGAGGTACCGAATGTGGTGGTCGGCGAGGCCGAGAATGGCGTCGCGGGGCTGGCGCTGGCCGACAGCGAAACGCCGGATATCGTCCTGCTCGACATCCGCATGCCGAAGATGGATGGCATTGAACTGGCGCAGCATCTGGCCAGGCTGCCGCAGCCGCCGGCGGTGATCTTTGCTACGGCCTACGACGCCTATGCCATGCAGGCCTTCGATCTCAATGCGGTCGACTACCTGCTCAAGCCCGTGCGTGCGCAGCGTCTGGCTGCCGCCTTGTCCAAGGCGCGGGTGCTGCATCCACCAGCGCTGGCCGTGCTGCAGGGTTTGCAACCGGAGGGGCGCAGCCATCTTTCCTGCCACGAGCGCGGTCGTCTGCTGCTGATCCCGGTGGCTGAAGTGCTTTACCTGAAAGCCGACCTCAAATACGTCACGGCACGCACGCATGAACGCGAATACCTGCTCGACGAATCGCTGACCCATCTCGAGACCGAATTTGCCGTGCGCTTCATCCGTCTGCACCGCAGCGTGCTGGTTGCGCGCGAGGCCATCGTCGGCTTCGAGCGGAACAGTGCCGACGATGCCGATACCCACTGGCTGGCGCTGGTGCGCGATATTGCCGAAAAACTGCCGGTGAGCCGGCGTCAGTGGCCGCTGGTCAAATCCTATGCAAGGCAGCTTTCCACATGAACGAATTGATCGCCACCCTGTGGCGGGATGAAACACCCTACGTCATCGGCAGCACGGCGCTGATGGCGGCGGTGCTCTATCGCTTCCTCGGCAACGGCCGTACTACGCTCAGGCATACCTTGCTCTTCTTTGCCTTTTGGCTGCTGCTCGATGTCGTTGCCGCGGTCTTCGCCGTTCGCCATGAAGTGACGATTGCCGCCGCCCTGCATCAGGCGACGCTGCTCGGCCTCGGGCTGGTGCTGATCCGCCTCTCCGGGTTGGTGATGTTCCGCGTGCTGTTGCCGGCCCTGCATGTCCGGACGCCGCGCATTCTTGAAGACATCGTCGTCATCGCCGGCTATGCGCTGTGGGCGCTGGTCCGGCTGTCCTATGCCGGTGTCGAGCTTTCCAGCCTTGTCGCCACCTCGGCCGTGATCACGGCGGTCCTGGCCTTCGCCATGCAGGACACGCTTGGCAACATTCTCGGCGGTCTCGCGCTGCAGCTGGACAACTCGCTGGAGATCGGCGACTGGGTGAAGATGGACGACCTCTCCGGCAAGGTCGTCGAGATCCAGTGGCGCTATACGGCGATTCTCACGCGCAATGGTGAAAAAGTCGTGGTGCCGAACAGCCAGTTGATGAAGGGCAAGTTCTCGGTGATTGCCGACAAGGATGTCGGCGTCGCGGGCTGGCGGCGGTGGATCTGGTTCAACATCGACTACAGCATCAATCCGTCCCTGGTCATCGCGGCGGCCGAGCGCGCGGTGGCCGACGCCGAAATTGCCAATGTTGCCCACAACCCGGCGCCTTCGTGCGTTGCCATGGAGTTCGCGGACGGTTCGGTGCGCTACGCGCTGCGCTACTGGCTGATCGACCCGCGCGACGACGACCCGACCGACTCCGCCGTGCGCACCCATCTGCTGGCAACGATACAGCGCAACGGCTGGCGTCTGGCCTTGTCTGACCAGGTCGTGCATTTGGTACAGGAGGGAGATTCGCACCGCGAGGCAGTCTGGCAGCGCGAACTGGCGCGCCGCCTGCAAGCACTGTCCGGCATCGAGCTCTTTGCTACCATCGATGAAAACGAGCGCCACAAGATGGCTGAGCGCCTGGTCCATGCCCCGTTTGCCAAGGGCGGGGTCATTACACGTCAGGGCGCGGTGGCGCATTGGCTCTACATCATCGTCAGCGGCGAAGCCGATGTTTATTGGGAAACGCCCGAAGGCGAACGGCGCCTGCTCACCCACCTTCCGCGTGGTAGCGTCTTTGGCGAAATGGGGCTGATGACCGGCGCCGCACGGTCAGCAACCGTGGTCGCCAGCACCGATATCGAGTGTTATCGCCTCGACAAGGCCGGTTTTGAAGACATCATTCGTGCCCGCCCGGTACTGGCCGAAAGCATGTCGCACATTTTGGCGCAACGCCTGCAGCAAATCGACGAAATGCAGAACGAGTACCGCAAGGCGCAAAGCGAAAGCGAGCGCGCCGCGCACCGTGCAGCCATCGTGCAGCGCATCCGCGATTTCTTCGGGCTGAAGTGACGA